>OZ245020.1:1200000-1800000 GCA_965223865.1 Nitrosarchaeum sp.
TCGTCGCGGGCGAGAGCTCCTATCGACCCCGCGGTTTGGTACCTCGATGTCGGCTTTTCCTATCCTGGTCCTGCAGCAGGGGCCAAGGGTGAGGCTGCTCGCCTATTAAAAGGGAACATGAGCTGGGTTTAGACCGTCGTGAGACAGGTCGGTCTCTGCCTGATGGAAGCGCGAATAACTGAGGGGAAGTTGCTCCGAGTACGAGAGGAACAGAGCAGCGTGGCCACTGGTTTACCGGTTGTCTGACAAGGCAGGCCGGGCAGCTAAGCCGTTTAGGCTAAGTGCTGAAAGCATCTAAGCACGAATCCTATCCCGAGACAAGTTATTCTTTCGTAAGATGAAGGTCGGCAGCAGAAGACTGCGTTGATAGGAAGGTGGTGTAGATCACAAGCTTCGGCGAGTGGTGAGCCAGCCTTTACTAATAGACCAACACACCGGTTCAGCCACTTACATAGAGACTATGCGCGATGAATCATTTTATTCATCAAGTGGAACATATACACGACTATTGATGATTTTATCTTTAATCAAACTAGCGGATGCTGTAGAGCTAAAAACAAGATTGTGATTTGAAATTTTTCAGGCACAAGTTAGGCGTAAAAAAGGGCAGGTTTAACGTCGTTTTTGAACTAAAAAGGTCTTTTTTTGAGTTCAAATTTGAGTGGAAGTACAATATGCATGGGGATATAGTCAGCAGCAAAGATTTTGCACCATCAAATTTTGGCTAATAAATGCAAATATGTATGAAACAGATTTTTATGAGAACTTAGAAAGTGCGTATTATGGGTACGTTGGAACCTGGAGTTCTAAAATTATTAGAAGGGAAAAATTTTGCATCATTTGTTACTTTGTTAGGAGATGGCTCCCCTCATGTGGCACCCACTTGGATTGATCATGAAGAAGATACCATATTGATAAACACTGCCGTAGGAAGATTAAAAGAAAAAAATGTAAGAAAAGATCCACGAGTTGCTCTTTCAATTTATGATAATGAAAATCCATATCATATGGTAGCAATTCGAGGAAAAGTAATAGATCTAACAACGAATGAGGCAGAAGACCATATCGATAAATTGGCAAAACGTTATCTTGGAATGGATAAATATCCTAGACGCTCTCCTGATGAAAAGAGAATTTTAATTAAAATTAAAGCAGACAAAATTCATCATCAAGATTATTCATAAAGTTTGCAATACGTCATCATAATATGTCCTTAGAACAATAAGTAGTAGAATTTTATTAGAAGTTTAGATTTTACACTAGATTTTGAGAATAATAACTGATTATTGATGAAAAATTGTTTTTCTTAAATGAACGATCTTTTTATTTATCTCTCTGAAATTATTATTTTTGTCCAATGGTTTTATGTGCTAGATGTGATAAAAAACTGGGCCTAAGAAAAATAGAGCCTAAACTGGACTGGCAAATAAAAGGAAAAATCTGTGTAGAATGCAACAAGCACATTTGTGAAAATACATCCTATTACGAGGCAGAATACAAAGAGAATGAGCCTGATTTTCCCAAACAAAAAGGGATGTTGTCAATACAAAACTTTGATGACAATAGAAGGATATTATTTATTGTAAAAGACGAGATTCAGTTCGAAATTCTATTACCTTCAATTCAAAAATTTGAGAGTATTGATTACACCGAAAAATCAACAAAAAAGAAAGTTACAACTTTGGGATTAAAAGACAAATCAACATCAAAACATTTGCAAATTACATTTGTTGGAGATAATGGAATCTATTCACCAATATTTCAGATAAAAGATTTTGAATCTGTAGCAAATTCCCTTAATCTCTACATACAGAAATACTATGAAGAATCAGAAAACATAACACCCCCGCAATTAATGATAGATGCCATAAAAAATGCAAGGGGAATGCAGTTTGAAGATTTCGGAATTTCTGAAAAATTAACTGACAATAATAATGGGATAAAAAAAATCAAAAAATATCTGGACCGAGATGAAAGAATTCTTTATGTCACAAAACAAGACAAAGAAAAACAGGCACGTTCTACAACTAATGTAAACATAATTTTTGCAACAGATAAAAGAATTATAGTTAGAAATGTCACAGCACTTGGAATGAAAAATCTCATTAAGGATATGTCCTATGACAATATTGGTTCATTAAAACTTCAAGAAGGTCCTTTATCATCAGCCATAATTTTTAACGGTGCTGGCTTTGCCGAAGTAAACACAATCAGTCAAGCATCCCTACAAAGAGCATGGGGAATTGAAGAAGAAACTACCATAGATTCAATACCAAAAAAAGATGCCAAAGAATTTGTAAACATTCTAAGAGAGCAAATCGAAAAAAACGGAGTAAAAAACTTAGAGTTTACCCACTCAACAAACTAGACTTCATTTGAAAAAACTAATTGGCCCTAAGATATAGTAAAAATGTTTAGAACACATTCGCGTGATACAAAAAGCAAAATCTACCAATAAGAACTAGTTCCCATTCCATCATTGTCTACAATTTGCACATCTAAAGCATCCAATCCAAATACTACATAGATTGCCTTGAGCCTACTCTGGTAAAGAAAGTATTTCTTTCCATCATTAGTAACAATTGATCCTGTAACCTTCAGAATTTTGTTTTCTTCTAATTCATGAACACGTCTGTATGCAGTAGTCATTGGAATATTGCAATCCTTTACAATATCTACAACTGATTTTGGTTTTTCAATGGCATAATTTATGATAGTTCTAGAATATTCATCCGACAAGGCCTTTAGAATCGCCTTTCTATAATTTGAATCTCTTGGAAGAATTTTAAAATCTGCCATAATCTGCTATGATATCATTTTTCATAGCATATAATCTTGATTTTATAAAAATAAAAAAACAATGGAATTTACATTTCCCTTCTATCCAAAACTGGAGTTCCATGCATTCATACCACCTTCAAGAACCTGAAAATCAATATTTTCTTGAGCAAGTGCATATGTAGCAATTGTTGCTCTGTTTCCTGAACCACAAATTACTATCACAGGTTTGTCAGTTGGAATTACATCCATTCCATTAGGCTCAAATATCTGCGCCAAAGGTATGTTCTCTGCACCCTCTATCTTGGATTGTAATAATTCATCAGGCTCCCTTACATCCAACAAATAGATGTCATCATTTGCTTTTATTTTCTGAAATAATTCTTTTGTATTGATAGTAGTTTGTGAGCTAGAAACTAGATCTTGATTCCAGTTATTCATTCCACCATCAAGATAACGTGTCTTAATTCCCATATCTGACATTGTTTGGGCTGTTTGTTTTGTTAAAGTACCATCCTGATCTACCAGAATTATCTCATATGATGAAACTATCTCCGGGAGTCTCTTCTGTATGGTGTTTACCCGTTTTTCCAATACCGCAGAATCAAGGTAATTGTCATGTGAAGCCCCTGATATATGTCCATTTTGGAATTGAGACTCTGATCTCACATCAACCACTAAAACAGGCTTGTCGTTTTCAAGTTGGATAGTCAATGTCTGAGAATCGACTGCATATTTGTCCGGTGTATGTTCTGATGGAATATCCTTTTGGCCTAATGTTGTAATGCTGCCAACTACTGCAATTGCAATTACCGCAGTTGTAATCATCCCAATTGTTTTAGTTTCCATAGCTTCTGAAAACTTTTTTTATTTATATACCAAAATACATTTTCCAGAAATAGTTTTCATATGTGGAAATCGTCTAGGTGGAATCATTTCAGCGATTGCAATCTCTCATCTTTCTTAAAAATCAAATTACATTTTCCAGAAATGATTTTCACTTCTGGAAAATGTCAATTTCCTTTAATTCAGTATGAGTAGCAATTACATCGTGAATTCTTCGTCTGTTCTATTATTTTTGATACTTTCAGTAAGCCTTTCAGGGATTCTTTTGATAACTCCTGCTTTTGCTGAAGAAGGTGAACAGACAGTAAGAATTCCAATAGGTGCTGCATCTCCTTCATGTGCTAATGATGACACTTGTTATGTTCCAAGCAAAATAACAATCAATGAAGGTCGTGAAGTAGAATGGATTAATGATGATACTACAGCACATACTGTAACTAGTGGAACTCCACAAGAGGGACATGATGGATTGTTTGATAGTGGAATAATGATGCCTCGTGGCGAATTTGAGTTTACGTTTAATGAATTTGATGTTGGTACTTATCCATACTATTGTATTGCACATCCTTGGATGGTTGGAAGTGTAACTGTTGTTGACTATCCTGTTGAAACAATAGATGATGATTACGATGATGTTGCTGAATACAAATCAGACGATTCTATTGATGACGATGATGCTTATGAAAGAGATTCATACAGTCAAACCTCAAAAAAATCTCATGTAAAACAAACAACTCTTCTTGATAATCAGAGAATGTTTGGAAAATACAAAGTAACAGTTGACTGGATAAGAGATCTTCCAGCAGTAGGTGAGATCAACGGAATTGAGATTCTAGTAAGTGATACTACAAAGAAAGGTAAGCATGGCTGTGGTGGTGGAGACCACGGTGACAAAAGCAGTCATGGAGGCCATGAAGGAGGATGCCCACACTTTCAGATGGTGAAGAAGATGATTCCTCAAATAGAATTACTTGAAAATGGAGTAAGCCATGTTGAGAGAAGTATGAAGATCACATTATCTGTTGGAATCAGTGAGTTAACCCTGCCTATAGTGGCAGATGAAAACCTACCAGGAAGATACACTGCAGTATTTGTTCCTACTGTGGCAGGAAAGTATCAGGTAGAAGTACATGGTACAATTCATGGGTCCCATATAGACATGATGATAGAAATGGATAAAGTGTATGATAAAAGCCAAGTCACTAAATTCCCATAATCGTGAGATTTGATTTTTAACAAATTATTTTTCTCAATGTAAAGCATACGATACTCAACTAAATCTGCCAGCATTGTTGTCTACGATCAGCTTTTTATCTGTAATTTTTGAAGATACGTGATGCCTGGATCGCTTGGTGCGCTAAAACCTAGATAATTATGATATGGTGGAGAAAGAACTCTCCAACCTGTCTACTTTCTGTATTTGTGTTTAAGGATTTTACATAAAATAATTTAAGAAGAGGATGATTATTCATTATTCTATATAGAAGATATGGAATCAAAACCAGAAAACCACGAAAGTAAATCCATAAGTATTGTAGACATACTTTTAGGCAAAAGTGAAAACAAGACAGTAGATTCTGAAACCCTGATCGAAAATGTTCAAACTCGAATACGCGATTCTCTAAAAGAAGGATACAAGTATTCTCAAATTATAGATGCATCTGAAGACTTTTTGCGAAATCATCTATATGAGCAAGTTGAGATGGCAGTCATTTACGTTGACCTTGTTGGTTCAACCAAATTAAGCTTGAGATTGCCTCCAGAAAAACTCTCAGTAGTCATAAGTTCTTTTGTTCAGGAGATGTCTTATGTTATTAGCCAGTGTGGTGGCTTTGTGTTGAAATTCTCTGGCGATGCTGTCATTGGATATTTTGTTGGAAAGGGAAGCTCTCTACAAGCGGCTGATGATGCAGCAGGGTGTGCAGAATCTATGTTGCGTGTTGTAAAATATGGAATCAACAAAACCCTAAGTGAAGAAGATTCTGAATTACCTGAGCTAGAGATAAAAATTGGAATTGATTATGGTGCTAATACAGTAGTACAATATGGCTCAGATGAGAAAAGGTCTCTTGTTGATCTTCTTGGGGCCTCTATGAATATGGCAGCAAAAGTTCAGTCGTTAGCACAACCAAATCAAATTGTTGTTGGAAAAGACGTTTTTGATAGACTTCACCCTACTGTTCAAGAGATGTTTGAACATGTTACAAATGATTTGAAAGATTGGACTTATACTTCAAAGGACTCCGATGAAATTTATGATGTTTTTGCATACAAAAATAATAATTGATTCTTGCAATTATCTTTTGTAAATTTTTAATAAAATAAAATTAATTTAAAACAGTTAATTTTATTATTGTTGATGTTTTTTAAAAAATGAAATTGGATGAACAAAATCAACATTTAGAAGAAGCTTGCAAGAAAATTCTTGAAACTCCAAAAATTCGATTTGTTGGCGTATTAGATAAAATGGGAAATAGAATCGCTGGAGACTTTAAAGAAGGAATAACATCTTACTTGGAAGATAAAGAAAATAGAATGATGTACGTTCAGTTAACTTTAGAATACTTGATGAGAAAGGATTTTGATCAAGGATTAGGCCCAATCGACTACATTGCATCCAGAAGGGGCAAAGTTACTATGATAAGTATCCCGACTAAGGAATACCTCATCTTAATATCTGCACAACGAGACGTTAATGTTGAGGATGTAATAAAACAAGTAAATTCCTCATTTACTACACTTCCAGATATTCAACCATAAATTCAGAAGATAAACCACGTGAATTAGTTCTTTCAACTATGTGTGATTCATTTATGAAACGTCATCAGTTATTGACTCTACATTTATCACTGCCTTTAGAATTCCGATGAAATTTCCATTCTCATCTAAAATTCTAATGGAAATGTCACTTGAATACACTCCTGCGCTTTCATCAAACCCCCCTTCAGATAAAAATAAACCATTTTCTTTTGCTTTTTGCCACCAAATCTCATCATCTTGTCTGTAATCTGAAGTTTTTTCTGATTGGGCAATATTTGCGCCATAAGCATTAGTAACAAAGATTTCTGCATATTTGAATTGACTTTCTGATTTTAGATCAATATCCATGATTGAACGTAATACCTCTGCTGCAGGATTATGAATCAAATTGTATGCAACTGAGTTTGGTACATTAGGATCACTTGATTGCCATCTTTGATCTATCTGTCTTATCACTTCTTCAGGAGAACCTGTTTCAGCAAATGAAGCATTGGACTTTACAAGTGCTTTTTGAATTTGAGGGAGATTAACTAATGTTCTGGATTGTTCTATCTTCATGTTAATCTCTCCTTGTAAAATTTGCAGATTGTCTATCAAAACCTGATCATCTGTTGTTTTAGAAGGCACCTTAATCAATTCATTTTCAACAAAATATTCAATTGCCTTAAGAAACTCTTCATCTGAAATTTGACCATTTACCCAAAAACCAACAGCGGTTTTTATCCATGTGGGAATTTTTGAATCCTCTTGTGCAGAAACAAATCCAATTCCAGATATTATAATTACAAGAAAAACAAAAATTATTGTTGGTTTTGAGTTTTTCAACTATAATGAAATTATCCTTGATCTAATTAAACACTTTTCAGTTGTTACTTACATTATGTTTTTTCTATCTGTTTTGCCATAAATTCTTCGGCTGCCTTGCGCATCTCTTCTGGAGACATGTCTTTTTGATGGGTTGCAATTCCCCATGAATGCCCATATGGGTCAATTAAACTTCCATATCTATCTCCCCAAAAGGCATCCATCATAGGCATGGTAGGTTTGGCTCCTGCATCTATTGCTTGGTTGTATGTCTTGTCTGCATCTTCTACATAGAGATGAATAGTAGTGGATGTACCTCCTATTGATATTGGAGAGCGGGCTCCCATCTGTGGAAATTCATCACTCATCATTACAAACGAATCTCCAATCTGAATCATGGCGTGCATGGTTTTGCCATCCGGTGTAGGCATCTGATATATTTCTCTCGCATCAAATGCTTTTTTATAAAATTCTATGGCTTCTTTTGAGTTACTTACAACAAGTGATGGAGTTGTTGTATGAAATCCCTCTGGAATTGGTTTTACCATACCTGATATTTTTTCAAGTACATTAAAAGAATTGTTATTGATAATTCTAGTTTAAAGATGTTTTTGTAAAATTTTATCCTTTTTTAAAAGGAAAATTTGTTTGGAATGCTAATCAGAAATAACGTATGATTACCCCGCAAATAATAATGTTAGATGGTCTTCCATACATCATAAGATTCTAACAGTCCCTTGATTGCATGTTTGTATTGATCTGAGTGAGGATTTTGAATTTGAAGTACTTTTTGTATCTCTCTTTTTCTCAAGTTTGCCTCGACTTCAGTTCTATGTTGTGTACAGTACAATCCTGATTCTTGGCATGCATGACAACGAAGGTACTTAGAATAGTCCATGTTTGAAAGACCAAAAAACATAGGTTAAAGACTTATCGTGTAATTCGTTCATCGATCAATCAGGAATATCTTGATACTAATTTTGGAATTTTCTGAATTGATAATTAATACATATGCCGTATTTTTACTCAAATTTTTATTACTGCTTTAGCTTTTTGTTGACAAAAAATGCAATACCGAAAAGCAATACTGCAATTATGATATAATTTAGATATCCAAAAAAGAGTGGAGTATTGCTAATACCTCCTCCATAAAGATTCACTACTGCCCTTACATCGTAATCTGTTATAGAATAAACCATATTTGCTGGCAAAAATGGATAAATTTCTGGTGTTACCATGATAGAGCGAGATATTATTGAATCTCCATCTCTAAAAAATGGCCTGTCATCATACATTCCATCAAATATGGGATGACCCAATCCTAACACATGACCAATTTCATGTTTTATTACCATATCCACCTTTGAATCTATCTTGTCTTTTGATTTAGGATCCAGATAAAAAATGACCACATCTGAAAAACCATAATGAGAAAGTGCTGTATCTCCTCGTACACGTTCTTTACCTGGAGATGGAAATTGCTCAAATGTTATTGTAGTATCGCACCCAAATTCTACAAAACTTGATCTCTCAGGTATTACCCTATATTCAAAATTCCATACTCTGGTAGTTTCTGTGTATTGCTCTATCCTGTCCTGCCATTCTTGGACTGCATTTGAGGTTTTAGTTAACATGATGTTATTTGCATCAGGGAAGGCAGGATCAGAAAATTCTTGAGCACAAAAAACAGGAGACTTGTTAAGCCTATAGTCTGGTATGTAAAAATAATTCTCAAAACCAAACTCATTACTGCTTGACATGGATGTAAGCACCAGGATGATTGCTGCAACTACTATCAATCCCGAGGCAATAATTTTCTTTTTTCTTCCTCGTTTTTTCTGGGTTCTTGGGTGTTTTTCGTTATAGTTTTGTTTGTCTTTATCCATCCAATCAAAAAACTTGTCCTCATCTTCATCTTTTGTCCAATCAGTCAAGTATCACTATTTTCATATATCCTATAATAGAATTATGTATTTTATGTTAGGTACATGATTTTCTCTGAAGTTTTTAAATTGCTATGTTAATTTAAGAAATATAAAGTAAAATCAAAACAAAGTTAGAAGAATGGTAGGTCATAGTGAAAGGGCCAAAACAGGTACTAGGACACAAATCAATGCACAAATTCGTTTTCTTCAAACAAATCTTACTCTCAAGAAAAAAGAACTGAGTAAAGCAATGCAATACAAAAAAATATAATCTTCCTGGTTTTGCTACTCAAATTTCCAGGATAAAACAAGGAATTACAAAGACTGAAAGGGATTTAGAAAAATTCATCAAAAGAAAAGAAAAACTAATCAGAGATGGCCTCATATAAAAAATTCAATAATGCTATACAAGAAAACAACGCTGTAATCATTTAAACTACTGTTAAATATTCTACTTTAGAATCATAAAATGATATTTAAAAAATTAGTACAAAACTCAAAATATCTTTAACATGATTTACGATCTTCAAACGATATTTCGTTTGATTTACCCTCCAAATTATCATCCTTTTTTAATAAGTGGTTGATTTGCAGGATTTTCTATGTTACTCTTCTAATTCTATATCCTTTTGAAATTCTTTGGGAAGCCCAATCCACCATTCTTGATTCTTAGGCATTTCTATGGAATATGTAAAAAAGTTCCTAATAGATCTACTGGTCAATTCTGCACAATATTGGAGTAACAAAATATGACTGAAATTTTTTACTTGAAGCTAATCTTTGGTTAGCTATTTTTCTATACTAGATAATTTATTTCTCAACTGTTATCTGAAATTATGAAAGCAAAATTTGCAACATTGTGTGTTTCCTGTGGTGAAAAAATTCAGCCAGGAAGGGAAATTTCAAAAAACCAAGATGAAAAATGGGTTCATAAGCATTGTGTAGATGATCTCGAAGGCTTACCCTAGAAATTAATAGGATGTAAATCCAATTAATTTGAAAATATTTTTGGTCACAATAAATCCCCTAGATGTCTTTCTTTGGACACTACGAAGAAATGAGAAAGATGTAGTCAATCTTTACAGTACCCTGTCCCCTCTAATGCAGCTTGCGACTGGAGGCTCTATGCTAAATTTTGGATTATGGTCTATACAAAATAACAATCCAATTTCTGCACAAAATAATTTGTGTTCTTATTTTGGGACTTTGTCAGAGTTGGAAAAAGCAAATAATACAGTAGATGTAGGCAGTGGTTTATCTGCACCTGCAATTTATTGGAAAAATCAATATCCAAATTTGAAATTGTATTGTGTAAATCTTAATTTCAAGCAATTATTATTTTCTGGTTCTAGCAAAAACATAGAATTTCTGAATTCTTCATCGACAAAATTGCCTTTTGTGACTGATTCAGTTGATCGTGTTATTGCTTTAGAATCTGCTCAACACTTCAAGCCTTTAGAAAATTTCATATCTGAATCAAAACGAATTTTGAAAAAGCAAGGCTTGTTTGTTTTGGCAATGCCTGTGTCTATGAATAGCTCCTCATTAAGCAAACTCGGTATCTTGAAATTCACTTGGTCTTCTGAACATTACCTTTTAGAACATGTAAAAAAATTGATCGCGTCTGAAGGTTTTAAAATCTCTAATGAACAATTAATTGGAAGTGAGGTTTATGAGCCTCTTGCAGATTATTATATTAAAAACAGAAAATCATTACAAAAATCTATTCTAGAAAAATACCCTCAATATGTAGAATCAATTCTTTACAAATCAATGTTAAAAATGAAAGATGTATCTCAAAAAAAGATAATTGATTATGTGCTTTTAAAGTATACTCTTTAGAAAAATTCCTAGAAAATTGTTAGGTTTTTATTTTGATTATTTGTTTCAAATTTGATGTCTTTAAGTAATGAGGCAAAACTCAAACTGTATGGTGAAAAATGCAATCAACTATTGAAAGACTCTGACATTAGGTTTGCAGGAATAATAGATAAAGAAGGTAAACTTGTAACAGGAGGTTTTAAGGAAAATCTCACTCCTTACGAAGAAGATGAAACTCGTTTACAATCGTTTTTGGAATTTGTATCAAAAGCCTCTATAAGAAAAGAGTATGATGAAAGTCTTGGTCCGATTAATTACCTTGCGGCACGCAGAAACAAAGCAGTCTTAGTTAGTTTCCCATTTCCTATAACTCAAGTATTACTTTTGATTTCTGCAGAACCTACAGCAAATATCGAAAACTTGGCTCGTAAAGTAGTTGAAATTTTTACAGATGTTAACTAGCTAAATAAATTCAAAAATTTTCTTTTGGAACTCAAAAAATACTCATTTTTCTAGTTACTTTACTAAAAGAACTGGTATTTTTGATGTATGAACTACGTAATTTGAGACACTTCCAAGAAATAATTCTTTGATTGCACCCCTACCGCGTGAACCCATTACAATTAGATTGAATTTTTGCTTTTTATCATGTGCTAATTTGATAATATTATATCCAATATCTCCACGCATTAATTTTTCATTAAAAACAATCCCATTTTGTGCTGCAAGGGTTTTTGCATCTGCCATCATTTCCTTAATCTCCTTGCTAAATCCTATATCTGATCCTACCCCTTGAAATTCTGAATGAGGCTGAATGTTAATTGAATAGGCACCAGTTATTGTTGCTCCAAATTGTCTTGCTATGGAAATTGCCATTTCAAGCCCTCGCATTGAATTTTTAGAACCGTCCATGGGAACCAAAATTTTGGTAATCTTCTTTTTAATCACATTTTTGGACTAAGATTAGATACTAAAAAACATAGATGTCTTTAGTCATTATGGTAATCAAGAGAAATCATAATAAACACTGATCGACATATCTAGACAATACTTATCTACCCTGATGAGTCGACGCTAAAATGGTGCAAGAAAATTTCATTCAAGTTGATGGACACAAGATACGGTATCTAGATTCAGGTCATTCTAAAGGTACTTTGGTTTTAATTCATGGCTTGGGTGCATCTGCTGAAAGATGGGATAAGGTAATCCCAACCCTCTCGGAGCAATACCGTGTTATTGTACCTGATCTAATTGGTTTTGGATATAGTGACAAACCTTTAGTAGACTATACTCCTGAATTCTTCTCAAATTTTTTAGAAAAGTTCTTTGACGTATCAGGAATTGAAAGACCCTATATTATTGGATCTTCTTTGGGCGGTCACATTACAGCCGAATATGCCTCTGTAAACCCTGATAATCTTGAAAAATTAATTCTAGTCTCACCTGCAGGAGTTATGAAAAAATCTACCCCTGCACTTGATGCTTACATTATGGCTGCACTTTACCCAAGTGAACAAAGTGCAAAAAATGCCTTTGAAATGATGGAAGGTTCTGGAAAAGAAGTCGACACAAAAATTGTTGAGGGCTTTATTGAAAGAATGCAGCTGCCTAATGCAAAACTTGCTTTCATGTCAACTGTTCTAGGATTAAAAAATGCTGAAGTGATCACAAAAAAATTACAATCTATTCAGGTCCCCACATTGATCATTTGGGGATCAGATGATCCTGTTATTCCAATTCAACATTCTAAAGCATTTGTCTCTGCAATTAAGGATTGCAGATTTTATAGAATGGATGGGTGTGGTCATACTCCATATGTTCAAGATCCAAAAACCTTTGTATCTGCAGTAATGAATTTTCTTCAAAATGGTAGAGTTTAAATAACTCTTAATTCCTACTACTACCAATGAGTGGTAACCAAAACCCATATGATCCAACAATTATGTTTAAAAATTGGATTCAAAAAAGCGGTCGTGCACAGGCTGAATTTATGAAAAATTTTGGTTCATTAATGACCAATCAAAATACTCAAACATTTGATCCCTTAGAAACCTTGAAGGAAGTCTCAGAAAATGCAAGAGATACTCAATCTAAAATGATGCAAAACATGTCATCTCTTCAGAGTAAGAACATGGATACTATGTTCAACATTGGCCAAATGCTTCCATCGTTTATGAATTGGGGAGCTTACAAGACTACTGTCGGCAGTAACGGCCGGATTTCTATTCCAGAGGCTGAACGTAATGCCCTTGGATTAGGTGAAGGTGACTTGGTGCAAGTCATTGTTCTTCCAATAGCAAAAAAATCAAAAGCTAGGGAGGTGAAAAATTGAGTAAGAACGAACAGACACAAACAAAATCCACAGATGCATTTTCTGTATATCAACAAAACGTAGATAAATTCTTCAACGGTATCAGACAATCAGTACCACAGTATCATCAAGCAATTACTAATGTACAACAGGAATTCCTACAGGCTTATGAAAACATTGCAGATTCAACAATCACACTGCAAAAAGAATATGTAAAAAAAGCCGGTATTGCAGCAAACATTCCAGAGGCTACATTAAAAGTAATTCAGGATACAACTGAAGAATTCGTAAAGGCAACATCAATTCAGAACCAAGTTACACTTGCAACAATTGATGCAACACAACAAAATATCAAGACCTTTAACGATAATGCAAAATCATTTGCTGATCTGAACAGAAACATTCTGCAATCTTGGATTTCAGCATTCACCACAAAGAACAACTAGTGGCGAATCTAAATTTTTACTTTTTTTAAATTTTTTATGACCTTTCAGATAACCATTTTCCTAATTCTGGCAATACTTTTTTCTGAGACAAAGAACTTGCAATCATTCCTACATGTCCTGTAGGGTATATTCTCAATGTTTTATCTTCACTTCCAACAGCATAATGTAATGGCATGCTACATTCAGGGGATACTAGGTGATCTCCTACTGCAACTTGGGTAAATATTGGCATGTCTATTTTTTTTAGATCAATATGGCTTCCTCCCACGTACATCTTATTTTGAATTAACAAATTATCTTGATAGATGTCTTTAATCCACTGTTTGAATAATTCGCCTGGTATGGGCGGCGTGTCTCCAAGCCATTTTTCAACTCTTAAAAAGTTATCAACAAACCTTTGATTGTCTATATTTTTAAAAAAATTCACATATTTTTCTATACCTTGTTCAAATGGTTTTAGGACTGAAAAACAATAGTACATGAATTCTGGAGGCATATTTCCTATCGTGCTTACCATTTTTTCAACATCGATATGTTTTGCCAAATTACTGATCACTGTTGTATCTCTCCAGCCATCAATTACTGGTGCAGTGGCAATGAAATTCTTTACACTTTCTGGATGAAGAGAGGTATAAGCCGTGGCAATGGTTGCACCTGTACAGTATCCCTGAAGTGATATTTTTTCAGTTGATGCCTCATCTTTGATAAATTCGACACAACTATCAAGATATCCATTAACATAGTCATCAAAATCAAGATATTTGTCCATGCTTGTTGGATTTCCCCAGTCTAACATGTATACATCAAATCCTTGTTCTAACAAATTTCTAACCCAACTCTTCTCTGGTTGTATATCCAAAATATGATATCTGTTAATCAAAGCATATGAAATTAACAATGGTGTTTTGTGTTGTTTTTCTGTAAGTGGTTTGTAATGCAATAGTCTTGCTTTATCCATTTCATGTGCCACATCATGAGGTGTAACTTCTAAACTAATTTCATCTGGTGCAGAAACTAATTTTGGTGCATCTGTAATGTTTTTTGTAAACTTTAAAATCTCTTCTACCAGTTTTGGGTCTATTTTTGTTTTGGACTTCATTTTTTACTTCCTGATTTTTTCTTTAATTCTATTTCTAATTTAGTTATTCGTTTTTTTAGAGCATGCATTTCTTTGTACACCTCGTCAATTTCTTCTTTACTGGGTAAATTTGCTGATTGTAAAATGACATTTGAAATGTTGCTCCAATGTTTTGTGAGTTCTAGTTCTTTTGATACTAATTTGCCATAGTTGTCTCCAAATTTCTCAGAGTCAAACAATTCTGTAAAGTCATTATCAAAAATTTCAATCCATGTCTTCTTGTATGCATCAAATTGTTCTACGTCTTGTGGTGTTTCAGGTACCTTTTGGTTTGCTTTTTTTTGTGCAACATTCCAGGTGTCTGCAAGCTGCTTGTAATACTCTGTTAGAAACTGATTAAATTCTAATAACTTTTCATTAATTTCTATTAATTCTGTGGATATCTTTTTTGAATTTGTGGCAAAGGCCCGCATTGGTCCAATTGATGTAAGCGCTTGAGGTTTGCTAGACATTAGATGGATTAAATCTGTCCAAAAAAGAGACATGTGTTTATAATAATCAGTAAGTTCTTTTGGCGATTGAGCCTTCACAGACTACTAATTGCATAGATCCCAATTAAATAGTTCGCTTGTTAATTCAGAAAAGTGGAAAATCCTGACGCTATTGAAAAAATATGCCAAAAAATAGCCAAACTAGATCCCAAAATGAGATCTGCCAGGATCATCAACAATCGTGGTCATCTTGTTGCTGGAGGAATGAAAAAAGGATTACAGTCGCTTGAAAAACAAAAACAGGACGAAATGATGTTTATGGAATTAGCCCTTCGTGTTAGAATGCGACATGAATTTGATAATGAATTTGGCGAAGTTCATTTTTCATTATCTTATCGTGATAAAATTATCGTAATGAGTTTCCCTTTAGCAAATGATGATGTTTGTCTTGTTTCGTCTGAAAAAGATCTTGATTTTGGGAAAGTCCCTTTTAAAATTTTAAAGATTCTTGCACCCCTGAAAAAAAATCCAAGTACTTTCTAAAAATAAAGAACTTAATTCTAGTGTTTGGTGTTGTTTGTATGACAATAGGATCTCAAAAAATTAGTTGGTCTGAAATTGAGAAATTGATGAAGATTTTATCTAAAAAAATTACTGATATTCCTAGAAATTTTTCTAGCATCTCTACTATTAGCAGAGGTGGACTAGTTCCTGCCAGACTATTAGCTGATCATTTGGAAATTAAAACTATTTTTGTTGATAAAAATAAAATTCCTTCTAATTCTATTTTTATCGATGATATTTATGATTCAGGACATACGTTTAAAAAAATTATCCCATTATCTGAAGATCCTTCAAAACTTGTATTTGTAACATTATTTGCCAGACGAGGAAAAAAATATCCCAGGCAATTAATTTATGCAAAAAAAACTATTGGCAATGAATACATTGTATACCCTTGGGATAAACTAGAATACAAACGACTCAAGAAATTTGGAATATAGAATATGATAATTTAATCTTGCATACACGTTGGAAGGCTGCCTTCATGTCTATTTTTATAATCTCTGATTAAATTTTCAGCCATCTTCTCATAAGAGGATGTCTTCATGTATCTTAACCTTGCATTGTTTGTAATACATGGAAATGATAATTTTTCAACTACGCTTTTTTTGATATTACTTGCACCTTCAATTAATAAAATTTTCATTGATGCATGCATCATGTATACTCCTGCAGACTGCGGAATGTCTGATATTATGTTTTCATTAAAATCTGTCCAATTTGACCAAGTATTCTCAATCTCTTGCATTTTATTTCATTATTTTTGAAGCATTTTTCGCAGTCCTGCGCATCTGTTTCTTATTGTTACTTCTGTAACTCCTGATGCAATAGAGATATCTTTTTGCGATTTTACTTCTCCTGTACTAATACAAGCTAGGTATAGTGCTGCAGCAGCAATTCCCATAGGATCTTTGCCAGCTACCATTCCTATTTTTTTTGCCTGATCTAAAATTGATATTGCTTTTCTCTTACTTTTTTCGCTAAGCTCTGCGATGCTTGCAATTCTTGAGACGCCTTTTACAGGATCAACTACTGGCATTTTCAATTCTAGTTCTCTAAAAATAAGTCTGTAGCATCTTGCAACATCTTTTCTCCTAATATTGATTCCTTTTGCAATATCATCTAATGTCCTTGGCGTTTCGGTATTTCTACATGATGCATAAAGACATGCTGCAACAAGACCTTGAATGGAACGACCTCTAACAAGTTTTTTTTCCATTGCTTTTCGATAAATATAAGCAGCTTTTTCAACAACTGCATCTGTCAATGCAAGTTTATCCTTTAGTTTGTCCATTTCATTTAGTGCTTGTCTGAGATTTCTATCTGCAGATGAATGTGCCTGTGTTCTACTATCCCATGTTCTTAGTCTTTCAATTGAACTTTTTACTCCTGCAGACAACGGTTTTCCTGTAGAATCTTTATTTGCACTACCGATCACAGTTGATAATCCCATATCGTGCATGGTCAATGATGTTCCTGCCCCTACTCGTGTCCTGTTAGTGTCATCACTTGCAAATGAACGCCATTCTGCACCAGTGTCCGCAATTTTATCAGTTACAACAAAGCCACATTTTCCACAAAACAACTCTCCTGTGTTTTCATCTGTTACCATTTTTTTATCTCCACATGCTGGACATTTTGGTCCCGAAATCATTGTGTTCTTAAGCATAATAATTACGAATAATGCTTTTAGCTTATTATTCATTTTACCTAATTTCTTACGGTTAATTGTGTGTAGGTTAAGCTAATCCTTATTCTAATTATATGTAACAAGAATAATGAAAAATTGAATTGGATCGGCTTTATTGATTCAATTTTTTTCACTAAATTTTTTTTGATGAATCTTCTCACCCTCATTTCTTGGTTGTTTTAAAATATTCTTTTGATATCTCAAACCTCAGTAATCCTATCTTTAGCCTAAAAATCAAAAAAATCATCCTAATTTTTGAAATTTACAAAATATTTTTAATAAAAAATATCTAACCAGTGATTTTATTCCTTAGAGTTTTATTAATTTTTGATGCTGTTATTTGAGCAAATCTTTAATCCCTTTGATTCCCTTTGTTTTTAGAATGGGAGAAACAGGCTTGGGAGAAATGATTTATTCCTTACGGAAAAAAATTCAGACAATTCAATCAGAGATTGATACACTAGGTGATCCTGCAAAAGATATTCCTGAATTAATTTCTTCAGCAAATCTTTTGCGCGAAAATGAACATCTTAAAAAATTAAATGAGAAAAAATCTGAATTACTCTCAATTTATGATCAATATTCCAAATCTCTTGAAGATCTGCTTTCAACTATTTTTGAAATCCAGAACGATCTAAAAAATATACTAAAGGAGCAGTCTAAACTTATACCCAGTAAAAAGAAAACAATCAAACGTACCTCAAAAAAATCTCAAAAATAATTAAATTCTTAAATGTGAATTACATCTCCTGCAATAACTCTCTTGTTTGAGTTTTTTTCAGATATTACTAATGCCCCATCATCGTCAATCTTTATAGCTTTTCCACTGATTTTTCCTTTTTCTGTGTTTATCTTTACTATTTTTCCAATAGTTGAAGATTTTTTTGTCCAGTCTTTGATAATTTTTTTAACATCTCCAGAACTTAAACAAAAATAGATTTTTTCTAACTCTATTAAAAATGAATGAACCAATTTGATTGGCTTGATATTTTTTTTACGTTGGGATAAAGAAGATATTCCGTAAAAATTTGGGGTTCCTTTTAATGACTTTTCAATTTGTTTTGTATCGACATCAAAATTAATCCCAACTCCCAAAACTAGATTTTCAATTTTGTTTGACTCAAGTGAAACATCTACTAGCATTCCTGCTATTTTTTTTCCTTTGATTGTAATGTCATTTGGCCATTTTAATTCTGCTTTTATCTTCATTGTTTTTTCTATGGCATTTGATAAAGCTAATGCTGCTGCTAACGGAAATAATGTAGTTACTGCCATGTCAAATTTTGGGTGTAAAATTACGGAAAGCCATATTCCTCCTTCTGGAGACTCCCATCTTCGTCCTGATCTACCTTTCCCGCTAGTTTGTTTTTCTGCTACAATTACTGCACCATTGTTTTCTTTATCGAAAGTCATGGTTAAGGCTTGATTTTGCGTAGAATCAATTGAATCAAAATAATATGCTTGTTTTCCGATGAACTTGGTTTTCAAGCCATCTGTAATCTCCCATGGTAGTAATTTTTCTGAATCTGCCTCTAATCTATAACCCATCTTTTGTTTTGTTTCAATTTTATATCCTAGTTCTTTAATTTTTTTTATATGCTTCCAAACCGCCACTCTGCTTATTTTTAACACATCACTCAAATCTTGTCCTGATAGATATTCCGTGTTATGTGATTTCAAAAAGTAAAGTACTTTGATTAAACCTGGATTGTTAAATGAATTGTAACTCAACTGTATTCATTTTTTTATTCAAATATAAAACACAAACTTTGAAAATTAGAAACCAATATCGATGTCAAAATCTCCACCACCCATATCTCCTCCATCATCCATGCCCTCAGCACCATCAATTCCTTCTGGAATGCTTTCAGCAGGAACATAATCTGACATTGCCATGCCCATCATACTAAACATCATTGAAAACATCATTATGTCAATTACTCCAAAAAACATCATCATGGGCAAAATTGATTTATTGTCATCCATGTATTGCTGAAGTTTTTGTTTATCTCCTGTTTTATATAATGTGGCCATTTGATTCCATTTCTCTTGTAGTTCGTGTACCCTCTCATCGACTTCTATTGAGCCTTTTTCTGTAACTGTTATTTCGATTTTTTTTCCTAACCATCCTTTTTTTTCTTCTACTTTTATCATTCCTCTCTCTTCTAGTTTTTCTAAAATTGAATTTAATTCCTCAGGTTCTACCTGTGTCGTTTTTTGAATTTTTTCAAATTTTTTGATCCCGTTTTTAATTGCCCCTAATACTATGAGATCTTTTGACTCTTCCATGTTTTTATTTTAAAATTCACTACTAAAATATTCTACTGTTTAGGTAATTTGTTACAAAAGTTTTTGATTTTTCAACTCTGAAATCACGTATGGAATCCCTTCTTTGTATGATGGAAATTTAAAATCATAAATTTTAGATATTTTTTCATTTGAAGGTTTCATGGACGTGGTGAGAAGCTTTATCAAATCTCCTCCAAGTACTGCTTTTACAAGAAAAACAGGCACATTTTTTGGATGTTTTGTGCCTATAGAATCTGCTGTATAATCTACAAAATCTTTGAATTTGGCAGGTAAAGAATCTACAACAATAAAGGTTTCATTTGTTTTATTTTTCTCCAAAATAGACACCATGCTACCTACCGCATCATCTACATGAACAAAACCTTTGTAATAATTCCCTCCTTTTGGAAGTCTAAATGTATTTTTTAAAAGACGATTAATTAGAAATTCATAAAACCAGCCACCTGGACCATAAACATCTCCAAAATGAACAACAGAAAAATTGATTCCTATTTCCTTGCAATTATTTTCAAGATATCTTTGAGCTTCTAATCTTGTTTTGACAAATTCTGTATTTGGATTATATGAAAATGTCTCATCGACAATATTATCACCTGTTTCTCCATACACTCCTAATCCTGAAACATAGACAATCGATTTGGTGCTTTCTTTGAGTTGGCTAAACAGGTTTTTTGTTCCTTCAAGATTTACTTTATGAAGTAATTTTTTATTTTTTTCAAGAGGTGTATGAGATGCTAGATGAAAAACACAATCATATTGTTCATTATTAAAATTAATCTTCTTGTCAGTTAGGTCTCCTATGATTATTTTTGATTTGCCATTTCCTGACTTGCCTTTTCTAACAAGAGATGAAACTTTGTATTCTTTATTTATTAGTAATTTAACTAAATTTGAACCAATAAACCCTGTAGCACCAGTTACAAGTATTGATTTATTCACACTATTAAACAACTATTTGCATTAATATTGTATTTGGAAAAAATATTCAATGATGAGTTTGAAAATTCAAAAATTATATTCTCCTCTTCTTTGTAATGTATATGGACCAAGATTCATACACTGATGATGAAATAAGAGATATTTTTTCTTTAAAAAAAATTGCAGTAGTTGGAATGTCAAAACATGAATACAAAGCGGCACATTCTGTGCCTAGGTATTTGATGGAAAAGGGATATGATGTTACTCCTGTAAATCCTACAACCAATGAAATTCTAGGCAAAAAATGCTACGATAAAATATCTGACATAAATTATGATATTGATATTGTAGATGTTTTTAGACCTTCTGACCAAGTTTTGTCTGTTATACAAGAGGCTATAAAGAAAAAACCCAAAGTTATTTGGCTACAAGAAGGAATTCACAATCCAGATGCTGAAGAGCTAGCAAGAAAAGAGGGAATTAAAGTAGTTTACAACAGATGCATGTTCGCCGAACATAAGAGACTATTCTAAAATGTCAGATTTTGAAAATTTTTACAAAGAATTGATTGAATTAGTCACTAGATATGAAAAAAACAACACTCCGCTAAAAATTGAAAAAGATCTTGAAAATAGCATAGTCAAAATTTATGGCGAAAAAATCACATCTCTTGCAAGAGCACAAAACGGATTAAATGATGTCTCAGAGCTTGCTTTTGCTACTGCTGAACATCATCCATTTTGGAATATCTTGTATAGCTGCTCAGAAATTTCAAATACTATCTTGGAAAAATGGAATAACAAACTCTCAAAAAAGGACATTGAGGACATTAAATGGGCTACTCAAGAAATGACTCATACTCTTGAAAAGATAAAAGAAAATTTTTCTGATTGATAACTAGGCAGAGATAAATATTCTGAAATTGTTATCTTTTCATGTCAATTAAACTTGGATTAATAGGAAAAACAAATACTGGTAAAACTACCTTCTTTAATGCATCAACTTTATCTTCTGAAGAAATTTCAACTTATCCTTTTACAACAAAAAAACCAATTACTGGAACTGCAAATGCAATTACCCTTTGTGTTCATCCTGAATTCAAAATACAGGACAATCCAAACAATTCAAAATGTATAGATGGATGGAGGTATATTCCAATCGAAATAATTGACTTGCCCGGTCTAATCAAAGATGCCTGGAAAGGAAAAGGGTTAGGAAATCAATTCCTTTCAATTGCTGCTCAGTCTGATGCCTTGTTACATGTAGTTGATGCCTCTGGAGGAATAGACTCTACTGGAAAAATTTCTGAGCCTGGAAGTGGAGATCCAATATCGGATTTTGCAGATATTGAAGAAGAATTGGTAATGTGGTATCATAAAATTTTTGAGGGAAATCGAGACAAAGTCTCAAAACTTATCCGAACAGGCTCTGATTTAGTTGAGGCAATAACTGATTTATATCGAGGTATTGGTGTAAACAAAAATCATGTCAAAGAAACATTAATTGCTACTAATTTAGGGGAAAAACAATTTGATGATTTTAATACTAAAGATAGCAAAAAATTTTCTGTTCATTTAAGAAAAATTTCCAAACCAACCTTGATTGTTGCAAATAAGGTTGATGTTAAAGGAGCTGACAAAAATTTTGCAAGACTACAAGAACGCTATAATGATTCAATTGTCATTCCAGCCAGTGGTGATAGTGAGCTTAGTCTACGACGTGCCGAACAAAAAGGTTTAATAAAATATTCTCCGGGTTCTGAACAATTTGAAATAATCAAATCTGATGAACTAAATGAAAAACAGCTTAATGCACTTGACTTTATTAAAAAAGGCATAATGGGCGAATACATGAGAACAGGAGTACAATTTGCAATAAACGTTGCAGTCTTTAAATTATTGAAGATGAATTCAATTTATCCTGTAGCTGATGAAAAAAATCTTTCAGATAATAAAGGACGAGTTCTCCCAGATCTGATTTTACTTAAAGATGGTGACACCATTAGCGATCTTGCAAAAGAGATTCATACAGATCTTACAAAAGGTCTTCTTTATGCAAAAGATTTACGATTTAACCTAAGATTGCCTATTGATTATCAGCTAAGAGACCGAGATGTTGTATCTTTAATTAGCGCATCAAAAAAATAATCTTGCCCATCTATCTAAAAACAATTCAATGTTAAAGTGCATAACTGGTTTTTATACGATAAAACCTTGATAAACAAAGGGACCTAGTAGTTGCGTGGAATATTTGAATCTCTGATTGTATTTTCGGTAATGACAGGCATTCTTTTGCCTGCCAGACTACTATTTGTAGAATTTATCTCAGATGATTGGTTGGGCTCGTTTGGTATAATTTCTGTCATTTTAATTTCTGTAATTGTACTTGCAAAGAAGAAAAAACTAGGCTTTTTTGGTACAATGTTTGAGAGACAAATATCGAGGTTCCAGAAAGGTAAACGTGGATTCATTGTTTTTGGCGAATCTGTATTCCTTCTTTTGATATTAGGTGGGATGATACTTGCAATAGATCAAGGAAATTCAGTCTATTCTGATCTAAAAATTGAAACGATAGAAAATTCCCCTTCAAATGCTGCAGAACAAATTCTTGAACCAACAAATAGTTGGAATGCTAATGATTGGTTTACTAGCTTTTTGATGACCCCTTCTGCATTTCTTACAGCATTCCCTCAGATGAGTGCGACAATTGCATCAATAGATCAAAGACTTGATGGGTGGCTATTGCATTTTTACACTGTTGGTTTTGTAGAATATCTAGAATTGCTAGGAATTTTGATATTTTCTAAGGTGACACTTAGATCAAAATCTGCTACACCTGCGTTATCTTCTAAGAACAAAATCAAAAATCACATATAATAAATTCAAGATTTTTACAAAATTAACAAATTGGACGAAATAATTTCTGAATTTGAAAATTTTTCAAAATATGGTATTTACAAAATAACAGATTCTACAGAGTTTGTTTTTCCAAATATAGAAGTCAAAATTACTAAAATATCTGATAATGTTTTTTCATATACTAGAAAAGACTCTGAAGACAATCTTGTTGAAAAACTGATTCCTACAAAATCTACTGAAATCACTATTGAAATATCTCCAATACGACCTTTGAATTATCCCGCAAAACGTACGACTTTTGTTTATCTAGATCTTGAAACCCCAGTTTTTCTATCTGAAGGATCAGCTGCAACAATTTTTGCTCGATGTCCAATAGAAATAGGCATATTTTTGGTGCATGATGGTCACAAGGATTCCTTAGATTGGTTTACTTGTGATCCTATACATTCTAGATTTGGTCTCCACGGTACTCCTGAATCTGGAACTTTGTGTAAATACGCAAAATCTGAGATTGTAGAGTCTTATGAAGATTCCATCCCATACGTTAACGCCGTTTTACAAATTAACCTTGAAAATGGATTAGACGAAGGACATTCTATATCTAAAGTAGTTTTTCAAATTACTGACAACTCTCTATATTACAAGAATTCAAAGGCAATAATTGATTCAGTCCATGCAGTTTTAAAAAAACAACTCACTTTGGAGATTCTAGACGTTTCTTCAAAACGCATACAGACTGATTGGACTCTGGCACCAACATATGAGCATGCTGTAGCTATAAAAAGAATGGATATGGGTGCTGATTGATGGTTTTTGAATTTCTGCAAGGACTAGAGGAAATCCAAATTACAGAAACCTTGACACTCCTTACTCTGTTAATTGGAGGAATAATAATGGTAGTTGGACTAATTATTGCCAGAACTTTCCGATTACTCTTTACAAAATACTATGCTCCAAGACTGCCACAAGATACTGCCAAAAATCTTGGCAAGCTAATTTATTTTGGAATAATTATTATCTCATTTTTGGTCTTTACCTCTTCTACTGGTGTTGATTTATCAGGACTTTTGGTTGCAGGTGGAATTTTTGGAATAATAATTGGTTTTGCAACGCAGTCTGTTGTTTCTAATTTGATTTCAGGAATTTTCTTGATGATAGAAAAACCTGTAAAACAAGGAGATTCAGTTGAACTTCCAGGATCAGATGTAACTGGAACTCTGTTAGATATCAGTACGTTCTCTGTTAGAATAAGGAGATTTGATGGAACTATTATCCGAATTCCAAACGAATCTTTCTTTACTTCAAATATTCGCTCTCTTACTTCTACTCCTGTAAGAAGATCAGAAGCTGTAGTTGGGATAGCATACAAAGAAGACATCGACGCAGCAATATCTGTCATTGAAAAGGAAATTCGAAAAACTATGTCATTTGTATTGTTGGTACCAAAACCTGAATTTAGGATTAAAGAATTAGCAGATTCAAGCGTAAATATCGAAATTTTGGTGTGGCACCCAAGAGAAGATTGGGGGGAGGCATCCCCAATTTTATTGAAAATAGCAAAAAAGGCTCTAGATGCTGCTGGAATAGAGATTCCATTCCCACAGCGTGTTGTATGGCAGGCAAAAGAATAGAAAAATTATTTCTGTTTTTTGATTTCTAGATTTTTCTTTTGACTTTGTCTTTTTTTAATCAAACTATACATGATCATTCCTACATTGACAATTGAAATAATCTCTATCAAATCAACTCCATAAAGAAACCAATCAATTATCGGATGAATCCTTGAAACAATTCCTGCTTCAAGCATAATGTCTGCATTCCAAATCATATGTGGAACTTGGATGAATTGAATTATCGCAATTAAAATGACACTTCCAAGAATTTTATTTTCATACCAACTCCAAAATTTATTCCATGCATTCATAAATTATTTTGGCTTTTTACAATAATTAAGGCATTTGAAAATTAGATGATCCTAATTAGTTAGAACTAATTCTTCTATTCACAAAATTTCAATGCTTTAACTGAATCTATTTTTCAATTAACATCTGAATTGATTTTCTCTTTTATCATCCAAATTGTTTTTCCTTTATGATCAATTAATTCGATGCTCATCTTATTTAGCTCGTCTCTAATTTTATCCGCCTCTTGGAATTGTTTTTGTTTTCTGAATTCTTCTCTGTCTTGAATCATCTTGTCAATTTTCTCTTTTTGCTCTGCAGTAATCTTTGGTATTTTCAATCCCAAAATATCTAACATTCTTTCAAATTCTTTTTTAATAATCTGGGCATCATCTTTTCCAAGCTTGTCTTCAGCTGCAAGTCTGTTTGCTTCTTTTACAAGTGTAAAAAATGCAGATAATGCAAGATGAGTATTAAAGTCATCTTCTAAGGCATGATCAAAATCTTTAGAAATTTTTTCAACTTCCTTTCGAATTCCAATATTTTGATTATTGCTGGCATGAATTAATTCAAAATAACATGTTTCTGCTTGTCTCCATTTGATCAGATTTTCTTTTAAGAGTTCTTCAGAGTAATCTATCGGTTTTGAATAATGTCCTGATAGGCAAAACAATCTGATGATATTTGCGCCCCAATTATTCAAGACATGTTTTATTGATTTGATATTGCCTAGTGATTTTGACATTTTTTCACCATTAATAGTCACCATTCCTACATGCATCCAAATTTTTGCAAATTGTTGTGAGGTAAAAGACTCAGATTGTGCAATTTCATTTTCGTGGTGAGGAAAAATTAAATCTCGTCCACCTCCATGAATATCAAAATTTTCTCCAAGATACTTTACACTCATAGCAGAGCACTCAATATGCCAGCCAGGTCTGCCTTTACCCCATGGACTATCCCATAAGGGATCAATATCTGAGAATTTCCAGAGTGCAAAATCTAATGGGTCTTTTTTTGCTTCATCTATCTCTATTCGTACTCCTGATTGTAGCTCTTCTGTCTTCTTTTTTGAAAGTTTTCCATATTCAGGAAATTTTGAAACTGAAAAATAAACTCCATTTTTAGAAACATAGGCAATATTTTTTTCAATTAATTTTTCAATAAATTCTTGAATGTCTTTAATGTGCTCTGTTGCCTTTGGATAGTTTGTTGCTCTTTTTACATTAAGAGCATCAAAATCTGAAAAATAATTATTGATATATCGTGAGCTAATCTCTTGAGCAGTAACATTTTCAGATTTTGCCCGATTTATGATTTTGTCATCAACGTCGGTAAAATTTTGAATAAATTCTACTTTGATTCCTTTTTCTTCAAGATATTTTCTTAAAACATCAAAAACAATAATTGTTCTAGCGTGGCCAATGTGAGATTCATCATAAACTGTTACTCCGCATAAGTAAATTCTTACTTTTTCTGAAATATCTAATTCTTGTTCAGAACTACTTAGCGTATCTTGTAATTTCATTATTAATCATCAAAAGGTTTAGGTTGAGGCAGTCTTTTGTGTTGGCTGTTAATATACAATTGGTGTACTTTTTCAACAATTTCTATTCCAATATCTGTTAATTTTGTTGTTTCCTCTATTGAGAGTTTTTTTTCAAAAATACAATACAGAACAGAGTCAATTTCCTCATATGATGCTCCAATCTCTTTTTCTGCTCCATGTTCTTTCCACAAGTGAGGACTGCTCTTTTTATCAATAACATTTTGTGGAACTCCTAAAAATTTAGCAATCTCTCTTACCTGCAATTTGTATAATGATATTATGGGAACCAAATCCGATGCTCCATCTCCATATTTTGTAAAATAGCCAATTAGATACTCGCTTTTATCGCTAGATCCTAAAACAAGATAGTTTTTTGCATTTGCATAATAATATTGAATATCTGCTCTAATACGCGCACGAAGATTGCCTTTTGCCCAATCATTTGGTTCAACATATTTTGAGTACTCATCAACAATTGGTTTAATGTCAAGCAATTTGTATTCTATTCCTGTAAGTGCAATCATTTTGAGCGCATCTTCAGTTTCAATTTTTGGTGTGATTTCAGTATCAGGCATGATTATTGCCAGGGTTTTGTCCTTGATGACTCTCTTACACAAGTAGGCCAGTACCGCCGAGTCTACTCCTCCACTTAGACCCAAAACCACTCCTTTTGCATTACTTTTGTTGATATTTTCTAAAAGAAATTTTTCTATGGTTTCAGTTATTGATGCATAATCTTGATTTTTTATCTCATCAATAATTTTTTGGTTCAACAATTCTTTTTCAAAAATGATTAGAATAAATATTGTGCTCACAATTCTTTGAAATAGTTCTATTTCTGAATCATTTCTCATAAGAATTTCTAAGAAAAATACTCCAAAATTTTTGGAGTTGGGACAAATATGTTCCTTAACATCTATTTAGAACTTAGACTAAATTTTTTCTATCAGTCATCGATTTTTTTATCTCTTTTTTGATCTTTTCTACGTTATTTTGCCAAATACCTACCATTTTATTGTGATATGAGATTTTTTCTTTAACTTTGTTTTTTTCATTATCTGCTATTTCTTGTATACTTTGTTCGAGTTGTTTTTTCATATCTAAATGAAATTTTATTTTAGATAATGATTCTTGTAATTTTTTTTCTTGATATTGCTTTATCCTTTTTTTTTAAAAAATCCAAACTCTAAATTTAATTAAATCTGAATTAAATTAGTTTTTCGTCATTTATTGAAAAATTAATTTGGTAACTTGTTGGTGAGCCCTAAATCTCTAAATCCTTTTTCAATCCACCGTTTGATTCCTTGTGATTCCAAGTATTTTTTTGAATCCTTAACAAAAATTACATCTGAATAATTTTCTCCACACAAAGGACAAATGCCATACCTAAAAGGATAATAATTTTGATTGCATCTCTTACATTTTTTGTTATTCATAAATAAAGAAATATTCTAGTTATATTTAGGATTCATGTTATCATTGTTAACTCAGTTAATATAGAAAATATTAGAACTAAATCGTAATTTGTTTTTGAGTGAGAAAAGTATTGAGAGATGTTATCTTATATTGACACACCTTCAAGAGATTGAAGGTAACTCAAATGGAAGAAAAGAAAAAGTTAGAAAGTTTATGATTATCTGCTATTAGGAAAAACCTTGAATTCTGATTATTACCTCATTTTCAACTAGAACAAAATATGATAATTTTTATCGGATTTGAAACTGATAATTTGTAACTAGTGGGATTTTGACACGATATTATTGCTAATGAGGGCTGAATAATTATGAATGGAATTGTCAAGTGCCAGGGGCGGGATTTGAACGCGCGACAGCCCGGTCTTCAGCCGAGTGCTCTCCCAGGCTGAGCTACCCTGGCACAACGAATTTTTGATATGATTGGGAAATAAAAGTTGTCAATAACACATCTTCAAATTTGAAGCTAGGTTTTTCTATCGTAATTGACCCTTTGTTACACCTATAGGTCACGCACAGAATTGTCTAGTTTACGATATTTTTTGGAATTTTACGAGAAAATCATTCGTCAGAGTGGGCCGTTTAATATGCTGCATTGATCTTTTTTGCATAGTTTGAGCATGACTGTAAGTGATTTTTTCACCAGAAACACACGTAAGATTCTGAAAGTGGTTATGATCTTGACGATAGTGCAGATTGTAGTGGTTACAATTTACTTGATGTTCAAGGGATAATTCAAAAACGCAATGTATGTTCGGGCGATATTCTGAAAATAGTTATTTTCTACTATCTTAAATCATCTGTGGCAAGAAAGGCAAGGAATGGGAAGTATGCAGAGTATGGAAGAAGAATCTTAATCATATTACAAATACAAAGAAAGTTTATCGTAGTGAGTAAAATACGCCTTAAAACAAAAATACCAAGGTCCTCACTTTATGATGTTCTAGGCACATTACGTATTAGTAAGTATATTGATTGGGTTGGGGAACCACAGGATTTGATAAGTATGATACAAATAACTCCGACCGGCAGGAACTATCTAAATCAAGTTGGACACCAGTCCGAGTTAATTCATTTTTAAAAAATCATAACAAGCACTATCTGCCAGACTTGCTCCAAAACCGATACCTGCACTGGCGATGTATTCTATGAACAATATGCTGTTTACGCCAAACTATAATAAAAAATTACATTACTTGTGAAAAGTCAGGCTTCTCAAAATCTGGCATTTCTTTTCCTTTTTTTGTTTTGTTTTTTGCCTTTCTTTTTTCATGAGTTCTGAGATGTATATTTAGACGCTTTTCTTCAACAAACTTTAATCCACATATAGAACACTGAAACATATTGAATATTTCATAAAGTCATACTTTAGTATTGATATGGATGACATTTTTTTCAATCGGCCGATCTTGTATACTTAACTCTTAATCAATTATTTCTCTTTAAATTTATCAAATACCTAATTTTCAAATTGGCCTTAAGAAAATGTGTTCATTGTGGTCGAGAATATGAGGATGTGTTTGATAAAAGATTTTGTTCCACAGAATGTGCCGTTGAACTTTCATCATAAACAAAGTCGATATCGGCAGAAATATTTTTTATTTTTTTTTCACACCATAATCCAAATTGATTGAAAAACATTTGAAATGAAATTACCTCCCAACCAACACAGGAAATATGTCATTGTCATGACCTTTTTCCTGAGAGTCGGAAAAATCAGTTTTCCTTGGCCATTACGTACGGTTAGGCCTGAGTTCTGAAAACTCAGTATACCTATTACGAACTGAGTATTTAAGATTCATTCCAAGTTTAGCGGATTTCAACTATGGAAAATTCTTTCTTCCAATATGCCATTTTCCAGACGTTTCCAATCATTGTTTTCTGTGAGCTGTCTGTCTAGTTCTAAATCAAATGCAATCTCTTCTAGATCTTCCTTACTCATGGTAACACTAGGTAATAATCGAGAATAAATGGCAGGAATGCAATGCAATCAGATATCTTTCATCTCTGATAATCAAAACTGTTCTTATATCAGATTGTGACGTAGTGGTAAATCTAGGACAGTGGTCTTCGTGAATATCCATTTATCGGTAACTGCATCTGCTTTAACTACCACTGTCTAACTTTAAATCAAGAAAATGCAACGGTGCTACACATGACTCATCTAGGAATGTCTATGGTCTGGGAAACGATAAACAACAGCACGATTACATGATTCTATAATTACAATTTTGCATATAACGAATACTGACATTTCAGAAAAAACACGAAACATAATCAAACAACCAAATATCATCTGAACTACCGTCTTTGAATCTTTATTGGATAGTAAATGATGTTCGGAAACCAGTACATTGCTCCGATTGAAAACCATCTTGCTGGAGGATGGTTACAGAAGCTACTGTTCTAACTGAATATCGTTTTATTCTTCAACCAGCATTGACATTAGCTTGTTACAGTTTGGACATACTAAATTTGGGACTGGGTTGTCAATCACGACGGTATAATCACATTCTTCACATCTCATTACCTTGATTCCTAACATGTAATTACTATACATTGATGAAATAAGAAACGATTGATACAAAAACTAAACAAATGTTTGTGAATTATATTAAATCTGTAAATAATTTGACACCCAAATTAAATCATGTATCAAAAAAAGCACAGGGAAAAATGGCATTCAAAAGAACTGATGAAATTCCTACTAGTTATTGGTTGTCTATTCTTAGCCTAACTGCAATGACCTATGTATCTATCATTCTATTTGGTTAGTTGGCACCTCAACATCTTTTACATTAACCAAAAAATCATTAAGGACAGACAAAGAAAACCATTGCTGCAGATTCAACATAAATCTGTTGTAAGACCATATTTCATACATCTAATTTGTAATTTCATCAGATAATAAAACATTGCAAATATCCCAAGGAGTTACAAGACAATCTTTGTACATAATACATGGATGTGCCATTTCATACATTTTAATTGATAATTCATTTATTTTCAAATTGTCTGACAAAACTTTAACTTCTTCTAGTTCTACAATATCCACTGCTTCATGCAGAAAGTCATTAGTTCCTGTTAAATACTTCATTTTCTCAGTAATTGCTTGAATTATCAGTCTGTCACTGAGATATTTGTTGGTGCCTTCAAGCAATATTTTTCTTGCTTTGTTATCAAACATTGAATTAATTACTTGACCAAAAGAATCTGATTTTTTGAATGTAACTAGTTTCTTTTTTGGTATGTCTTCAATTGTAAGATCTGTTTTACAGCTTTTACCAATCTCTAGAATCTTCTGTGCAGAAATTGCAGAATAAAACCCCCATTCGTTAGGAATAATTGCGTAGGCTCTCCCTCTTTCTTTCCAAAAATTCATTAAATCTTTGTACTTTGTATTATTTGAAACAATAACCGGACTTGGTTCCATAATGTCATCTACTTTAGTCCCATAGAACAAACTTGAAGTTGGATTTTTTAGAAGATTTGTCATTATTTCTTTTCCTCCGATAGTGCCAATCGGAGTTTCATTCTCATCTCTAACAATGATTGAATCAGTTATTGATTCCAAATATTGTACTAGCATTCCAGCAATGACCCAAACTTTTTTTCCTTTATCAATATGGATACATAACGTCCACGTTAATCTTTCTGTAAGTAATTCTTCTAGAGTTTTCTCCGATATAGGAATAGTTTGTGACACACTCTACTATTGATTTTGCAGGATAAATCAACAAACAACAATTACCAAATGTGAGAAACAGGATACTTGGCTTATCTGTCATCCATTTTTAATCTCAAATAATGTAATCCTAAAGTTGAACAAATTAATTCTCCATGAAAATCTGTTTCAGTGACCAATACTAGGCAAACATGTTTTGGCTTGTAAGGTATTGATTCTTTAATCTTATTTCTCTTTTCCAATCAAAATTAAGTCATAGTTAAATCAAATGATGTGGTATATACAACATGGCAAGTCTAAAATGTGAAGACTATGGCTTTGAATGTGATTTTATAGCAGAAGGCGAGATTGAAGAAGTTCTTGAAAACTTTGGAAAGCACACTGAGGAAGAACACGGAATAGATTATTCAAAAGAGGCTTTAATGCAGTTTATTTTAAGACGACAAGGAATACTCTAACTGAAGATCTAAGAATTGGATGTATATCTTCACAGCTAGTGATCTTGTTGTTTTCAAGTTATGCTTTATCATAAGAACCAAATTTGAACAAATTATAGAATTGTTGAATTAATTTTATTGAGCGCATTTTTCTAATATTGCATTTCAACATTCATTAAAGTTACCGTAGAACGAATGTTCTTAATTCTTCTTATCTTTAATGCAATTTCTTGTCTTAATTCTTCAAATCTTTCACATTCTAAATCCACAACAATGTCATATGCTCCAAACACGCCATATGCTTTTTTTACACAATTAACCTTCTCCAAATCTGAAATGACTTGTTGTTCAGAGCCTAATTCACAATTTATTAGAATAAGTGCTTTGGTCATATCTTCCCTATATTTATTCTCTGATGTAATGCCTGATGATGGCTTTTTTCAAGTCACATATAATCAAACTAATTTTTTTTGTACGTGATCCAACCCTTAAACTCATTTTCATGTCATAATTATGTGAAAATCATATTTTAGTGAATTTTTGAAAGTTATCGATAGATTTCAATTAATTTTGGTTTTAATTAAACAGATTTTTATAATTTCTGTTTTTATCTTTAATTTTTAGTTTGACCTAGTTTAACATATGACGGAAGATTACAGTACTCAAATTACAGATCAGGGGATGTCTACAAACTATGTGGTTGTATTTTCTGGTCACACAGAAAATTACTGTATAGGAATGGTTGACATGGTAAACTCCACAAAGATGGCAGCAACATTAGGCGGTTCGAAAATGTCCTTCTATTATCAAATCTTTCTAAATTCCATGTCTAGAATTTTGAGTAGGTTTGGAGGGTTTGTAATTAAGAATATTGGAGATAGTCTACTATATTATTTCCCAGAATCCTCAAAGACAAATAGAAAATTTGGATTGATGAGTTGCCTTGAGTGTAGCTTGACTATGGCCGAACAACGAAGTGCCATTTGCAAAGTGTTAAACCAAAACAACTTGCCTGACGTAGACTATCGTATAAGTGCAGACTATGGGTCTGTATTTTTGATGAAAACAAACAATCCTGATTCTTTTGATATGCTTGGACCACCTGTGAATATGTGCACCAAGATAAATCCTGTTGCTAAAGCCAATAGCGTGGTCATAGGTGGTGATTTGTATACTGTTGTCAAACATTTTGATGATTATGTCTTTAGTGAAATCAAAGGATTTTCACTTGGCTTCAAACATTTGTACCCTATTTACACTCTACATAGGAAGTGATTGTTTGTCAAAAAAATCAAGAAAAAAACATAACAGTACATCGGACAAAATTATAGATGATTCTTTTGATCCTTCGTATTCTAATGATCTTAAAGAACATCTAAGTGCTGTAAATATGGAACCTTGGTTTTACATTTATGAAAAATACGTTAGAAACAAACCAAAAGATAACAAATCAAAACCCACAGCATAAACAAATTTCTTTTTTTATTGAATGTTATATGCCCCCTCAAAAAGTTTCAGTCATTTTATGATCTATTTTTCTAATTACTATCACATTCCAAAAAACTCAGAAGAGCATTCTTTGGATTTTCCTGTGTGGGTTCATTCAGATTTCTTTTCCTAAGTATGCTCTTTCTCCATGTTGGGTTAGATCTAATCCGACATCTTCTTCTTTCGGATCTACTCTGATTCCGCCCGGCCATACCTTTGACATTATACCTAGTAATGCTATGGTTACACCAAATGCATAACCCGTCACAATTACTGCTGCAAGAATGTTGATGGCTTGTTGTTCCCATCCTTCTGGAGTACCTGTCCATGCGCCTATTCCATCACCAGTGTCCCATATGTGCGGACTAGCAAATGTTCCTGCCAAGAATGCACCTGTAAGGCCACCTATGCCATGAACTCCCCATACATCAAGTGCATCATCCCACTTACGTGAGTTTTTGAATGCTACTGCACCATAACAGACCATTCCTGCTGTGATTCCTATGATTATGGCTGCCATGGGGCCTACCCATCCTGATGCAGGAGTTATAGCAACCAAACCTGCAATTGCTCCTGTAGCTGCACCTATGATACTTGGTTTTCCGGTATGGGCCCAAGACATTAACATCCATGTAACCGAGGCCATTCCTGCTGCAATATTGGTGACAGTCCATGCACTTACTGCAATTCCATCCACCATGACTTCGCTTCCTGCATTGAATCCAAACCACCCAAACCACAGGATTGATGCACCAAGCAAAACTAGTGGGACATTATGTGGCTCCATAGGAGTCTTACCGTATCCTATTCTTCTTCCAAGTACGATTGCTACTGCCAGTGCTGCAAAGCCAGAAGTGATATGAACAACTGTTCCTCCAGCAAAGTCTAGGGCATAACTTGGCGATAACTCTGGAACTAGGTCAAGATAACCTCCTCCAATGTATCCTCCTCCCCATACCCAATGTGCCACTGGATCATATACTAGAGTAGACCACAACAGAACAAAGATTATCAGCGCACTGAACTTCATTCTACTTACCATGCCTCCGATGATTAGAGCTGGTGTAATGATTGCAAATGTTCCCTGAAACATTGCAAACATCATGTGAGGAACAGTTCCAGGCCAGTCCAAACTGCATATCATGTCTTCAGAAAATACTTGTATTTGATATGCAGCTGACCACATATCAGTACATGGACCTGGACTGCCTAATGGCGCAAAATGGGATACTTGGTTAAGCCCAACATAATCAAGACTTCCCATGAACAAGTTTGCATCGTTATCAATTGGCCCAAACGCCAAACTGTAACCCCATGCAACCCATTGAACTGAGATAAGCCCTATTACTATGAATGTCATACCCAATGTGTTTACTGCATTCTTTGATCTGCTCAATCCTGCATAGAAGAAAGCAACACCAGGAGTCATGAACAATACAAAAGAAGTTGCAGTAAGCATCCAAGCAGTATCTCCTGTATCTATTCTACATGGAAGCATATTTCCTGCGCCGTCATCATACCAGCATTCATTTGGATTTCCTGTGTAGATGCCGGATTCTCCTTTTACGTAAGCGTCCATGCCATCTGTAATCTGTTGTGCAAACACTTGCGTGGTAATTGTCGATGATATTACTATGACAATGATCACAACCAGAGCGGGCTTGAAGTTTCTATTCTTCATTGATTATTATTCGAATTCATTATATTTACAGCTGATAATTAAAATTATATAAATATATGAAGAGATAATTTAATTTACTAAAAATTTATTTGTTATATCAAACATTACCTTTATTGATGAAAAAACCTAAAATAAGACATGGCAGAGGCAGGAATAATTACTTTTGGCATTACAATAGGGATGGGAATCGTATTGACAATCGTATGTTTCTCAATCCAAAGTAAGTGGAAAACAAAATCTCTTGAGAAAGCAAAAACATAGACTCGCATCAATCATCAAACTGTTTGTCACCTGTATTATTAAGAACCGTTTCCTTTTGAGAGGTACCTTCGCTAGACAAATATCAACTCTATATTCACGACACAATTCCTATTATACATTATTTGAGTTAAATGACAAAAAAAATGTAAAAATTCAAAAGTTCGTGGATACAGTCACATGACTTTTAACTTCTGCATTGGCATTTTTGTATTTATATTTGAAAGGCAATCAAGATGTAAAAGAATGGTCAGAATCAGAAAATATTGAAACTGCAAACCGACACGTAGCAGAATGGGATTGAAAGTAATCGCAGGAATAATCAGGCTCAATCGAAAGTTGCAATTGGCCTATATTGTTTGATGAAATTGTCCTTTACGGTTTCCATATGGTATCGTCTTTGCCTTTCCTTTTGTTGATGGTTCGGGCCAAAACAAATAACAAATCAGATAATCTGTTTAGATATTTTATAGCATTTTCATTAAGTTCTTCGGTCTGTTTAACTACAACTGCATAAGATTCTGCTCTTCTAATAATTGCTCGTGTTAAATGAATTTGCGATGCAGCAACATCTCCACCTGGCAGAATAAAGTTTTGCAGAGGTTCTAATTGACTTTCAAATCTGTCTATTGTTTTCTCTAAATTATCTATCATTTGAGTTGTGACTCGATTTTTTGAATTTTCTAGATTGGGATTTGATAAGTCTGAACCAACTATAAACAAATCATTTTGTATCAATGTCAATATTTCAATTAGTTCATCATCCAAATTATGGCTTAATACAATTCCAAGTGACGCATTGGCCTCATCAACTGCACCATATGCAACAATTCTTGGATCTGACTTTAAAACTCTAATATCTCCCTGCAAACCAGTTGTGCCATCATCTCCAGTTTTTGTATAAATTTTCATTAAATTTGAGTGAAGTATCTTAGCTATTATGTTATTCGGATTATGCATTCAATTCTAAAGATGACATTAGCGAAATATTGAATCGCTAAATAATGAGATTTATCATTTCATAGTTCTGATTTATTAGAAGGAAAATATCAAAAAACTTGAAGTTGCTCTTAGAATTTTTTAATACGGTTGCAAATTTGAAGACTATTCCAAGACAAGGATGGATTGACAAATTAGAATTAGAAAACCCCGAATCAGTATCAGATCATACTTACTCTATGACAATGATGGCCTTGATTTTTTCTGAGATTAAAAAATTAGATGCCCTAAAGGTGCTCAAAATGAGTTTGATTCATGACTTGGCAGAGTCTCATACTGGTGATTTAACACCAACTGAAATATCAAAAGATGAAAAAATAAAATTAGAAAAAAAGACTATGGAAAAAATACTTCAGAACCTTCCTGAAGAACAAAGATACCAACTCTCAGAAATTTGGAGGGAGTTTTTAGAACAAAAAACACCTGAATCCATTATGGTTCATGAGATTGACAAATTAGAGATGGCATTACAAGCTATAATTTATAAAAACAAAGGCAATCAAACCGTTCAATCTTTTTTACAATCCGCTGAAAAGGAGATTAAAATACCAGAATTAAAAGAATTATTTAGAAAAATAATTAATCAGTAATAGACATGTCTGAGAAAAGTAAAGATGAATTAATAGATGCTCAAAAACAAGTAATTGGAATTCTTTTTGAGGTGATTAAGAGACTACAGGAAAACAATAACCTTGATGAAGAGTATTTCAATATTATTAGTGCTGAAAACAAATCCGACAAAAATGAAAAAAGACTGGAAGAAATTCTTAATGAAAGAACTGAAAATGCAAAAATTGTTGGAAGATTACTTTCTCAACTAGAAGTTTAATTTCCACAACTACAGGAATCTTCATCTTTTGAGATAATTTTTAGTCTAGCGGTTTGTTCAAATTTATCTTGAACATAATGAGAAAGATTTGTAATTCTTATTCGTGAATTTTTGTTAGACCATGTACCTTCATTTTCAAACCATGATTCAATGTCATCAACATCATAACGTTCACCACTATTCAAAATTTCATTGAAAATCTCTTTGATTTCCTTAATCTCTTGTTCTTTTAGATTATTCTTGTCTTCAATCAGAGTTGTAATCTCATTTAGTTTAATTATGACATTGTTGGTAAGGGGCACAGTTTAATCGTAATTGCAAAGATATAACAACTTTTCAGATATCGTTTTTATAATAACTGATACTTCTTTGAATCATGCAATATTTTCAGGCCTTAAAATTAGGTCAAAAAAGGGTGGCTAAAGCAAGAGAATATCTCAATGAACTAACCAATGGAAAAGCTATGCCTGCATTGGCATTGTCTGATAACAAGTCAAATGTATGGAATCCTGTGGGAGAAGAAAATCTCTATGCATTTGTGGATGAATCTGCAGGATTTGTACTTACTGATAATAGTGGATTTATTTTGGCACTTGTGGATGATAAAGGATTTTCGAAGACAATTGTACAGGGTGTTACAAACGAACAAAAAGAGATTTTAGAAAAAAAATTCCATGAAGACAATATCGCTGAATACAAAGGTAAAGTGACCTTACCAGTATAGAAAAAATTAACAAATTTTGTGCCTAGTTTTATCCCCAAACGTTTTTGAATGAATGTCCTAGTTTGTAATTATTGAAAAAACATTCTCAAGAAGTAGAGGTTAGTGGACATTTAATTGACTCTATGATCTTAACAAAGATCTTTGATAAAATCATGAATCAAGGAGGAGAATTTGAAATCCTGAAACTTGATGTAGGTAAAAGAAAAAAAGATTCTAGTCATGCAAGATTGTTAGTTTCTGGAAAAAATCCAAAACATCTTGAAGAAATTTTAGATGATATCCATAGAGATGGAGCTACTCCAAAAATTGAAAAACAGATCAGACTAAAGAAAGCTTCAAAAGATATGGTGCTGCCAGATGATTTCTATAGTACAACAAATAATGATACCTGGCTTTTTCATAACAATCAATGGATTCTAGTAGAGAATCAAATGATGGATAAGTGCATTGTAGTAAAAGAAAATCGAGCTTTTTGTGTTCCTATTAGAGATGTGAAAAAAAATGATCAAATAGTAGTTGATGAAATTGGAGTTAAAGTATCTCCTCCTGAACGTCCAAGAGACAAGGCAAACATTTTTGCATTTATGGGAAGCAGTAGTTCTAGTGAAAGACCTACACAGCATATTGCAAAAAAAGTAGCACAGGATATTCTAGATACAAAAAAGAAAGGAGGCAAAATAATCATAGTTGGTGGTCCAGCTATAGTACATACAGGAGCTGCAAGCTCTGTTGCAGAATTAATTAGAAGTGGTTACATTCATGGCGTTCTAGCAGGAAATGCGTTGGCAGTTCATGACATAGAATATGCAACATTAGGCACATCTCTAGGAATGTACGTTCATGACGCTACTCTTGCAAAAAGAGGACATAGAAATCACATGGATACCATTAACGCAGTTTTTAAGGCAGGATCCATACCAAAGATGGTAAAAAGTGGCAAACTAAAAAAAGGAATCTTTTATGAATGTGTGAAAAAAAATGTTCCATTTGTTCTTGCAAGTTCAATTCGAGATGATGGCCCATTACCTGATGTAATCACTGATGTTGCAGAGGCTCAAAGAGAATACAAAAAAGTTCTAAAAGATGCAAGTATGGTAATTATGATTTCTACTATGCTTCATTCAATAGCCACTGGAAATATGCTGCCTGCAAATGTCAAAGTAATAGTAGTTGATATCAATCAGCCAACTGTTACCAAACTGATGGATAGAGGAACATGGCAAGCTTTAGGAATTGTATCTGATGTTGGTGCATTTTTGCCATTGGTTGCCCAAGAGATAAAGAAACTCAAATAATTTTTAAACAATATTTTAAATTATTTTAAAAAATTTTAATTCTTCACATAATGCTTTAGAATTAATTAAAGAATAGATCTACAGTCATACGTTTGAGTTTTCTTTTATTTTTAACCTTTACTTAGAATAAATCTGGATGAATAATACGCGGCTCTTAAATGAAAAAATAAAAAAAATATCTTAATGAATAAGAATGGGTATGGGCCTTATTCGTTGTCAATAATAGCAATTGCAATGGTTGCATTTACACCTGCAGCATTTGCTGAAGTAACTGATCTTCAAACAAATTCAGAATTATTTTTCAAAGATCAAAGTATTGTTTTCAACGGTAAAGTTGAACCAAATTCATCAGGATTAGTGACGATAGTAATCAGGAACTCAAATGATCAATTTGTAATGTTGGCACAAGCCATCACTGATGAAAATTATTCTTTTGAAAAAAAATCAAGATAAATGAAAAATTTACTGATGATGGAATCTATGATGCAACTGGATTTATTTTGAATATGACTGCAGGTGTCACTACTAGCTTTGAGGTTTCAACAAATGGAAATCCTGTATTTGTTGATGAGGATCTCATAATCCCTGAACCCCAAATAGAGGAGCTCCCAATCCCTGAGCCATCAATAAAAAACATCGATTTTGTTGATCCATCTAAAGATCCACAGTACTATTTGGATAGATACTATAATGAACCTGGTTACAAATCCTGGTTTGATAGGAATTATCCTGGATTTACAATAGAAGAAGCAGTAGGATATGATAATCAAAATGCAAAAACTACTGTAGAACAATTTATGGAAAATGAAATCTTACCTGAGGCCGAGGCTGCATCATTAATTCAATCAAACCCACAACCTGCAAATAATGCAGAAAATGCCCAGATCATCCTTGCTGTAGGTGGATTGGGATTATTGTTTGCTGCAGTTTATGGAATCAAAAGAAAAGTCGATAACAATTCAAGACAAATATCAATTAACAAAGACCTTATCCGAAAAAAGATCATAAATCCCTTTATTGGTTCTACTCCATCTAATATTCTTCAAACAAGATTAGCTAAAGGAGAGATATCTTTAGAAGAATTTGATAGACTAGAAAGAAAACTTAACAAAAAATACTAATTTGTAACACTCAAACTGTCTTTTTTTGTATTTAATCTATTTTGATTTTCTTTTTTGAGATTTTCAAAGAATTTTGCAATCATATCAATCCCTGCAACTATTCTAGGAGCATTATTTTTTGCAAATTCAATATTGTCTGAATATGTTTTTGGTTTTTGATTTTGATAGTTTTCATATACTTTAGAACCGTTATAGTCAACGTAAGCAATTCTTGCACTGTAATCTGTTCTCTCTAAAACCAGACTATCTCCGCCTACTATAGCAGTATGATAGGGATGAGCAATTAGTGATTCTGAAAGCCTTTGAGATGTTGTAATTTTTGCTTTTTGAAGTTCAGGTGCAAATGCATTAAAATCTGCAAGCAGATAAAATGTTGCCTCTGGTTTAGTGGTCTTTATTCCTTCAATCTCTGATAATCTGTTATAGGTATAGTCTCCCATAATTTTGTGAATGTTTCTTGTAATCTCAAAATATTCATTCATTTCACTACTAATCTCAAATCCTGCAATCGCTGCATATTGTATTGGAGTGGAAACTGCAGTGTATTCAGTGGCAAGTATTTTTTTAAATTGTGCCTTAAGTTCAACTGCATGTTGTGGAAAAATAACATATCCTAATCTGTACCCTCCTGCAGCATGAGATTTTGATAATCCATTTGTAACAAAGGTTCCTTCAGGATAGATTTTTCCCATGCTGACAAATTTTGAGAAATCAAATGTTGTTTGAGCATAAATTTCATCTGAAATTACTGTAATTGATTGCTCTCTGCAAACATCTGTAATCTCTTCTAACTCTAATTTGTCATAAAGCAATCCCGTAGGATTGTGAGGATTGTTTAGAATCAGGATCTTTTGTCTGTCGTGTAATCTGAGAGCAAGCTTTCTAAGATCCCTTGGGGAGATCTTTTTGTTTGCTCTAGTAGGCAGCATGTGATAATTTTTCTTTAAGAATCTAATCTGAGGAAGATACCCAAGCCAAGCAGGAGTTGGAAGAATTACAGTCCCATGCAATATTTCAAGTAAGTTAAAAATTAGCTCTTTTGTTCCAGGACCTACATAGATTCTTTTTGGATCAATATCAATTCCAAAATAATGTTTGTTGTATTTTGATATGGCATCTCGTAAATCTGGAATTCCTGGAACATCTGCATATGTACCTTTGTTGGCATTTTTTATCAAAGCATTTTGAATCAATTTTGGAACTGAAAAAGGAGATTGCCCAAAAGCAAATCCATAAAATCCAAAACTACATTCTGGATGCAAACAATCAGAGTGAAACTCCTGCAAAAATGTATTTAGCTTAAGATTTTCAGGCAGTTCAATATCTTCAACTTGTTGGTCAACAACAAATTTCATGGTTCATGTTATTTATGCTAAAATATAGTACAGAGATGTGAATTAGAAAATATCAATATGTTAGATTTTATCAACCTAATTTTGGAATCTCATTTAATACCTGAGGGTTTTCTAATGATGAAAAATCCCCCATTGGTGTGCCTAGGAGTTTTGCCTTTAGTAGTCTTCTCATAATTTTACCTGTTCTGGTCTTTGGAAGTTCTGATATTTGGAAAATTAGTTTGGGCCTAGCTAATTTGCCAATTTTTTTAGAAATATAATTTGACATTTCTGATTCCAAACCTGTTTCTGCTTTGTTATCTGTAACATAAAAAACAACAATTGCCTCGCCTGTAATTTCATCAGGAATAGCAATCGATGCTGCATCTGAAATTTTTGGATGTGAAATTACAGTATGTTCAATTTCTGCAGTGCTCATTCTGTGTCCTGAAACATTAATGACATCATCTGTTCTTCCTTGCATATACCACAGTCGATCTTTATCAACATGAACATAGTCTCCATGAAACCACATATTTTCAAATCTTGACCAATAAGTCTCAATGTATCTTTGATCATCATTTAACAATCCCTTTGTCATTGCAGGCCATGCAGATTTTATTACAAGGTATCCGTTTTTTTGTCTAACTGAATTTCCCTCATCATCAAACACATCAAGATTCATTCCCGGACACGGAATACCAACAGTTGATGGTTTTAATTTCATGCCAGGAAATACAGAAAGCATTGCACCACCAATTTCTGTCCCTCCTGACAAATTCATTATTGGAATTTTCTTGTTTCCAACTTTTTCAAAAAGCCACCACCAAGAATCTTCATCTAGGGGTTCTCCAGTAGTTGGAATATTTTTGATCTTCTCAAGTGAATGATTTGAGCGTGGTTCAATGTTGTTTTTCTTGAACATTCTAACTGCTGTTGGAGAAATTCCAAAGATTGTGGCATTATACTCATCAAGCATGTTCCAAATTCTGTTAAAATCAGGATAATCAATACTACCATCATAAATTACTGCACAGGCTCCAATCATTAACAGACCATAAACATTCCATACAAGACCTGTAATCCATCCAATATCAGCTGGCCATAAAATCACATCTTTTTTTGTCGTATCTATAAGATAGGCAGCTTGATGTCCTGCAAAAACAGAAAATCCACCATGTACATGTACTACTCCTTTTGGTTTGCCTGTTGTGCCTGAAGTGTACAAGATAAAAAGAGGGTCTTCAGAATCCATAATCTCAGTAGAACATTTTGAATCTTGCTTTGCCACAAGTTCATCATAACAAACAATTTTTTCAGATTTTTGGTATTTGTCTACTTCTTTGTATGAAACAAGAATAATTTTTTCAATCTCTGTATCTCTTGTTGCATCTTCAATTATTTTTTTTTGAGAAATTTTTTTTCCTTTTCTTTCAAATCCATCTGAAACAAAAAGAATTTTTGCTTTACAATCTTGTAATCTTATTTGTAAAGATTCTGAACTGTATCCCGAGAAAATAACCGTTTGAATGGCACCAATTTTTGCAGATGCCAGAATTGCCAAAATGGATTCTTCAATCATAGGCAAATATATTGCTACTATGTCTCCTTTTTTGACTCCCAACTCTTTTAGACCGTTTGCCAGCTTTGAAACTTTGGCATCAAGTTCAGAATAAGTAATATGTGAAGTTTGTCCGTCTTCTGATTCAAAATAATATGCAATTTTTTTAGGATTTGATTTTACAATTTTTTCAACAGAAGATTTGTAAATGTTTGTCTTGCCTCCTACAAACCATCGTGACCATGCTATCCCTTTTGAAATGTCAAGAACCTTCTCGTATGGTTTGTCCCATACAATTCCTATGTCTTTATCAACTTGTTGCCAAAACCATTCGAGATCTTGATTTGCTTTGTTTGAAAGTTCTTCAATTGATGAAATTTTGTTTTTTTGCATAAAACGAAAAATATTTGATTGTCTTTTCTGTTCTTCAGTTGGGACAAAAACAAAATCAGACAAGATTAATTTTTAAAAATTTAATCAATGTAAAAAGATTTTTTTGATCAGAATATTTCTACTCCTAGTCTTCTTGCACAGGCAATTGCTGCTTTTCCATCATTTTCTGAAATTCCATTTTTTTTGAATTTTTCAGTCCATCCTGTTTTGACTCCCATTGTGTTTTCTCTAAAATATTCTCGCAAAATGATCCCTATTTGAGAGTCTAATCGAGTTTTTGTAGCCTCATTCATGCCTGACTGTAAAATAGTAGAATCAGTTGTTGCTAATATCTTGATAAATTCAATATCTTCTAAAGAAAGTTCTCTCATGTATTTTCAATTTTCTTTTTGAGCAAATCTAATGTAGTCTTTGGGTCTGCCTTTCCTTTTGTTTTTTGCATTACTTTTCCTACAAGATAATTTATGGTTTGAGGATTTGATTTTGCTTGCTCTACTGCCTGTGTTTCTTCTGAAATTATCTCATCTATTATTTTCATGAGTTCTGATTCATCAGAAACATTTCCAAGATCAAATTCTGCAATAATCTCAGATAGGTTTTTTCCTGTTTTTATAATTTCAGACAATGCATTCTTGGCTGAATTTCTTGTAATTTTTGCCGACTGAATTGCATCGGCTAACTCCATTAGATGATTTGCAGAAAGTTTTGATTGTTCTCTTTTTTCCCTGGTGTCTACAAGCCCCATCAAATCTGTGGTAATAATATTTGCAATCTCTTTTGCATTTTTTTCATTATGTGACTCTTCAAACAAATCTGAATAAAATTTATCTGAAGATAAAACCTCTGCTACTTGTACAGGAATTCCATATCGTGAAACATAGCGTTCTTTTTTAGAACTAACACTCTCTGGCATTTCTTTTTTTAATTTTTCTTGGGTCTCTTTTTCTATTCTAATCCATGGAATGTCTCCTTCAAGAAAATACCTATAGTCTAATTCCTCTTCTTTTGATCTAGCTGAAATGGTAATTTTTCTTCTATCATCCCAATGCCTTGTCTCTTGTACAATTGGAATATCTCTAGAGTGTAAGCTTTCTTGTCTTGTTATCTCAAAATGAACTGCTTTTTCTAAATCATGAAATGAACCAATATTTTTGATTTCAACTTTGTTTCCACCTTCTATTGATACATTTGCATCTGCTCTCATAGCTCCTTCCAGACTAGGGTCTGAGACACCTAGATTTTCCAACAAATCTGATAAAATATTTAGAAATTCTCTTACTTGCTTGGGATTTTCAAAATCAGGCTCTGTGACAATTTCAACTAGTGGTGTGCCTGCACGGTTATAATCAACTAGCGTAATTTGATTTTTCAAAGAACTTCCCTCATAGATTAGTCGTCCTGGGTCTTCTTCAAGTTGAACTCGGGTTATTCTGATTTTCTTGTCTCCTACCATAATGTGTCCTGAACCGCCAACACTGGTATCCCCAAAAATGTTAAGTTGTGTAATTTGAAAATTTTTTGGCAAATCTGGATAAAAGTAATTCTTTCTAAAAAATGCAATTTTTTCTGGGGTTGTGCAGTTTAAGGCCATTGCTATCATTGTTGCTTTTTCAACTGCCTTTTGATTTAATCTTGGTAAGCTTCCTGGCAAACCCATACAAACAGGGCAAATGTTTGTGTTTGGTTCATAATCTCTATAATCTGCCTTGCATGAGCAAAACAACTTACTTTCAAGCTTTGTTAGCTGACAGTGAATCTCTAATCCTATTTTTGTCAAATTGGCACCTCTGGTAACTTTACAGTATTTTCGAGTGCATGTGCTGCCTGAAGTAATGACTTGTCATTCATTGAATTTGCCAAGATTTGAATTCCTATGGGTAATCCATTTGATACTTCAAATGGAACAGAGATTGCAGGTTTGCCTGTAAGGTTTGCAGTTACTGTATTGATATCTACAAGAAATAATGCAATTGGGTCATCAATCTTTTCTCCGATCTTAAATGGTAAAATTGGTACTGTTGGCGCAATCAAATAGTCATATTTTTCAAATACTTGATCTATTTCTTTTGTTAGTTTATTTTTAACTTTAAGCGCTTTTAGAAAATACTTTCCGGCGTGTCCTGTAGATGGAACATATCCTCCAAGAATCATTCTTCTTGTAACTTCGGGTCCAAACTGCGTTCTTGCCTTTGAAATGTATGAATTAAACTCATACCCTTCAACGGGAAAATCATACCCATATCGTAAATTATCATATCTTGCCAGATTACTTCCAGCTTCTGTTGCAGTTATGGTATAGTATGCAGCTACTGAATATTTTACCATGTCAAGTGATACTTCTTCACATTCGGCACCCAAATTCTCGAATTTTGACACTGCATTTTTTGTTGCAGACAAGACAGCAGAGTCAATTCCTTCTCCTACCATCTCTTGAATTATGCCTATTTTTTTCCCTTCTATTCCTGAATCTATGCCTGCAAGATAGTCTTGTTGATTATTATCTACTGTAGTGTTGTCATTGGAGTCTTGTCCTGATATTATGTTTAGTAAAAATGCGGTGTCTTTTACAGTTCTTGTAATTGGACCTATTTGCTCAATGCTGTTTGCATAAGATATCAATCCAAATCTACTAATCAGACCATATGTTGGCTTGTAACCTACTACGCCACAAAAACTTGCTGGGTTCCTGACAGAACCTCCTGTATCAGAACCCAGAGAAGCTACACACTCAAATGCACTAACTGACACTGCACTACCTCCTGAGGATCCTCCTGGAACATAATCTGTATTCCAAGGATTCATACTTGGTCCATAGGCACTAAATTCTGTAGTTAATCCCATTGCAAATTCATCAAGATTAGCTTTTCCCACAAAGATTGCATCTTGTTGTTTTAGTTTTGAAATTACAGTTGCATCATATGGTGCTGTAAAATTCTCCAGCATTTTTGATGCGCATGTAGTCTTTGAATCTTTGATGCAAATGTTGTCTTTAATTGACATTGGCATTCCAAAACAAGCCCCGACTTTTTGACCTAATTTTATTTTCTTGTCAATATCTCTTGCTTGTTCTAATGCATCAGAATTTACTTGTAAAAATGCATGTAGTTTATCATCTATCTTACCAATTCGTTCTATTGTACTTGCAACAAAGTCTTCAGCTGAAATATTTCCATTTTGTACTTCTTGTACATATTCTAAGGCAGAGATTTTTAGATTCAACTATACCATCTTTGGGGCTCTGACGAATGTTCCCTTGTAATTGTACAATTTTTCAATTAAATTTTCATTAAAGGTAATGTGCTTGTCTTCTCTTAATTCAGAAAGTGAAATATCATTAGTAATCATTTCATCTTCTTCAACTCCAGCTGAATCTAAAATATCAAAATAATCAATCATTGTATGGACTTTATCTATAAACTCTCTATGATCATCTATGTTAATTTTCATTAATTTTGCAACTTTGATTATCTCTTCTTCTGATACCATACAAATCACTAGGGGGTCAATCTATCAACGTCTCTTGGATAAAATGTCACATCTCTGATGTTTTCTGTGCCTGTAAGTGCCATGATTAACCTCTCAAGTCCTATTCCACATCCAGCATGAGGTGGGACACCATAATCAAATGCTCCAAGATGATACTCAAAGGCATCTGTATTCATTCCCTTGTTTTTCATTCTCTCTTCAAGCTCGTTTCTTTTTTCAATTCTTGTACTACCTGAAGATAATTCTAAATCGCCAAACATCAAATCAAATGATTCAGAAATTTTTGGATTCTCTTTACTTTCTTTAACATAAAATGGCTTTGGACCCATCGGCCAATCTTTGATAAAATAAAATCCTTCCAATCCAATTTTTTTGAGATTTGACGGATAAAGATCATCTCCCCATTCAGTCTTTGCACCTGCTTTTTGCATTTTTTCAACTAGTTCATCATACGAGTATCTTGGAATATTTTCTGGAGTTTTAGGAATTGCAAATTCAACGTTTGAATTATTTTTTGCATAATCATTTACTGTTTGAATAGAAATTTTGATAATATCTTCTATTCTATTCATCACATCATTATAATCAACAAAGGCTTCTTCCAAGTCAATTGAAATTGCCTCAGCAAGGTGACGATTAGTTCGTGATGGTTCTGCTCTAAAAATTGGAGCAATTTCAAAGACCTTTTCAAAACTCATTGTTAATTGTTCTTTATACAATTGTGGGCTTTGAGCCAAGAATGCTTCTTTGTTGTAATAAAAAATTGGAAATAAAGCCGCACCTCCTTCTGTTGCAGTTGCAATCATCTTTGGCGTGTTTATCTCTGTAAATTTCTGTACATAAAAATAATCTCTAATTGATTTTATAACCTGACTTCGAACATTAAAGATATCTTGTAAAACTTTACGTCGCAAATCAATCGGTCTGACCTCCAGTCTTGTGTCTATGTTTTTTACAGTCTTTGCTACTGGCTCAAAAGGTGGAATCTTTTCAACTTCTGAAAACACTCTTAGCTTAGATGGTACGATCTCATAGCCTGAAGGTGCCTTTTCTGATGCTTTCACCTTGCCGGAAATTGCAATAGAGGAATGAGCCTTGAGAGATGACAATTTTTCTCTTACATCATCTGGGCAATCTCCTTTTTTGGCAACAATTGATATTTGGCCATTTTTGTCTTGAATGGTTACAAAGGAAATATTTCCATGCCCTCTAATCGTTAAAACCCATCCCATTACGGTAACATCAGATCCATCTATTGATGCATTTAGTTCACTTGAATAGTGAGATCTGCGTAATGTTCCAAGTTCTGTTTCTATCATAATTTACTAGATTGCCTTTTACTGGTGTAATTAATTTTTACACGGAAAACAGGTACATTTTCTTTAATTTGGATATTCTTTAGGTTATAATTTCTGAAAAGTAACATTTATCATAAGAAAATAATCCAATCCAAAACAAGTTGGATATACTAATGGCAATAGTAATTGCCTTCATAATAATCGTCGCAGGATATGTTGGGTATCATGCCTCACAGGATGCAGGATATGAAAAAGAAGCAGATGCACACAGTATTTTGCCTGAATCTCAAATTCATTCTTACAAATTCTCGCAAATGATCCAAATTGAACCCGATCAGATCATAATTCGATAATTTTAGGATTTTTAGATTAAATTACTGTATGTATTATCGATTTTACATGACATTAACTGATAAAGAAAAAGCAATTGCGATAATTTCAAATGGTATTGCTGTTTTCTCTCTATACCAAGAAAGAGGAGAATTGCCTGAAAATGTTACAATGTATGACTTTATTCTTAAAACAATTCCACAAAACATCAAAGGAGAACTTAGTGCCCAATTAATTGATGAGGTTTTTGGGTATGTTTCCTCCGCACACAGTTCATAAAGTACAAAGAAATAGGTAAAATATCATATGATATCAGTTGCTACACTTGGTTCTCATTGTGCACTTCAAGTTCTAAAGGGTGCAAAAGATGAGGGACTAAAGACCCTTCTAGTTTGTGAGAAAAAACGTGAGAAACTATACCGAAGATTTCCCTTTATTGATGAATTGATTCTTGTAGATTCTTTTTCAGAAGTTTTAGACCAGAGATGTCAATCGATTCTGGAGCAAAACAATGCAGTAATTATTCCTCATGGAACTTTAATTGCACAGATGACCTCTGAGCAAATCGAATCGATAAAGACCCCCATTTTTGGAAATAAGTGGATTCTAAGGTGGGAATCAGACAGAGAGATGAAAGAAAAACTCATGAGAGAAGCAAGTCTTCCTGTACCAACTCCAGTTTCTAATCCAAAAGATATCGACAAACTTGTAATTGTAAAAAGACAGGGAGCAGCAGGTGGCAAAGGATACTTTATGGCTGCAAATGAACAAGATTACCACACCAAAAGAAATCAACTAATTTCAGAAGGAGTGATTTCTAAGGATGAAACATTATACATTCAAGAATATGCTGCAGGCGTTTTGGCTTACTTGCAATTCTTTTATTCACCACTAAAACAAGAATTAGAATTTTTTGGTGTTGATCAAAGACACGAATCAGACATTGAAGGACTTGCAAGAATTCCATCTCAACAACAACTAAAAAGTGACAAGGTTCCCTCCTTTAATGTAATTGGAAACAGTCCGCTTGTTTTACGAGAATCCCTGCTTGATGAAGTGTATACAATGGGAGATAATTTTGTAGAAGCTGCTAAGAGACTTGTTTCTCCTGGAATGAATGGTCCATTCTGCATAGAAGGAGTGTATGATGAGAATGCAAAATTTACTTCCTTTGAATTTTCAGCAAGAATTGTGGCTGGAACCAACATCTACATGGATGGCTCTCCGTACTATTCTTTACTTTATGGTGAACACATGAGCATGGGGAAACGAATTGCTCGGGAAATAAACACTGCTGATCAAAATAATCTTTTAGATAAAGTTACAACCTAATTAGAGGTTTTATTCTTACAATCACTGTTACTATTGTAATTAAAAGTGCAAATCCTAGTATTGCTCCAAATGGAAATTCAGGAATCACATGTGTTCCTATAATTTCAACTTCCTCGGTAAACTCTGGAATATAAAAAGAAAATTTTGAACTGTCTGAATCTGAAATCATCTCATAATCTATTTCATATCCATTTACTAGTATTGCAAACTCGTTGTTCTCAGCATTTATCATCTCATGTTGTAAATCAATTTCAAAAATAGAGTTTTTAGAATTTTCAAGACCTATAAGTAAAGATGTCAATTCAGGATCGATTGCCATGGCAAGAACTTTGGCATCGACATTATATGGAATAGAATATGTATGTTCATCAATAACAAGTACATACTCTAAGGGATTTTCAACCCCCACATAATTCAAATGTGATTCAGCAAAGACAGGTATTGGAAATAAAAATAGTGAAAACATGAAAAGATACTTCATTTATTAAAAATCAGTTAATCATCTATTAGAGTATTTTTTTGATTTACACTATACTATAGAAATTTTCCTTTCATTTGTGTTATTTTTGGGGCTAGTTTTTTTGGAATTTTTAGGTAAATCCAGCTGGTTAGCATATCATCTAGACTTGTTTAAGATAATTAGCAGTTTGCTTGCCTTTTCCATTATATGAGAATGTAATTTTTCAATTAAAGAACAAAGTAAACGATGGAATGCAATTGAAAATTGAATATTTCTAGTCATAAAGCGATCAATATCTGTTAATTGCTTAGCATTATGAAAAATCATGAAATAATTTAATGAAATATTTCTTTGAATTATCTACAAGATTGAGTTGTTTATTTAATGATTTCATAATTTTACAAAAATTGATAAAAGCAGTCTTTTGATGAGAGTTGATGACTGATTTTATTCATCAACCTTACAAAACTATCTATGTTAGAGACATGATAAAGATGAGCCTAGATGACCTTCTAAACATGATGTCTACTTTAGAGTCAGGTAATGCCTATTGGATTGATGGAGTCCTTTTTGCCAGTTTTGCAATGACAGACTCTGAAGAATTGGCAAAAAAAGAGATTCAAGGAGAAACATATCTTGATAAAATTATTTTTGCAAAATATGAAAAATACACAAAAACTGCAAAATCCTCTACGAATCTTGAAATCAATATTTTAAATGTTCAAAAAAGTTGTCTTTATGGAGATTTGATAAAATGGTTAAAACAACAACCCATTTGGAATGAATGATAATTTTAAAATTCAATCCACATCATCACAAATTTTCTAATAGTTTCTCTTAACTATTTTGCAGCAACTTCCATTCCGTGCTGGGATTTTATAATGTACTTGTCACGGATTTTTACACTTGCCCAATCAATAATTAAAACTGTTATGAGTACTACAATCATAAAGACAGCTGCTTTTCCATACTCAAAGAATTTGATATAGTTAATGATGTAAAATCCAATTCCACCAGCACCTACAAGACCCAAGATACTAGTTTGTCTTACATTATAATCAAACATGTAGAGCATCTGACTTAGGAGATGTGGTGCTGATTCAGGCAATACCACATATCTGATTAACTGCCATTTTGAAACCCCAATTGAGCTTACAGCATCCATTGGATCTGAATCAATTGTCTCAATTGCCTCATACTGTAATTTTGCGACAAAGCCTATTGTATACATGATAATTGCCAATACTCCCGCAAATGGTCCTAATCCAACCATGATGACAAACAAAATTGCCCATAGAATTGATGGGAAGGTTCTGATTGCTGCAAGAATAGCTCTAACTGGTGCATAGACATATTTGCTGTTTAGGTTTCGTGCTGCAAACATACTAAGTGGTAATGAAATAACAACTCCCACTAGTGTTCCGATAAACGCCATCTGTATTGTCTCAAACATTGACCAAAATGCTGTCTCAAATAATTCTGGTTTTACTTCTGTAATCTCTTCGGCAACTATTGCTAGGTTGGGTAATCCCTGTATGAACTCAATTGGATTTGCCTCTATATTGTAAGAGGCTGCAACAAAAAGTGCAATGATTACTCCAATTATGAGATTATTTTTGGGAGTCGTCTGAATACATCTCCATAATTTCTTCTGTAGTAAAATTTCCTGTTTGAAAATCTACGATTTTATCTCCTTCCACTCCAATCTCGAGAATTTTCTCCCCATCTTTAATAACGGCCACTCGATTTGCATACTCTAATGCAAGCTGCATATCATGATGAACCATAATTGCAGTAAGATTCATTGTCTTTTGTGCATCTGCAATCAAATCCATTATTTCTCTAGCAGTAACATGATCTAATTCTGAAACAATCTCATCTGCTAACAACAAGGTTGGTTTTTGCATAAATGCACGAGCTATTGCGACTCTTCGTTTTTCACCACCACTTAACATGTATGCCTTTCTATTCTCTTTTCCTTCAAGGCCAACTTTTCTTAGAATTTTTTTAGCTTCTGCAATTTCTTCTTCAGGAAATATCTTGAATAATGACTGAACTTTTCCCATTCTAGGTAATGCTCCAATCAAAGTATTTTCAAGAACTGTAATGTTTTTTATCAGACCTAGACTCTGTGGTATGTATCCAATTTTATGCATCATTAATTTGAATTTCTTATCGTTCATGTTTGGCGTTTGATAGTCAATTTTGATTGTACCTTTACTTGGTTTCATCATTCCATTCATCAATTTAAGCAAAGTTGATTTTCCAGAACCTGATTGACCTACTATGGCATAGTTTGTTCCTCTATCAATTGAAAGATTAATTCCTTTTAGGGCAAAATTTTTTGAATCATATGACGTATAGACATCATTCATTTGAATAATTTTTTTTGTAGAAATTAAAGAAAAAGAAGATGTTTTAGTCATCTGTATTAGTTCCATTTCTGGCTCTACCGTTTTTATTTGCTCTTGTTGTATTTGTCCAAGATTAGCTGGTCTAATCCAGTTAAGGCATTAATGAATGTGCCAAAGTCACCAATATGCATGCTAGTTGTGGTTGGAACCAGTGCTTCAGCACCATAAAGATCCTTCAATATCTTGTTGTTCTCATCATAGTTTAGCTCAATTAGAGCATCAACTAGAGCATTTTTAGTAGAATCTGACATGCTTTCACTTACCATAAACACATGAGATGGTACTGGACCTATTGTAGTTACAGGACGTAATTTTTGTTGGTCTTCAAGTTCGAGATATTTTTGTGGAGCAATATCTGAACCAAATGCTACATCGACCTTTTCATTGAGGAGTAACTCTAATGCTGCTTTGTACCCTCCTGCAAAGGTATAACTCTCAAAGTTTTCTCCAAGTGCAGATTCTAAAGCAATAATATCTTCTCCTTCAATATTCACATGCCCTTCCGTCACTAATGTTCCCATTGGTCTAACAAAACCAGATGAACCAGTAATACTCGTGAATGCAACTTTTTTACCAAGTGTGTCTTCTAGTGTTTGAATAGAGTCATTATTTGCTGTTGTCCATACTGTTGCTTGGTAGTTGACTTTGCCTGCTACAAGCTCTGCTAATACTGCCTCTGCACCAGTTCTCTCATGAGTAATCCATGCTGGACCTGTATCCATAAAGGCAGCATCAATGTGGCCAAATCTCATTCCTTCAATAATTGTCTCATAGTTTGTTGGAATTACCAATTCCACATCAACCCCAAGCTCATTTTCAAGAAATTTTTCCAACTCTTCAGCTTTTGGAGTTAACTCATCTGCTTTTTCTACCGGGATAAAGCCTATGGTAATTTTATTCACATCTGGAGTTTGTCCACCCGATGAAACATTGATGACACCACTCTCAATTAAGAATTCAATACCATTGAGAAAAGTTTTATCATCGACTTGTCCCTCGGACCACCATTTTGCATTATTTTTAATCCATTCAGGGATTAAGTTTTGAGCATCTACAGTTTGTGTAGTTAATGGAACAGTTGTTGCACTAATTACTGCTAATGCAGCAAAAAGTGTAAGAGCTGTTTGTCGTTTCATTTTATTAAAAACCTTAGGACCAGCTAAGTTATTTAAATTAGATATTCATTCTATATTCTCATTCTAGAGACTTGGAATAAGTATGGAAAAATAAGATTAATCTGATTGTGGTTTGTTGCTTGTGTTAGGATATAGATTTAAGCTTGGTTCTAAATCATTTATTGTGATTTCTACTTTTCCTATCCTACTTCTGTATTGTTTTATTTTTTTTCCTTCATTAGATATGATGAATTGATCCACTTCTGCCAATGCAAGATCTTCTAGATTTGCTAAGGTTTTGTAAACTGTAGAAAGAGAAATTTTTAATTCATCTGCAATTTGATTTGCATCTTTTGGAGTTTCTTTGATTGAAAATAATACTGCACGAGTACAAACATTACTAAGTGATTCTATAATTTTTTGAGTAATATCAAATTCGCTTAATTGAATTATGTTTGGTTTTGACATGGGTCATCTAATTTGGAACTAAATTTAGTGTAGGTTCTGGCTTTTTAATACTAATATCCGCCTTTGAAATTCTGCTTCGGTAAACCTTAAATTTCCTTCCCTTGTCTGAAAGCATCCATTTTTCTACTTCAATTAATGTAAGCTCTTCAAGATCAGCTAATTTTTTGTAAACAGAACTGAGTGGAATCTTTAGTTTTTCAGATAATTCAGATGCCGTTTTTCCAGATTTTGTGATTGAAAATAATATGGCTCTTGATTCTGCATCTGCAAGTGCTTCAATTACTTTTTGAGTGATGTCATATTTTTTTAATTGTGGTAATGTGAGTCGCTTTGGCATATGAAATGAGATTTATGGATGAGTTATTTAAACGAGATGGTGTAATTCTCATTCTATAGATTTAGAATATTAACTCTGTCTGGTAATTTCTTGTTCGGGTTTAAAATGATTCCAGAGCATTCCCAAAATTAAAGCAACTGAAATCCAAAATGCTGAAACCCCAAGAACAGACACTACCCTGAATCCTTCTACCAGATCTGCTGGAGCTGATACCTCATCAGGATTTTCTGGCATTACAACAAAAACTATTGACATGAAAACAGCATAACCTATTAAAGCAATGAATTTCTTTTTGTTCTGGAATTTTTTAGATAATCTGTAAAATCCTACTGCTGCAAATCCAGAAATTGCAATAAAGGAAACGTATAGGATTGCTCGTAATACTACCGTTTCAGTTTCTCCCACAGTTGGAGGGTTTGCAGGATATTTTAAGAATGGAATAAAATACAATGTAAGCCACATTACTCCAGCTAAAGCTAGAGCCTTTTTCACATCATTACTTCCAGGAAGTGAATTTTTTGATAACGCAAATACGATTCCAAATAATGCTCCCACAGAGGTACCTAAAATAACCCCTGCTAAAATCTGGCCACTCTTCTGCCAAGTTCTATATCCTTCGTATTCTATCCAAAACTCCAAGGTATCTTCTTCCTCACCTGAATCAAACAGATTTTGATTTTCAATTCCTATCGCTTGGTCTAGATAGGGTTCTACAATTGCAAAATTAACTGCTCCATGAACCAACCCTGCAAACGCACCTGAAACTAGAACAATTATTAGAAAAAGAAATGTTTTCATGATATTAACCCTTAATGACAGGGAAATCCTGCGGCATGCCTCATATCATGAGTTAGCTCATGAATGTACAAGTCATCAAAAGCTTGTTCACCATAAACTAGGCTAAAGATATGTCCCTGGTCAAATCCAACAATAAACAATCCTGCTGCAAAAACTACAGCCAATGCAACGATTGCAATAGTTGGAATGCCTTTCTTTGAGACTGTTATTTGTCTTGATTCAGACATGATGTTGGCACCAGATGTTTGTATTTAAATTCTTGGACCATTTATCCAATTAATAAATAATAGAAAAGTATTGATGAATATATTTCAGATCTATATTGTAAATTTGATCTTTTCTCTTCTAATTATTGGCGATATCTACAAAAAATTGGAACGCTTTTTTCAATTTAATTTTCTGCATTTTAACAATTTTTGATCCATTTATGTAAAAGTTGTTGATCCAAACTTGTAATAATTTGGGAATTAAGGCACATCAAAAAATAATTTTTTTAACATAAATTGACAATCCCTCTTTTGAACAAACTATCACTATTCATATTTTTTGAAAAATTCTGATTTTGTAATAATTAAAAAATTTTATTTTGTTCAAGATTTTTATTGAATTTATATGGAAACACAACAAAGTCAAATTTGTGAGGAAAAATATTCAAACCTTACAAAATATAGTTTCCAGAAAAGGCTCTAGCAAAATTCTAACATTTAGCATTCCTCATGTTTTCAAGGCATTGCAATTATTATCTGATGATAAATTTGTAAGTAGGGCTACATTTAGCAGAGAAATTCATCTAGGTGAAGGAGCAGTTAAAACATTAATTTTACATCTCAAAGAAGCAGGAATGGTTGATTCTACAAAATCAGGAACGTTTCTAACAGAAAAAGGTCAGCAATTTATTAAACAAATTAAAAAAGTATTACCTAAAGAATGCACTATAAAAAAATCTAAGATAATTCAAGGTAAATTTAATCATGCTATATTACTTCGAAAATATTCTCATTTCATTAAAACAGGATTGGAACAGAGAGATTATGCAATTCTTTATGGCTCATCGGGTTGCACCACAATATTATTCAAAAACAATCAATTTGTCTTTCCAGGAGATGAGAGAGATTGTTTTGTAAATGATATCTCTACAAAAAATAAACTTGCAGAAAAATTGTCTCCGCAAGAAAAAGATGTGATAATTATTTCGTCCTCTGATGATCCTTTTGTCGCAGAAATCTCAGCAAAAAATTCAGCATTATGGACACTTGCCACAAGTTAATCTCGATAAACTATTTACTTGAAATAAAAACCGCAATTGCATGGGAAAAATGTATTATTTGTCAATTCCAATTACTGTTGGAATCTTAGCTGGTGCTTTTTTAGCCTTTTATCCTGAATCTGAGGATGATTCTAAATTACTAACACAATCAAAATTAATTGAAGGAGGATCTCCAATACTTGGTGATCCTTCTGCCTCTATTACTGTTTTAGAATGGGGAGATTATCAATGCACATTTTGTTACAAATTCCATGACACAACTCTAAAAATAATAGAGGAAGATTACATTAAAACAGGAAAAGTGAAATTGATTTTCAAAGACTTTCCTTTGAATGGTCCTGACTCTGTTTTAGCGTCTGAGGCTTCCTATTGTGCACATGATCAAGGAAAATATTGGAAATACCACGATGAACTTTACAAAAACTGGGCAGGAGAGAGAACCGGCTGGATTACCCGAGATTCACTTAATTCTTTTGCAACCACTGTAGGTTTGGATTTGAAAACATTCAACAAATGTATTGATGACCATATTTATCAAGATAAAGTAAATCAATTATATGATTTTGGGCGGGAAGTGGGAATTGATGCCACCCCTTCTTTTTTGATATTTAATGATGAAAAAATAATCAAAGTTCGAGGAAATCAACCTTTGGAAGTATTTCTAAAAACTTTTGATGAATTTTAGCTTTCAGGTATTTTCAAAATGGTCCAACCAAACTTAATATTCACAATGTCAGGAGAAATTGCAAATGAGTAAGATAAACATAGAAAAACAAGATTCTGTTAAACTTTACAAAATTAGAAAAATTCTTGATGAACTGTCTCAAAAATCAGGACGAGGAACTGAGCTAATTAGTGTATACATTCCAAAGGGAAAACAACTTCATGAAATTATTGGTTCACTTCAACAAGAACAAGGAACAGCTGACAACATAAAGTCTGATCTTACTAGAACTCATGTAGTTGATTCGCTAGGTAAAGTTGTTCAGCGACTAAAGATGTACAAAAAAACTCCTGAAAGAGGTTTAGTGATGTTTTGTGGAGCACTGCCGCCAGAAGGAGGTGGTCCTCTTGGAAGTGAAGTTGTCAAGGTATGGGAAATTGATCCTCCAAAAGATTTGAATCAATATCTGTATAGATGCGATGATCACTTTCATGTAGATATTCTAAAAGATATGCTAAAAGATGACAATCTAATTGGATTTTTAGCCATTGATGCAAAAGATGCGGGATGGGGTTTGCTCCATGGTGATAAGATAGAGGTGTTAGCTCAGACGGGTTCTGGTGTGGCAGGAAAACACAGACAAGGCGGACAGTCTGCAAAGAGATTCCAAAAACTACGAGAGATGGAGCTATCATACTATTACAACAGAGTCGCTGAAACCACAAGAGAATATTTTATCGACATTTATCCTATCAAAGGATTGGTAATTTCAGGTCCAGGTCCAACTAAAGAGGATTTTATGAACGGTGGATATCTTGAATATCGTTTACAAAACATGATAATTGCTACAATTGATTCTTCCTATTCAGGAGCAGAGGGAATTAGAGAAGCTTTTTCAAAATCTTCCGACATTTTATCTGATTTTAGGATGGTAGAAGAAAAGAAACTTGTCGAGGATTTGTTTAGAGAAATTAACGCTCATTCTGGACTTGGAACATATGGTCTAAAAGATGTAATCGAACTTCTCAAAAATAATGTGGTCAAAACATTGATCATCACTGATGATACAAACATGAATAGAGTTGAAGGCAAATGTAAAAGATGCCAAAACATTCAAGAAGAAATTGTTGAACGACCTCAAGTTATTCCAACAAAGACAAAATATACCAATAACCCATGTCCTGGCTGCAATTCCATGGAAGTAGAGGCAAACGAGCAAGATATTGTCGATTATTTAGAATTGCTTGCATCAAAAACCGGAACTCAATTAGAAGTAATTTCAGGTAGAGCAGAGCATGGGTCTATGCTGGCAAGTCTTGGCAAGGTTGGTGCAATTCTCCGCTACAATCCAGGACACACTAAATGACATCTTTGATTTTTTTTGCAAGACTAGATAATTCATCATCATTTGAAATTCCACGTTTTGTCCAGATAGTGCCTCTATGATTGTATCTTGGAATAATATGCACATGAACATGAGGAATTATCTGCTTTGCAGCTCTTCCGTTATTTTGTCCTAAACTAAAGGCATCAGCTCCTGTTGCTTTTAGAATGGCATTAGCTATTTTTGGAACAATAGTAAAAAGTGCCCCTACAGAATTAGGATCCATGTCTGTAATTCTTTCATGATGTTCTTTTGGGATTACCAAGCTGTGGCCCACATCAATCGGGTACTTGTCTAATAGGGCAACATGATGTTCATCTTCGTAAAGTAAATGACTATTTCTTTTTCCTGATAAAATATCACAAAAGATACAACTCATTACCAATCCACAAATTTTGATTTTATTTATTGTTTCATCGAACAGTTAATTAGGGTAATTTTAGGAATTTGTTTATCCTATGGGACGAAAAGAGAGACGAGAACGTGAACTAAAACGAGACAATTATGCTTCCAAGCATTCTGCTCAAAAAAGAAAACAGACACTTATCGCTGTTGGAGTTTTAGGCGTAATTGCAGCCATTGTAGGCTATGCTGGTTACATGTTTGCGACTATGGATCAAAATGTCCCAGGAAGCCCAGAAGGAGCTGGTGCTCTAGGAAGTGAGCATTCTCATGCATCTATTTTGGTTAAAATATTTGGTGATACGTTTGACTTTTCAGCACCAGCATATCAAATCAAATCTAGCTGGATTCACTTTGAAGGAAGAGATGGCAGTACCATTCACAAGCATGCCACTGGTGTAAATCTTGGATTTTTGTTTGAATCATTGGGTTTGGGTCTAGATGATCAATGCTTTGTTTTCCAGGATGGTAGAAGCTTTTGTACGAACGAAGATTATTCTCTAAAGCTCTACATTAATGGAGAAAAAGTCAACGACATTAGAGACTATGAAATAGAAGAAGATGATAGAATTTTAATTTCATATGGTGGAGAAACTTCCGAAGAAATTGAAGGTCAGCTCTTAGAATTGCAAAACCAAGAAATCATCAAATAATAAATTTTATGATTCTTTTGCTGTAAATTTAGCTGATTTATCAAAGAACATGTAATACCCACACTGAGTGCATTGAAGTACTGTTAAAGGAGTTGTTAGAAATTCTTTATCTTCAAACCTGCCACTCAGCTTGACATTTTCACCTGCAATCTCTGCTTTATTTCCCTGACATATGGGACAACTAAGAGCTCTTTGTTCCATGATTAAATAAAAAATTATTTGAATTTAAACACTTTATGATTGTACAAAATAAAATGAGAAATTCAACAAAGTCTAAATTATAGCAATTTTGAATTTACTCATAATGGAAATTTCTAGTAGGAATGTTGTTGAAGGTACTGCTCGTGCCCCACACAGAGCAATGTACAAAGCTATGGGATTAACAGATAATGATTTAGACAAACCATTCATTGGAGTTTGCCATACAGGAAATGAAGCTACTCCCTGCAACATTCATCTTCCAAGATTGGCTCTAAAGGCAAAAGAAGGAGTAATTGATGGTGGTGCCACTCCAAGAGAATTTTCAACTATTGCTGTAAGTGATGGAATTGCAATGGGTCATGAAGGAATGAAATCTTCTTTAATATCTCGTGAAGTAATTGCAGACTCTATTGAACTAATGGTGCGTGCTCATCAATATGATGCACTTGTTGGAATTGCAGGCTGTGACAAAAGTTTACCTGGTACAATGATGGCTATGGCACGATTAAACTTACCATCCGTTTTTGTATATGGTGGAACAATAATGCCTGGAATACTTGATGGTAAGGAATTGACAGTAGTTGATGTCTATGAAGCCGTTGGAGCATATGATGCGGGTCAACTATCCTTAGAATCTCTTAAGAACATTGAAAACACAGCCTGTCCAAATGCTGGTTCTTGTGGCGGAATGTTTACTGCAAATACAATGGCATCAATTTCAGAGGCTATAGGACTTGCCTTACCTGGTAGTGCCAGTCCTCCAGCAGAGGATGACCGAAGAGAAAAGATTGTTTATGATACGGGAGTGGCGTGTGCAAAACTATTAGAACAAAACATTAAACCTAGAGAAATTTTGACATTTGAGGCATTTGAAAATGCCATCACCATGTTAAATGCAGTTGGTGGTTCTACAAATGGAATTTTACACCTATTAGCATTATCAAATGAAGTAGGTATCAAATTAACCTATGATGATTTTGAGAGAGTTAGGAAAAAGACCCCCCATTTGGCTGATATGAAACCTGGCGGAAGTTATGTTATGAACTCACTTGACAAAATTGGAGGAATTCCATTTGTTCTGAAAAAACTTGCACAAAAGGGATTGATTCATAATGATTGCATTACAGTTACTGGGAACACAATAAAAGAAAATCTTGATTCTATTAACATTCCAGAACCAGAACAACAAATTGTAAAATCTGTTGATAATCCAATACACTCAGTAGGTACTGCAGTAATTTTGAAAGGGAGTCTTGCACCTGATGGAGCCGTAATCAAAACTGCAGGTGTAGAGATGACAAAGTTCACAGGCAAAGCTCGTGTCTTTGATAGAGAAGAATATGCATTTGATGCAGTATCCAAAGGAGAAATTGATGAGGGTCATGTTGTAGTAATCAGATATGAGGGACCAAAAGGAGGTCCAGGAATGAGAGAGATGCTTGCAACTACTGCAGCACTTGTAGGGCAAGGCTTGGGCAAAAAAGTAGCAATGGTTACAGATGGAAGATTCTCAGGTGGAACTCGTGGATTTATGGTCGGACATGTTGCACCTGAAGCATATGTAGGTGGACCAATAGCACTAGTAAAAGACGATGATGAAATCACTATAGATACTGAAACCAATCTTATTGATCTTCATGTTTCTTCTGAAGAGTTAGAAAATAGAAAAAAACAGTGGACTCCTCCAAAACCAAACTATACTACGGGGGCTTTAGCAAAGTTTGCAACACTGGTAGGATCTGCTGCAGAAGGTGCAATAACTAGACCTAATCTATAATGATTTGAATAATTTTTCCCAATCTATTTTTTCTTGTTCTTCAACATAGATTTTTAACAATGTTTTCCAAGCTTTTTGAAAATCTTTTGCAAACCTGTTAAAATCTATAGTATTTGACAAAGGTATGTTATTTTTTGGATTATAATTTACTTCATTTAGTGATATGCAATGTACCGCATCATTTCTTACTTCAAATAGACGTGACATGTCTCTTGTAAACTCGGGTCCAAAAACCTTCCAATCAAGAAATGTTCGAATTTTTCGATTAATTGGGACAAGATTTAACAAATAAAGCAATTCCTTACTATTGCTGCTATTAGAGTACTGTACAATTCTTAATCGAATTATTTCATCAAACAAAAAAGCCATTTTTGAAAATGCTGATAAAACACTATCTCTATTTCTTGCAATAGATATTTTGGAGTTAAACCCTCTTTTTAAAACTCCTTCATTAATAAAATAATGAGTATTCTTATCTATTAGATACAATCGAATTTCTGAAGGTAATTTTTTCTTACCTTTGATATTTGCTAAAAACTTTGAGGCATTCACATACCAACAAAGAAACCATGATCAATTAAGGATTTGGAAGATTTTCAGAAAAAATTTCTCTGTTATTCTCCTTTAGTTCCACAATAAAAACCACTGAAACAATAGAAAAAAATCATGAATTACATTAAAAAAACAAATCTATTGGTCTTCTAGTCCTAAAATATCATAGTATGCTCTTGGTATCATTCTCTGAGCCTTGAAAAAGACGTTATTTACGGCAGTATCTAGAACATAAGTTCTTGCCCAGTCTGTCTCACTTCTAATGGAACGTCCAAAACCTTGTAGAAGTTTTATCAGAGTTTGCGATGTATACCATAATGGAAATTTGTCCATTTTAGCCTTGGTTCTTTTTTCCTTATAGTTTGGATATGGAACTTTGGCAATTATCTGGAATCTTGATAAATCATCTTTGAGATCCACTCCCTCCCACAATGAAGAAGAAAGTAAAACTCCTCTCTGATCTGATACATGCTCAGAAATTATCTCGTCTTGAGTTTTTCCATCTTTGTTTTTACTGTGGCAAATTCTTACACGTCTAGCATTTTTTGGTGAAAGATGTCTTAGTATTTTTTGACAACGTGGAACAGAGGATGTCAATATTAGTCCTCGTTCATTTGAATGCTCATCAAGAATTCTATCAATTGTTTTGATTACTTCAAGTTCATCTTCTTCGGTGGAACCATAACTTAGACGTCGAATATTTAGAAGTTCGATTCTTCTGTTTTCAATTGGGAATGGGGATTTTGGGGTGTCCACAAATGCAATTTGCTCTTTATCTAGACCCATATTTTCACAGAAACTATGTTTGTCAATTGTTGCAGACATGAAGATTTGGTATTCAGTGTCAAAAAAAGAATTTGCGAATTTTGAAACATCTACGGGTTTTATAGAGATAGTTCTAAAATTTCCATTAAAATCTTGTATGGGATCATTTACAACAAAGTTTTCTTTATCACTTAGAATGTCGATTTTAGCTTGAGCTGTTCTATCATATCTTCGCTCAAGCCGTGTAATTAATTCATAATCAGGATTGTTTTGATAAGAATCACTTTCTTTTAGTTCTTTGATTTTTTTTGCATAAGAATATGCAATGTCATCAGTCAATTGAATCATAGAATCTAAATCTGAAAAATCATATCTTTTAGAATCCAGATTGCATTCTTCAATTTGACCACTAAAAATATCAAAACCAATAAACTGCATTATTTGGTCTTCAATTTTATGAGCCTCATCAAATATTGAGACTTTTCTGTCCAAATAATCTTCAAAGAGTTTTTTATTAAATTTCATAATTTGAAAGTAAGCGTGATAATTCCACAAAGAGTGTTTTGATACTAATGCATCATATTTCTGCTGATAATACTGACAAGTCTCTACGTCTTCAGTATGTTCTTCAACTTGTTTTATTGATGGCTTGAACTTACAAACCTCGACTATTTCTTTTCCATCTTTGACTACTTTTTCTTGGCATTGTCCTTTATCACAGGTTAACCCCCATCTCATAGCTCTTCTAGTGTTTTCAACTTTTTCTGATTGCATTAATTTCAAACATGGAAAATTTTGCTTTCCTTTTACTGGTTTGAGAAATGGTATGTCTTTGATGTATTGATCCTGTAGATGCTTAGATGCAGTTACTGTAAATGAACTATCAAAAAATCTTGAAACTGTTGCTCCTACTAGTGATTTTCCTACACCTGTAGGTGCACAGAGAATTATTTTTTTATATCCAGAGTCTAGTTTTTCTTCAATTTCAGAGATTATTTCTTTTTGGATTTCTCTTGGTAAAAATTGATCAGGAAATTTTTCTAACAAAGACAGGTTTGTTCCTCTTTTTTATCAATATTAAAAGCATGAAGATTCTTGTAATATCTAATAATTTGTAATCTAGTTTAATATCTAGTAGATCTAAGATAGATCATGGAATTATTAGACGATAAAATGAGAGTATGGCTTCAGAGTGCAAAGTTTGTAAAACCAAATTCGGCAGTATATGTTTTGTATAATAGAAATAACGAAGTGATCTACATTGGTGAGAGTAGTAACTTAGAACAGACATTTACAAAATATGTTGATGAAAATTTTGATGAAAATGAATGCATGCAAAAAACCCAGTCATACCAAAGAGAATTTACCGAAAACCCAAAAGAAAGACAATTACAACTAATTGAAGAATTTAAGAGTCAAATGGGAAAACTTCCTTCCTGCAATTCTGAAATTGAATTAGAGACGCATTAGGTGCCTATTTATAAAAAGATGAGTGCATTGTATTCCTACTAGATTAATATAAAAAATCTCACATTATTACCATGTCAAATGCAATGGTTTATGCCGGAATTGCAATAGGTGTGGCTGCAATTGCAGCTGCAGTTGTTTACGGCACAGACAACCAACAAAACTACATCCGTGAGGATGCCGTGTTATCTTCTGCAGCAGAGGAGGGATCCTTTACCCCTGAATCAGGAATGGGTCCAGTTATGAATAAAGAGCAATGGCACGAAGATCCATTTGGAGATATAGCTGATAAAGTAAGAGCAAATGCTGGGCAATAGCGTCCACCATTATCATATTTTTTATTTTTAAGGAATTTTCAAAAATACCTGCATTGTTAGGGAAACCAATTAATCTAAGATGGCCGTACTTCAGTAATGCACCAGTGCTACTATTGTGAACAAATTTTTGATACAAAAGAGCAGTTGTATGACCACGTTGAAATTCATTCTGACATTGAAAGAAATAAAGAAATCATGGACAGAAAGAAGGCAAAAAAAGAATAATCTCATAAATTCCTTTTCATATTGTTACACAAGAAAATTATCGTAAAGGTTGAAAATTTCCCATTTATGAGTAGAAATAACAATTCAGATTCATAACAATATGGGATGGGTTGATACCTTACTTAAAAAATCATATGATAATACTTTAACAAAAAGCGAGGTTTTACACAGTTTATTTCACATGATTGAAATAAATGAAAATACTCTAAATCAAATTGAATCAGATAATAGAGATTTTGGACCCGAACTAGAACAATTAAAGAAAACAGAAATCAATGACTTGGAATTTCATTTAAAATATTACCGAAGCCTTGTAAATTACATCTCACTTATGCCTAAAAATAAAATTTCATGATAAAATATTTGAAAACATTTCCATGTAACCGAAAAAATAATCCAACATGTGTATTTGAAAACAGAAATTATTTTCGTAGTTGGTTGAATTTCTTATCATATTCTTTTTGTTTTTCTATAATTTGACCATAATTAGTTTGAAAGTCGTAATTCTGCTGGTTTTCATTTAGGTGGTTTTGCCATTTTTCAAGTTCCGTTGCAATAATTTTGGCAGAATCTTCTCGAGCAAACTGTTTTCTTTGTTCTTCATTTTGTCCTCTCGTTAAATACCATTTATTCTCAACAACATTTTCGATGTTTTTTGTTACTTCCTCTCGCAGTAATTCAGCAAGATCAAAATGACCCTGTTGATGATTTAATAAATTTGGAGTAGCCACCTGATGTCTTACCCACGATAGATGTTTGTGAAATTCAGAGAATACATGAATATTTTCGATAGCAAATTTAATTTCACTTCCAAAACTTTCGGATTTGACAGTCCATGTGCATCTATATTTTATTACACTAGATGCATCTTCAAATACTGCAGGGTTTGGCTCTGCTTTAAAATCAGACCAAACTAAAAGATAATCTTTTGACCAAGGAAGAATATTTTGTTCATTCATATTATTTCTAAAAAATTTAAGAATAAAATTATTGGGGTCTTAAATTAAACCTAAATTTGAGCAATCTAAATTTATTAAAAAAATTTGCATGCATGAATTTTTGATTTTGGAATATCTTGACTTGTGTTATTTTGTTGAATTTTGTGTATGGGTGGGTTCATACATTACAAACCCTTGTCCACACATACACACATTTACCACGGCATTTGTCCTGTTTAATGATTATGGATATACTTTAGCAGCAAAAATAATTCTGCAAGAATTGTTTAAACAAAAGGATAAAAAATTCTACCAATAAATTTGCAAAAACTATTCTCGTTTACCGTCTCTGCCACTATATTTTCCGGCAATTTGAGGCGTATCAAACCCTAGCCAAAAACCAGATGGATTTAGATTTTCATGAAATTTTTCATGTTCTACAAGTTCAGTATCTCCCCAATTGCCATCATAAAGAAATCTGCAATACTCTACCTTGCCATTTTTTCTTATGCCTTTGCAGATTATTATCAAGAATGTATTGTTCCAAATGGCAGTTCAAAAATATTTTGGTGTAAATACAGTATTTGATGGGATGAATTGCAGGAATTTTAAATCCTCTTACACATAGAACAACTCTCAAATGTTATTGGTTGCCTGAGAATTCAAGATTTGTTTATTTTACGAATTCCATATTAATTTGATAAATTCAGGCTCATAATTTAAAATGGATAAATTTTTCAAACCATTTTGATCAAATATAAAGACATGTTCAATTTTAAGAATTTTTCAAAAGTTAAACTATAAAAATATTGGAAGCAAGGTTGTTTGCTGGTTTGATGTATTCCACATATCCCCCAAAGGGACTGAAGATAAAGAATACGTCAAACTTGCTTGCTTTCAAAATACATAACTCTTAATTCTGGAGAGAATTTCGTAAAAGTATGAATGCAAGATTCATGACTTCTATGGGAATTGCAATTATTGGATTGGCCGTAGGATTTTATCTATTAAATGACATTCAACAAGAAAGAGAATCTCAAATTTCTCAAAGTAGCTTAGATAAAGCCCTACAAGAATCTAATGATAGACTTTCAGTTGTAAAAGATGAATTTTACAATGGAAAATACAATGGTGATTTGCCAAAAGAAGAAGTGATTGTAATCATTAATGAAGAGGTTGAAATTCAAAGAGATCTCTTAGAACAATACAACAGATTGCCAGAAGATAGTAAGACAGACAAAACCATTGACATGAGATTCTTTCAGTTAGGAAAGTATTCTTGGGCAGGAGAAGAATCTATGTTACTGACACTTGAAAATACTCCATAAAATAATAGAATTATGATTTTTTTTATTAGTGTTTTTTGAGAAATAGAAATAAACTATAATAGATTACATTAATGTTCACTCTTACTATTTTTAATTTTTTTTACGTTATTTCTAAAAATGATGAGACGATCCTCTATACTCTGATTTTTCTTTCTCAGTTAACAATCCCACATTTGAATTAAGTAGCTCTAGAAGGTCTTGAAATGCCTGGCACTGTTTATCAATTGAAAATAGTTCTTCACAATTTGGACATTGAATTACAGTATGAATTCCCCAATCACATTCAATCTCTTCTATTAATTCAAAAATCACATCTTTATTGCATGAACTACAATGAAGTATTTTTTTTACAAATTTTTCAGGTTGCACCTCTGAATTTTGAATCAAAATTCAATATATGTTATAAAGCAGGTTGTAGAATCAATTATTCATGCTACTTTTATGAGACCATGTTTAACCTAAAACTATAACATGGCAATAGCCACTATTTTTTTTATCATTTTTTCATAAATCTTCTAATTTTTGAATTAACTGCAAGAAGTAATGAGGGATAGCAATACAGTCTTTTCTATGTTTTGAGAATTTTTCCTCAAATTACTTTATTACCTACAATTTTATCATATTGCTCAAAAAGTGAAATAAATGACTGAATGCCCAACCTGTAAACTATCCATGGAGTCTCATTCAACTTCGGATTTAATGGAGTGCTGCATGAAACAGATTGGAGATGAATTTTCTGCAGAAACTAGTGGAATTTGTCCTAATTGTAAGCATGAGATAAAAAAACATTCTGACAAAGAACTAGCAGAGTGTACAATTGCATATCTAAAGTCAGGAATTGGAAATTAGGACAATACATGAACAAAAAAATCAATGAGTCACCTTGCTAATTTAATTGAATAATTTTTAGGATAAAAAAATTTAGTAAATATACAATGATGATCTAAAATACTAGAAAAAAAATAAACACTTAATGTCAGAAAACAAGCGACGCTTTAGAAAATTCTCAAAAAGAACAAAACCACTAACGATAGAGGACAGGATTAAGAATTTTATTTTGCGGAATTCCAAAAACGGATTTTACACTAGAATATCTACTCTTTCATACAAATTTGAAATACCTCAGGACCGAGCATGGGAAATAGCTGGAGGCCTTCTTGCAGATGGAACTTTGGAATCTATCCATGATGAACGGTCTGGGGAAATGAAACTTTGTGAATCTGGAAAAATCTACGAGATCTTAAATCAAGAACAAAAAAGAAAAACACAAAAATCCATAGAATTTAGAAAAAATAAAAACCAAAAATCAAAATAGCACTGGAAATCTTTGATGATGATTCTTTAAATTACCCATATCCAGACAATCATTGTGAAAAGAATTCTAGTGGCATTAGATGGTTCAAAAAATTCATTCAGAGGACTCACAAAGGCCATTGAAATAGCTAAACAAGATCAATCAAAAATAATTGGACTAAATGTAGTGGAATTACCTCAATCATATTTTGTAACTAGACCTAAAACTCAAATGAAACAAGTATTGGCAAACGCATCAAAAAAAATACTAGAAGAAGCAAAAAGAAAATGTGTCAAAGCAGGAGTAGATTTTGAGTCTAAAATGATTCCTGGAGGAGATACAGGGTATGATATTGTAAAATACTCTAAAAAACATAAAATCCATACAATTGTCATTGGAGCAAGAGGATTGAATCCTCTAAAAGAAATGGTTCTTGGAAGCGTTTCTAATTATGTTTTACATAAATCAAAGATTCCGGTTCTTATCGTTAAATAGAACTATCAAAAATAATCACAAGTCTTAATTTTGTAAAAAATTAACAAATTTTATGAATACTGCCCCATATTGGAACAAGAAAGTTTGTTCTGATTGTAAAAGAATGAAATGTCAAAAAGGATGCTTGTGTGATTGCCATCAGCTTAGAGACAGGCCATACTAGAAACCATTAATTTAATTGAAAATCTTAACTAGTTATGGATGAAGGTCAAATCTTGGTCCCATTATTGATAGTTTTTGCTGTGGGAATTTTTGTAGGAAGTAGAATATGGATTATGTTTAGAAAATAACAAAACTCTTAATTTTATTTCCTTTTTAAAAGAAAATTGTGTCTGAAGATGAGAATTTACCTGCACAATGCCATCCTGTAATAAAACCTAAAAAGAAAAAAATTTCTAAAGAAAAACCTGACGAGTAATTTTTCAGAAAAAAAGAATTGAAGCTAGTAGAATCTTAGAATTGCTTTAAAGTGGATTGTATAAAAGATTGGTAAAAATTAACAGTGGATTTGATAATAAACACAAAACGATCTCAAGAAAATGAAAAAGAACTATACAAAAGAAATATCGATTAAATTACTAAAAAATCATTAGAGGATTTGATGGGCAGTCACATTGGATAGAATTATCAAGTGTCTTTGGATTTTACAAAAAATTAGAATTTGCGCTAAAACCAGTCCCAAAAAAGCATTCTAAAAGAATTCATCTTTTTTGATCTTACTTTGAACTAGAGAAAACATATATAATCTTAATCAATACCCTTAATTTTGCAAACCCTTTAGAAAATCAATGAAACAATGCAAACTTTGTGGAACTCCTTTGGGAAAAGAACCTAGTACATTGGAGCTAGAATCCCACTGGAAAAAACATCATAACTGGCATTGGGAAGACAATCGAGAAAAAACTCCAGAAGAAGCTATTCTTAAAAAAAGATAATCTTGTGTAAAAAAATGACGTCTTGGAATAGCAGTCGTTTATAGCATGCCTAGACCGCTACACGAAGGCGTCAATAACAGTCATATTTTGCATTATAAAACCAGGATCAAAAAAATTCTAAACATTTGTTTAATTAATTAAAAAAATTAAAACTAATTTTTAGAATATGCTTAATCATTGATTGTTTGCAATCTTATCTAATATTAGAAAAAATGTCTCGGTGTAATTTTTTCTTATATAACACTGAATTTTTTAATATTATTTTCACCCAAAAACTGTGAAAAATTTAACTGTTAAAGTATAATACAAAATTTTGTATTTGAAGCATGTCCGAAATTGAAGCCTATGACCTAAAGGCTCGAAAAAAAGTATCGATGAAAAACCCTCAACCCTACTTGATGAAAAATGGGACATGGGCACTAAAAGGTATTAGCTCAGAAACAGGAATTGCCTTGTTTAAGATAGTTGGAAAGACACCTCCCTCGATTTTACCTTCTCGAACTCAGTGGATTAAAAACCTCTTTACAAGCAGACGTTGTGAATGCGATAAATTATGTTAGATTCTTTTCTCTATCTATTATCAAATAAAGAAATCAAAGCAAGATCTTAAGTATTGATTGAACCTGTAATTTTTTTAATGAGCGATGATCCTTTTTGTCATTGTGGTTCATGTGGCCATGAAAAATTAGAAGAGTGTTACTCAAAACAATGTCCTTGTTGTTTAACTGATCATCCAGGGGCTTTTGGAAAAAATAGATGATCTAACTAATTCTCTTGTATGTCTGATGAAATTCTGTACATATAGTATAAGCAATGTCTTGAAGATGAAAGACATCCGAGATGTTCTTTTTTCCTTTTGAAATACTGCGCATGATTGTCATACACTTTGTATTTTTCAGAGAGTCTGGCTCTTCGTCCTGAGTCCAAACGTGAAAGCAATCTTCAAAATCAAGACAGAATTTTAAAATAATTACTTCCCAATCCTCAGAGGTTTTTGGTATGTTCATTGTTTCAGCTAATTCTCCAAACTCATTTCTCCTATCTCGGAGTAGCAGATTCAGAGTCTCTCTAACCAACTTTGGATCATATCCATCAATTAAACCAATTCTGTCCATGAATCCAATTGTTCTTTAGATGTTAAAAAGAATAGTGTTATTTTCCGCCTTGAAAAAGATTCTCAATGTTGGAGAAAGTAAATGTAAAATTAAATTAGATGTAAAAAAAACTGGAACCATAGCCCCTAGAAAATTCTTTATCTACAAAGCAGATGGTAGCAAAGTTCCATTCAATGAAAACAAAATTCTTAGCACATGTATGAGAGCAGGTGCAAGCAGAAAAACCGCAAAACGAATTTTGAAAAAGGTTAGATCAGAGGTATATCGTGATATGACATCAAACGCTATCTACAAAAAAGTATTGCATGCTATATCTCAAGAAAAAGACCTCAAAGCTCTTCATCAGAGATATCAATTAAAAGACGCCATAATGAGAATGGGTCCTGCTGGATTTACCTTTGAAAATTATGTTGCCTCCTTATTGGAGTATTATGATTATCAGGTTACAGGTATTAGATCAAAAATAAATGGAAAATGCACGTCCCATGAGATTGACCTAATATGTATGAAAGATACTAGAAAATTTTTGGTCGAATGCAAATATCACTCTAGCCATGGAGTATACACTGGATTAAAAGTATCATTGTATACTCATGCAAGATTTCTTGATACTGTTCCGAAATTTTCAGGAGAGATAATATTTTGCAACACCAAAATTTCAAAAAATGCAAAAAAATATGCTAAATGTATAGGACAGCAAATTTTCTCTTGGAGATACCCTGCATCGAATAGTTTGGAGAAAATAATTGAGAAACACAATCTATATCCGATCACCATTCTAAACTTGACACAAAATGAGTTGAAGATATTTTCTGAAAGCAATATCATGGTTGCAAAAGATCTACTAAGGTATGATGAGACCAAAATTTCAAGAATGACTGAAATTTCTAAAAAAAGAATCAGTAATTTACAAAAATTAGTAGAGCAAATTTTTCATCCACGATAGATTGATTAATTTTTAATTGAAGCTATTAATTTGAGACTCTCTCAAAACTTTTCATGTCTTTTGAAATTCAGTGGCATGGAAACTTTTATGGAATTTCTTGGGCGTATGAAAAAGACAGACTCGTTATATCGACTGTATTTGAAGATAAAAATGAAGCAATAGAGTTGGCAAAAGAAGTAGATGATTGGAGTGAAAAATTTACTCGATTAACCATTATTGAAAAAAACAATGGTGAATATGCAATTTGTTGCTATCAAGATCCCCAAATTTCAAAGACTAAAAATATTGGGTTGTATAGAAGTGGAATGCCTCAAGCGGGGGGCTATGAAAATGCAAAACCTATGCTTAAAGAAAAATCTCCTTTGTTACAGATAGCCTATGCAGCTGATGTTCGAGATATGCAAACATATGAGCAAATTTCACGCCTAATCCCTCTAAGAAAATGCAGAATTATCTCAGAAAATGATCTAAAAAAACAAGAATTTTTTTATGAAAAAAAGGCTGAAAATTCTCAACCATAATATTTCTCTAAAATAAGTTTGACCTGAGTATCTGAAACCTGAGAAAAATCTTCATAGAGCTGCCCAACAGCAGAAAAATCATCTGGAATTAATAATACAATAATTTCATCTACAAAGTTTTTCAGTTTTTTTAAAGTATAAGGAGGCATTACAGGTACAGATAAAATAATTTTTTTCGTTCTTTGTTTTTTTATCCAATTTAGAATAGCAAAAACAGTAGAGCCTGTTGCGATTCCGTCGTCGACTAGTATGATGCATTTATCTTCAAGAAAATACATGTCATCTCCTCGATATTCTTTAATTCTTCTTTTTACTTCTTCTTTTTTTGTTTTAATTCATCTTCAAATCTTGGATCATCACAAAATTTTGACCAGTATTCACTTTGGTATAGTGTTCCATCATGCATTATAGCCCCTATGGCATACTCTGAATGATCCGGTGGAGTAATTTTTTTTGAAATAATCACATCTAAATCACATCCTATTTTCTGTGCAATAATATCTCCTAAAATCACGCCACCTCTAGGAATTGCAAGAATTAGTGAATTTTGGTAATGTGGAATTTTTTCTGCTAATTTTTTTCCTGCATCTACTCTACTTTCAAACACATTAGGTTTTGGAGATTATGATATTATTGTTTACATCTCCAAATTTTCAATTTTTAAAATCATCAATTTATTTAAATTTCATGAATGCAAATAATAATTGAGATACAAGGCCTTAACTCTTACGGGGGTAGTGGTTTGCATGTTACGTCCTATTGTGCGAATGAAAAAGGCTTTGCATCTCTTCGAATTTTCTATTTTTGGCTGAGTGTAATTCAAATTATTTGCTCAATGAATGTTATTGAATAATAACATGGACAGATTCAATGTCTAAGAATTGAATCCGTCCATATATGGTCGGGTATGCATTCTATTGAAAATATAATAAAAAGAATCACTACTAATTTGATCATTGAATTCTTGCTGATAAATCGTTCATTAGAGTTTTAAACAAATTTTGTAAAATCGTACCATGAATGATAACACTGAATCGACATGGGAAGATGTAATTGGCCTTTCTTGGTTGATCTCTGAGGAATAATTCGAGAATCTAATTTTCATATGGAATTCTTTAATTTGACTCAATTTGTACCAAGTTTGTGCCTGAGAAAATAGAATGTCAATGTAGCAAATGTAAATGTTCTGAAGAATTTGAATCAATAGACAGAGAGCTGTTGTTAAATCTAATCACTCATGGCAGAGTAGATAAAAAAAGAGCGGAATATCTTAAAAGTAGGGTAGGAAGTAATCTCTGCAAAAATTGCTTTAGTGGAAAACACACTAAAGTAAGCACAGAATAAAGTCAGAAAAAATTAGATTTATGATAATTTGAGAATTAGTTATTGATTTTAATATTTTGTGGACATTAATTCTCAAATATCAAACACATTACACCTAAAACAAATTTATGGTCTCAATTAAGTGGTAATTTCAATTAATGAAAATTGGTTTTACTGTTAATATTGAACTAGAGAAATTTTTTGGACATGGATATGAACAAAATTCTTGTGCCAATAGACGGCTCAAAAAAATCTTTTGAAGCATTAGATCGTGCTTTAACACTTGCAGGTTTTACTCATGGAGAAGTGACTTGCGTTCATGTAATTCCTCATGTTCAGGAGGGTGGACTACGAACAAAAACCTTTGATAAACACTTGAAAGAAGATGCAGAAATTGTTTTAAAAAAGGCACAAAAACGCGCTGGAAACAAAAATGTAAAGCTTAAAACCAGGATTCTCCGAGGTTCTCCCAGTCACGAAACATTAACTATTGCTAAAAACGGAAAGTTTGATCATATTGTAATGAGTACAACAGGAAGTGGATCTGCAAAAGGAGATATGTTAGGAAGTGTATCTAATCACATTCTTCATAAATCAAAAATACCTGTGTATCTGATCAAATGACTCTTTTCAGTTCAAAAAATAATTGTACTCAATGCGATGAAAAATTCTCAAATCATGATGAATTAGTAAAACATGTTCGTAAATTACATCACCGTACAATAGTAAAGTGTACTGAGTGTGGCAGAGAATTCATTCATGAAAAGCACAGACTAGAACACTTTAGAAAAGAGCACAAAGAAAAGAAAATGAAGGATAGAACCTTCAAAAGTCTGTTTAAACATCAGAGAAAGTCCTGAAGTAGTGAATTACATACCTCACATAAGTCAACATAAAACATACGCCAATAGTTTAATCATTTACACGTTAATTACTTTCATGGAATTACAATGTGGTTGTATCGTAGATGAGATAGGAGGAATTCTTTTAGCTGAATGTAAGGAACACAAAAAGGCCAATTTTAGGCACTAATTTTTTTATTTTATAAAACAATCCCTAAGAACTTGATTTAATTTTCTTTAATTTTACTTGGAGGAGTCCATCTTTTTAGGAGAAGGGAGCTAGAGACTACCGAAACTGAGCTTGCAGCCATGGCCAAGCCAGCTAGGACAGGATAAAGTAAACCCACTCCTGCTACCGGAATTAAAACTGCATTGTAAATAAATGAATAAAAGAGATTTTGCTTTATTTTGCTGATGGTTTTTTTACTAATTTCTATTGCAGATACAACATCCTTTAGAGCGTCTCTTACCAAAATTACCATACCTGATTCTAAAGCAATATCTGTCCCTCTTCCTATTGCAATTCCAACATCTGACTGAGTTATTGCAGGTGCATCATTTATGCCATCTCCTACCATTGCAACTTTTTTTCCTTGACTTTGAATTTTTTTAATTTCCTCAACTTTTTGTGAAGGTATAACATTTGAAATAATTTTTTCAATACCTAAATTCTGGCCTATCTCTTTTGCTGTTTTTTCATTATCTCCTGTTAACATTATTACCTCTATTCCCATTTTTTTTAGTAAAGATATTGTCTCTTTGGAATCATGTTTTGGCATATCTAAAAATGCGATTATACCTTTCACTTTGTTGTTTACTGTAATGATTGAAACTGTTTTTCCTTGCTCTTGTAATTTTATAATTTCTTGGCTGGCTTCATCAAAATTAATTTGTTCTTTTTCAAATAAAGAAGGATTTCCAATCACTATTGAATTATTTTCAAAAGTAATCCTTACTCCTCCACCAGGTATGGCTCTAAATTTGTCCGGATCTGATATTTTGATTCCCTCTTCTGTAGCTTTTTTGATGACTGCTTTTGATAGAGGGTGTTCTGAATTTTTTTCTGCAATTGCTGCCAGTCTTAGTATCTCAGATCGTCCAATTTCTTTATCAACTGGAATGACATCTGAGATTTCTGGTTTTCCTTCTGTTAGAGTTCCTGTTTTGTCAAAAACAATAGTTTGAATTTTTCCTAGCATTTCTAATCCTTGCCCTCCTTTGAATATGACTCCATTTTGAGTAGCCTTTCCCATTCCTACCATCACTGCAGTAGGTGTTGCAAGACCTAAAGCACATGGACAAGCTACTACAAGAATTGACACAGTGGGGATGATGGCAGATAGAATTAATCCTGGAGCGCCAAAGAAATACCAGGCCAAAAAAGTTGTTACTGCTATTCCCATAACAATAAATGAAAAATAACCCGCAATTTTATCCACTAATTTCTGCATAGGTGGTTTTTGACCCATTGCCTCTTCTACTAAACTGACAACTTGAGAGAGAAACGTATCTCTACTAACCTTGAGTGTTTTTAGGACTAAAGCACCTTCTCTGTTAATTGTTCCTCCTATCACTTTATCTCCCTTTTTTTTGGTTATGGGAAGCGATTCTCCTGTGATTATGGACTCATCAACTGCTGAAGATCCCTCTACCACAATTGAATCAACAGGGATTTTTTCTCCAGGTTTAACAATTACCATGTCTCCTTCCTGTAAGATCTCTATGGGGATTTCTTCTTGATTTTCCCCTCTTTTGAGAATAGCTGTTTTAGGTTGAAGCTCTAGCATTTTTCTTATTACAGATGATGCTTTTCCCTTGGTTTTGTTTTCAAGATACTTTCCCATTAAGATAAAAGTAATCACCATAACTGATGCCATATAGTGAATGTTCTCCCAAATGGGAATTGGAAATGTGTTAACTGCACTAAAAATGTAAGCAGTTGTTGTACCTAATGCTATTAAAGTGTCCATGTTTGCTGATTTCATTTTGGCCATTTTGAAGGCACCAACATAAAATCGCCATCCTATTCCAAACTGAATTATACTTGCACATGCAAATGAAATGTGAGCTCCCTCACTAGTTCCTGCAAAAGGAAATGAAAGAAAAGTTCTAGAAAGTTCCCCTAAAAAAATTACAGGTATTGAAAGAATTACTCCCAACAAAAATAATCGCTTTGTCTTTTTTGCCTCTATTTCTTCAGCAGAATCTGCCAAGTCTTCACTTAGAATTTGAAAACCATAGTAGGTGACATATTTTCGTATATCTGATAATGAAAGAAGGGCAGGGCTATATTCTATGAAAATTTGCCCAGTACCAAAATTTACAGAAGAAAATCGAATCCCTTCTTTTTTTGCCAGAATACTCTCTAATCTTTGAGCATCACTTGCATCTGAAATGTCTGACACTGTTAGTTTCAACTTTTCATAGACAACAGTGTATCCTGCATCTTTGACTGCTTTTTCAAGTATGTTTAGATTTACTTTGGAGGGATCATACTCCAAAACTGCTTTTTCAGAACCCAAATTTACGTCGCATTTTTGTACTCCTGGAACACTTGAGACCTTCTGTTGTATTGCTGTGACACATCCCGCACAATTCATACCTCCTATTTTGAAAACTGTGCGTTTTTGGGATACTGACTTTGCCTTGCTCATGTTACCATTTATTCTTGTTCATTCCTAAAATTGTGTTGTTATGTGTAGTCAATTAATAATCACAAATTGAGGCTGATAAGTTAAGAATAGAAACTACGACACAATTTTATCTTCAAAAAATTCAATTAAAGAATTGAAATCATCACAAGAAGAGATAGGGATTTCAGATGCAAAACTCCCGTTGCTCTCATTTTTGATAGCACTATTTGGTGTTTCTTTGTCGATGTGGGGTGCAAGTTGGGATATTACCTCTCATTTACTTCGAACTCCTGAAACTTTCTTTACTCCCTCTCATGGAGTTTTATATTCGGGAGTTGGAATCAGTCTAGTTAGTGCAATATTTAGTGTAGTCTTGCTTATTGCAAAAAAAGAACTAAGAAAAAAATCCTTTGTATTTGGTTCAAAGCTCATTATTGTAGGTGCAATATTGCAAGTCATTGCAGGGCCTGGAGACTTTTATTGGCATGAACTATTTGGAATAGACGGTTTATTTAGCCCTACACATCTAACACTTGCCTTGGGCATCTTGATTGTTTCAATTGGATCCATCATAGGTTTTGCAAGAATACATTCTCATCTTGTTGAAAAAAATAATTTTACAAAATTTATTCTTCCAATATCTTTTGGAATTTTTTGGTTCAGTGTCATGTGGTTAATCTTTTTCTTTGTGTTACCCATCTCAGACGGAGATACTCACAATTTCAATCCTGACCCAAATGTTGCAATAGTACTAAGTTTTGTACTGCCATTTGCATTTTCCATGGTGTTTTGGTCAGTATCTAAAACGATCAATAGTTTTGGTGCATCTAGTGTATCTGCACTTGTGTTTCTTACGATGAATATCTCCTCTAATATATTCACATCAGAAAAACTTTTGATTTACCTACCCTGGTTTGTAGCTCCTATGCTCAGCGCAGTGATTGCAGATTATATTCTAAGTAATAAAATAAAATCCAAAATTATTCAAAGGCACAATGCAAAAATTTCAGGGTTTATTCTAGGTTCTATGTTTTTCATGTTCTGCTTTCCAATGCTGGCAATGACATTTTTGGATCTTTATTTATTTAATGATGTTTTTTCATATGATGTATTACCCACTGCACAAAACACGGTTTCTCAAATTTGGACACTTACTATAATCCCTGGAGCAATATCTGGGATGATTGGAATGGTTTTTGCATCAAGAAAGTTAAAACAGATTTCTAATTATCCAGTAATTAAAAAGTCTGAAATTTAATCCAAGGACCATAGATCACTAATTTCTTATTGTGATATATTGGTGTGGGATTTTGATTTCAATTTTTTTGCCAAAACTAATTGCTCTATTTTTTATCAGAAATTTGACAAATTATAAAATCCAAATCCAAAAATACACTTACTAAGAGTCATTTATGATGCTGGAAAAAGCAATAATTGTTGGAGGCGGTATTGCAGGGCTTTTAGCAGCACATGTTTTATCTGATTATTTCAAAGAAGTTGTCCTGATTGAAAAAGATGAGTACAAAGAAAATGGTAAAATTCGACAAGGAACTCCGCAAGCAAATCATGTTCATATTTTACTTGTCAAAGGAAAAGAGATACTTGAAGACTTTTTTCCAGAATTAGAAAAAGATCTTTTAAAAAAAGGTGCAAAAAAGATTGATTTTCTAAATGATAGTAGATATCGTCTTCCAAGTGGATGGGCTCCTAAATTCGATTCAGGCATTATCACATTTGCCTGTACAAGAACCCTCTTAGAGAATACAATAAGATATCAAATTCAAAAAAACCCAAGTATCAAAATAGTAGAAAACACCCACATTGATTCACTTAAGCTAGAAAAATCAAACAAGATAAGCCTAAAAACAAAAGAGGGTAAAGAAATTCACGGAAATCTAATAGTTGATTGTACTGGAAGAAACACAAAGACACCCTTATGGCTTGAAAATGTGGGATTCCCAAAACCCAAAGAAACCAAAATAGACTCTTTTGTAAGATATTCTACAAGAAGATATGTTCCTTCAAAGAAGGACAGACAATGGAAGATGTTAGTAATACTAAACAAACCCACTACCAATCCTAGAATAGGAGGAATTTATCCTATAGAAGATGGTAAATGGCTTGTTGGATTGTACGCAATTGGAAAGAATTATCCTCCAGTAGATGAGAAAGGGTTTTTGGAGTTTACAAAACATCTTGAGAGCAGAGAACTTTATGATGCACTAAAAGATGCTATACCTGACTCTGAAATATATGGTTACAAAGTACAAGGTAGCAGAAAATATCATTATGAAGAAATGACAGAATGGCCTGAAAATTTCATTGTATTAGGAGATGCTGTATCTGTTTTTAATCCATTTTATGGTCAAGGTATAACTTCAGCTGCACTTGGTGCAAAGACCCTTGATGACATGCTAAAAAATAACAAGATGGAAAAAGATTTTACAAGAAAATTTCAAAAACAACTTGCAAAGACGGTATCTTTGCCCTGGATTCTTGGAACAAGTGAGGATTTGCGTTGGCCGACAACTAAAGGCAAAAGACCTGATACAATTACAAGAATGGTTCAAAATCATGCTCAAAAAGTATTATTGCTTGCACCTAAAAGCACACTGGCCACTAAGTACTTTCTGCAGATGATGCACATGATAAAATCACCTGCAATAATATTTCATCCTGTATTATTATTACAATTAATTGCAAACTCTATTTGGAAAAAAAATGAGTAGAACCATTATCTTTGATTTTGATGGAACTATTGCTGATACCTTGGATTCAGTTGTCAAAATAGTCAATAACCATGCAGAACATTTTGGTTACAAAAAAGTTACAAAAAATGATATTCCATATCTACAAGGAAAGAAACCAAAGGAGATTTTGTCATATCTTGGAATTTCTATATTCAAACTTCCCTTATGGATAACGAAGATACATTCAGAAATAAACAAGGAAATAACAAATATGAAACCAACAGTGAATATTTCTCCTCTATTGTCTGAATTATCTGGTAATGAGCAAATTCACCTAGGAATTCTTACTTCAAATACTCAGGAAAATGTTAAACAATTTCTACACAAAAATGAATTGATTTTTTTTGATTTTATTCGTACTGGAAAAAGTGTTTTTGGCAAGAGTCATATGCTTAACAAGATCATAAAACAAAGAAAAGCAAACAAAGATGATGTTTTCTATGTATGTGATGAGGTAAGAGATATCGAGGCTGCCAAAAAATCTGGCATAAAATCGATTGCAGTCACATGGGGTTATAACAACAAAGACGCGTTGATAAAAGAAAATGCTGATTTTTTAATAGATACGCCAGATGAATTAAGAAATATTTTCATTTCATAGAATGTATTTTTTCAAATTCATTTTAGAATAAACAATTAGTTCTAACTAATTAACGCAACCTAATTTTCAAACACTTTAAATCAAATATTGTTTTAGATATTTTTATGCCAAACCAATCATGTAGGAGATGCGGAAATAATCTGGAGGTTAGTAAAAAATGTGATGTCTGTAATGAGCCAAATCAATTCCATTGTCATAGCTGCGGATATGAATCCGAAAAACAGATTCATAACGAATGCTTGGTAGTTGCTTTTAGCAATAGATTGCTAAATTAGACCTTTTTTCAAATTACTTAATAACATATTTTTTCATATCTAGATTATGGATTCATCTGATAAAGCTGAGAAAATTTATCCTGTTGGATATGAACCAAAAGTAGAGATCAAAGAAGATCCTACCATTAGAAACCAATTATTAAATCAAATTCTAACCGTATCTCCTACAGAATTTGTAGATACTGACTTGTTTACAGTGATGTCAAAGCGTCGCTCTACAAGGAAATTCTCAGACAAAATTGTAGAGACTGAAAAGATTGACAAAATTATTGCAGCAGCAGATACGGCACCAACTGCAGGAAACTTTCAGGGATTTGAAATATTTTATGTTAAAAGCCCTGAAAAAAAGAAAGAACTTGTAGATGCATGCAACAAACAACCATACGTAAATGCCCCAGTGGTATTGGTGTTTTGTAAGAATCCTTCTAGAGTAAAACTAGATTTTCCAGAATATATTCTCAAAAAATTTGCAATTCAAGATGCAACTCTGGCAGCTGGGTATTCTCAACTTGCAGCTCAAGCCCTTGGATTAAGCTCAATTTGGATAGGAATGCTTGATGAAAAAAAAGTTATGAAAATTATTGACACTGATCTGGTTCCATCCTCTGTATTATGTATAGGATATCCTGAACAAAAGAAATTCCCAAAACCTAGAAGAAACCTTAAAGAATTGGTTCATGTGGTGTGGTGAGTCTGTTATTCAGTCGTTCCCATCGATCCCACAGCTAAACAACCAAGATTCAATTCAAAACAATGAATTATCTTGATTGAAACAAAATGTTATTAAAATTTCTCAGATGTGATTCCATTTTGGTTTACTTGTCAGTATGCTCATTCGGATCAGGAGTGCCTAGAATCTTGTCAATCCACTTAAAGAACGGACATTTTCCATCATACATGTAACAATTATAGTCATTTCTGACTAAAAAGTAGTTCTGTTTAGAATCAGAGCAAGGATAAATCTAATGTATTTGTATCAAAATCATGCATTGTGATGATAAAAGAATGCTTTACGTATTGGAGCAAGAAATCGCATCATGCTGGGAAAAACTCGAAGAATCTGACTTTCAAAACGAATCTTTACTTGAAGAACTCAATGATTCAATCATAGACTATAATGATTACAAAAAATCCCTAGCAGAGAATTAATTTAATCTTTTAATAAGTTTAGAACATAATAGAACTGTGGAAAAATATGAAAAGCTACTGAACATGTTAATGGATTTTAATTCGTCCATTAGGTTTGCAGCAGTATGTGACCCTCAAGGGGAGATATTGTGGCACAGTAAAAGGTCAGGAGTTAGAAACATGGTTCCAATTACAGATACAAAAAAAACTCTTCAGAGAGCAATCAATGCATGGCAAGAACGATCCAAGATCACTGACATTGTGGGCAGAGGTCTTTATGTAATCGCAGCTTATGAAAAAATCAAACGAATTACAATTCCATTAGATAGAGGAAATCTCCTCTTCATTAGTCTAGACAATGAACCCCTGAAACATACAAAAAACAAAAGCTATGGGCATCTAGCTGAAATGGGCATAATAATGTCCATTGTAGATTTTGTAAAATCTGTACGATGATTCCAAACCTTTTGTTTTTTCTTTATAGCCAATAACATACAAATCATATAGAATTATTGTAAAATTATGGAGTTTTTACAAACTGAAGAACCACAAATCCAAAAACCTATTGTTATTGCTGCAATGCAAGACATGGGAAATGTTGGAAGCATTGTGGTGAACTTTATCAATAAGGGTATAAATACTAAAAAATTTCGAACTGCAAAAACTCCTTTTCCTACCTATGTTGTAGATAATGGTGGTTATATTGACCTTCCAAACGAAAGTTGGGAGTACAAATACACCGATGATCTTATAGTGTTTGGTGGTGGAACAGGACAACCCCAGGAAAATCAGGAATTGAATTCTTTATGTCAAGACGTTATTGATATTTCAAAAAAATATTCAGCCAAATTTATCTATACATTGGGAGGTTTTCATACTCACAGATCAATAGAAAAAAACCCAAAAACCTATGTAACTACAACTTCTAAAGAGTTGACAAAACACATGCAAGGACTTGGAATTGATTTGACTCCACAAAGGTCCTTGATTACAGGATTTAATGGATTGATTCTAGGCTTTGCAAAACAAAATGGGATTCAGGGAATTGGGCTGTATGGAGAATTGAATCATCCTGAAATTCCCCAATACCGAGCTGCAATCAGTATTATCAAAACATTAGAAAAACTCACATTTAGAAAGCTGGGCGATACTGACAGACTAGAAACAATGGCTCAAGAGATTGAAAGGGAATTTAAGAACTAATTGAGATTTGCAACAAAGGTAGGAATTACAGTTGCAGGAATTATTATTCTAGTGTTTGTAGTTTTTTTGGGTTTTGGAATGATTCAATTTTTAAAAACAACCTAAATATCTACAAAACCCTTCATTCATAAATTATTTCAAAAAAATTAGTGTGAGAACTGATCCAAAATAAATTAATGAAAAATCAGTTACTCTATAGTTTCCACTAGGGAAAAACTCGAGTAATTCAGAGAATTTGTTTTTGAATTACTTCATCAAAAGCATCTAGATATGCAATCTGTGATATAATAAATTCAGATTGCATTGTTTTTGCAGTATCAAACTCAGGTTCTGACACATTTGGAACTTTGAGAATTTCTGCTTCAACGCCTTCTAGAAGTTCTCCGAACTCGAAAACTAGCCTGTCTGGTTCATGGTCGCCAAAAACTTCATTGGCACCCACAGCCATTATTACCAATAAGGCCATAATGGCTGTCAATCCGACAGTTTTCTTGTGATTTCTAGTCACAAATAAAATTTCAATATATCCTATTTAAGAGAAAAGTAGAAAATATACTTGAATTTTTAAACCAATTGTAACTTGATTCAAGAAAATTAGTATTGGAACGCTTGTATGTATAGACTGATGAAAAATCCTGATATTGAGTAATCTCAATAATTTTTATTATTTTTTCAAGTCAATATGGAGTACCTTTCTGTCTTTGAGTTTTGAATGCTTCAAGATACCATTCAAATTCATCTAAAAAACGTTCAGCTCGTTTTTCATATTCTAACGCTAACAAGTTTCCATTTTGATCAAATACGTCCTGAACTTTTGAGATTTGAAGTGAAGATGGAATTGATGGAGAACCAAGTTCTGCAAAAATTTGACGTAGATGCTGAGCAGCATTAATCCCACCAAACGGGCCAACAGAATATGATACAATGGCAGAAGGCTTGAAGAAATACTCCTCTAGACAATAATCCAAGGTGTTTTTCAAGGCCCCTGAAACCGTATGATTGTATTCTGGCGTTATTGGTATGTACCCGTCAGCTGAGACTGTCATTTCTTGCAATTTCTGAAATTTTGGTTCAGGATTTTCCATTTCCTTGTACATTCTATCTAAAATCGGCAAATCCAAATCTACCGGATCAATTAGCATGGTTTTATGGCCTCGATCCTCAATTTTTTTTGTAATCCATTGACCAACTTTACCTCCATTTCGATCTCGCCTGACAGATCCTAAAACAATTGCAATATTCAATGAAATCAAACTATCTTCAAAAATTCACATCATAAGCTTTTTCCCTAATTTAGATTAGAATTTTTTTTCTAGCTGTTTTCTGTTCTAAAATGAGAGCAAAATTATGATGAATTTTGAAGTACTGTTTTGATTTTCTAATCTGATAAAATCAATCAATGTATTTTTTGTCTCTATCAAGTTTTGATTCAACTTTTCTAATTACCACGTAAAGTGTAGGAAGATTTGATGTTAGCATCTCTGATGGAAAAAACATATCTCCATATCCTTCTCCTTGTCTTACAATCAAATTGTTTTTCTCTAAAACATTGATACTGTGCTTTATTGTCTTGTAGTCTAAATTCAATTTTTTTGAGATCTCTAGTGTGTTCATCGGATCTTCAGTAATGGCACAAATTATTCGTAGTCTGGTATATCTTCCACCCATTCCGGTAAAAACCGAAGAAAACAGTTCTTTCATTTGTTTATCTACTTTGATGTTCTCCAAGTTTGGAACATCTTTGAAAATTTTATTTTTACATAAAGAATCAAAGGGCATTAACAATGAACCTTCTCTTTGAAATATAAAATTAATTTTTTTAACTATTTCTTTCCTTATCAAAACCACATGATAATTTTGTAATGTCTCTTAGGAAAAAAGTCAATAAACAAATCAATACCAACTCGAATCTTCTCATATGTTAGAAGAATGGATAGATAGCATTGCTTCCAGATAAATCATGCAATAACTCTACTAAATTCATATCCTAAAAGTAAAACAACATGGACTGATTATATTGTAATCTGCCCATTTATTGATCTCTTCCAATAGGATTTCTTTTTCATTTTTATTATCTACATGGCTAATGACAGAATCATGATTTTAAATTTCTTGAAAAATCCAGGTAAAATATTTGTCCTATTACTGGAATACTCAATTTTGTTTCTGGCAGTCTTTTATTTTGTGGTGTTACTTTTCTCTGAATATGATACACTTGGATGGGGTTCTCCGATAATTGAGATTCCGCAACAGCTAAAACAGACTAATGAAATAGTGCTGTATGTGATGCTTTCCCTGCTTGCATTTGAACTCCTGTTAAAATATATGAAGGTGAGAGATTGGAAGATATTCCTAAAAAAATACTGGCTGGATGTTACTATGGTGATTCTGATCCCAGTGTTTTCGGGAATCAAAGTCCTTAAGGCGCTCAAGCTTGCAAAGAAGGTAAAAATTGCAAAGTATGGTTTCAAGGCAGCTGAAAAGACCCAAAAGAAGATTAGAAAAAAGAAAAAATGATAGCGGAATTAAATTAATACTGTACATACTAAACATCTCTCTAGATGGTTTCTGCAGGAGTTACTGAATTCCTAAGCTTATTGGCGATTCTCTTTGGCGGAGGGATGATAAGTGCGTGGATTATGCACAAAATACATTTTCCAACAATTATTGGGTTTATTCTAATTGGCATAATTGCAGGCCCGTTTGGATTGGGTATAATAAAAGATGCCGAATTGATCAATTTGCTTGCAGAATTTGGAATAATTATTCTGCTTTTTGTAGTGGGATTGGAATTTAGCCTAAAGAAATTACAGAAAGTCGGCCTTACTGGGATTTTAGTTGGTACAATTCAGTTGGCAATAGTGTTTTCACTGGGTTATGTGGTAGCCATGGCATTTGATTGGACTCACCTTGAAGCTCTTTTCTTGGGAAGTATCTTGTCAATTACGAGTACTGCCATATCGTTACGTTTTCTCAGAGATCTTAACCTAGTAAAAACAAACGAATGGAATACGGTGGTAATAATTCTCATCGTAGAGGATCTTGCAGCAGTTCTGTTGTTAACCATTCTTGGTGATGCAACTAAAGGGGATGGTTTTGCCCTAACTGATTTTGGAATAATCATACTTCAGAGCATCGTATTTTTTGTGATTACTTTTGGAGTGGGAATAAAGGTCATCCCCAAACTTTTAGAGCATGTCAGCAAAATCAAAATGGAAGAGGCCCTGTTCATTTCTTCTCTTGCATTGGCATTCGGCCTGTCAGTTCTTGCTCATTTTTTGGGTCTCAGTAGCGCAGTCGGAGCATTCTTGATGGGAATGATCATCGCATCCACAAAGTTTTCTGAATCTATAACTGCTAAGGTTCTTCCCTTAAGAGATTTTTTCCTGATAATGTTTTTTGTATCCATCGGCATGCTTGTAAACATTGCACTGATACCAGAGGCAATTTGGATCACAATTCCGATAGTAATTGTGGCCATTTTTGGAAAATTTATCGGAAACATGTTTGCCGCGTCGTTTGCGGGAAATACGCTCGTGAGTGCATCTACAATTGGAGTGGTGATGATACCTATTGGAGAATTCTCATTCATCATAGCAAAACTTGGAGCAGACAGTGGATCTATACGAGATTCAATTTTTCCAGTAACTGTATTGGTGGCCATCATTACGATGCTGATAATGCCACTTCTTTTAAGAGCAATACCCACAAAGGCTGATTCCAACTCAATCATACCAACTAGACTGCTTAACACCATATTTTATGCCGGAATGCTGCTAAGGGGAAAACCTGCTGATCAGAAGCCAGATTCGGAACAAAAAATGAATGTCAAAAAATATGCCCCCGTAATACTGGTACACATTGTCGTAATAGTCACCATACTGGCTATGATGGATTATTTTTCACCATCAATCATTGCATTGATGAATGAATGGGAAATACCTTTCTTGATAGATCCAGAGATATTCCTCGTAATTTTGACGATAATCATCTTAATTTATCCAGTATTTTCATTCTTTGGCAGAACAGAGAAGATAATTTCGGACATTTGTAACAAGATTACGATCAACTTTAATTCAAAAGAGAAGAAACAAGTTGACCGTCCGTTGTACAAAGTGATTAGGAACTCACTTTTTATGGGTTTGATGTTGTTGTTGGTGTCCATCTTCATCAGCTTTGTTGAATTTGAAGACAGTACAGTCATAATCATTATCTCTATTATAGCGTTGGTCATAGCCATGCCCCTCATCTTAGACACTATTTTTGCAATCAAAAGACTGACTCAAACCCATTTGTTTGACAGTTGGATGCCAACTGGAGAGGACAAAGATTGAATGAAACTACCAAAATAATTAACGATAACAAAGCAGAACTACAAGTCTTCATTTTACCTCATGGCATAAGCGGCATCTGAATGTACACCAGCATTGCAGCAAGGGCCATTGTCGGAACCGATATGACGGCGCCTGGCTTTATCCACTCCTTTAGTGTAATATGTCCTCTCTTTCTTCTCTCAAGCATCCCAATTGCCACAATGTTGGCGGTACTTCCAATCAGCGTGAGGTTTCCAAAGAACGTGCCGCTAAACAGCATTCCCCACCAGAACGGGTAGTTGTCCACTCCCATGTCGCCAAACTCATGGACTACAGGAATGAAGGTTGCAACCGCTAACACATTGTCCATCAACGCACTTAGTATGCTGGTAATTGGAACAAACAAAAAGTAGAGATTTGTCTCATCATTTCCGCTAAGATCGTACATTCCTTCTGCCAGTACCGTTGTGACACCAAGCATCTTCATTGTGCCTACTGACGCAAACAAGAAGATGAAAAAAGCTAGAGTCCACCAGTCTACACGTCTTTCTACCATCTCCCTTGCCTTGTTATGATTGAGAAACAGTACAATTCCAGCTGCTGCAAATGCAACACCTGGAAGTAGAACGTTCTTTTCAAGACCAAGGGCTTCCTCCAAGGGACTATGGGCCACAAGGGCAGCAATCGTCCCTATGAATATTATCCAGGGAATTTTGAAATTCTGTTTGGCAGTTGTTTTTTGGTTGCCAGAATCTCCAACCACAATCTCCTCATTGTCTGCTAGGATTTGTTCACTGGAATTTGTCTTGAGTGCTACTCCCATCTGAGCAATGTATTTTCTAAAGTATAACAATGACAATGGAACTGCAACTGCAAGCCCTGCAATGGAAATTGGTGTTGCCCATCTTAGAAACTCCATGAATGTAAGCTCTGCCCTCATTGCAATCAAGACACCTACTGGATTTCCAACAACTGTTGCACTACTTCCAATGTTTGTTGCAAATACAGTCATCATCACCAATGGTATTGCACTGATTCTTAGCTTTCCTGTAAGATGCAATACAGTTGCTGTCATAAACAGAATAGAGGTAACTTCATCTACCAATGCTGCAAACAGCGCAGACATTAGCATCAAAACTACCACAAGTTTTACTGGATTGTTTCCAACCCCTCTCATTATCTTTCCAAGAAGATGCTCAAAGAATTTCTTTTCTTCAAGGAATCCTACCACAATCATCATTCCTACCAGAAACAATATCATGTCAAATCCTGCAAATTCTATCATGGTATCTGTGTCAAGCAATCCTAATCCCAACATCGCAGCTATTCCTACAAGCGCAAAGGCAAGCCTGAATCTCCAGAAAAGCAACGTACCTACAATGAGTGATGCAAATATTGTCACAGCTGCAATCTGTTCTGGGTTCAATCCTGCAAAACTTACAGTAACTGAGATACAGCCAAGGATAACTGGATACAAAATGTACTTTGGAATCAAGTGTTAGTTTACCTCCGGTTTTGACATTACCTGTATGTGGGAGTTTTTCTTGTTAATCCAAACCTGAAATCCCGAATCAAGGAGAAGTGAGAAAACCTCAACCCAAGGGAATTTTTCATTGTCAATTACCGTTATTTCATATCCCCCATAATCTTCAACTATTTTGGCAGTAGAACCAATAGTTTTTTTGAGGATTAGAAACAATTTGTTATTTTGCTCCATCAATTAGGAGTACAGGAATTGAGGTTCTCTCAAGTACTTTTCTTGATACGCTGCCAAGTTGCAGTATTGCCTTTAATCCTGGGAGTTTGCGTCGTTTTGCCATTATGACAATATCATAACCTTGTTGATTGGCAATACGTGTTATTTCCTCATCAGGATATCCGTGCACTACCTTAATGATCGTAGCAATACCTTGTTTTCGAAGTTTTTCTGCCTTGGAATCAAGACTCTTATGCATCTCCTTTTTCAGCTCATTTCTTGCCTGTTTGAGTTCCTTTGCAAGCTCTTTTCTCTCAAAATTGAATGTTAGAGAGGGAGGTATTGGGATATTTTCCACTATGTGCAAGAGAGTGATCTTGGCATCGTGTTTTTTTGCTATTCCCTTTGCATGTTCTAGTGCCTTGTCACCTGCATTTGTTCCTGCATGTGGTACCAAAATACTGTCATACATGTTAGACATTGCCTCCAAGATGACCTAAATCAAAAGCTGCATTAATTTTTGAAACAATCTTTTCAATTTCTGCTCCATGTGAAGTTGAGACCAGTATTACGTTCTCAGTAAATGGCACTGTTATCATAAGGCCTTTCCCTCTCCTTGATACGATATAGTCAATAGGCCCCAAAGAAGAATCAAATTCTTTTCTCATTGTGATTTCAAGAACCATTTGCATGTAGAGCATACGTCGTTTTTCTTCATCTTCAAAAGGTGTGACATCAGATCTAAATCCTCCTGCAAACAAATTTCCCAATTTGTTGATGACTCCCGCAAATCTAATTTCAGGTTCTCCTAGCAGCTTGGCACAAATGTTTTCTAATTTAATGTGTTCATCTAGATGTAGTACAGACATCATCTATTTCCTCCTCTGATTTTTTCATCTTCATTGTTTGGATGAGTTGCATTTTGAAAATCAAAAGTTGAAAAATAACAGGTTGATTTGGAATTATCTTTAGCTGGATGTATTGATTGTTGTGATTTGCCAATCATGGTTTTTAGAACAAGTGACAAGTCAAAAAATAAAATAAGGAAATGTTTTGTTGACTTGTCATCTATGTTCTTTTTTCCACCTCCGTTTTTGTTTTCATGATGTTAATATGGTCAAAGTTCTAGTTATAGTGGTAGCAACACAATGTAACACAATGCAAAATTCATAGTGCCAAAATTCTCAAACTCAAAAAAACCTAAAATATGAAATGGATTTTGATTTTCAATCAGTTGGAAAAACTAGAGTTATTGAATTTTTAGTAGTCTTGACTTGTAGCCTCTTTTGCAAGATGTCGTGAAAGAGCTCTGTTACCAACGTTTTGACATAAAGAGACCATTTTGCCCCCAGGTCATGTTGAATCTTAAACGTCCAGTTTTTGTTTCCCTTGATCATGTCATGCTGCATCCACGCAACATATAACCAGCTTCTTAATATCTCGATAAAATCCTCGACTGTGTATTCCCCTTTCATGAAATTCAAAATGTCTGCAAACGTGTCTTTTTCGACTTCTTCTGCAAGGTGGACTATCTCTGAGTCTTCCATCTGGTTGATTGAATGTTGTACAAACGGCTTTGTCATTGGTAAAAGACCCATTTTTCGCTCATATCTCTCCCAAAGTATGTGATTTGACAGAACTTTTGACACAAGTGAATTGACGTTAATTCTCTCCATTTCAGACTCGTTTTTCAAATCTTCGATCAAATCTGCATCGAGCCTGAACGTGATTGTTTGGCTTTTCTTCTTCTTTTGTTCTGACAACTAATACCCTACAGAAATGAGAGTTCCTTTAGGCTATAAGCAATTTGAAAATTAGGTAAGGTTATGAAAAATGATCAAAAAACAGGAACAAAAATCAAACACCTAGATTTTCGTCTTTGATAAGATTGAGATAGACCTTGTCTCCTACAGAAAGATTCATCTCCTTGTATTCGTGCATGTCAAGCTTTAATGATGTAACTCCAAACATCATTCCAGACCTACTGAAAGTATCTTGTTTAGATCTTTCATAATATCCCCCATTTTGGAAGGGTCCGTCATTTTTGAAGGATCAAATTGGGATCGCGGTTTGTTTCCTTCTTGGAAATCTTTGGTAGATGTCAATGAAACTATCACATAAGGCGAACCATCTGGTGATACATCAATTCTTTTTATTACAAACTCCTTGCGCATGTGATGAGCTTGGAAGTGTGTCTTTATAATTAATTCTTCATCTATAACGAGCAGCAAATGTGTTTGACTCTTTACTCTGAAGGTCTTTTTTGTATTGGTCTGCAATCAGATTTCCATATACAACTAAATCTCTGGCAATAGTGTCAATACGGGAGAGAATGTTTTCGTTGGTAATGTTTCCTTGTTTGTCAAAGTCTTGATCAGAATTTACCGAAATACCATATGGCATACTCCATCCATAGCATTGTCTTACAGCAGTTCTATCTGGAATCCTTACCAAGCAAAGACAAACAATGGTTGTATAGTCTTGCAAGTATGTATATCAATCCTGGAAAGATACCTGAGCTTTTTGAGGTAACTATAGAGGTGATTTCAGGAGATGGAACAACTATTCAAACATGGGAGTATGGCAAATGTGAGATTTCAAATTATGAGATTTATCTAGATGACAGTCTACTTAATTACAAATACCATGATAGATGGCAATCAGAAATCAGAGACAGAACTTTTTTTGATTGTGGCGGTTTAGAATTCACAACATAATTTCATAATTGATCTCATCTGAAACATAGTTTCTATAGTTTGACTTGTTCTTTTGTCATTTAAAATTAAATTTTGGATAGTGACAGACTAATTTACAAGTATTAAAAAAAATAGGAGATTACTGTAACGGGTAATGAACATCACAAAACAAGACTATTCCATTTGGAAGTGTCTTTGCAGTTATAGAGTGTCCATCTTTGAGGCCTTTTCCACAGACATAACATTCTACAGAAGAAACTGATGATGAAATAAGATTTGACTTTGAGTGATACTGTATATCTTGCAACAGTGATGATCTTTGTCTAACTCCCTGCATGAGTCAATGACACTACGGCTTGGTACCTAATAAAGGTACCGTACTGGTACAGTATTTTACCATTTCTTTTAATTTCATAAATTTTGAGCCTAAAATCATTCAAAAGACATTTCCCATCACTTTAAATAATAAACCCAGAAAATTTTGTTTATGGGTGGACACCTTTGGAAACTCTCAACCAAAAGTAATACCTCTAGATTTATCTGAAAACCAATTTCAAATTTACAACAAAATTTCTAGGAATTATTCACATTCATTTCTCTTTGAATCCCTTACCGGTCCTGAGGTACTAGCTGAAACATCAGTTATGGGATTTGATCCCAAGATAACTCTCAAAGGTTACTCTGACAAAGTAGAGATTACCAAAGATGGAATAACTGAAACGATTACTACAACAGACCCATTTGAAGAACTAAAAAAATTATTGGGAAAATCTGAAGATCAAAGATATAGATACTTGGGAGGTGCAGTGGGGGTTGTAAATTATGATGCAATAAGACTTGTTGAGAAAATCCCTAACACTCACAATTCCCCGCAACCGTTAATGGAGTTTGGTATTTATGATGATGGAATACTATATGATAACTTACACAAAAAATTATTTTATTTTTATCATGATGAGAATAGATTTGACAAACTACAGATAGACAAAGATGAATTTGGGGATTTTGATTCAAGTAAAGTAATACCAAATATGAACGAGCAAAAGTTTTCTGAAATTATAAACAAGGCAAAAAAATACATTCATGATGGAGATATCTTTCAAGTTGTTTTATCTAGGAAATTTACATTTGATGCTAGAGGAGACAATCTAACATTATACAAAACATTGCGCAAGCTAAATCCATCACCATACATGTATCATCTAAAACAAGACTCAAAGACAATAATAGGCGCATCTCCTGAAATGCTAGTTAGAATTACAAATGATAAAGTAGAAACTTTTCCAATTGCAGGAACACGAAAAATTACCGATGATGAGCAAAAAAACAAACAACTCGCTGATGAATTACTACATGATGAAAAGGAATTAGCAGAACATACAATGCTAGTAGATTTAGGACGAAACGATATTGGCAGGGTGTGCAAATTTGGTACAGTTCATCCTGAATCTCTAATGCAGATAAAGCGGTTCAGCCACGTTCAGCATATAGTAACTCATGTGGTGGGTAATCTGGCACCTGAAAATGACATGTTTGGTGCCTTTAAGGCAGTATTTCCTGCAGGAACAGTCTCTGGTGCACCAAAGGTTAGGGCAATGGAAATTATTGATGAATTAGAAACTGAAGCTAGAGGCCCATATGCTGGTGCAGTAGGGTATTTTTCATATAATGGATGCTGTGATTTTGCCATTGCAATCAGAAGTATTTTCATTGATGGCAACAAGGGATTTGTTCAATCTGGAGCTGGTATTGTTTTTGATTCTGTTGCAGAAAATGAATTCAAAGAGACAGAACACAAGGCAGGCGCAATGCTTCAAGCATTAAAGGAGGCATCAACATGAAATTCCTAATTATTGACAATTATGATTCTTTTGTATACAATATTGCACAGTATCTAGGAGAGCTTGGAGTAGACTGTGATGTAAAAAGAAATGACAAGATTACATTACAACAAATAAAACAAAAAAATTATGATGCAATAATAATTTCTCCAGGTCCTGGTACTCCAGAGGACAAAAAATACTTTGGAGTTTGCTCTGATGTTATTCGTGACTTGGGTCCAGCAATACCTATTCTTGGGGTTTGTCTGGGACATCAGGGAATCATTGATGTGTTTGGTGGTAAGGTTACAAATGCAGGTTGTGTAAGACATGGGAAGACAAGTCCTGTTGATCATACTAATTCAGAATTATTCAAAGATGTAAAAAATCCATTTAAAGCAACAAGATATCATAGTTTGGTTGGAGACAAGACAATAATTCCTGAGGTTTTAGAAATAACAGCTACTGCAGCTGATGATGGTGAGGTCATGGCAATAAAACACAAAGAATATCTTATTGAGGGAGTACAATTTCATCCAGAATCAATAATGACTGAAGATGGGAAAAAAATTCTTGCAAATTTCATAAGACAGGTCAAGGAGAGAAAATGATCTCAGATTTTATCTCAAAATTAGAACAAAAAACAGATCTGACTTATGATGAGATGAATTCTATTATGACTGAGATTCTATCAGGTAAAACGAATGATCAGGAAAATACCAATTTTTTATCTAGTCTGGCTGAAAAAGGTGAATCTGATGATGAGCTTTTAGGCATGTTAGACAAAATGCAGGAATTTGCACTCAAAGTCGAGCCTAAAAACCAGGGAACCATAATAGACATGTGCGGAACCGGAGGCGATAATCTCCAGACATTTAATGTGTCCACTACTGCATCCTTTGTAGTAGCAGCTGCTGGCGGAATTGTGGCAAAACATGGTAATCGCTCAAGCTCAGGTATCTCAGGAAGTGCAGATATTTTTGAGTATTTTGGATACGATTTGAACCAAGAACCTTCAAAAATTGCAGACATTCTAGAAAAACACAACATCTGCTTTATGTTTGCACAAAAGTTTCATCCTGCAATGAGACATGTATCTGCAGCAAGAAAACAGCTTGGCAAAAGAACTGCTTTTAATCTTTTAGGACCACTCTCAAATCCAGTTGGAGTAAAAAATCAATTAGTAGGAGTTTTTTCTATTGAATATCTAGATAGACTGCCCTTAATTCTAAAAAGAAAAGGAGCAGAAAATATCATGACAGTTCGTTCCGATGATGGAATGGATGAATTTTCTACCACTTCAACTAATCGCGTATGCATTTTAAGAAATGACAAAGTGTTGATGAATGCAATTGATCCTGAAGTGATAGGATTACATAAATCAAAACTAGAAGATATTCAAATTCAAACAAAAGAAGATGCAATAAAGTCATTTGTAGGAGTTTTAAACAACACTGCAAATCAGGCAATGATTGAAACTACTGCACTTAATGCTGCAGGAGGATTGATTGTCGCAAACATTTCAAAAAATTTTGAAGAAGCAGTCGAGATTTCATTAAATACAATTAAAGATGGCAAGGCATTCAAATTACTAGAGAAATTTGTTGCAGCTACTGGAGACATTAAAAAACTAAAGGAATTAGTATGATGGCTCAAAACATTCTAAGAAAACTTGTAAACAATTCACAAGCTGCAATTGATGATGGTGTTTATGATATTGATGTTGATTTGCAACAATCAAACAAGGACTTTATACAAATAATCAAGACATATCGTCATGCTACACTTTTAACTGAAATAAAGTTTGCATCTCCATCTCTTGGTAAAATTAGAACAGTAACAAATCCTGTAAGTATTGCAAACCAGATGATTGCAGGAGGTTCTAAGGCACTCTCTGTTCTGACTCAACCACATCTGTTTAATGGCTCACCGGAATATTTCATGCAAGTAAGACAAGCAGTAGATGTTCCTTTACTAATGAAAGATATTATGATTGATAAAATTCAAATCGATGCTGCAAAAAAAATTGGCGCTGACTTTATGCTTGTGATACAATCCTTATTTGATCAAGGACATCTCAAAGATATTGATGAGTTTATTGATTATGGTCACAAACAGGGACTAGAAGTTCTACTTGAAGTGCACACAAAAAAAGAATTTGAGAATGCACTCAAAACCGATGCTGACTTGATTGGAATTAATAATAGAAACTTAGACACTTTAGAAATCGATCTAAAAACCACCGAAATAATTCTTGAAGGATATGAAAAGACAAGACCAATTCTATCTGAGAGCGGAATTGAGACGCAAGAAGACATTCAATATCTGAGAAAATATGGCGCAGATGCTTTCTTAATAGGGTCAAGTATTATGAAAAGTGATAATATCGAAGAACAGGTAAGACAATTGGTGAATGCATATTGAAGTATCCTAAAGAAGGAAGGTTTGGAGAATTTGGTGGAAAATACATTCCTGAAACTTTGGTTCCAGCAATAGAAGAATTAGAAGAAAATTATCTCAAATTCAAAAATGATAAAAATTTCAAAAAGGAACTAGATTATTATCTAAAACAATATGCTGGAAGACCAACTCCACTTTACTATGCAAAGAATCTTACTGAAAAAATTGGTGGTGCAAAAATTTACTTAAAACGTGAGGACTTGCTTCATGGAGGAGCTCACAAGATAAACAATACACTAGGTCAGGCACTTCTTGCAAAGAGGATGAAGAAAAAGAGAATCATAGCTGAAACTGGTGCAGGTCAGCATGGAGTTGCAACAGCTATGGCATGTGCAGCCTTGGGAATGAAAGCCGAAGTGTACATGGGATACAAAGACACAATCCGACAAAAGCTAAACGTGTTTAGAATGAATATGTTGGGATCAAAGGTACATCCTGTAAAATCAGGCTCTAAAACTCTCAAAGATGCAATCAATGAGGCAATTAGAGATTGGATTACAAATGTAGAGAATACATACTATTTGTTAGGCTCTGCAGTGGGACCGCATCCATATCCTGTAATGGTAAGAGATTTTCAAAGTGTGATAGGTGAAGAGATAAAATCTCAGATGAAAAAAATCAATAACAATACACCTGACAGTGTTATTGCCTGTGTTGGTGGTGGATCTAATGCAATTGGAACCTTTTACCCACTTGTTGACACTAATGCCAAAATTATTGGAGTCGAGGCTGCAGGTCATGGATTGAAGACAAAATTACATTCAGCGACACTTTCAGCAGGAAGCAAGGGAGTATTACATGGAATGATGACCTATTTACTACAAGATGAAGAAGGACAAATAACTGAAACTCACAGCATTTCAGCAGGACTGGATTATCCTGGAGTTGGTCCTGAACACTCTTTTCTTAAAGATTCAAAGCGTGTAAAATATCATTCTGCAACTGATGTTGAAGTTATTGATGCCTTTTTGCTCCTTACAAGAACAGAAGGAATTATTCCTGCATTAGAATCAGCTCACGCAATTGCCGAAGCTGTCAAGGTTGCAAGAAAGGGGAAAAAATCTGAATCAATAGTGGTCACACTCTCAGGAAGAGGAGACAAGGACGTCGAAGAAGTACAAAATTATCTGAACAAAAATGTCAAGGATTAGAGAAAAATTTTCAGAACTTGATGCCAAAAATCAAAAGGCATTGATTGCATATATTATGACTGGATTTCCAAATGAAAAGGCAACAATTTCTACAGTAAATGGGTTGATCAAAGGTGGAGTTGACATAATAGAACTTGGCTTTCCATTCTCAGATCCATTAGCTGATGGTCCTGTTATTCAAAATGCAAGTACTGTTTCATTAGAAAAGGGTACCAAAATAAAAAAATTCTTTTCTATTGTAAAAAAAATTAGAAAACAAACAGACATTCCTCTTGTATTAATGACATACACCAACATTCTCTACCAAAAAGGATATCCAAAATTTATTGCCGAGGCAAAAAAAGCTGGAATTGACGGTTTTATTCTCCCAGACATGTCAATTGAAGAATCAGAAAAATATCTAGAGGCTGCAAAAGACAATGCAGATACAATTTTTTTGGTGTCTCCAAATACAAGCAAGAGCAGAATCTCTAAGATTGTAAAGACTTCTTCAGGATTTTTGTATCTTGTAGCAGTTTATGGAACAACAGGAATTAAAACAGGAGTTAAAAATTATACAATAGAGGCAATCAAGCAAGTCAAGAAACAAGCCAAAGGAAAAATTCCAGTAGGAGTTGGATTTGGCGTCTCCTCCCCAGAAGATGTAAAAAAATACATCAAGGCTGGTGCAGATGCAGTAATTGTTGGTAGCGCATTTTTGAAATTAATTGAAAAAACATCTCAAGCAAAACTAGAATCAACTATTGCATCATTTACAAAGAGCCTCAAGGTCCAAACTGTACTTCATTAAATCTAATCATAATATTTCTAATAATACCTGCTAGTTTTAAAATAGGATTTCTGTTTTTTACATGCTATAGAATTTAAAAAATTGAAGATTTAATCCATAGTTCTTAACTGTGTTTCTGTATCTCGAATAAAATCTTCATATTTCATAATCTGGGTTGTAAGGCGAAAGGCAGTCATTTGGTCTTCATTTTTTTTAGAACCTAAGAAAGGTTTTCTCTGAATCATTAACTTTTGTTGTTCTTCTGTTGCTTTGAGAATATCATTTCTAAGATCTTCTCTTGTTGCCATGTATATTATAGACAAGTTTTGAACTTAAGATTTTCTAAAATACTCAAATGCTATTTTACTTTTTAAAATAAAATATAGTTTAAATCCTAAAAAAGAGTAATGACTGAAAATACCGACTTTGAAAAACTAGAAAAAACAATCCTCGAATTTATTAAAAATAGAGCAATTCAAAATGAGTCAACCACATCGCGTCATATTCACAGAAGGTTTGATGTGCCTGTAGAGACTATCGAGCAAATCTTAATTTCCCTTTCAGGAAAAAACCTACTCAAAGAATTTTACGATGAAGAATATCAGGAAAAAAGATACACGCCTGAATAAATCAAATGTTAAAAAATAGATGTTTGAATTACCTTGAGTTATTTTAACTATAATTCGTTCATTAAATTAAACAATAGTATAATCCGGAAAAAATGAAAACACCCGTCAAAGTGTAGTGGTCGGTTTGACGATAATGGAGGGAAACTCTATTTCAGACTAGACCACTACCTAGATGTTCTCGTTACCTCTGTCATAAAGTAAAATAAAAAACACTCGTCGTAATTTTAAAACATTTGTAAAAAAGTTAGTAAATTTTTCAACAAATGTAAAGATTTTAAATCTTGAAAATTTTGATCGAGTCAACACAACAACTGTGAGCATGCTGATGTCTAATACTCTATTGCACTAAAACCAAATTCAAGAATAACCTATGTTCGCATTACTTTGATCCCTTTGTGAGGATAAAGCGGAATGACAAATTCCTTTCTGGTTTGTGTATATTTAATTAAAAATTATTTCAAATTTCAATTAATTCATACAGTATTTGTATTATCAGCGAGTTATGGAGGCAAAACATACAAAAACCCGAAACCTGTTTCATTAATGTGCAGACAAAGTTTATTTTTGTAACAGGTGGTGTAATGTCGGGCCTTGGAAAAGGTGTGACCACTTCATCAATGGCAAAACTCTTACAATTAGCAGATCAAAAAGTTTCTTGTGTCAAAATAGACCCATATCTCAATTATGATGCAGGAACCATGAATCCTGTAGCTCATGGAGAGGTCTTTGTTACTGATGACGGTGGAGAATGTGACATGGATATTGGTAACTATGAACGATTTTTAAATCAAAACATTCCAAAAAACCACAACATTACAACTGCTCAAGTATATTCAGCAGTAATAGATGCTGAAAGAAAAGGAGAATATCTAGGGGCATGTGTGCAAATTATCCCCCATGTTACAGACGAGATAAAAAATAGAATCAAAAAAATTGCTGAAGATGAAAAATTAGATTTTTTGATTGTAGAGTGTGGTGGAACAGTTGGAGACATAGAATCTCTTCCCTTTTTAGAAGCATTAAGACAAATGAGAGTAGAGGAAGGTCCTCAAAATGTGATTTTTATACATGTTACACTGGCACCATCTTTAGATGTAGTAGGAGAACAAAAGACAAAACCTACCCAACACAGTGTTCAAGAGCTACGTAGGATTGGTATTCAACCAGACTTTTTGGCAGTAAGATGTACTCTGCCATTAGAAGAAAAAACAAAGAAAAAGATTGCATTGTTCACTAATGTCACAGTAAATGATGTATTATCATGCCATGACGTAAAATCCATTTTTCAGGTTCCACAAATATTGTATGATCAAGGCATACTTGATTCTATTTTTAGGAAATTTGGAAAAGTTGGCATGGTAAATGCATCTACTAATTGGGACAAATGGAATACTATTGCAGAATCGATGATAAACCATGAAGATCAAAAAGTACGAATTGTAATGGTTGGAAAATATGTCACACTATCTGACAGTTACGTGAGTGTAAACCATGCATTAAAACATGCAGGAGCAAAACTTGGAAAATCAATAGAAATTGATTGGATTGACTCAGAATCCATCTCTGATTATAAGATATTATCAAAATATGATGGAATTCTAGTACCTGGAGGATTTGGAACCCGTGGCTCTGAGGGAATAATTAACACTGCAAATTATGCAAGAGAAAACAATATCCCCTATCTTGGAATATGTTTTGGATTTCAACTAGCTGCAATTGCTTATGGTAGAAATGTTTTGAATTTAGAGGATGCAAACTCAACTGAAATTAAAAAGGATGCGAAAAATCCTGTAGTTGATTTATTGCCAGAACAAAAAGAAGTCTCTGATCTTGGAGGTTCTCTAAGACTAGGCGCAAATGATATTTTGGTAAAATCAGATACAATTGCACATAAAATCTACAATACTGACACAATCTCAAAAAGACACAGACATAGATACGAAATTAATAAAAAATACATTCCAGAATTTGAAAAAAAAGGAATGTTTTTCTCAGCTGAAAGCGATAATGGAAAGAGAATGGAAATGCTTGAAATTCCAAGCCATAAGTTCTATCTTGGAGTACAATTTCATCCAGAGTTTAACAGCAGACCTGGTTTTCCTGAGGAGTCATTTGAGGCATTTATTCAGGCAGCTTCTGAAAATTAACTTAAAATCATTCTATCTTTGATATTTCATAGATTTTTTGTCGAGCATCTCTGATTGATACTTTCTTTTTTACATATCCTTTCTTTAACAAATGACTGAGGGCCAGCCTTACTGTTCTGTCAGGAAGAAGTGTCTTGTTTGCAAGATCTTTTTGTGTTAGTGCTCCTTCATATTCTAGGGTTTTAAGTAATAATTTAGAGCTTGGAGGCATACTAAGCAATTCTTCTGCTAAATGAACTTTCTTTGCAAGCGCCGAAATTGCTGTGGAATCTTTTTTTAGACGAATTATTTTTGCTGGAGGGAAAAACTGAGTACATTCAACCATTTTATCTACTTTGTATCTATCTAAACCATCAAGGACAACTTCACAATGAAGCCTTGCTGCAATGTCGTCAATTTCAATAGATGACGAATTTGATACAATTATTGGTCTTCTAGTAACATCCAGAGAGTTTACAGATATGATTTCAAATACATCCGAGTCTTGAAAGATTACAGGACCTCCTGCCGACATTGAATATGCAGAAGAACCGATTGGAGTAGAAATTATTATTCCGTCACTGTTATCATGCCATACTTCTTCACCATTTACACGCAAAGTATGTTCCATTAACATTGCACTCTTTGATGAAAAGACCGCTACATCATTTAGAACAGGATAGACATTTTTTCCATCAATTTTAACTCCTAGTCTTGGGACTTCCTCAACTGTGTAATTTTGTTTTTTTAAAATGTTAACAAATGATGAAAATTCTCGAAGATCAACTTGGGCTAAAAACCCACTTGATTCTCCTTCGCTAATTCCTAATACTGGTAGCACTGAATCAAATGTTCTATGAAAATAATTGCGAACTCCCTTATCTCCGCCTAAAACGATTATGCAATCAGCTTGTTTTGTTTTTGATTTTGAAGTAATTGTATATGATTTTATTCCAACTTCTTCAAGAATTTTTTTTATCGTCTTTGCTGATGAATCTGTAGTTCCAGAACCATATATGCCGATTTGCACATTGAATCAAAACGAGCAGTATAATAAAAGGATGTACTAGATAGTCCTGTATTTTAACAAATTGTAAAAATAAGAAGCATTAGTCTGAACTTGATTTCTTTGAGGAATTTTTAGCAATCCTACTTTTTTTGAATCAAGTGCAGCTTGAGCCGAACCTCCTGCAAAACACAATGCCCACAAAAAGTCTTTCTCTTTTAACATTGTACAACAAAATGTAGCACAAAAGATATCTCCAATTCCGGTGGTGTCATAGATATTTTTATTTGGAAGTTTTATAGAGTAAACCTTGTCTTTTACCAGTAAAGAGACGTCTGTTTTATCTGTCAAGAGGACATGTTCTGCTCCTTTTTTCTGAAGTGCTAACATCATTTCATCATTGGTTCCATTGACAATACATTTGGCCTCTTCAGGATTTACTTTGATGGCACTAATTTCAGATAAATCAAGTTTGGTTTTTTCTAAAACAACATTGTTTTCTGTATCTTTTCTTCTCAAAAATCCTTGAGGATCTACCATTGTAAAGTTTGAATCTTTTTTTATTCTATCAAAAACTTCATTTGTAATCTCATGATAAATCGGACTTATAAGAAATCCATCGGCATCTGTCCCGTCATATTCAATTGGTTCACATTCATTTTCTATTTTTAGGGTTCTATCGACACCTGTGATGTTTATGGCAAATCTAGTTGTTGGTTTTTCAGATTCGCTATTTTCAAATTTTATTTTATTATCTGTCAGATATTGCTGTGGAAAATCCTTTCCAAATTTTGTAAAAAGATCTACATCAAACTTGAATTCTCTAGCTGTAATTCCACAATAGCATGCAGCACCACCTATTTGAGGATAGTTGGAACTCTCTAAAGTGATTGAATCAATTGCGCAATGTGAGAAAACAGCTAGTTTCATTTTATGAGGTTAATGATCCTTATGATTTAGTTTTTTGCATTTTCTTCTCAAAACATTTCTTACACATGATGTCTCCTTTTGATAAGACCAATTCTACATTTGATTCAAAACAGACATGACACAACCCATGCATTAACTATCAATGAGATGAAACCGATCTAGAATTAAAACATGTTTGATTTTTGAGGCAATTTTAGGCATAATTCAAGCACTTTTTACAATTATCCGCAAGAATATAAAGAGGCAAAACCGTATTTGATCATGCCACTTAAGCGTGCAAGTAGAGGACGAACCAAAGGCGGAAAAGGCTCATCTGGAGTTGTACAATGTACAAACTGTGGACAGACAGTTCCTAAAGACAAGGCAAAAAAAGTCACATCAAGACTAAATCTAGTTGAACACACATTGGCAAAAGAACTGCGAGCTCAAGGAGCATACATTGCATCACCAACGGTTTTGAAATGGTATTGTATTTCATGTGCAATTCACTTTAAAATTCTAAAAATTAGATCTGCTGATAATAGAAGAAAACGTGGAAAGTTGCGATAGAACTATTCTTTGATATTTTTTGCAGTAAAAATCATTCTCTGAATTAAGGTAATTCCTGCAATTATGACTACAATAATTACTGCAGGTTCCATAAACCCAATCATACCAATTATTGCAATTACCAGCAATCTTTCTGCTCTTTCTCCAATTCCAACTCCTTGAAGTTTTATGTTAATTGCATCTGATTTTGCTCGTGCATAACTGACCAATAGTGATAATGTTATAGCAAGAAATACGAGGTATGGCTCTGCATACTCTCCAATTAATATCCCTAAAAATATTGCAACCTCTGCAATCTTGTCAAACATTGAATCAAGATAAGACCCCTTTTGGGATGTTTTTCCTGTAACTCTTGCAACTTGACCATCTACCATATCAAAGAATCCTGAAACAAGTAACAAAATACCTCCAAGAATCAATCCATATTCAATTCCTAGACCATAAACTATAGCAGAAGCTAATGCAAAAATCAGTCCAACACTGGTCCAAAAGTTTGGAGATAGTCCAGTGGAGGCAAAACCTCTTCCTATTTTTTCAAGGCTTGGTCTTAGACGGTCTCTGAGATTATTTAACACGAAATTCCCCCAAAAACCAACTATATAAAAAATGAGAAAATAAGTAATAGGGTTTATTGATAAATTTTAGAAATTTAGGCTCAAATTAGAGAGGTTCATCAAATATCATGCATTCTGTATGAATGGGGTCATCTACATAATGAAAGCAACATGAGCATTGGAATTTTATTGGCTGCTCACAAACAACACATGTATTCATAATTTCAAGGTCTTCTCCACAGTTTCTACATGAATCAATTCTTGTGTTCATAGATGGGGCTAAACAAATAAGGATAAAACTCATTCAAAGTAATTTGTGCTAGATATTTGTCAATAATATTTACTGATTTTGGGATAGATTCATTGCAATCAAAGTAGAGATTATCTTTGCAGCAAGAGAGGCAGTAGAACCATTGTCAAATTGGGGATTTAACTCTACAATATCAACCCCTGAGACTTTGGTGTCTTTAAGGGAGTGAATCAAATCAAAAAGTTCACGAGAAGTAATTCCAACAGATTCAGGATTTCCAACTCCTGGAGCAAAAGCAGGATCTAAAACATCAAGATCAAAGCTAGCATACATTGAATCAAAGGAAGATGCAAATTCTCCTAATAGTTCCGGACCCGTTCCTTCTCTTATCTGTCTGTCAGAGATTGTTTTGATATTATTTTCAGTTAAAAATTCTAGTTCTTCTTTTACAAAGGCTCTTGCTCCTACATGTAAAATGTTGTCGGCCCCTCTTTCTTCTACAATTCTTCTTAGGTATGCTGCATGGCTTAATTTTGTGTCAGCATATTCATCTCTTAGATCATAATGTGCATCAAAGACAACATAACCTGTCTCTTTGGGAAAACTTGTGTATGTGCCAAATGTGATAGAATGCTCTCCTCCCAAGATGAAGAGTTGTCTTTTTTTTGAAACAAGCTCAGTTGTTATTTTTTTTACCATATCGATCATTACAGTAGGAGAAACAGTATGAGTCATATTTCCCAAATCTTCAATGTTTACAGTCTCTAAATCCACTCCAAACTGTGGATGAAATATCTCAATGTTGTTAAATGCATCACGTATTACATCTGGTCCAAATCTGCATCCAGGCTTGTAAGAATGCGTAGAATCAAATGGAATCCCAAAAATTGTTGCTGCTGGTTCTCCCTCTTCATTAGATGATGTAATTAGTGGATTTTGATTCAGGTATAAATCAAGAAAACTCATAATTTTACACCATAAGTTGTGGTCTCTGAGATAGATACTTTGGAAGATTCAAACCAGAAAATGGTTTTCCTTTGGTTTGTTCATTTACTTCATTGATAAAATCATCAAATGACAATTCTCTGACATTTCTTGTCATTCTGTCACGAATACTAAGATTTTCTGAATTTGTTTCTTTTTCACCAATTACCAAGATGTATCGTATCCATTCTTTTTCAGCTTCTCGAATTCTTTTTCCTATGCTCTCATTTCTATCATCAACATCAACTCGAATGTTTTGTTTTGATATTTTCTCAGAAAGTTTGTTGGAAAAATCAAAAAATTCCTCTTTTAATGGAATTACCCTTACTTGTGTTGGTGCAAGCCATAAGGGATATTGTGGCTTTCTTCCTTCTTTGGAATCTTTTGCTGCCTTTTCTAGCAATGCATAGATAATTCTCTCAATTGCACCGCTTGGAGAATTGTGTAAAATTATTGGATTTTTTGGAACATTGTTCTCATCGACAAATTCTATTCCATATCTATTTCCATTTTCAACATCTATTTGATCAGTAGATAATGCAGATGCTTTTCCAAGATTATCCACATAGTTAAATTCCCATTTTAAAACAAAATAGAAAAACTTCTCTTTCCACATCTCAACTAGAACTGGCTTACCATGTTTTTTTACCAGTTCTTCAATAGATGACTTGTTTTCATTGTAATAGTCTTCAGTAAATCTAATTGCCATCTCATAGTCAGATTCTTCAATTCCAAGTTCTTTTAGAACATCTCTTGATAAATCAAATCTGACCTTTATTTCCTCTATTGCTTGTTTCAAATCTTTACAAAATGCATGACAATCAGGCATGGTAAATGCGCGTAATCTACGTAATCCTACTAATTCTCCAGATTGTTCACGTCTAAAAGAATAACGAGTAAGCTCGTATAACCGATATGGTAGATTTTTGTAAGACATTTGAAATTCGTTTGCCATTAGGAATTGCCCAAAACACGCAGCAAATCTCAAAAAGAGCTTTTTTCCTTCTGAATCAATATTGTATTGTCTTGCGGGAAATCTGTTGAAATAACTTACCATGCTTGGATGATGTGAATCATACATAATTGGAGTTTCAACTTCAAACCCTCCATACTCTTTTACTCTTTCTGTAACATATCTTTCAATCAATGATTTTATCAAACGGCCATTTGGAAAGAATCGCATATTTCCAGAGTCTGATGCTGGTTCATAATCCGCAATTGCCATCTTTTTCATCAAAGCAACATGTGGTGGTGGTTCATCAACACTTCGTTTTTTTGCGGCTTCATATTTTGCAAGCACTTCTAATTTTTTGTGTTTTGAAAAATTAAATTCAGAAACATCAGTCATCGTTCCATCTGGAGAAAGTATTTTCCAAAAAGATTTGATTTTAGATTCTCCTTTCAAAGCCTCAGAAGTAATTTCTTTTTCTTGTCCCGATTCTGTTGTTATTACTTTGGAGCTCTCTGCAAGTGGATGTCCTTTTACTTGAACTTTATAGGATTTTGTCCAACCAAAAGGAGAATGAGAAACATCAAGACCTAATGCCAATGATTCCATCTCTTTTAGTATAGACATTGCAGTAGATGGTGCTGCCAAATTTGAACTCAAATGAGCATAAGGATACAAGAGCAATTTTTTACAACCAATTTTTTCCATTGAATCTTTAATCTGAGATATGGCCTTTTGTGCAACAGATGAATCATCTCCATCTTCAATTGCTACAAAGGCAACAACAATCTCTTCTAGCTTTTTGGTTTCTGGCACAATATCTTCCGCAGTTTTGATCTCTTTTTTGGTAGGAGTATACTCTATACTATCACAATGAAGTTGTAATATGCGCACATTTTCAGACTCAAATTATAATTGAATTAAATCTTTGGCTCTTTTTAGAATAATTTTTGATTGATCAGGCATGTTAATTCCAGTTAGGCCAAATTCAAACAAACCTTTTCTGTCGTTTGGTTAAACAAAAATTTTTGTTAAAATAAAAATTAAAGAAAAATTATTGATTTTTGAGACTTTCAAGAGTATCAAGCATTACTCTAATTTGTTCTTGAATTATTAATTCTAGATTTTGTAATCTCTCAGTTAGTTCTCTGATTTGTTGACGTAGTGCTTTATTTTCCTCTCTTAGTTCTTCAAGTTCTGTTTGCTCATCATTGCTCTCATCTGAATCATCATTGGTTTCAACTTTATCTTCAAATTCAAAAGTAATAACTTCTTCAATTTCTTCTACAGTCAAGTCAGTTCTAGATGCAATTTCGTCAATGATATCTTGCTTATTACTCCAGTCCATTTCAAACTCGAGTTCTTTATCATCGTAATATACTTCGACTTTAGCAGTATTGTCTTCAACTTCTACTTCTATCTCAAGTTCATCATTGCTCTCATCTGAATCATCATTGGTTTCAACTTTATCTTCAAATTCAAAAGTAATAACTTCTTCAATTTCTTCTACAGTCAAGTCAGTTCTAGATGCAATTTCGTCAATGATATCTTGCTTATTACTCCAGTCCATTTCAAACTCGAGTTCTTTATCATCGTAATATACTTCGACTTTAGCAGTATTGTCTTCAACTTCTACTTCTATCTCAAGTTCATCATTGCTCTCATCTGAATCATCATTGGTTTCAACTGAATCAAACATTACACGAATCACGGTAGTTCCAGTACTCTTGAGATCCTCTTTAATCGAATTAGATTGGTCGTCTACTTTACATGCAACTTCAACTTTAGAAACACTAGATGGAACATATCCTGAAGCCACACCGCCAGCGTTTGTTTGAACTTCTAATTCTTTCTCGTTATCATCAGATGTTTCCCATTCAATTACACATTTAGCTCCTAGTGGCTCATTGTTAGAATTTCTTACTTGAATCAGAACTTTTTTGTCTTTATCATTTACAGCAAAGGAATTTCCAATTTCTCCTCCTACTAGACCAGTTACTAAAACTATCATGAGAAAAAATGTAGATAGTCTAAAACCCTTCATTGTCGATTAGACTACAAGTTGGCATATATCCAATTCTAATTTTTGTTGAGCAATCATTAAGTATGATAAAACTTTGGTTTTTATGTTAATTTTAGTAATTTTTAAACTTGTACTTCCGATTATTCAGGCTTGAAATTTTCTATATTATGTTGAATTTTAATATTGATCGATGAAAAGGATAGTCTTTTCTATTATGATAATAAACAAGTAAGAATGGAATTTGATCCAATTGATCATTTGATTTGTAGTTTAACAAATAAAAGAAAAACAAGTCTACAAGAGATTATCAAAACGGCAAATGAAAATCCTGATATGATAATTAACTTGATAAATTACGGAATTTCAAAAAACATTCTAACTGAAATCAGAGAAAATTCTGACACATTTTACACATTAACTCAATATGGAGAAGAACAACTAAAAATAATGAGTTCCAAAATAATAGACGGTTGGAACACCATTATAAAAGCCGTACAATCAAAGGACATAGATACTTTTGTAAAAATGGTAAAAGAAAATGAAAATTGGATTAAATATTTACGATATACAAAAATGATTCCTACAGAAGATGCTGATTTTGTTCTTAATTCTTATAAAGAAATCATAAAATCCAGACAAAAGAAAAAGACAAGTTCTGATGTATCTCGATTACAAACTGATGCAGAAATAGAAAGAACAAGAGTGCTTACAGAGCAACAATGGAAGTTTGATGATCAAAATTATGAAATTACTAGAGAATACAACGAATATGTTGATACAAATTATTACGATAACAACTACTAATTCCATTTTTAGGCTTAGATTCAAAATATTTTCTGAATGAGTCGAAGTTTTATTGTAAAAGTACTATTACGATAATAGTTTTTTATTTTGGTGCCTAGTTGTCTAAGAAATTCTACGTATTCCTTTTTAGTCAAAAATGTCCTAAAATACAATCAAGAAGCAGGACGATCTCTTGTTCGGCCCACTAGTCAAACATCATGTGAACCTGCTTCTTGGTAATGTTGAACTCTTTTTAGTAATATTCTAAAAAGATTTCTCTACTTTTGTTCATCTTGATTTTTTCCTGAAAAAAATAACAACACTGCCTAATAATTGCCACTCAAAGAAGTAAAAATCATAACATCATGCTTTCATAAATTGAGTTTTACTTGCTTTAGCAATTCCAAAAATATCTGAATTCTGCAATGCTCTTTAATACTAGTATGTATTATCAATATTAATGCAAGTAGTACATACTAAATTAAATCAAAATAAAGTAATTCCATTGTCTTGTGGATGTACTATAGATGATAAAACTGCTGAACTTAGAAAAATGTGTAAGCAGCACGAGGAAGCTTATTTTATGAGCTAAAAAATAACTCCTCATTTTTTATAATAACACATGTCAATTTTATTTTCATATTGTTCCTATTAAGAGATTGATTGAGCTATTTCGGGCTCTTTTTGGCTTATCATTTTTGATAACCCCCGCATGTAATTTTGTGCAAAGGTAGTTACTGGTTGAGATGATACCACACACATCCTAAAACTTCACAGTCATGGCAGTCTTTTGCAAGTTCCCATTGAGGCGCATCCCATATCTCACTTACACTTTTTTCTAGTAGATTATACGAGTTTTTTGGATCAGTATACTTCCAGCAAGGCACCATTACAGTTCCATTAGCATTAACAAAGATGCTTTTCCATACTCCACATTCATCAAAAACTCCTCTCCCATGCTCTAATATTTGCTCAAAGTATTGTGGAGGCAACATTATCTGTGGATACTTTTTTTCCTTAATGTGCTCTAAGACACTTTGGCAAATTTTTTCAATTGTTTTTCTATCAGGTAATAATGAATAATCTACATCAGACCTATCCTCTACAAAGGTAAGTGATACAGAATTTACTCCCAATTTTCTTGCCTTTTCAAAATAAGTTCCATCAATGAATTCATCAGTATTAAATTTGGTAATTACACTGTTAAAATAATGGGGAATTTTGTGCTCATTTAACAGCATTAAATTATCCATGACTTTGTTGTATGTTTCAGAATTTACTCCTCTAACTTGACAGTATGACTTTTCATGAACTGAATCAATACTGCATGTAATGAATTGAATGTATTGTTTTAGTTCATCAAGGTCAAGTGTGTGTAATAATGAGCAATTTGTAATCATTGTAATTGGAATTTTCAAGCTGTATAGATGGCGAACCAATTCCATAAAATCGGGTCGACTTGTAGGTTCTCCACCTTCTACTATACTCCAAATACAATAAGGTGATACCTTTTCAAAAATTTGTTTCCATTGCTGTGTTGTTAGATCATTTTTTTGTGCAAATTTTATTTGTGCCTCTTTGTCAGGATCTCCAAAAGGACACATTGGGCAATAGTAATTGCAGTAATTAGTAAGGCTAAAAACCCCAATTAGTGGACGGCGTTTTCCAATCATGCGATTTGCAGACCACCTTCCAACTTTGTTTATAGTTTTGATGATGTCTACTGGCACAAGTTTACGTATAAATTCGGCTTTTTAACATTTACAGAAAGACTCTTTTTTAAAAATTAGGTTACTTTTTTTCTTCATCTAAATGATTTTTCAGAGTAATTAATGAACGCAAAATTAAACCCGAAATTCCTAAATTTGATATTAGAAATTTGACCGTTCTGTTAAGTGCATTCTTCCCACGAAATCCTTCATCATATACCATTTCAACTGAACCCTTGTCAGTTTCAACATATGATGTAATCAAAGAATATGGGCCTAGTTTCTCATCTGTTTTTTCAATATATTGACGTAATTCTATCTTATTTACAGAAAAACCGTCTTGCACAAAATCGCCTGACTTGAATACCACTTCTACCTCTTTTGGTTTTTGACTTATTCTTTTTGGATCAGGTACATCAATTATTTTCATACTATGGATAGCCAGTTCCGACATAAGATATGTTTGTGCAGTAAAAACCCTGAGTCCATCTCTTTATACCGCCAATTAGAAAAAAAGCCTCAATATTGTGATTGCGAAGCATAATTACTATCTTTTTTGATTGCTCCTCGCTGTAACTAACCAAGACTGGCTTTGAGTTTTGAGGTACATCTAATAATTTTTCTTCATCATACTTTACAAGTATTGATTTTTTAATGTGTCCCTTTGCAAAATCTTCTTTTTTTCTCAAATCACATATCACCAATGATGAATCAGTTTTTACCATGTCTGATAACTGAAACTCTGTTAATCCAAATGAATCTTCATTCGACATTACCAATCAAGTTAAAACAGGTTAGAGTGTAAAGTTTAGTCGGAAGTATTAATTACAGTTATTTTTTATTTTGAAAAGTGGATCCACACAAATTTCATGGCAAAGATATTCCTCATATAAAATTAGATCCAAAAATGACAATAGAACAGCTTGTAGATGTTTTTGCAAGTTCGGGATTTAATGGCAGAAAGTTAGGAGAGGCTGCAAAACTTTATGCAAAAATGATTGAAGAAAATACCACTATTTGTCTTACTGTTTCAGGAGCTATGACTCCTGTAGGATTTGGTGGTATAATTAAAACACTAATTGAAAGGGGGTTTGTGGATTGGATAGTAACAACTGGAGCAAATGTCTATCATGAGGACCATTTTGCATGGGGTCTGCCAGTAAAACAAGGACATTTTGATGTAGATGATATGAAACTATATGAAAATGAAATCGTCCGAATAAGAGATGTTTACATCAAATTTTATGAAACTTTGGAAGCCGAAGATCAAATTATTCAAAAAATGTTTTCAAAAGATTTTACAGATAAACCATTTACTACTGCAGAGTTTTGTAATCTAATGGGAAAGATTAGCAAAGAAAAATCAAAGTTTCCTGAAAAAAGTTTCATTACAGCTGCATATGAGTATGATGTCCCAGTATACATCTCTACAATGAAAGATTCATCCCTTGCTCTAAACCTTGCCGTTCAAAGATTACAAGACAAAATTTACAGTCTGGATTTTGTAAGAGAAATTATAGAGCAAGCCTCAATTCTTTATAATTCAAAAAAATCAGGCATAATTGAGCTTGGTGGTGGTGTTCCAAAAAACACAGCTCAGCAAACCGGACCTCTCTTAGATCAAATTCTTCGAAGAAATGACGGGGGACAAGACTATGTTATACAGATTACAGATGCTAGACCTGATACAGGCGGACTTTCTGGCGCAACCTTACAAGAAGGAAAAAGCTGGGGCAAAGTACAAGATGCCCATCATGGAATGATTACAGTTTATGCTGATGCTACAATTGCATTTCCAATTTTGGCATTGTATGTACTTAGTAATCAAAAATCAAGAAAACCAAAAAGACTATACAAAAAATTAAACAAGTTCTATGAAAAATTAAGTCAGGATTATTTCAAAACACCAGGAATTACAAGAAACAAGAAAAAGAATTAAAATTTATCATATCTGGCACGTTCTAATTCTCTGTCATCTTTGGATTCTTTTTTCCATTCTTTGTAGTGCTCTTTACATAGAACTGTCTTTTTACCTGCGGAGTTTACTTTAAGTCCTGCATTTTCAACTTTGGTTGTATTTAGAGAACGGGCTCCGTCATTTTCACAACCTTCAACATTGCATTTTGCGCCTTTAGAAACTACACCCATGATATTGTGTAACTAAGATGTTATTTATATTTGAAAAATACTAGTTTGTCTTACTGTTATGTATTTTTTATATTAGATATTGTACATCGTTTATAAGAGGAATATTTTTTTCAAAAAATATGGGTGGAGCAAAAAAAGTCAGTCCTGCAAAACAGGAAAAATCTCAAAGTTCCAAGGATTCAAAGAAAGGCAAAAAAGACAAGGGAGAAGGCGGACCAGCAAAAGCAGAGATTACTGTAATTGTTGATGAACAACAAGCAATGAAAATCATCCAAAATTCCAAAGTAGTTACAGTCCAAGATTTGGCAAGACAAACAGGAGTTAAAATTTCGGCAGCAAATGCATTCCTAAGAGATTCTGTTAAGAAAGGAACAGCAAAATGTGTTGGCGGATATAGTGGTCATTACATCTATCAGGCAACTTCTTCATAAAGACAAAATACATCTCCTGAACTTACATCATTTATTGCATCAAAGTTTTCACCTAGTTTTCCAATGGGAGTCATTGATTTTCCAGGTTCGGCATCAGCAAGAAAAAAACAAATGCTGCCAGAAGATGGTAAAAATGCTACATCTCCTTTTTTGAACTCGTTTTTAGATCTTTCAATTCCTGAATCTACGCCAGTTTCAAAATATACAATACTTTTTCCTAACCTATATGCATGCCCTTCTAAAGGCAATGATCTCATTATGGTACCTACCGTTCTTGGAGATAGATGACGTTTTAGATCACACTGAATCTTTACCTTACCTTTGATTTCTAAAACCAACTGCTTTTTAGAGACTGAAGAAGAACTCAATTCGTACTTTAAAAATATTGGATTATATAACGCTTTGAAAGCCAAATGATTACTTGTCTGATGCCACTGAAACTGAACTAGTAGAACCTATAGAAGAAGAAACTCTAGTTGAACCGGAGGAAAATGCAGGATTAAACAAGGCTCTTGATACTTATCGAAAATTAATTGAGAAAAATGAAGGTAAGGAACCCCTAACTGAAAAAGAACAAGAAGCATTAGAAAAACGAATTAAAGAAATTGAACAAAGAGAAGTAGTTGAAACAGTTGCAGATCATGAACCTGAAGAGATTCCCTGTGAGAAAGGAAAAATCACAGTTGGACCACCAACATTGACTAGATTTGAAAAAGCAAGAATTATGGGTGCTAGAGCATTGCAATTATCCCAAGGTGCACCACCATTTATCCCAATTCCAAAAACTGCTAGAATTTCACTTGATATTGCAATGGAAGAGCTTGAACAAAGAGTAATCCCAATTACAATTAGAAGAGTAATGCCAAATGGAGATTACCAAAACATTCCAATTGATTATTTTGACTAGGTTTTGTGGACCAATCGTCGATAAAACTTAAAAGAAAAAGAATTTGCTGGTTGTTGAATAATGCTCATGGAAGAGATAAAGGAAGAAAATGATCAAGAGCAGATCAAAAAATCTGATGATGTAATTTACATTAGAAATGATCCTGTAATGCAATCAGCTGTAGATGTTTTGTCATTATTAGGAAGTAAAAAACAAATTATTTTACGTGCAAAAGGAAATTCAATTCCTAATGCTGTTGCAGTAGCTAATATTATCACTGAAAAAATGCTAAAGGGTAACTCTAAAGTTGAAGATATAAAATTAGACACAGAATCTGCTCCTGGAATAGGTAGAATGCTCTCTACAGTTGAAATTATAATAAATAAAATCTAGTAAACGCTTCCAGGTCCCTTTAGAAGCATGTTTTCGCATTCTTTGCAGACTTTTTCATCAATGTCTGATTCTAAATTATGATGAATCTCGCAAATGAGTAAACTAGATTTAATATAATTACAAAGACCAATAAATTTTGAAAGACTAGATGGAGTATATGCCATATCTGATGATAGATTGTCGCTTAGATCATCAATCATTGTTGCAACTTGTTTTTCAGCCAAAAGTTTTGCAATGAGAGAGGGGTCACCACGAGTACCTCTAATGTAATTGCTAACTGCTGCTTGGGTTACTCCTAGCATCTTTGAGATTTCATCTTCACGTATATTGTGATCTTCAGCTAATTTTTTTGCCAAAATTGCTCTTAGTGCAGGAATAAGAGTTTTTGATTCAATCTCAGCTGGTAGTAGCAATAATTCACAAGAATCCTATAAGGGATTTAAAGTTTGCAAAATTAAATCATCTGTTTTACAAGTCTGCCTAAAATAGGCTAACCTATTTTAGATTCAACTACAATGCCGAATTGTTGGACGAAATTTTCAAAAATTTATACAATTTACTAAAAAATTCATGTATCTCCTGTAGTTCAGACATACTTGCACTGTCTGGAGGATTAGATAGTACAATTGTTGCCTATTTTTTAAAAGAAAGAAAACCAAAAGGTATTGCAATCATTGCACAAGACTTTGTTTCAAATGATCTCACATATTGTCAAATGGTATCAAAGCAATTTGCAATCCCATTAACAATCCAAAATACAAAAACTGCAGATATTTTAAATGCAATTGAAGAAACCATAAAGATTCTCAAAAACTTTAACGATATTGAAATTCGAAACAACGTAGTAATGTATCTGGCAATAAATTGGGTAAAAGACCAAGGAAAAAAAGGTATAATCACAGGAGATGGTGCAGACGAACTGTTTGCAGGATATAGTTTTTTGATAAACAAACCTCCAGAAGAATTAGATAAAGAAATCAGTAGAATCTGTTCTGTAATGCATTTTCCTACACAAAAGATAGGTGATGCTTTAGGAATTAAGGTGGAATCTCCTTTTTTAGATGAAAAAATAATTGATTTTGCGAAGAAACTTCCTTCAGAACTTAAAGTGAAAAATGAAGGTGAAAAACGCCATGGAAAATGGATTTTACGTAAAACATTTGAGAAGAAAATCCCTACTCCGATTGCCTGGAGAGAAAAATCTCCAATGCAAGATGGTTCAGGAACATCAGGGCTTACAAATCTGTTTGAATCGATAATTGAGAATGATAAATTTGAAGAACAAAAAAAGAAGATCAAGCAATCTGATGGTGTTGTAATTAGAAGCAAGGAATCAATGTATTATTATAATATTTTTAGAAAGTTTTATGACAATCCTTCTAGTGATGCAGAAAGAGTCTGCCCGAATTGTAATTATAACGTAGAGAATTCAAAATTTTGTAGAATGTGTGGTTCTTTTCCAATCTAGTTATTTTTGTATTTACGTGGTTTTTTGATGAAAATCCGTCTGCAGCCATTACAACAAAAATAAAATTTCTTTCCATCATGTTCATGTTCAAGGGCTAACTCTTTTTCAAGTTCAATTCCACAAACTGGATCTACTGGCACGAATTTTTCACTAAATGTTTCTATTTATAGATTCACTAAATTTTTTTTGTTAGCATTTTCGGATTTTTTTCTTGATATGGTTTATTTTGAAATTATTTTTTCATAAATTTAATATCAAAATATTCTCACTATCATTAATCCCAGTTAAGATTTGGCAATAATTTCAAGAACTTTTTTTGGCAAAACTCCATAGTCTGCATCAGGCTCCGCAACTACATACAAAATATCTTCATTGAGAACAAAACTGATAGCCAAGGCTTTTTGCCTTGATGCTAGTGCAAAACTAACAGGACCAAGCTGTTTATCAAACTCTTTTCTCATTTTTACTCTTAATGCGAGCTCCATGAAGATCATCTCATCATCTTTTTTGCTTTCAAGTGCCTCCACATTATCTTTCATTCCTCCTGCAACTAATCTGCCTCGTTCATTAATTACTCCTGCAAATCTTATCTTCTTATCAAGTGATTTTATAGCCTCACAAATTTTCCCATAATCATAAATCTTTGACAAATTTCTCGATGTCTATCAAGGCATCCCATTTATTAGCTTTAAAAAATTCAAAACCTTCATGATTTTATAATAAATCAATTATGATGTCAATTTTTTAACTAGAGCCAAAAATTCATCTTCTGCAATTGGAGGGATTTTCATAATTTCCATGTTTTCTAATACATGCTCGAAGGTTTTTTGACCAATCAAAGGTGCCAAGACTCCTGGAGAGGAACGAATAAACTGTAATGCTCGAAGTGATGGTTTTAATTCATTAAATTCTGGCATTACTCCAGGATTTAGTAACCTACCTTGCATTAAAGGAACACTAGTAAACACTCCAATTCCAAGTCGTACTGCTGATTCTAAAAATGAGGTGGCTTTACCATTAAATATTTGGTTTTTTGTTAGCAAGGCTTGATCATAATACATATTGTATGGCAGTTGAATAAATCTGAAACCATGTTTTTCTCCACCTGCTTTTTCTGCCATTTTAACAGTTTCTTGTAGTGACAAATATTGTGGATTCTCAGGTGGCACTCTAAAGCATTCCCATGTTGCCATTCCATAATATTTGATTTTGCCCTCAATTCGTTTTTGTTCAAATAACTCAAATACGGACTGGAGGTTTTCTAAGAATTTTTCTTTTGGAACATCTTTGATTTGCCCTTCAACTGCGTTATGCAAATACATCAAATCAATGCAATCAAGACCTAAATTTTTCAAACTACGTTCTAATTGATCATTAAGATAAGTTGTAGTCATACAATGATACCCCGAGGTAATGTCTCCTTCTTTTATGATACCTTTTGATGAATATTCATTTTTTACATATTCCCAAAAGTCTTGTTTAATGTCAGCATCATTAGTAACGTAACCATTTTTTGTACTGACAAAAATTTGATCACGAGTAATTTTTCTTTCTTGAATTAATTCATGTATTGCAGTTCCTACTGATCGTTCAGCTTTTTGTGCTCTATAGTTAATGGCGGTATCAATTACATTGATTCCAGATTCAACTGACTGCTTTATTGCGTTTTTTACAAGTTCATCTGTTCTGTCATCTGCATCTCCTAGATATGTGCCAACACCTACATTTGATAAAGTAAGATTTTCGAATTTTTTAAAATTAAATGACAGTGCTTTAGAATTTTCTGCAAATTTTTGAGTACCTTCAGATGTGGCAAACCCCGAAATCATGAACTGTCTTTGAAAATACTACATTTATTTTAAGATCTATGCTCGTACGAGATCAATTCATACAACCTGAAATGTAATAATTACACACAAAGAAAAGAGATTTCGTGACTGATTATGTGCATCAATCATTCAATTAGATTTACTAGAATCCTCATCACAAGTATCCCTTGGAGGGGGAGTGTCTAGAAAGAAAGGTATCTGATCTCCACCTTTTTTTCTATTAAGAAATATGATAAGGAAATGAAATTCAATTATTCAAGATGTGGCATACTAATTCAATAGTTGATGTATTCACCGACAGGATATAGAAAAATCTAGTCTTACATAACCGATATTTTTGCAGATAGTACATTTAATATTTTCAACAAATTCATGACTTGAAGATGATACAAGATCAATGTTTATGGGTATCTCTATTGTAGGTTTACCTTTGCAATATGCGCAGTAAAGTTTTTCGTTTCTAAATTTAAGGGTCTGTTTCATGAAACTTGATTTTTTCTAAAATTAATAAAATCTAATTCTACAATGCGTAGAAAATTTTAAATGAATCTTGTAAAACCAAAACAATTTTTATCAATCAAAAATACTTGAGTTACTTGATTTACCCGGAAAAACCATGTTTGGTTAAGTCATATTACTGGCAGGAACCGTATTTATCCTGTTAAATCTATGATAAACTGCTTTGCATCAATTATTTCCTCTTGAGAATCATATGCAATTAGGTACAGCATTGCCTTTGAGGTTTTTGGAAATGGAGTTATCTCATCCAAAATGATTTTGTTCTCAGTGGTAAATTCTGATGTGTTTGGTATGCAACTAACACATCCCATCTCATATTTGATCAATGTTTCATCATTATCCCAAGTCATTTGAACTACAGCAGAATTTCCATCATATTCTAGTACACTAACCCTGACATCATCAATTGGTTCAGCATAAGCACTACTCATTCCAAAAACAAGTATCAATATTGATATCGCTAGTAATGCCTTACCCATTATATTCAATTTCAATTCAGAGTTGTGTATTAAGCATTACTGCCAAAAATTTAGGTCGTAGAACCAATCAAAAAACTCAGAACAAACAATGCACCTGTAACTCTGCTAAACATCAAAGTAGATGACATTGAGGGAATCAAAGAATCTACTGAATCATAGTTTCTCTTTAAACCTATTCCTCCTTTGATCATTAAAGGGATACTCAGAAATGTGATTAAAGAAAATACTGGAAAAAATCCTGAAATTACACCAAAAATAATTACAATATAGGAAATTGCAGGAAATACCCAAAAAATTTTAGTTGCTTTTTGTTTGCCAACAACAATCACCAAAGTTCTTCTTCCTTTTGATTTGTCCGCATCATGATCAGGAAAAGATGCAATAAAAAGAACTAATGAAGATAAAATTCCCACAACTATTCCACCCATAATCGATTCTAAAGTCAGTTGGTTTGATTGGATGAAGCATGTCCCAAGAACAATCATAGTTCCCTTTACAGCAACAAAAAATTCTGCCAAACCGGAATCCACAATTTTTGTTGAATAAAAATAGATAGATAAAATCGCAAATCCCAAAATAATTGCAATTACAATTCCATCTGTGATTACAAAATAACTGCCTATTACAGAACCAATTATCAAAAACACAATTCCTGCTCGATAAACGGATTTAGGTTTTAGTAATCCCTCAGGCAAAACCCCAGTACCTCCACTCATCTTGGTTCTTTTTGTTTTAGTGTCAATACCACGTTTGTAATCCCAATAATCATTTAGCAAATCAACGCTTGCATGCAGCGCCATTACTCCTCCATATGTTAATCCAGCTTCTAAAATTCCAAACGAAAAATTTTGCCACCAATTAATTGCAAGGCCAACTGAAACTGCAATTATTGAAGCTAAAAGAAATCTAATTCGAATGATCCTTAGCCAAACTGATATAGTCAAACTAACTGTAAGGGAATTTTTCTAGTTAAATTTCCTCCTCTTGTCAAATTTTTAGAGAATACTTTTTTAATGTTTTAACTGAAATCTACTGCAATATCTATTCTAGATTAGAGATTCATCGCTAACTTCGATGGGTTTTCTTCCCATAAATCCTGAATCCTTTTCATGCCAAAATTTAATTTCAGTCTCACCGTATTTCCAACATAGCCATACCTCTTCATCAAACCTTTTGGAGGGAAAATCAAGTAGTCCTTGTTCAATGCTTTTTACAACAACACCTGTATTCTCAAGAATCTCAACTGCCTCATAAAATTGAGTAATTGCAGAATTGAGTTTTTGCTTTAAATTAACATATTGCTCAAAAGTGTTAGTAGTAGATAGACTAATCTGAATCTCTTGTTCTAATTTTGAAACCTCATTCTTTTTTGCCAAAGCAAATTCATATTTTTTTATTACATCTGGTAAAGCAGTGTTTGCCTCATTTGTTGTAAAATAAGAAAACATGGCTTTATCATATCTGGCTTTATTAAAAATCTTAAGTGCAGATTTATTAGGAAATATTCTAGTTATATGTTATGAGCCAAAAAGACCAATTAGAGATGTTAATTACTCAAACCATTAATGGTGCCATTGCCACTATTCCTGCTTATTTAGAAGAAATAAAACAAAACAAAGAAACTTTCAAGGTGGAACAACCTGAAGAATTTGTTTTTGGGATTATTATGGGCATGGCTTTGGGAATGAGTGGAGCATTACTTAGTGCACAAAAAGAAATTCCCACACCTGAAGATCAAATGAAGGTTCGAGATATAGTATACAAGCATATTCCAGAAATTAGAGATAGGATTTTTAATTGATAGAATTTTCTAACACTGAAAAAAAATTCCTTCAATCATTAGAAGAAGCAAGAATTGCAACATCTCACGATGATATCCCACATGTAAAACCTGTATCATTTATTTTTTATGAGAATTCAATTTTGATTGCAACCGATTATGAAACTAGAACTTTGAAAAATTTGAAAATCAATCCAAACACAGCAATTACCATTGATGTTTACAAATCTGGAGAGCATAAAGCTGTATGTATTCAAGGTAAATCAAAAATAATTGAAAGTGGTAAAGAGTTTCAAAAAATTTACAAAATGTTTTTTAAAAAATTTGCTTGGGTTAGAAATGAACCATGGGGAGAAAACGAAGCTCCTTTTTTAAAAATAACCCCCAATGTAAAAACTAGTTGGGGTTTAATATGATCTTAAATCAAACATAGCAAAATATTAACAGGTATCAATATTTTTTAAATCAAATGGGACAAAAAATCAAATGTTCACATATTCTAGTTCAAAAGCAAAGTGAAGCATTAGAAATTTGTGAGAGATTAAAAAAAGGTGAAAAGTTTGGAAAATTAGCAAAACAACTATCAATTGATTCAGGTAGTGCCAAAAAAGACGGAAATTTGGGGTATTTTACAAAGGGGATGATGGTAAAGCCCTTTGAAGATGCAGCATTTAAGCTACAGATAGGAGAGATGTCTGAACCCATAAAAACAGAATTTGGATATCATATTATCAAAAGATTCGGATAAAATTTTCACTAAAATAAAGAGTAAAACTATGACTATTCTATCACAAAAAACATTGGATGAAATCCTTGAATATTTGAACAAATCAATAACTAATCTTGCTTTAAATTCAATTGAGATCTCTGAATTTCAAAGTGGTACTCATGATTTTGAAAATTTTCTTTCCAGTCAGTTTGACATACGACTTGAAAACTTGCTTAAATCAAAAGATAGTAGCATTCATCATTTAGAATCTGGGATGAAAAATATGGTTATTCAAAAAAAGAAAGAATTACTAAATAACATCAATAACCAATTATCAGACTAGACAAAGGCATCTAAGCCCTTTTTTTGAGGAGGCTCTTGATTCTTTTGGAGTACTTTGGTCAATTTTTCACCCATGGATTTAGCAGCTGATATCTTCCTTTTACCAATCCAATAATAGGTCTCATCAATTGTGTCTTTTGCAATCAAGACCACTAATTTTCCAGTATCTTTTCTTCCAGTTCTTCCTCTTCTTTGAATGAATCGAATGGAGCTTGGAACATTGTCATAAAACACAACTTGATTTACTTCAGAAATATCTAGTCCCTCTTCTCCAACTCGCGTTGCAACTAGCACTCTAAAGATTCCATCTCGAAATTTTTGGACAGTCTCTATTTGCTTTTTTTGTTTTAGTCCTGTTTCTCCAGCTTTTCCAATCAAAATACCTGCAGGAATTCCCATCTCTGTGAGTTTGTTGAATATGACATCAACTGAATCTCTGTAACTAGTAAATATCAAGGCTTTTCCAGGAACTGATTCTATAATCTCTTTTAATTTGGGGATTTTTGAATGCTCGATTCCTTTTGACTGGGCCTCTTTTGCAAGATGTACTGCCCTTGTAAAGTTTGGATCAACCTCAAAGAGTTCTTTAACTCCTGCTCCTTTTTTTACTCGGGCTCTATCACAAAATTTCAAAAATGGAGTAATTCCATGAGCCTCCAAAATATTTAACGCATAATGAATTCTAATTGCAGTAAAGAGTGGTTTTGCAGAACGTCTATTTTGATTTAAAACAAATTGTCGTATTCTCAATAATGCTGAAAGAGATTTTTGCTCAGCTAGTTTTATTCCATTTTTTCTTAGAGTTTCATATCTTTCATCTAGTGCAAGCTTTAACAAAGTCTGAATAGATTTCATTTCTGGGGGAAGATCAACGTTAATCCATTGTATGTTTGTGTGTTGAGTGTATGGTTTTACGTCTGGACTTTCTTCTGTCCTTTCAGCAACACTTGCAATTCTGAGTTTTGTTAGAATTTCTGTGGCTTTGTCTTTCTCACTGGGTAACGTAGCTGTCATTCCGAGAATCCTGGCATTTGAATATGCAAACCGTTCGGCAATTCCAGAATAAGCATAATCTCCTACAGTTCGATGCACCTCATCAAATATGACTAGATTGAATTGATTTGGAGATACAATTTGTCTGTCAAGATCATTTTTTGCAATTTCAGGAGTTGCACAAATTATACTGTTATTCCAGAGTTTGGATCGTTTCTGTATATTGTCCTCTCCAGTAATTAATGAAATATCCTCAAGAGTGAGATTCTCTTTAAGAAATTCATAATGTTGGTTGACAAGTACTCTTGTTGGTGCTAAAAACAAAACTCCTCCTATTTCTTTGGCTAAATATTCTGCAATTACATGTAATGCAATAGCTGTTTTTCCTAATCCTGTTGGAAGGACTACTATGCAGTTTTCTTGAATTGCTTGGTTGGCCAAATTAACCTGGTAATCTCTTTTCTCAATAGAGTTTTTTTTCACATACTTTTTTTCAATAAAATCTGTCAACTTTTATGACTCAAATCTTACTTTATTGATTTTATGCTTTCGTATAGCAAAAAACTAGCCATTACTCAAATATCTATCACGGATTTTAACAGAATTCTTTCAGATTCTACATTGATTATCTGTGATTTTATATAATGATAGATTTTATACAATGATAGATTTTATGCTCATTGTAGAACTATCCTCTGAAGAACAGGACGTTTAGTAACAATATACTTTTTAAAAATTAAAAAATAAGAATCAAGAAAAAATTGCCTATTCTAATTTTTTCTTGGCTTTGTTAATCATTGCTATCTCTTCACGCAGATGTTTTTTTAGTATGCGTTCATGGTCTTTTTTATGAACACTATATGCTTTGTTAAGAGATTGTTTTGATTTTGCTCTCTTTACAGCATTTTGAAATTTTTTGTGAATGACGCTTACTTCAGCTGAATAGCTTGCCATCAAACAAAATTTTTTCTTTAGCGTTAAAGAAGTTTGCGTATTTGTTGTCTTTAATCAAAATTAACACCGATCAGGTTGAATCCATATATTGAACAGTCAGATAAAAGACTTGTGAGTCAATCTTATGAGAGGCCTAACTGGGATGAATATTTTATGCTTCAAGCAGAATTAGCAAAACTTCGATCAAATTGCATGACAAGACAAGTTGGTGCTGTAATTGTTCGCAATCATCGACAACTGGCAACTGGATACAATGGAACGCCACCTGGAATCAAAAATTGTTTTGAAGGTGGATGTAAAAGATGCCAGTTACGAATGGAAGGAAAAATAGAACCAGGGGCTTCTCTTGATAGATGTCTTTGCAATCATGCAGAAGCTAATGCAATAATGCATTGTGCAATTTTGGGAATAGAGGCTGGAATTGAGGGGGCTGTATTATACACAACTTTTGTGCCCTGTCTTGAATGCACAAAAATGGCCATAACAATTGGTATTAAAAAATTTGTTTGTCTTGATACTTATCCTGAAACAGACTTTGATTTATTAAAAGAGGCAGGAGTAGAAATAATTCAATTAGAAAAGACAAAGATTGCAAAATGGGCAAGAGAGCTAGTAAACAAATACGAAAAGTCTGTGTGATAAAATGCAAGTTACAGCAACTCATTCTGAAAACACAAAAACAATGCCTCCCTCAATGTTGGTATCTGCCACATATGATAACATCACCAAATCCGCAGTTTTAAAGTTCTATGACCCAAAATCTCAAAAATTGATTTTATGGAGAGATGAAATTGATCACAAGCCATACTGTTATTCCAGACTGTCTCCTGACGAGTTAGACTTTTTGCAAGAAAGAGATGACATTTTAAAAATTGAGACCGTTCCCAAACATGATTTAATTAAAGATGAAGAAATTAAAATGTCAAAAATCACTGTTGCAGACCCACTTGCAATTGGAGGAACAACCGGTGATAAAAGTATTAGAAATATTATAGATACATGGGAGTCTGACATAAAATATTATGAAAATTATCTCTATGACAGATCACTGATTATCGGAAAATACTATGAAGTTATAGACGGAAAAATAAAATCACATGATTTGGAAATTTCCGATGAAGTAAAACTTGCGCTAAAGAGTTTGTTGTGGGATAAAGTAGATAGCAAAAGCATGGTAAATTCCAACGAATTCAAAGACTTTATTTCAGAATGGGCAGACTTGCTCAACCAACCTATTCCTAAAATCAGAAGACTAAGTGTAGACATTGAAGTAGAAGCCGAAATAGGAAGAATACCAGATCCAAAAGTTGCAGAAAAAAAAGTCACAGCTGTAGGATTCAAGGGAACCGATGGTTTTGATAAAATTTTTGTTCTAAAAACAGAAGGAACAGAAGAAGGAAAAAACGAATTAGGCCCAAATATAAAGGTGGTATTCTATGATAAAGATAAAGAAAAAGAAATGATTTTAGATTCATTCAAAGTAATTTCTGAATTTCCGTTTGTGGTAACCTATAATGGTGATGAATTTGATTTACCATATCTATACAACCGAGCAGAAAAACTTGGAATTAAAAAAGAAGACAATCCTCTATACATGATGAGAGACTCTGCCACACTAAAACATGGTGTTCATCTTGATTTGTATAGGACTTTATCGAATCGCTCCTTTCAAATTTACGCCTTTAGTCAAAAATATACTGATTTTTCTTTAAACAGCGTGTGTAAGGCTCTCTTAAACAAGGAAAAAATTGATTATGGGATTGAGATTGATGAATTAAACCTCTATCAAACCGCAAATTATTGTTATAATGATGCACTGCTAACTTATGAACTTACAAGCTTCAATAGCGATCTACTAATGAACCTGCTTGTAATTATTGCACGAATTGGAAGAATGCCAATTGATGATATTGCAAGAATGGGTGTCTCTCAATGGATTCGCAGTCTTTTGTATTATGAACATCGACAAAGAAATGCCCTTATTCCCAAAAGAGAAGAACTACAAAGAAGATCCGAAGGAGTCATGTCTGATGCTGTAATAAAGGACAAGAAATACCGTGGAGGATTAGTTGTAGAACCAAAAGAAGGAATTCATTTCAATGTTGTTGTAATGGACTTTGCAAGTCTATATCCAAGTATCATCAAAGTTAGAAATCTATCATATGAAACTGTAAGATGTCCACATGAAGAGTGCAAAAAAAATGCTATTCCACAGACAAATCATTGGACATGTTCCAAAAAAAATGGAATGACTTCACTAATCATTGGTTCTCTGAGAGATTTGAGAGTAAATTACTACAAAAGTCTCTCAAAAAAAGATACACTCTCAGCAGAACAAAGACAACAATATACAGTTGTCAGTCAAGCCCTTAAGGTGATTCTAAATGCAAGCTATGGCGTAATGGGCGCAGAAATTTTTCCTCTCTATTTTTTACCTGCAGCAGAAGCTACTACTGCTATTGGAAGATATACAATTTTAGAAACAATAAAAAAATGTGAAGGAACTGGAATTGAAGTTCTTTATGGCGATACCGATTCTCTATTTATTAAAAATCCTACTGAAGAACAAATTCAAAAGGTAATAGAACAAGCAAAAGAAGATCATGGTGTAGATTTAGAGATTGACAAAGTTTATCGGTATTGTGTGTTAAGTAATAGAAAGAAAAATTATCTCGGTGTAACAAAGGAAGGAAAAGTTGATGTTAAAGGCTTGACTGGAAAAAAATCTCACACACCACCTTTTATCAAAAAATTATTTTATGACCTGCTTGATGTCTTGTCAAAAGTAGAAACAACTGAAGGCTTTGAGAGAGCAAAAAAACAAATTTCAGATAAAATTGCAACATGTGCAAAAAAAGTTGAAGAAAAGGAAATCCCTTTACAAGACTTGACATTTAATGTAATGATAAGCAAAGCCCCATCAGAATATGTAAAAACAATTCCACAGCATATCAGGGCAGCAAAATTACTTGAATCAATAAGAGAAGTAAAAAAAGGTGACAAGATATCCTACGTAAAAATTCTCAACAAGCCAGGAGTAAAACCTGTAGAAATGGCAAAGAAAGAAGAAATTGATTCGAAGAAATACATGGAATTTATGGAATCTACGTTAGAACAAATTACATCTTCGATGGATTTGGATTTTGATACCATGCTTGGTAAACCAAAACAAACGGGATTAGACGAATTTTTCTGGAACTAGAGTGAAACAATATGGAAATTGATGGAACACTACTTACTATTCTAGGTGTAGCTGCTGGTGTTTTAATTTTATCTGGATGGGTAGAACAAATAATTAAAGGATATAAGACAAAAAGTCTCAAAGATGTATCAAAATATTTAATGATTTTTATTTCGGCAGGAGCAATTTTGTGGCTAGTTTATGGTTTTGTTGTATCTGACATTTTTATCATAGGTACTAATCTAGCAGCAATAGTTCTAATGATGACGGTTCTAGCAATGAAGAAAAGATATGACAAAATAAAATCAAATATCTAGATCGAATCAAGAATTAAATAGAATACACAAAGTTTGAAAGAAAGAATGTTCATTATTAATGCTAAAAATTATGAAGAGATTGCAGGGGACAAAATAATAAAATTTGTAAAAACAGCTGAAAAAATTTCAAAAAAACATAAAATTAAAATCGCAATAGCACCTCCCCAACATCTTATAGGATTAGTAGCAAAAAGTTCTATTCCAATTTTAGCTCAGCATATTGATGATTCCAAAGTAGGAAGTACAACCGGATTTGTGATTCCAGAATTACTTAAAAAATCCGAAGTAAGCGGTTCACTGATTAATCACAGTGAACACAGAATTTCAAGTAAAGAAATTGAAAAACTTGTATTGAAACTAAAAGAACTAAAAATGATTTCTGTATTGTGTGTCAAAGATGTAGCCGAGGCAAGAAAATATGCAAAATTAAACCCAAATTTTATTGCAATAGAGCCTCCTGAACTAATTGGTTCAGGAAAAGCAGTATCAAAAGAAAGACCTGAACTAATAACCAAAGCAGCAGATGCGGTAAAGGCAGCAAAAAACAATACAAAGCTACTTTGTGGTGCAGGAATAGTTTCTGGAGAAGATGTCGCAAAAGCTGTAGAATTAGGATCTAAAGGAATTCTGGTTGCAAGTGGGATAGTCAAGGCAAAAGATTGGAACAAGATAATGTCTGAATTTGCCAAATCAATGGTTTAATACCCCCTTTTTCAGACTTGATAATCGTAAAAAATGAAACAGGTTTATTTTTTTGATGAAGGAGACGGTAAAAACAAGAAACTCTTAGGAGGAAAAGGAGCCGGTCTATGCGAAATGACCCGACTAAAGCTACCCGTACCCCCGGGATTTATAATTACAACTGAGGTTTGTAAAAAATACTATGAAAATAAAAATAAACTGCCAAAAACACTCATGGCAGAAGTAAAAAAGAATATTGTAAAAATTGAAAAACAAACGGGAAAAAAATGGAATTCTAAATCAAACCCACTTTTGGTATCTGTAAGGTCTGGTGCGGCAATATCTATGCCAGGAATGATGGATACTATTTTGAATTTAGGCCTTAATGATCAAACAGTAATTGGATTATCCGAAAAAAGTAACAATCCAAGATTTGCCTGGGACTCTTATAGAAGATTCATTCAGTTATTTGGAAAAGTTGTATTTGGAGTAGATGATAAGAAATTTGATGATGTTTTAAATGCAGCAAAAGAAAAACAAAATGTAGAGGCTGACAGTGATTTAAACGAAGAATCACTAAGGGAGATTGTAGAGGAATACAAAAAAATCTGTGAAAATCATACAAAAAGAGAATTTCCATCTGATCCTACCGAACAGTTAGAGCTTGCAATCAAGGCAGTATTTGGCAGCTGGATGGGAGAAAGAGCAATTGTATATAGAGAGAAAAATAACATTACCAAAGATATCGCAGATGGTACTGGCGTAAATGTAGTATCTATGGCATTTGGAAACATGGGAAACGATAGTGCCACTGGCGTTGTGTTTACAAGAAATCCTGGAGATGGCTCCCGTCACATTTATGGTGAATATCTTGTAAATGCTCAAGGAGAAGATGTTGTAGCAGGAGTTAGAACTGGAAAACAAGTAGATGAGATGAAAAAAGAACTTCCAGATTCATACAAACAATTAGCCAAAACATGTGAACGACTAGAAAAACATTACAGAGAACCACAAGACATTGAGTTTACAATTGAACAAGGACGATTTTATTTACTGCAAACAAGAAATGCAAAAATGAATGCAGTTGGAATGGTAAAAACATCAGTTGATATGGTTAAAGAAAAACTAATTGATAAAAAAAGATCAATTACAAGACTACAAGCTGAACAATTAGAACAACTATTGCACAAAACTATTGATTCAAGTGCTATCAAAAACTCGGCCATTTTTGTAAAAGGAATTGCCGCATCTCCCGGAGCTGCAAGTGGTTTGGCAGTGTTTGATGTAAAAAGAGCAACAACAATGGGAGAAAATGGTGCCAAAATAATTCTGATCAGAGAAGAGACAAAACCAGAAGATGTACCTGCATTTTTTGAATCCGTTGGAATTTTGACTAGTAGAGGTGGAAAAACATCACATGCAGCAGTAGTTGCACGAGGAATGGGAAAACCATGCATTGTTGGATGTTCTGAGTTGAAAATTGATTATGATAACAAACAATGTACTGTTGATGGAAAAACTGTTCAGGAAGGAGAAGTAATAACAATTGATGGTAGCACTGGCTCTGTATTTCTTGGAGAAATCCCAACAATTGAACCAAAAATCACCAAAGATTTCAAGACAATATTAGAATGGGCACAACAAGCAAAAAAGATTGGAATCAGGGCTAATGCCGATACCCCAGAAGGTGCTAAATTGGCAAAGGAGTTTGGCGGTCAGGGAATTGGATTGTGCAGAACAGAAAGAATGTTCAACGGAAAGGACAGAATTGGTCTATTTGTAGATATGATAATGGCTGAAAATATTGAGGAAAGAAAGAAAGTTCTAAACAAATTAGGCCAATTACAAAAAAGTGATTTTATTGAAATTCTTAAAACTATGAAAGGTTTTCCCGTTACAATTCGACTTTTAGATCCTCCACTACACGAATTTTTACCAAACCCTGAAGAATTGGCTGAAAAGATTCACAAATTAGAATCACAAAATGAAAAAGAAGAAATTGAGAATACAAGAATTATTCTACAAAGAGCAAGAGAATTAGCAGAGATAAACCCTATGATGGGACATCGAGGAGTACGAGTAGGCATTACATATCCTGAAATTTATGAGATGCAAATTCGTGCTGTGTTTGAAGCCGCAGCAGAATTGGCAAAAAAGAAGGTTGATGCTCATCCACAAATCATGATTCCTCAAATTAGCAATGTTGCAGAATTAAATCACATAAAGAAGATTTATGATAAAATCAAAAAAGAAATGGAATCAAAACACAAAATGAAGCTAAAGATTAATTTTGGAACAATGATTGAAGTTGTAAGAGCCGCCTTAACTGCAAATGAACTTGCAGAGACTGCAGAATTCTTTAGCTTTGGTACAAACGATCTTACACAAGGCACCTTTAGTTTTAGTCGTGAAGATGTAGAAGGAAAATTTCTGCCCGAATATATGGATAAGGAAATTCTTGAGCGAAACCCATTTCAATCAATTGATGTTATTGGCTTAGGTAGTTTGATGAAGATTGGAATTACAAATGGCCGTCAAATTAAACCCAAAATGGAAATAGGAATTTGTGGAGAGCATGGAGGAGATCCAAATTCCATTAAATTCTGTCATGGTGTTGGATTGAGTTATGTTAGTGCTTCTCCTCACAGAATTCCAATTGCAATAGTTGCAGCCGCACAAGCAGCAATAGAGCAACCAAAGAAAATTGCAAAAAAGAAAAAGTAAACCATACAGCAGATTTTAAAATAAGCAAATCACTTACAATAGTAAATTGCTTCCTAGAATTGATTCAATAAAACAAATGAGACAAAAAATTGGCATTACCCAAAAAAAACTAGCTACTATGACAGGGGTAAGCACTTCTATGATCAACCAAATAGAATCAGGTCGAAGCCAACCAAGTTACGATACTGCAAAAAAAATTTTTGATAGTTTAGCAAATTTGGAAGGAAAATCTTCTTCTCATATTGCAGGTGATTTTTGCAGTAAAGATATTGTAAAACTAAAACCAAAAAACACCTTACACGATGCAATAAAAAAAATGCATCAGCTATCTATTAGCCAAATTCCTGTCTTTAATGGTCAGGATTTGGTAGGAATTGTTTCAGAGGATGGAATTGTAAAACATCTTGCAGATGTAGGTGAGGCAGAATTGAAAAATGCAAAATTGGCAGATACTATGGAGCCCGTTCCACCAATTGTAGATTATAATACTCCTGCAAATGTTCTAGTGCCACTCATTAGATACTCAAAATGTATACTGGTTTCAAAAAATTCAAAATTTATTGGAATCATTACTGCATCTGACACATTAAAAATGATGGAATGATTTTAAAAAAATTACTTTGGATGCGAACATAATTCAGCCAAAACACCATGTAGTGATTTTGGATGAATAAAAGTAACCTTTGTTCCTGCGGAACCTGGTCTTATTTGACCCAAGAATTGTACTCCGCATCCTTCCATTCTTGTTACCTCTCCTTCTATGTTGTCAGTTTCCAAAGCCATATGATGTAGGCCTTGTCCTTTTTTCTCTAGGAATTTCTTAATTGGACTATTTTCGTTTGTAGGTTGCATAAGCTCAATTCTTCCATTTTCCAGATGGATGATTGCTACTTTGACGCCTTCGGTTTCGACCGTCTCAAATTCAACATCATCAACTCCTAATGCTTCTTGGTATTTTTTTGCTGATTCTTCCACATCATTTACTGCTATTGCAATATGATCGATTTTCATCTAATCTCTATATCATATTGATGTCTATATTTGGTTTTTTGATCTGTAAAATTTAAGAATAAAATTGCTTTAGAAATTAGTAATTGTTGAAAATTGTTCATTTTTACAATAAAGACAATCTTTTCAGCGATAAAATTATTCTTCAACCTAACCTTTCAATCTCTGATCGAGTTTGGTTTAATTCTTTTTCTAATTTTATTTTATCATTTTCAGAAAGTGAATTATCGCATAATCTCTGCAAAATCAGAAATTCCTTGTTTTTTAACGAAGTAAGATAATTTTGTTCAGTCATGAATTTCAAAATATTTCTTTGAACTTAAAATTTTCTTTAATTTTCAAAAAGAAAATAATTTAGTAACAAAATCAAATTTGGTAAAATTCAGAACACCATTAATCTCAAATTATATGATCTCAAACACAAACTAATTACAATTTTCCTTTCATTGCCAATACATTAACAATATCTGATTTTGTTATAATCCCTACTAGTTTTTTACCTCTCATGACTGGAATACCACTAATACCATGTCTTATCATTAGTATGGCTGCAGTATACACCACATCATCTGCATATACCACAAATGGATTTTTTGTCATAATATCACTTGCAGAAAAAGTTAGCATATAGCTTAGTCTATTTATGTTAAATTCATTTAATTGTGGATTTTGTGATATTTCTGCTCTTTCTGAGGGATTTGTGAATTCTTTGTAGGCCTCAAAGGTTTTTGCAGGTACAAAATCACGATAAGTAATAATTCCTACTGGGTGATTGTTTTTTTCTACAACTACTCTACTTATGTTATTGTTGAACAAAATACTTTGAACCTCAAATAGTGATTCCTTTGGAGAAACAGTGATCACTTTTTTTGTCATAATTTTAGAGACATTCAATGATGCAGTACTTTGAACTAGAAAAGTTGAAACTAGATCTGTCTTAGTTACAACCCCTACAAGTTCTTGGGAGTCATTTATAATTATAGAACTAATACCGTGTTTTTTCATTAATTTTGCACATTCATAAATTGATGAATCATAATGCATGGTGATTAGATTTTTTGACATTATGTTGCCAACTGAAATTTTTGCTAATGGTTTTCCGCTAAACACTGAAATGCTTTTGGCAATATCTTTTTCAGTAACTATCCCGACAGCTCTTCTGCCAGACTTTATAATCACTCTCCCAATTTTAAATCTCAATAAAACATCTCTTGCTTCTAAGATACTCGTATTTGGGGTAACTATTATTGGAATTTTAATAATAGATTTTAGATTCACAGGAATATCTGCTAAAATTTTTTGTTTTCTTTTCATCAATATCAAAAAAATTCGTATCTATATCAATAACAGATAAAATATCAACATTGAAAATCATATCTTGTATTAAAATTAAAAAAATTAGCTGACACTTTTTTATTAGATTTCTTTAAGATTAACGCAAATACTCCTGATTGTAAATATATTCCACCATTTCCTTTCCGAACAAAATCAGAGATTATTTTTCCGTCTGGAGAATTTGAAATGTACGTTACATTACAAGAACTTCAAGCCTGCAAAGATTCAAACTTTTACAGGATTCTTGAAGGATATCAATTATACCAAATTCTGATATTTATCCATATAACTAATTTATACAAAATTTGTGCGTGATAACCATATCAAAATGGAAATCATACCGTATTCGTGCGTGTCAAAACCTTATGATTCAATGGTTTTACTCGTGAGATTATTCTATTTGGTTTTGAGGTGTTGGTATAAGGTAAATGGTGCTGCAATGATCTTTACATTTTAAATTATTTTCATTAATTCAAGAACTATCTGAAAAAACTATTTGGTACTCAATCCTTTTTTCAGAACAAGATTCACTACGTATGAAAAACTGATATTTCTTTTAGTCTTCTTTATCATGTTAGCTTGTATTTCTCGAAGCTTGTCTTCAAGTTCTTTATCCATCATAATGGAAAGTCTATTGATTTTTTCATTCATTTTTTGTGTTTTCTCCTAAAAAAGAAAAAGAAAGAGTACTAGTAATCCAGAATGACATCTGCATCACTTAGTACTTTTTGTAGTCTTGGCATAAGTGGATGACCATCCACTTCAATTCCAGTCATAAGATCCTCAACACCAGAGTTCACAATACAGTGCTGGCAGGCTATCACTCTGCCGCCATCCTCTATGAATGCTTTGAGGGTGTCATGTCCTACCTTTAGTTCAGGGGGATGTTGATTGTCTGCAAGAACAGGAGAATTTACATCCAAAAATATGACCACTTCCTTTCCTGCCTCTTGGAATGCCTTTGCATGTTGCACTCCCATCATTGCAGCATGACTCTCATAGCTACTGTTAGGATCACCAGTTGTTAGATGAACAAGGTAGTCTTTTCTGAATCCATCATTACTGAGGCTGGAATAAAACCCGATATTCCACCAGTTACAGCGTCTGCCGATTGCTGTGATGCAGGAAAAGCAGTAACGGCAACCAGAAATATGGCCGCAAAGACTGGAATTGCAACTGAATATTTCAGTACATTATTACTCATTGGCATTATAATGACATAATGTTAAAAAACAAAATTGGTGACTTCGTCTAATGTACCAATATTATAGTGCCAGAAAAATATCCTCTGAATGTTCCTTTTTGCTGTCAAGCAATTTTGAAAACTCTTTTCTGAAGGTGTGTTTTAGCAGTCCCATATTTTTTATTTTATAGAATACTTTGCCGTCTTTTCTGTATTTTTCAACTACCTCATTTTTTATCAATTCAGAGAGATTCCACGAAACAGTAGAGGGGCTCTTGTCAATCTTTGATACAATCTTTGATACAATCTCTTTGAAGGTGGGTTTGCCATTTACTATTATTTGTAACAAAATTTTCTTTTTTGTAGGCTTTCGCAGATTTCTGATAATGTCAAATTCTTCCTCATCAACATTCAAAGAATAGTACCGCTTGTACCTCGTATATTTTTTTGATTTTATTTTTCCATCTTTTTCCAATTTGTCAAGATAATGGACAACAACTCCATTTTCTAGACCTGTTTCCTTGATCAATCCCCTTACATGAATTCCAGGATTATCCTTAATGATCTCCAATATGAGATTTGGTCTTTTCAATCTAGGCTTTGTTGCTGTGTGTTAATATCTAAGATTTTTGATGTATCTTGTGTCTGGTTCCATCTTCATGAATACATTCATCTCCAACATGGCGATGATTTTCATGTCCTTTGTGCTTGTGATGTTCCTGATCTTCGCAGTCACATGCTTTTTCCAACACTAAAAAATGCTAAATTCGCCATTAATAATTAAAATATAATTTTCAACAATGAAAAAATACTTAAAAAAAAATATATGAAATGCCAAAATCTGATAACAGTTTTAGTATATTCAAATTCGATAAACTCACCAATTTCTTTTTGTTTTGTTTTTGGTAAGTAACAATGAAGAAAAATGAATTCTCAACAGAAAGAAAAGAAAATGCCATGGAAATGGTATGTTGGATTTGTGTTGGCGGGGTTGGCCATATTGATGATGGTCACAATTGCTCCTATCTGGCACTGGTTTCCAGTAGAAATTACAGAACAAGGAACAGTACTGGCAATAGTTGAGAAAGGATGTGTTATTCAAACACCATCAGTATCAATGCCAGTGATTCAAGAATGCAGTGCACAGCCAGGAGAAGTCATTGATGTGACATATTTTGTTCCATCAAAAGTAACAAGCGGTTACTTTGAGAGAATGCAAGAAAGAGCAGCACTAGTCCAACCATAATATTTTTTTGAATTTTCATAAGGATGATTTTCAAACCAGGATGAAATTAACATTATTCTCAAATTTGGTGTTGTTCACAGATAGACCTGTCATTTTCTTTGTCGAATTTACAAATCATTTCGTCAATACTACATCACACAATGAACATTTTGTATCTTTTTCGCTGTGACAGATATGGTTTTGTCATTTTAAACACTGATTTTTAAATAGACTAGTGTACATGCATTATCAAATATAAAAAAGAAAAAATGTTCCTATCCTCCTGTGACAGGGAATATATGAACATGCATACTTTTGTGTGTGTAAATGTGACCCATGCCATTTAGCGGAACATCAACAGTTGCAGATCCAGACCATCCGCCTTCAACAATTCCAGTACCTACTAAATCACCAGCTCCTGCAGATACTGAAATCTTTTGGTTGACTCCATTACCTCCAACATTTACTTCCTTGAGGGTAACTCTCAGGGCTTTCTCGTTTACTGGTTCTACATTAGAAATCTTCACACCAACAACTGAGGACATTGCCTTGTAGTACGGCTCACAGTAATGCGGGGGCATGTCTCCACCCATGTGGCATTGCTGATGAACTGTTCCAGGTCCATAAAATACTCCATGTCTACTTGGACCTCCACCACTGCCCATCATTCCGCTAGAGCTGCCATCTCCACCACCGTGACTCATTCCTCCACCAGAGCCTCCACCTCCTCCCATTCCACCCATCTGGGCTTCAACAGAAGAAAAGTCAGACGTGAATACAAGCGCAGATGACACAATCACTCCTGCAATGATTCCAATCAAAAGGCCTCGATTGATATTCATTGGTTATGAGAAAGAATATTGTAATTTAACTCACAAACCAGATTGTCACTTTTGATTTTCATATCTCAAAATCATATTTTTTGGAAAATTTCTCTGAATTATTCAAAAAAAGGTCAAATGAGTGGTCCTTATCTATACCCCATACACGTTGTGCTGGGGATATAGTTAAGCAGTAATTTATCAGACCCACGTGGTAGTATTTTTAATTCAGAAATTATTTCAAGTATATTTTGAGATGTTTTAACAATTAAAACATAGATCCATCTATTTACTAGCGTGGTTTAGCCCACACATACAAAAATGGATAAAAATCTAATTGCGGGAATTCTCATAATCACAAGTCCAATCCTTGCTGCATTTGCCATGTTTCCTGACAGTTTTGATATGAGTTGGAATCAGGGAAGGGGAGACTTTCTCTTTGCACTTGTGTTTGTGGTTGCAGAGCTTGTTGGACTAAAAATCATCATCTCTAAAAAGAGACTCATTCTTGCGGTTCCGTTTGTAGCTGCAATGATCTCATATGTGATTGGACTGGAGTTTGGAATAAGAGAATATTTGTTGGAATCATCCAAGACATTTGACATACAGTTAGTGGATTCCTGGATACAGATGTGGGACTTTGTACTGATGGCACTGTTCATAACTGCAGTTCTGAGTGTCTATTTTGGTACAAGATGGATAAGAATTGCACCTGCTGCTCCCATATTTCTGGGAGGTTCTGCAATCATTCTTTCACTGGATGCATTTTTCCCGTATGACACACTAGGACCATTACAGTATGTGGTACCTTTTCTGGTGCAGACAAATGTCTGGTTAGTATCCGTGTTTGATTTGGGTACGGCAGTTGCGCGAGATAACCTAATGTTTCTAAAGGGTGATTTTGGTTCCATGGCACTACAGGTGTTCTGGCCATCTGCAGGCGTTCACAGTGTCGTCATCTACTCCCTTGTCATGGGTGCATTCTTGCTAAAAATGAACATTCCACGAAATAGAAAATCTGCCTACTTTGCATTAGGAATTGCAGGCACCATTGGAGTCAATGTAATCAGAATCTTTTCTCTTTCGTGGTATGCCCTAAAGGTGACAACAGATACAGAAAAATGGGAGGCTTTCCATGACATTGCAGGCAGCATAATGTTCTTGCCGTGGCTGTTTGTATTTTTGTTCATAGTAATTCTCGTTGAAACCAGAAGAATGAAAAAAACAGAACAGATTGAATCTAAAATAACACCATGATATTTTTAAGTATATTTTAAAAAAAAATAGAATTTTAGTTGACTATACATAGTTTCTCTTATCATCTACAGGGTCTGGTTGCTCATCTAAGGAAGATCTAAATGTGAAACCACAAGAATTGCACTTGCCCAACCAAAAATATTCTGCATAAATATCTGATACCATCACACCGGTCCAGTTTCCACTAAAAACAATATCGTTACTTTTGCATTTTGGACATAATGATGATTCAATAGTTTTCATTCTCTACTATCTTTCTATTAGTCAGTCTCAAGATGAGAACTAAATTCGTCAGAAACCATGTGTTTCCAATTTTCTATTGTATCGAGACATATACTTTCTATAAGGTATTGTCGATTTTCATCCATGGTCAATTCTTTATCTTCAATTTTTTCTAGTGATTCCAGGGTTTTGATGTTTTCTTCAAAATACAAAGCACATGAATCATGTATCTTTTCTGAATCCTTAGCGGCAGTTATTATTTTGTCCAGTTCCTCCAAGTTTTTTGCATTAGATACTTTCTCAAGATATTCTTCCAAAGTCATGACATTATTTGTAGACAGTTTGTTCATCAATACAAAATTGTCCACATAGACAAAAAATGATCCAAATCCCACAATTCCAATCAAGATAATTATCAAAACTATAGGTTTCATTTTCTTTCTTCTATCAAGGGATTAAACTCAAAATATGCTCTGCAGTCTCTTTGTTTTGTATTATGTTCATGTGATTTGTTCCCTCAATAACTACATGCTTTCCTTTATTGGATAAATCTGCTAACTCTTTACCCAAGAACATGTGCATTTCCCTTCTTTCATTTTCTGACATTTCTACCTCAGGCATATTGTTAAAATCCATCTCAGAGGCAGACATAGAAACAATTGGTAATGTTCCTCTTGGATAGTGAGCATGTTTTGTTTGTTCCAATGATTGCTCAAGATAGTTAACTTCTGATCTTATCGCATCAAAAGGAGGATTCCATGTGAAAAAATACTTGTACGTTTTTTGTGTGTCTTCATCAATTACATCTGAAGTGTTTTCAACAAAACCACCTAGTAAAGTCAAGATGCCAAGCTTGACGATGGCCTCTTCTATCCAGAAAGCAGACAGCAGTTCATGGTGTGTGCGATATATCTCATCTTTGTATTCTTGGCCAAAGTGATGATACTGATTGTAATGGCTTGAATCGATAAAGGCAATGCCTGCAACATCTTCTTCATGTTCTGCGCTGTAAATTAGGCTTACAGCACCTCCTAAGGAATGCCCTGCAAGAATCAGAGGCCCTTTAATCTCGGCAGTGCTGAGTAGTTGATGCAATTCATCGGACATGTTTTTGGCATGTGCTGGTTCATTGTTTTGTCCACTCCATCCGTTTCCTGCGCGATCATAGGTGCAAGTGTGCACAGATTTGGACAATTCCTCCTGTAGATCGTAATACAAGGGACTCTGAACTCCCAGCCCTGCAATTATTACAACAGTTGGTTGTTTGTCATTTTCTGGACCTGTACAATACAGGTGCATATCCATACCGTTAACCGAGTAGATTTTTCCAGGAGGATCGATTATTGGGACACTATAATTGGCAATTTGTCCTGCGATGATAACACTGCCAATTAAAATGGCAACACCAACCCCAAAATATTTGAAAAATCTCTTAACTTGCATGGTTTTCTTTCTTGTCTAACCTCTTGTGTCAAATGGGAAGTTCATAAATTCTTCTGATACTTTATACATGTGAAAAAGCAAATAATTTGAGAGGCATTAGTCAAGCAGATTACAAGTTAAAACAAACCCAGTTTCTGTGAATCTTTCTAGAATGTTTTTGTTTTTTTCAGGAAAACCGAGATTACAATCATGTTTACTGCAGCAGCAGTAACAGATGAAATCAGAGATGCCAAGTATGCCTCAACATCAACCTCAAGAAAATAATACAAAGTAACCCATCTGACCACAAGATAAACTATCTCACCTACTCCAAACGAGAATGTCATTTTGATAATTTCTCTTCTGATTAGACTTGATTCCATCTGCCTCATGATCAAGTTTGCAGAGTAATTCCTAATTATACTGAGCAAGCCTACAATGATCCTCACATGTACAGTTCAGATCCCGAAATGCAACTATATGAGTTTAGACAAGAATTTGGAGATTCATGGGCAGGTGGACACTGATGAAAAAGAAGATGTACTGAAAGTATGCAAGTTTAAGGAAACTTAGCGGTTTTAATTTTTAGAACAAATTAGTCACTCATTTGGCTCAACAGGAGTCATTCCGACATCATTTTCATATACTGGAATTTCATCAGGTGATGAGTTTCCTTCATACAATGGGATTTCTGAGATTCCAGGATATCCTGAAGGAGAAATATTTTCTATGAAATGGCCAGAAGAGCCAAGATGAATCCCATAACCCGCATAGTTAAAAATCACTAGTCCCAAAAATACAATTCCAACTCCAATTACAATCAGCCGAATAGCTTTTGGCATGGTTTTTCTTGGATTTTCAGACTCATAAGGACTGCTGACCTTTACTGAGATAAAATTAGATATTATTTGGATTTGACTTTCTCAACAAGACTCCTGTCAATCCCATAATTCCAACTAACCATACAGAATTAGAAATGATATTTTCTGGATTATTGTACATGAATGGAATGGCATCATGCAGGTTTGCTTTAATCATATTCGCTCTGTTATGAAGGTCCATCAAGCCGGTATGGTATGCAGAAGAATCTTCTGGAAGAATGGAAATTTTATCAGTACTTTTCAGCATACTATCGACATCGTTCTGTATTCTAAGAAAGTTTGTGGACTCTGATGGGAATATCCAAACAGGGTTTTTTGAAATTACAATACCATTGGGATTAGTAGTTTCAGGAAGCCTGTTCATTACAAAATCCAGGCTGGTTTTGAGGTTCAATAGGAGATTTTCAATCAGTTCAGGATTAGAAGACTCCTCAATTTCATTTAAGTACGATAAGCTTGATTCTATTGGAATATTTGCACTTTGATAAGAGGCACCTGCAAAAGAACTTCCAACAATTATTAGAATTGAAAAATAAATAATTTGTTTATCGGAAGTCTCCATGCGTGTTTTTTGGGATTCAATTTTATTATATTTTCCTAGGCGGTTTGCACGTCAAATACTGTTTACCGAGTATTGGCTCATGGGATTCGCCTCCTTTTTGGAGTCAAAAATGGACACAAATAGACACAAAATGATAATTTTTTGTAAAAATTACTGACCAATAAAGCATCTCTGAAATTGCTTTAACAATTCTAAATTACCTTGTACTTTGATTTTTCCAGAATTGATGGCACCAATTTCTTCTTTAGGAGAAGTTTCTTTGTTAACCATTTTGAGCCATAATTCAGAATCAGAAATTATTCTTAGATCAGCAGTTCCAACATGTTCATCCTTAACGTCTATAATTTCGTCTTTGATTATTATGGTTCCCTTTCTTGTTTCCTTTCCAGTAGATTCAAAATGAACAGTCATGTTAACGTCTCTTGCATGTTTTTGCTCAAATGCAACACGTACACCAGTAAGAAAGCTGTTAATTGAATTTGGTCTAAACACATTTCGTATTATTCGAACATCTTTGTTTGGGTTTTTTCTGGCATATTCTTCTGCATGAGTGTCTTTTGCAACATAGATTGGCTCTTTTTTGTTTGTAAGAGGTTTTAGGATGTTTTTTACCCAATCTTGAGGATTCGCCTTGTAGATTCCCACTTGATTTTCCCCTGCAGGACACACAGAAATGCAATATGCTGCCTTGTATTGAGGGCCGTAGGACAAGGATTGCCATTTTGAAACATTTTCACTATCATCAGATTTTTTTCTAAATTCCTTGACATTGTTTGACTCTACAATAGTTTCTATCCAATCTTCAAAACCACCCATAAAATCTCTATAATTATGAGTCATGCACCCATTGAAGTCAACTCCTTTTCGTACATCAAGTGCACCAACGGGACAGGATGCAACACATAACTGACATCCAATACATGGATCATAATCAATTGGTCTGTCATACTTGTCAACTTCTGAATCAATCAAAATTGAATCAAGCAACATGAATGTACCAAACTTTGGATGAAGTATCATCCTGTTAATTCCAGTCTTACCAATTCCAGCTTGTTCAGCAATTGGCTTGTGACTAATTTCCCAGATTTTGCCAGCCCATCTATTCATGTCCATAGGGAAAACGGGATGGCATGCAACACCTCTAATGCTAATTTCATTTAGACGTTTGATGATTTTTCTTGCAATTATTGACAAATCAGCATATGTTTTATGGAATTCTTCACTTGCCAAAGATCTTGATGGACTCTGAATGTTTTCAGGATTTGTTCTAACACAAAATGAGATTATTGTTTTTGTCTTATAGTACAACCCCAAGGCTTCTTCTTTCACAGGTCCTAGTTCCTTACGATCTATCTCTACAAAACCTGCATCATCAGCACCTTCTTCCAAACAAATTTTTCGCAAAAGCTCTGATGATGCACCTTGAAACATTGTAAGTTTTTTCGCATTACTTTTCATTATACAGGTACTTTACAAAAGTAAGTAAATAAGATAGCAAGTAACCTTTTGGTAACATACTCAAAGACAAACCAAAAATGAAAAACAAAATAAGAAAAATAGAGTTTAAGGATTAGCCGTTTCTAGTTTATCCTGTATTCTGTCATAGTATCCATTGAGTTCTGCTCCTGGAACATGGAATTCTGCTGTAACTATACTGCCAGGAGGAGAATTACAGTCAGGTACAACATAACTATGACCTTTGCTTGTTTCAACCACACATCCAGCCTCAATTACTGCAATAACTTCTACATTTTCAGTTACTTGTGCAGGAATGTAGTTCCAAGGATTGATGGTGATAGCTACAATAGCAATTGTTGCTCCAGTAATTAACAGTACCATCATTAATGTAGGTTTTTTGTCATCTTTTTGTTGTTGAAACATTTGTATTCCTAATCATTACAACAATATCAAAGATAAATTAGCAAGTTACCAAAAGGTAACATAGAATAATTTAGGATTTTAAAATTGTTACATTTATAAAGTTGCTGTATAAAGTAAAGTTATTAAATACAATTCAATTTTAGAATAATATGATACCCCTACAACAACATCTAGATGAATTTGGGATGAAAACTTGTCCTCTCGAGGTTAGTTTAAGCATAATTGGGAAAAAATTTACCATTCACATTGTAAGAAACATGCTTTTGTTAAAGCAAAAACGATTCAACGAATTTCTAAATTCCATGGAAGGAATCAGCACCAAAACCCTATCAGTACGCCTAAAAGAGATGGAGGATGCAGGTTTGATTAATCGCAACATCATTGAAAGAAGACCATTGAAAGTAGAGTACTCTCTTACTGAAAAAGGAGAAGCACTTGCTCCAATCATGATACAGATGGCAAACTTTTCCATGCATTGGGAATCAAAAAAAGTTTTCAAAAATAAAAAACCTTCAACAATTAAGGAAACGTTTGGAACTGAGCGATTAGCTAAAGTTTGGGATTAGAATTCAACCGTTTCTAATAAAAACATGTTACTTTTTGGTAACTTGCTAACTTATAGCATACAAAAATCACTTTTATTCATAATTGTCACTCCGAACCCCCATTAATGATACAACAAAAATAATGATAATTCTTCTAGTAGGAATTGCGGCAAGTCTAGTAGTTATTTCTGTAATTGGAATACCTTATGATCAAGCTTGTAGAGAAATTCATAATTATTCAAAGCAAGCAGCTGAGGAGGATTCCCCATATGAACCAGATCCTGAAAAATAATTGGATGCATTTAGACAGGAATTTGGAGATTCGTGGGCAGTGGGATACTATGATGAGAAAAAGGATTCACTGCATGTGTGCAAGTTTAAGGAACATAATTTTTTGATTTTCTAAGCTGCTGGAAAACGCATTCGCAAGGGTTTTCTCAATACATAGTATTGTTATTTTCTGAATTTTCAGGAATTTGTTGGATAGAATCCCAATGCTCCACTATCTTCCCATTCTCATCAAACCTGAAAAAGTCCATTGTCACGTACTCGTCATTTCCGGGCCAAGTCTGGTGCGTGTGCAAGGCGACCAGATCCCCTTCTGCAATGACTCTCACAAACTCTATGCCCTTTTCAGGATACTCTTTTGACATACGCTCAAAATAATCGATGAACCCTTGTCTTCCGTTTGCTACTGCAGGATTGTGTTGAATGTAATCATCTCCTACAAATTTCTCAACAGCCTCTTTTGGATTGCCTTCATAGGCCATCCTGTAAAACGCTATTGCATTTTGTTTATTTTCTTCAAGCACAACAAAGAAATCAATTGAGCATACTTTAGTATTTCAGATTCAGTATTATGGAATATTGGACCGTTTATTCTTAGTTGGAAGAATAAAATCAGTTCATCTCTTGCAATAATGACAATCCCAATTTATGAACTGGTTTCATAGCTCTGTTTGTTAGAACAACAGCAGCTGATTGGTTTTGCAGATTCATGCACATGAAACTAGAAAACCCTTGTGTGCCACCATCATGTCCAAGAACATCGACATTTTCTTGTGGAAACACAAACCACCCTATACGAAAAGTAGACAAGAAAATTCCAACAGATTTTGTAAATAATTTCATAGATGTGGGGATTTTTGGAGTGGTTTTGGTATTTTGGCAGTATTCAAAAACAGGGGAGAGTTTTGTTTTGGTCAAGCCCAGGCTTGCTTTTAGGAACTTTATCATGTCAGATGTAGTTGAACGCAAACTTGCAGCTGCCTCTATTGCAGGAACATTCCAGTAATCAGTTTGTTTATTCCTAAAGGAATAGCCTGTTGCCAGTTTATGTTTATGGGATTCAAAAATGTCAATCCCAGTATCTCTCATATCAAGCACATCACAAACATGACTTTTCACGAGTTGTTCGTATGAACTTCCAGTGATTCTTTCAAGTACTTTCCCTGCCAAACCAAAAGCGAGATTTGAATACATCCACGTATTTCCAGGAGAATTTTTTAGTTTTTGTGTGGACATGTATTTTAGAAATTTTTTTGTATCGTATTCGTATTCCGCAATTCGTGATTTGCCAGTAGACATTATTGACAACATTTGAGAGGCAAATACAGAAAATGAAAATTCTGAAATTCCTGAAGTATGTGTAAGAAGATGATTCAAAGTAATGTTATTTTTATCAAATGCAGAATCTTTTAGCTCTGGTAGGAATATAGTTATAGGTTCATCAAGTGATAATATTCCTTCTTGTTGTAATTTCACTGCAAGTATAGCAGTAAAGGTCTTTGTCATTGAGCCAATCTCAAAAACGGTATCGGTAGTTGGTTCAGTATTTGATTTTTTTTCAATTTCTCCATAATTGAAAGTTTGAATGCCATTTTCATTGATTAACCCAACAGAAATTCCGGGACTTTTCCCAGATGTGACATGTTGTTTGAGAAGAGATTCAATACTCACTTTATTTTCTCATCCCAATTCACCTTGTAAGAGAATATCCAATTTTGTCCTTTTTTGAAATTGGATTCACGTAAACCAACTTTAAGGAAAATTTTAGCGGCAATCTTGCCCAAAATTCCAGATCTTAGAAATATGTTGCCGCTTTTCTGTGCTTCCATTACTATTCTCTCCACTCTGTCCTTTCGCAAAGACTCAAACTTTGTAAATGATTGCTCATGGTCAGAAACATCCCTAAGGCATTTTGCAAGGGCCACTGCATCCTCCATTGAGGCTGCCGCACCCTGGCCTATGTGGGGGGATGTGGCATGTGCAGCATCTCCAATCAGACACACCCTACCCTTATGCCACTTGTCCAAATGTGGGATGGAATAGATTGGAATCTTGACATAGTCTCTTGACATCTTGATGAATCTCTTTATCTGATCATCCTCTTTGTGAAACTCGAGCAATTTTTTTGTCCATTGTTCATCTGAGATATTTTTCAGCTCAGTCTTTATGGATTCTTCAGGATATGGAACATAACTCCACCAAACCATATTGTTGTCTGCTTCTACTGATGCACCACACAAGGTATTTTTGGCAAGGGTCATGTGAAATGCATTTGGTTCCAAACTGTGATCACTTTTTTTGCCCAACTCAGATCCTATCACGACAGTTCCAGAATATTCAGGCAATGGCGCACCAGGCAAGATTGCCTCTCTTGTCTTGGAGCGCAATCCGTCACAGCCTATTAGGAGATCCCCTTCTGCGCAAGTTCCGTCTTCAAAATGCGCAGTTACCTTTTCATCTGTCTCTTTGACATCAACAAGTCTTTTTCCAAACTCCACAGGCATGCCAATGGATATGGCCTTTTGGGTCATCTCATGAATTAAATTCTCACGCCTGATGATTACCATGCCAGAACCAAACTTTTCTCTCATCCATCCCCCAAAATCCATCTTGAAGATGTTCTTTCCGGAATGATTGTAAAAAAAGATCTTTGTAGAGTCGTCTACATTGATGCTCTTGTACACATCCAACATCTTCAAAATATTGATTCCGTTTGAGGTCAAAGAGAGCAGCCCAAAGTTTGGAGGTTTCTTATGTGCCTCATATATCTCTGAGTCAATTCCAGCACGATTTAGTGCAAGTGCCAAAGTTGGACCTGCAATTCCACATCCTACAATTATCACCTTTTTCTTATCTTTTTTATTTTCTGTGGAATTCTCTGCTGTCATTTTTTGTTCTCTTTGCTGTATCTTAGTTCTGAAATTATATAAACCGACCGGTGCACCGGTATGTATTAGTTTTATAGTTGAGAACCAAATCAGTAGAATTTAGATACTGGTGTGTGTCCTATTGTAGATAGTGAAGAAAACCCGTGTCAAAGACCCTGTTTCTGTAAAAAAAAGAATACTGGAATCAGCTACAAAGAATTTTGCAAAAAACGGGTATGCAAAGACATCGCTTAATTCGATTGCAGAATCTGCCAAGGTAAGCAAAGGAGGACTGTACCATCACTTTCAAAGCAAGGAGGAACTGTTTACTGCAGTACTGTTTCAAAGCGTAGAACTTTCTGAAAAAACCAACTCAAATCTATTTCAAAACAAGGACAACATTGTAAAAGATCTGAACGAAAGTTATGACAAGGTAATTGACGGACCATTAAATTTTGCCAAAATCTGGATAGAGGGAATTTCTGAGTCAATACATAATCCAAAGCTCAGAAAACTGCTAAATCAGGGACGAGGTGAAACGGTAAAAATTGCAGTATCAAGACTAAAGAAAATACGAGAAGGTATAGGCGCATATCAAGGATTTAGTGATTCTGAGTTGACAGAGGTGGCAGAGTTAGTTTTGGACATATACAGAGGAATGATGATTGAAAGAGTATTGGGAAAGGACTCAAAATTGATCAGAAAGCGATGGATCAAAGCAATGCAATTGCTTTTGGCTTTGAAAAAATGAGGTTAAGTTTTTACTACTAATCATGTTCTTGAATTGTAAACATGTTAGTTTATTTTAAAAAATAATCCACGGATTTTCGAGATGTTATATTTGCCTCGTTTTTGGAATTGTATTTTGAGTTTCCTAGTCTGAGTGAATAACCTATTAGTAAAAACAGGGCAATTGCAGGAATGGTAAATCCTACTGCTACTATACCATACAGTACTTCTTTTGTCAATACATTTGCAAGAAAATTCTGGATTGGAGGAAAAGCAACCACAATCAAGCTAGTTAAAAGTGAAGAAAACATGAAAAGTCCAAAATATTGCCACTTGTGATTTTGCATTTGTAATTGTTAGTTAGCAGTAGAATTTATCTTTGATTAAAAATAACGTAAATTTGGTGACAATTAAAGTAATTTATTAATTAAACAATTACCTATTTGCATTTATTTGATTTCTTTTCTGTTTGAATGCCCAAAGTATGGCTACAAAAGCAGATGCCATAATTGAGCTAAATGCCAGATTTGCTACACTAAACATTGCATAAAGGGAAGCTTCTGCAATGTTTTCACGAAGAACCAGCGAATTATTGCTAATTTCAACGAGTTTTACATGATATGAAGAACTATCTTGCGGAGTCCACGTAAGTGATTCTGCATTCAGAATCATTCTATCCAAATTCTCTTGCATACGGTTAAAGTCAGTAGTCATTGTAGGATAGATAAAAACAGGATTACCCTTATGCGGCAGATTTGTTTTTATCTCTTCAAGATTGGAATAGATCTCTTGAGGATCAGAGGAACTCATTACAATTCCTAACTGTGTTCTACTTTTGTCAAGGGGGTAAATGGCACCAAAATAATAACTAGTAAACATATATCCTGCAAAAACGACAACTGCAAGCATCCCAACAACATATGGAAGATAGATCTTGTTTATCATTTGTTTTCCATTTTGTTTATGTACTTTATTTCTTTTTTTGAAACTTGGGTGATTATAATCCAAAAATCTCTTCCATCTCTATTCTTGGATTCTTTTTTGGAATTTTCCTAATGGAATTTCCAATATCCAAATTTCGGTACTTTATCATGCATGCCATTGTAAATCCTATGATACCCAACATCATTATATCAATGGGTGTAGGTACAGGAAGATTCATGATTAAGATATTACATTCATGATTTTATAAAATGTTGTTTTTTTCCACGTGGGTACGTTCTAAAACACCTTAACTATATCCCCATACACGTTGTGCTCCCATTCAAATTTGAACCAAATATTGAACAATTTCAGATCTAAAACCTTATGAGAAGCGTCAGATTTCTAGGCGTAAACTGGAGGATTTCTATTTTTACTCTTTCTCGATGAATTCTTTCGCACCTTATCTATAAAATAAACAAAAACTAATCTCTAGAATTTTATTCATATGGAAAAGTGTTCTAATCATCTCTTTAAGATCCTACATTCTCAGATTTGATAATAGTCAATTAATTAATCTGCTTCTGACAGAGGTGGGTATATGTTGAATGAAAAAAGATTTGTAGAGTTGATATCTTCTAGACATTCGGTTCGTTCATTCAAAGATATCTCTATCTCAGAGGATAACTTAACCACAATAATTGATGCATCCACAAAAGGCCCTTCTTCTGGAAACCTACAATCCTATCATACTTTTATCGTAACTAAAAAGGATCACAAGAAAAAATTAGTTGATGCAGCACATGGACAGGGATACATAAATGAAGCACCATTAGTTATGATATTTTGTGCAGATCCTAAAAGATGCAGTACCGAATACGAATCAAGAGGAGAAGAGTTGTTTTGTATTCAAGATGCAACAATTGCATGTGCATATGCTCAAATCTCTGCTCACAGCTTGGATCTTTCTTCAGTATGGATAGGCTCTTTTGATGAAGACAAAGTATCTGAAATATTGAATTTAGATAAGGATCTTAGACCTGTTGCCATTCTTCCAATAGGATTTTCAAATGAAACTCCTGAAATTACTGGTAGAAGATCAAAAGAAGAGATTATCCATAAAATCTAAAATAAAAATGGCTTATCCATTAAAATTTCTCAAAACATTCGAATTAGAAAAAGCACTAGACTTAGAATTAGATTGAAAATTTTCAATTGGGCGAAATTTTTTGAGCAAAACTGAAAATAATAAAAAATATCAATCAAGGATGGATGAATTAATCAAAACCATGAAAAATTCTGGTTATCTAAATGACAGTAAAGTCGAATGGGCAATTAGAAAAAATCCTAGACATGAATTCGTACCTGAATCTTTTCTTGATATTGCTTATGAGAATATCCCAATACCTTTAATAAAAAATCAAACTATTTCCCAGCCCATCGTAGTATCAAGAATGACTGAATGGCTAAATGTTATGGATGGACAAAAAATCTTAGAGGTAGGCAGCGGCTCAGGTTGGCAATCTGCCATACTTTCGTTCTTGGTTGGTCAGGGTGAGGTTTTTTCCATTGAGAGACATCCTGAATTGGTAGAATTTGCCAGAAACAATTTGGACAAACTAGGAATAGAAAACGTCACTGTTATTTTGGGAGATGGTAGTATGGGATTTCCAAAAGAATCCCCTTTTGATAGAATAATTATTACTGCTGCTTGTAAAAAAATTCCAGATCAATTACTACGCCAATTATCTTTAAACGGATTGTTAATTGCTCCAGTTGGCAAAAACCTTCAATCATTAATCTTAGTTAAAAAAACATCACAAGGAATTATGGAAATCGAGTGTCAACCTGGATATTCCTTTGTACCTCTTTTTGATAAATTCAGCTAAATTACAATAAGAATTCATTTTCATCATTTCTAAAATTGATAATTATCTATCTATTTTATGTCAAAATTCACGTAATCATACCGATGGAAAAAGATGCAATTCTCTATGAAAGATTACCAAATCACAAGGTAAGGTGTTTGGCATGTGCTCGTTATTGTGAACTTGGAGAAGATCAGATTGGATTGTGTGGGATTCGAGGCAATAAAGATGGAAGACTTGTTCTTTATGTATATGGGAAAGTAGCTGCTGCTCATATTGACCCAATTGAGAAAAAACCAGTAACTCATTTTATGCCCGGAAGTAAAATTTTCTCAATTGGAACTACAGGATGTAATTGGCTTTGTAAATATTGCATAAACTTTGATCTCAGTCAACGAAGAAAAATTGAAGGTGTAGATATTTCTCCCAAGGAGGTTGTAGACCAAGCAATTCAAAGGAATTGTCATGGTATTGCATATACCTACAATGAACCAAGCATTTTTTTAGAATACGCAAGAGACTGTGGGGTTTTAGCGAGAAAGAAAGGATTGTTTAACATCTTTGTTTCAAATGGATATGATACGCCAGAATCTGTATCGATGATGGATCAATTTCTAGATAGTATCACCATTGACTTTAAAGGTAATGGAGAGGAAAAATTTGTCAGAAAATATGTAGGAATACCAAACTCTCAACCAATTTTTGATACATTAATTGAAATTCGTGATAAGACAAAGATTCATGTCGAAATAACTGATTTGATTGTCCCACAGGTAGGAGACAGTCTTATTCATGCCAAAAAATTATGTAAATTCATTTATGATGAGTTTGGACCTGACATGCCAATTCATTTCTTACAATTTCATCCATCATACAAGATGACAGAGTTTGAGTCCACACCTGTTGCAACTTTAGAGAAGCATCATGAGATTGCAAAAAAGGAAGGTTTGAGATATGCATATGTTGGAAACGTACCTGGGCATCCCTTAGAGCATACTTATTGCCATGAATGCAAAAAAATTGTGGTTAGAAGATATAATTTTGATATTTTAGAATGGAACCTAGATGAAAACAACCAATGTAAATACTGTGGAAATCAAATCCCAATTGTAGGAAAATTAAATCTGTCTTACAAAGAACGAAGATTTGAGTTTGTCTTCTAATTTATTATAAAAATGAAGTTTAGTTATGTGAATTAAGTTTCAGACTTTTATCTCCATTTACTATGAGAATTGGCACTTTGGAACTCTGAACAAGAGCATTTGATACACTACCTAATGAAGGACCTGTTATCTTGTTTGTCCCTCTACGTCCCATAACAACCAGATCAAATTTTTTCTTTTTTATTAGATTCAAAAGTTCAGCAGATGGAGTACCATAAAGTATGTGTTGATTAACTAATATTCCTTCTTTAAAGGCAGAATGTTTTGCATCTTTTAAGAATTTTTTTACATGACTGATCATTTTACCTTTGTAAGGTTGCACAATTTTTGCCATTGCGTTATGATAGGAAATCACATGAACCACAGATATCGTACTATTTGATAATTGTGCTAAGGTAATTGCATAGATTAGTGCTCTTTTTGAATTTGCAGAATTATCAAAAGGAACAAGAATGCTTTTCAAAGTTTTTGCCATTATATTTACACTATATTTAGACATTAAATAAACTCAAGACAAATATCAAAGATGGTAAAAACAAAATTCCATTTTTCTTTAGAGTTCTAATCTGTGTTAAATAAGCAGATAGTTTTTCTTGCTCAAAAATATGAAAAACACCTCTATCCAGGATAATCAATTCACTATCAATAAATTCTGAATGAAATATCATCTACTACATAGGAAGCCTTTGGATACAATCTTTTTGCCCTTTCTATCACACTTTGAGATAAATCTGAATCAATCACAACAAATCCTAAATTTACTAACTACATAGCTTGTGTTCCAAGCCCGTACCTAAATCCAAAAATCTCCCTTAGATTTTTGGATTTATTTTTTTTTGACATCTAAATCAAGATTCTTTTCAAACCAACATTTTTTCAACCTCCTTTTCTTTGTAAAACATGTTCCAATCAGGATTTTATTATTGTCATTTAATGTAATTTAAAAAAACAAAGCATATAATCTGTTAATAGATTTAAGTTTAGAATTATTTTGAAGTAAGAATGCTTACTAGTTCATTAATCTCTTGAATTTTATCTTCTAATGACTTGAATTGTGATAAATCCGAGTAATCAGATACCTCATTTAGCTTATCGATAATATTTGGCTTGACCGCGTATTTCTTAATCTCTTTTGACAAGATTTTGCATTGTTCATCAAGTTTTATCTTATCTTGAGTTTGTAAGGCATCTTTAATTTCACATAGATCTTGTGCTATAATGTTTTCATTTTTCTCCATACGTGATAAATTTTAAGAGCTAAAAATAATCTTTTTTATAAAATTTGTAACGCAAAATTCGTCTTTTTTAGGATATTTTTGAAAAGTTAAAACTTTGAAAATTATTGTTTGAAATAATTACAAATTTTTTCATTTATAATTCAAGTAATTAACTAGCAGATATTAAAAATAAACAAAGATCATTTCAATGCAAAACCTGTCAAAAATTTTTACCAATCTCAAAAATAAAACATCACGTTTTGAATAAGTATTTTGGACTTAATATTTGATCATCGGGATTTAGAAAATAATGTAATATAGTGTTATGAAAACCAATTTTTAGATCAAGCTTATTTACAATGAATATTATTTTATAATATGAGTAAATCAACAGACGAGAAAAAAGATATTTTTACAGAATGCAAAAAGAACACTGAAAAATTTTTTAACGAAATTGATAAATCCTCACCAGTTTATCATCAAATAACAACTGACATACAAAAAAGCTATTTTGAGGCATGGAAGAATGTAATCAATTCATCAATTGCTTTACAACAAGAATTTGCTACCAAATCAGGTCTGAATGTTAATGTTTCTGAAGAGACGCTAAAGGCAATTCAAAATATGACTGATAGAGCAGTATCTGCATACCAAAGTCAGAACAAATTCGCTATGGATTCTACTGAAGCATCAAAAAAAATATTTGATGTATTTAATGAAAATACCAAAGTTTTTGCCTCCCTGAATAAAAATATGATAGAACTGATGGAATCTGTTTTGAAAAAAAATTCATAAAAAACCAAACTTATCTTTTCTCATTTTTTCCTATCAAATAGGAACTCTATTTCTAATTAGTTTCAATGAATTCAATGCACGTCTAACAATTCCTCTATGAAAAATAAAAAAATTAACTGTAATAATTATTTGATTTCATTTAATCTTCTATATCCCTCATTTGTCTTCTAAGTTTTTGTTCATTTCTTTGCCAAATTTCTATCATTTTTTCATTAAAGGTGATTTCTTCTTTGATTTTCATTGTATCGTCAAAAGCCATTCCTTCTAATTGTTGTTCTAGCTGATCTTTCTTGTCTTGATGAAACTGAATGTTTGTCAATATTTCATTTAGCTTTTTTTCTTGATATTGTCTTACCCTTTTTTTAAAAAATTCCAACATAGAATTTAGATTCAATCTAACTAAAATTTATTTTTGATAATTTGTGAAAATGATAAACTCTAAAAACTCAAGGGCAATTTGTCTTCGTTTTGTGATTATACATTAACTTGTTTAGACTTATGATTAAAAAGGTGTCTTTACACTTTGAAGTATTTTAAGAATTCCTAGTCAGAGTAAAAACCAAACAATTAAGATCATGTATTGTTTATTTTAAAATTTGAGAATTTTGGGATTTTATTTTTTCAAATAACTATTTTTTAATCTTAATTTTTTGAACCAAAAACTACCAAAGCTGTTAGGATCTTTCTTATTGGAAATGGTTGGTGTTGGTTTTTCAACAAAGATTCCTTGTGGGCGGTACAAAAGCACTACTAGTAAAATAATCCCAAGTAGTAAAAAGCCAAGCCAGACGACATCAAATGGGACAAACCCCTCAAAGGAATTCTTGAAAAATATGATTAGCTTTCGAATTGTCACAAAGATCAAAGTTCCTACTATGACCCCTTTGTTGTTTGCAAGCCCCCCAATGAGAATCATGAGAAATGGCCAAAATGTCCAGCTTGCTATATCATAAGCAAATGCGATAGTTCCTCCAACATAAAATGCGTATAGTGCTCCGCCTATTGCTGCAAGTGCAGCTGAGACCATAATTACTTTGATTCGAATCTGTGTAGTATTTTTTCCAAGAGATTCTGCTGCAACTTCATTGTCTCGTACCGCACGAAGTAATCTCCCAAGTGGAGAACGAATCAACTTTTCACTATACGCAAAGACAGTAATTGCAATTAGGATCATTCCAAGTGTAGCTACTGGAAAACGAATATCATCTGGTAAAAATGTCAACGGATCAGGTACCTGAACACCTAGTGTTCCCCCAACTAATGGCGTAAAGTTGTTTCCAATAATTCTAATGCTCTCACCAAAGGCAAGGAGGGTGATTGCCAAATAATCTCCTCTCAGTCGTATTGCAGGGTATGATGTAAGAAGGCCCAATCCTCCACCAACTCCTGCAGCAATACCTAAAGTTAAAAAGAAAACAGCAAAGCCAACACCAATATTGTCAACTAACCAAACATTAATCTGCGAAACTATGAGCAAGTTATCTGCAATATAGTCTCCCTCTATTCCTGCAAGGCTTGCAAAAATTCTTCCAGGAATCGATGCTGCTACAAATGCACCAGCACCGACTGCAAGAACCTTTCCAAAGTTTGGAATTCCAGTATATCCAAATTCTAAATTCAAGCTAAGATTAACAATTGCATATACTGCAAATATTGCAAGCAAGTCTACAATGAAAACTGTTTCAGGACCTAGAACCATATCTCCTCAACTTTGACCAATTAATTCCTGCCAAACCTTGTGGTGCAAGCAGTAGTGTGACTACAATGAAAACAAGTGGAATGAGGGGCCTGTATGCAATTAACCACGAACCAAATTCGCCTGCCAAAAACCGCGTTCCTAAAACTTCGATTAGTCCTAAAAGAATACCTCCTACTATTGCACCATAAATACTAAGAAATCCCCCAACAATACTAGCTGCAAATACACTTGGTATTAGCAGCGGACCTAGGTTTGGGTCCCCTGAAACCACAATGACATTAATGCACCTGCAATTCCAGCAAATCCCCCTCCTAGCAACCAAGATGCTCCATAAACTAGCTTGACATTGATTCCTACAGTCTCTGCTAAATCTGAGTTTTGAGTTGCAGCCCTCATGGCTATGCCAAATTTTGTTTTCTTTAACATAACATGCAAAGTTATACCTAAAATTGCAATAGTAATGGGGGCAACAAATACTATCAAAGGAAGTCCCATAAACTCTGCATCATAACTTCGCAAAGTAAACTCCCTTGATGTAACTTGGAAAGTCTTTACGATAAAATCTGCTGTAATATTTAGCAGAGCAATTACAACTAAATCAAATGCCAAAGTAGCAATCATCAGAATTGCTTGGGATGAACCTTTCCTAATTAGTGGTTTTAAAATAAAGTGGTACAGAGATAATGCAACTAATCCAGATATTACAAAAGCAATAGGAATTGCAATGTATGGAATAACATCCCAAACTCTAGTTGCTATTAGTGCAATGTAAACACCAATTGTTGCAAAAGAGGCATGCGCAAAGTTTGGTACTCGAGTGGTTAGATATGTAAGAGTCAGCATATGCCGAAATTGGATAAAGTACCAAAATCATCATTGCTGTAGAAAGTAAAAAGAATTCTTTTCTCACAAGTTGAAAATTGTGTAATAAAAGATAAACATATTGGATGAATTACAAATAATTGTTTTACTTTATTCATATAACATTCAAGTTCATCCAAAAATGAATCCTCTTCAATATTTGGGTACTAATGAGCCTAAAGAGACTCACCCACCAAATTGGGGATATAAATGGACGTAGATGAGTGTGAAACTCAACTTCAATGTGTAACATCGTCAATTTGTTGTACAGGATCTTATGAATAAATTAAACTGGTTTATTTTGCAAACTAATTTTTTGATTTACTATCTTGAAGGCATTCTTTGTCAATACATCAAAACCTGCGATGGATGCAATCAGACTTGCAATTATAGTCAGTTCTGACAAGTCAGATAGCATTTGATCTTGAATGGCTTCGATTTGAGGACCAATTATTGTAATTCCAACAATAAATGCAATAATGGTGGATGCTAATGCACTTCTTGTATCATAGTGTTCTTTAGATTTTAGCCAGCCAAGAAGATTCTGTAATATCACCCCAATAGTTACTATAACTATGGTGGCAATTACTGGAGATAATCCAAAAACATCCATACTTGAATTATGCAAAAAATACTAAAGTAGATTAGTTATAATTTATGAGTGAATCTTAATATTGACTTCTTTTACTGTTATGTTTTGTGAATGCATAATCTTATACAAGATTAAGGAATACTTGAAGTAATCATTAAGCTATTTTCTTTTTTATGGTTAACTTAATTTTTTGTAATTAAGAGAGGCTTCTCATATTCTGTGATTGGTTCTGATGCAATTTGGAAGTTGGTGAAATTTATTTGCATGCGTAAATCAGTCAATGTTTTTAGCATTATACTACGTTTTACTGGTTTTTTCAAATATGAGTACAATCCATGTTTTTGCCATTTTTCTAATTCAGTATTATCAAAATCAACACCTGAAAACAAGAAAACAGTTGTTTTTTTGAACACTTGATTTTCTTTAAGTTGAGCCAAAATTTGTTTTCCATCAAAATCGCCTAAAGGAACGTCAACAAAAACTGCATCATATGATTTATTTTCAATGTGTTGTAATCCTGTTTTGAGTGTGGTTGCTCCAACTGCAGAGAAACCTTTAATCTGTAACATCTTTGTAAATACACGTACAAGGTAAGGATTGTCATCAATTATCAGAATCTTCATATTTTGTATAATTGACATTGAAAATTTTATTTCATCATAATTATTAATTAATTCTACTCTTTGTAACGTCTTGTTATGTAGAAATACATAAATCCATCTGGATTGGTTTTCGGCAACAACATAATGGATGTAAAAAAAGATAAAGTATGGTTAGCATGCTTTGAGAGTTTGCCAAATTCCAATTACATTTCCTTCGGTATCGGCAACTCTAGCATACAAACCAAAATCTCCAACTTGCATTTTTGGCATTACTGTTTTACCCCCTGCAGATTCTACTTTTGAAATGTGTTCATCTATAGATGAAACATCAATTACAATTACAGGATGTTCTCCTGTAGGGTCCTTTTTGAGTAAACCGCCATTGATTGCACCCGGTTCCTTTGGCTTCATATTCTCATCACTTGGAGTAGTAGTAGCAAGATAGTAATCCATTTCAGGAAATTTGGTTATTTGCCAACCAAAAACGTCTTGGTAGAACTTTTGTGCTCGAGTTTCATCATCAAAAGGGATCTCAAAATGTACAACTTTGTTCATACCAGAACAAAATGTTGATAGTTGATAATCTTTTTTCCAATAGATTCAATTTCTAAGAGAATTGAATTATTAAAATTCATAATATTAGAAATTCATATGGGCCCACGGGGATTTGAACCCATATTAAGAAAACTCCACTAATTGTATTTTTTAAAAAATCCAGCGTCTTTATCTAAAAGACCTCTTTTGGACGATATTCTCCAAATACTTCTCTGAATGTGTTACTAATCTCACCAGTTGTTGCATATGATTTAGCAGCTGTAATGATGTATGGCATTAGATTCTTATCCGTATCTGCAGCACTTTTCATAGCAGATAATGCCTTTTCTAATTTCTTATTATCTCTAGATGATCTTAGTTTTTTGAGTTCTTTCTTTTGTTGAATCTCAATTCTGTCATCAATTCGCAAAAGTTCTGGCTGTTCTTCTTTTTCAGAATATTTGTTTACCCCCACCAAGATTCTATCGCCCTCATCAGTCTCTTTCTTTAAACGATATGCATTTTGTCTGATTTCAGACTGGAAGAATCCTTTCTCAATTGCCTTGACAGAACCTCCCATCTTTTGAATTTTTTTAAGATATTTCCAAACTCCGTCTTCTATTTGATCACAGAGTTCCTCAAGATAGTGAGAGCCTGACATGGGGTCTGCAGTCTTTGTAATGCCACTTTCGTGGGCCACAATCTGTTGTGTTCTTAGGGCAATTTTTGCAGATTCTTGTGTAGGTAAAGCAAGTGCCTCATCTCTAGAATTTGTGTGAAGTGATTGAGTTCCGCCCATTACTGCCGCCATTGTTTGAATAGCTACTCTAACAATATTGTTATCTGGTTGTTGAGCAGTAAGAGATTCTCCACTTGTTTGAGTATGGAATTTTAGTTGCATGGATTTTGGATCTTTTGCATGGAACATCTCTTTGAGAATTTTTGCATAAACTTTTCTTGCTACTCTAAACTTTGCAACTTCTTCAAAGAATTCAATTGTACAGCAGAAGAAAAATGATAGACGTGGTGCAAAGTCATCAATTTTGAGCCCTCTGTCAATACATGTCTGAATGTATGCTATTGCATTTGCAAGTGTAAATGCAACTTCTTGTGTAGCAGTACAGCCTGCCTCTCTCATATGATATCCAGAAATAGATACAGGATACCATTGAGGAACTTTTTGTGCACAATACCCAATCATATCTCCAATTAATCTCATTGATGGTTGAGGGGGATAGATGTAGGTGTTTCGTGCAATGTATTCTTTTAGAATATCATTTTGTGTAGTTCCACGTAGCTGTTCGCTTTTAAATCCTTGAGACTCTCCTACTGCGATATAATATGCAAGTAAGGTTGATGCTGTAGAATTAATTGTCATAGATGAGCTGACTTTACCAAGAGGAATCCCATCAAATGCCGTCATCATATCTTTTAGAGATGCAATAGATACCCCTACTTTTCCTACTTCGCCTTCTGCTTGTGGGGAATCTGGATCATATCCAATCTGAGTTGGAAGATCAAAAGCCATGCTGAGACCTGTCTGGCCCTTTTCAAGCATAAACTTGAAGCGTTCATTTGTAAGCTTTGCATCCCCAAATCCAGAATATTGACGCATCGTCCAGAATCTATCACGATACATTCCAGGATGAATTCCTCGCGTGAATGGATATTTTCCAGAGTCCTCAGTAGGTCTCTTTTTTGAGGATTTTTGATAAATTCTTTTTACAGGAAAATTTGAATCAGTAAAAATTTTCTTTTCTGGTTGTTTGGGTTTTGATTTTTTTTCTGCCATAATTTCTCACTTTACCAACGACTTTGTAATTTTATCTGCTGCTTCAAAGGGATCAATATTTTTTGTTTGTAGTTTGTTTAGATATTTTGAAAATGTCTTATCAGAATCTAGCATTTCATTCATCTTTTCTTTTATGTTATTTAAAACAATATCCTTGAGTTCAGTTTCGAGTCTTTCTTGATCTTTTTCTTTTTTGAATTTCTTTTTATCGCCCATCATCTTTTTTAGAGTTTTGGCAAATTCTGTAATTCCCCTGTTTTTCTTTACTGATGTTTTTAAAATTACTGGGTTTCTCTCAGAGGCACCAATAAAATCCCTTACAGCATCAAATAATTGATTTGTTCCATCCAAATCGCTTTTGTTTACTAGATAAATATCTCCAATTTCAGTTAAGCCTGCCTTGATTGTTTGTATGCTGTCTCCTGTATGTGGGTTAAAAACAACTACTGTAATATCAGCAATATTTGAAATTTCTACCTCTGTTTGGCCTGCACCTACGCTCTCAATAATAATTGGATTAAATCCGGCATACTCTAAAATTCGAATACTGTTTCTTAAAGAACGTGAAACAGCTCCAGTTGCACCTCGTGAGGCAATACTTCGAATATAAGTACCAGAATCCGTAGATTCACTCATCCTTACTCTATCGCCTAATATGGCTCCGCCTGTAACATGACTAGTAGGATCTACTGCAAGTACTGCTGGCTTCGTTCTTAATTTTCTCATAGCGACTGCTGTTTTGTTAATTAGTGAACTCTTTCCAGCTCCTGCAGGTCCTGTAATTCCAATAACCATGGAGTTGCCCGTATTTTTGAAAATTTTCTTAAGAATTTTTTTTGCTTCAGGTTGATCATTTTCTACTATGGTGATTGCCTTTGCAATTGCACCACGTTTTCCTTTTTTTAACTCTGCAAGTAAATCCAATATTAGAACGATTTTCCAAGCTGCAATAAAATCTTGTGTTCGATCTATGGTTTTCCATAAATTATAGGAGGTTTTGGTTCATCTACCGGATGGATTTCAGTTTTTAGCTGAATCTTTCCAAGTTCTTTATGTTCAATATCTAAAACTACAGGATGAATAGGCCAACCATACTTTGGAGGATTTGGAAACGGAACAATTTCTATAAATTCAGACTCTGAAAATGTCTTTTGAAACGATTTCTCCATCCCAAGAATCTCTAAAACTACATAATTTGTTTGCGCTGATTTATCAAGAAATGAAATCTCAACATGACCTGAGTCATAGTATATTGCTTCAATTAGAAATGTTTCTCTAAGGATATCTTTGTCGTCATTTCCAGCCCCCGTCAAAAACAAAATTGCCAACACACTAATTACTCCTAGAGAAATTGTTGAAACAATTTTTTTAGGCATCTTTGAACTCTTTTCTCATATTCCTCAAGAATTTAGAATTTATTCTGATTCGTTCAAGTGTTTGAGCTTGAGTTCTTTCAGTTCCAGGAGTTGGATTTTTCTTAAAGAATTGTTTGATTTCTTTTTCCATCGAATCATCGGCAACTGATGAAATACTTGCAACAATTCTATTGAAAAGTGGGTTTCCATGCCCAACTTTTTTGTTTAGTTTTTTCCAGTTCGCTTTTAACCATGGCCATAGTACTTGTTTACCATATGGATTTGCAGCCACTTTCATTATAGGCAATTGCATATTTTGAGACTTTACCTCAGAGGTTTGAGAAAAATTAAGTGACTTTTCAAGTAATTTTTTGTTTTTAAAACCACACATTGCTCCCAAAAAGCGAAGTTTTTCCTCCATTGTTTTCGCACTTTTGTAGAGATTAATTAGTTCAGAATGAGTCTTTGAATTTCCAGTCCATGCAGCAATTGAACAAATAGGTTCTATTAAATCAGGAGAAAGTGAGCTTTGAGATTTTAGAAATTTTCTGTATCTTTTTCTTGCTTCATCTAAAACTACTTCGTCATCTAATTTACCTAAAGTTGAAATTGCAAAAGAACGTAACAGTGCATCAGTATGTTTATCTGATTTTTTAGGTTCCCATCCTAAATCAAATAAAATTTTTCTAAAATAGTTAATAGCATAACCCCGTATATCTTCAGAAAATTTTTCATCATATACACGAAAGAAAAGAGATGCCAAGTTATGAGCAACATTTACTGATGCAAGATAACTGTCTTCTTCATAATAAGCATCTGAAAAATCAAGATAATTCCTAACCTGCTCATTACCTGAAATACACAGAGAATAAAGATCATTTTGTATTGCCCATCTATCAATAGGGGCAATTCTTTTTTGATCAACTAGCATCTTTAGGTCAAGTAAGATCCCTTCTCCATATTTCACACGATAGAATCCCCTTCGTCCATAATTGGCAACAAAGCCTACTGTTTTTTTAGGAATTTTTACTGTCATTGATTTTTTTGAAAACATCTTTTTTGAAATTTCTTTAGATAGCCCAATAGAAATAGGAATCATCCATTGACCTTTACTGAATTTTTTATCATGCTCAAGAAGGTATCTTCTCTGTTTCAAATAAAGAGTAGAGTCTTTTTGTTCAATCTCAACTAGTGGAAATCCTGATTGTTTTAGCCATGAATTTACCATATTGCTAACAGGCATTCTCGAGGCTTTTCCAATTTCATTCCATAAATCTTGTCCTTGGGCATTTTTGTATTTGAATTTTGAAAGATATTGTTTCAAGCCTTTTCTAAAATTTGTCTCACCGACGTAATGCTCTAACATTCTCAAAATACATCCACCTTTGTCATAAGAGATTGCATCAAAAATCTCTCTAATTTCTGAAGGAGAGTGTACTTTAACATCTATTGGATGTGTGGTCTTTAGAGAATCAAGACTCATTGCTACATTCATAGCATCTTCTACAAATTGATTCCACAAATCCCATTCAGGATAGAATTTATCTACAAACTTTGTGGCCATAAATGTTGCAAAACTTTCATTTAACCACAAATCATTCCACCATTTCATAGTGACCAAATTTCCAAACCATTGGTGAGCTATCTCGTGAGATATTACTTCAGCAATGAATTGCTTTGTTCGAGTGGAAGATGTTTTAGGATCATAAAGTAAAATTGTCTCTCTAAATGTAATTGCCCCCCAGTTTTCCATTGCTCCTGCAGCAAAGTCTGGAACTGCAATCAAGTCAAGTTTAGGTAAAGGATATTTTATTCCAAAGTATTTTTCATATGAAGTTAACAATTTCTTTCCCAAGTTAAGTGAGAATTTTCCTTTTGATTTGTTTCCTTTTGTAGTTACTACGCGAATCTGAACTTTTCCAATCTTGCTTGTAAGATATTCAAATTCACCCACACCAAGATAAATCAAATAAGTAGAAACAATTGATGTTTTTCCAAATTTGTAAAGTGTCTTACTTCCAATTTTCTTTTTTGATTCAACAGGCATGTTTGAGATTGCAGAAAATTTGTTGTCTGCAATAATTGAAATTTCAAAAGTAGCTTTTGCTTCAGGCACATCCCAGCATGGAAATGCACGTCTTGCATCAGCTGCTTCAAATTGAGTAGTGGCAAGATACTTTATTTTTCCACCTTGTTTGTATTGGCTTCTATAAAATCCCAGTAATCGATCATTGAGAATTCCTTGAAATTCTATATGAAGAGTTGCTTTACCCTTAATTTTCTCTTTTAGTTTGATTTGGAGTTCTTCTTTTTTTTCATTTGTTTTACTGGTAGATTTGATAATTTTACCGAATTGTTCAGAATGAATTGATTTTATTTTGATTTCTGCACAATCCATAATGATCGTGTCTGTTGATTTTTTACAATCAATTGTGATTACTTCTTGTCCTCTAAAAGTAAATTTTTTTAGATCAGGTTCAAATGTTATCTTGTAATTAATCGGAGTAGTATTCACATGAGTTGTTCAATAATTAGCCTTTATGTAGATTTTCTATTTTGAATAATTTGGCGATCAAGAAAATAATTACAGAATATTTGAGCAAATATCGTTCAATGGCTTTATTACAAAATTTCATTTTCTAATTATTACTACAATTTTTAATAGGATATAATCATGCCAAAAAAATTGAACTGTTTTACACTTTAATCTTGATGTAGTTTTTTACTAAACTTATTCAGATATAATACAATCAAAAGAAACAACTGCTGATACTTTTTCAAACAAAATATAACAATAAAACAAAGTTGATGTTTTCCCTTACTGGATGTTGATTTTTTCTACAAGTATGTTGTAAAATCTTGTTCTATATCGTATAATTAAAAAACAATATGATAAATTGTGTGAAACCACCTGTTGGAATACCGGGAAAGGATGACTTTTGCATAATTAACTGCTGTCCTAAATGCAATCGACATTTTTTGATCGATGCAGAAATTGAGATCCACAAAAAATATTGTTGAACAATTCCTCCACTTTTGAGAACTTGTGGAGTTACTAGATGAAACTCTCAAAGATATAATGCCTTCAAAATCAGTTCTCTGTTTATTCTTCTTTTTTTTTAATTTGCTGATGTTTTCATCTTTTTTTAGGATCCTCAGGATCTGTTATTGAAGCTAATTCTGGTCTTGCCATCGTATAATAAACATGCATACAATTTTTTTCTCTACAAATTTGACACCATAAGCGACCATCTAGCAGTTTTACCTCTACGATGGAATCTTTAAGATGCTTATCTCGAAGTAAGATTCCGTTTTTATCTGTACCTACAAAGGATAAATGAGCAGCATAACCCTTTAACCATTTGTCTTTTTCTATAGCTTGTAGTATTGTATCTAAAACCCATGAAGATAATTTTTTATCCTCAGAGGTTTGCTCCCATGCTTTTCTTATGATATCATGAGTTTTTTTGGCCATTGTCAAATTGATTTGACGTGCAGTACTTCTGGGCATATGTTTTATCAGACCTACTAGATTTTTAATATTTTGATCGCACCTATTGGCATATTTTTTTTAATAATATACACAAAATTTAATAGCCTGTACTATTAATATTAGTACATAATAAAATGATTGCTATTGTTAATATATTAAATTGTGAATTAGATAAAAAAAATAACTCTACAAAAAATTTCTTAGTTTTAATGGAACCTGCTGAATTATGTGTTCGATAATTGGATGTGTTTCAAACTCTGATGCATCTGTACCAATAGTAAAAGCTCTTCGAAGAATGGAATATAGAGGATATGATAGTGTAGGAATAGCTACTAATCAGGGTTCAGAAATATTGGTAAAAAAAGGAATAGGTAAGGTAAATAATGTCAATACAAATCTTCACCTTGATACTTTACCCGGACATGTTGGAATAGGTCATACTAGATGGGCTACACACGGAAAAGTTAATACTAAAAACGCACATCCTCATCTCTGTGCAGATAATTCCATAGCTGTTGTTCATAATGGAATAATTGAAAACTATTCTGATTTAAAAAAAGAAATTGAAAAAACAGGAGTTAAATTTAGAAGTGATACGGATACCGAAGTAATTCCAAATCTTATGGGATTGAATTTTCAAAAATCAGGAAACATTAAAGAGATGTTAATGAAGACTTGTGCTAGTCTGAAAGGACAATACAGTTTTGTAGGTATGGTAAAAAATGGCCCATTAGTAGCTGCCAGATTCCATGAGCCTCTAATTATCGGAATAGGAAAAGACGAATATTTTCTTTCAAGTGATGTCTTAGGCTTTATCGAAAAAACTGATCAAGCAATTTATCTTAAAAATGAACAATTTGTAATAATGGATGATAAAGGATTTCAAATTTATGATTTTAAAGGTAATCCAGCTCCATATGAGACAGTCACAGTTTCAAAACAATTCCATGATTTTGACAAGAAGGGATTTGAGCATTTTACAAGAAAAGAAATCTTTGAACAACCCACTACAATTCAAAATTCAGTAAATAATCCAAGTAATAACTGGAAAACTTTTGCAGATATAATTCAAAAATCTTCAAATGTCTATATTACTGGTAGTGGAACTAGTTATAATACTGCACTTGTTGCAAAGTACCTATTTCCAACACATACAGCAACTTCGCCTGAAACCATAATGTCAAGTGAAATGAACTATTCACAAAATAGACTGAAAAAAAATTCGTTATTAATTGCCATATCACAAAGTGGAGAAAGTGCAGATGTGTTAGAGGCAGCATCCATTGCTAGACAAAAAGGTTTGAATGTCATATCTATTGTAAATTCTCTGACTTCTTCACTTGAAAGAGAATCAGATGCGGCATTAGGACTACATTGTGGACCTGAAATAGGAGTAGCTGCCACTAAAAGCTTTACTTCTCAATTGGTAATTTTTTATAAAATTATGGAGCATCTTTCTGATCAAAATCTAGCATTTGATTTTGCTCTAGTTTCAAAGGCAATATCTAAAATTCTCGATGAAGAGCCAAGTATAATGAAACTTGCAAAAGAGCTAAAACACGCTTCAGACATTTACATATTGGGAAGAGGAATTCATTATCCAATCGCAAAAGAAGGCGCACTAAAAATAAAAGAACTATCATACATTCATGCTGAAGGCTTTCCAACTGGAGAATTAAAACATGGGCCTCTTGCCTTAATGGACAAATCATGTTTTGTTATTGTTATAAACCCTGAGGACAGTGCATATCAAGATAACATATCTAATATTTTAGAAGTCAAATCACGCGGTGCAAAAATAATCGGTATTTCAAATAAAAATCACGAAACATATGATTATTGGATTAAAATTCCTAAAATGGACCCAGATATACTTTATCCACTAGTAGAAATAATTCCGTTCCAACTATTAGCATATTATACTGCTTTAGAAAGAGGAGAGGATCCTGATTATCCAAGAAATCTAGCAAAATGCGTTACTGTAAAATAAAATAAATCTTCTTAAAATTAATTTTAAAACCATCAAAATCGATGCCTTCATTAATTTCTGATAGAATTTGTCATTAAATCATATGGTGAATTAAACTTCATTGGGATTTTTATTTTTAATTATTAGTAAACCTCCTAGGAACAATTTTTTTCAATGTTTCGCTAATTCGAAAATCAAATAAACCCTTTAAAATATACAAAATAAAGGTAATTATTCATGAAACAAAAAACAGCATCAAGAAATATCAAGATTCTAGTAGCAAAATTAGGACTCGATGGTCATGATAGAGGCGCTTTAGTGCTTTGTAGGGCCTTTAGAGATGCCGGGATGGAAGTTATCTATTCAGGATTATTTGCAACACCAGAAAGAGTAGCACAAATTGCTGAAGATGAAGATGTAGATGCAATTGCAATGAGCCTTCTTAATGGAGCACATGGAACCTTATTCCCAAGAGTAGTAAAGGCATTAAAAAAGAAGGGAATCAAAGACGTTCTTGTCGTTGGAGGCGGGGTAATTCCAGAAGTAGATCACAAGGCATTAACCAAAGCAGGTATTGATCATGTATTTGGTCCAGGAACACCATTACCTACAATCATCGATCATATCACATTAGGTGTTTCAAAATTAAGAAAGATTTAGGAACTATTCTACACTAAAGGAATCACATCCAGAAGTACAAGGCTTATTCATTACGCCTTCACATTTTCCAAATTCATCATGCATGATTCTATGATGCCCACATATTCTACATTTTTCTCTAAAATAAGAAATAAGTTCTTTCTCTGATAGTTCTGACTTTACAATTTTAATTTCTGTTGAATCTGCCATTTCAAATACTGTAACTCATTGTTCTTGATAAATATTCAAAAAAATAAGGAAAAATGATTTGACTAAACCCTTGGAATAATACTTAGTTTCGACTTTGCAGATACTGCAATTATAGATATTATTGCAACTGCCAGTATCATTGCCGCAATTGTTCCAAACTCAGGAACTACATTAAAGTATAGTATTTCACCTGTAGGCCCAGTCCAATTTGCCTCATCTTCAGGTAACCCAAATCCAAGTAACATTACTTCAATGTCCACTGCATCATCAGATGCTAATGGTGCTGTTGTATGCATTCCATTTCCTTCATGTTCGTGAGCTCCTAAAACAGAAAGAATTTTGTCGTCATTTTGTGTTGCACTGATATCATAATTGGCATGTTGAATTAATCCACCACCACTTGAATCTCTGAATTTTATGTCAATAGACATTGATTCATTTGCAACAGGATTACTTGATGTTATCTCTACTCGTACTTTTCCATCTGAAGACATTCCTGTAACTGTAGTTTCTTCTGTAGATGGTGCTTCTACTACAAGTGTGGCTGTAGGTTGGGCACCTGCTTCCTGAACAACTACAATTCCTTGCATCCATGGATGAACCATGCAGAAGTAGTCGTAGTTACCAGGTTCGTAACCGTCGAACTTGACAGAAAATGTAGATCCTGCCATGAACAAGCTACTATCAAATAGACCATCAGGTCCATCAGCTGGAGTTCCAGATGTTACAGTATGTGCTGCAGTGTCATCATTTGTCCATGTGACTTCACCACCAACATCGATTGTTACCTCGTATGGAAGATAACATTCGTTTGTTTCTTCACATCCTGGAACTGAGGTACCTGCAGGAGTACTAACAGTTGCAGTCGGATAATCTGCAAATACAGGCGAAGCACTAAGCATAATAGCAGTTACAAATACTGCCATAAATGGAAATACCGTTTTTGTTTGTATTTTCATTAACAAAAATTTGTACAGAAAGATAAAAAACTTGTTGTTATGATTGGAGTAAGTATCCGTTTGATAATTTTAGTATTTTTTTGTATAGAATAATTTTACTTTTTAGAATTAAATAAAATAAAACGATTTTGAATAATTCCCAGCATTTTTTGAAATTATTCAGTGGAATCAGGCCACATCATTTTGCGCATTTCTTTACCAACTTCTTCAATTTGGTGTGCATCATACTCTTTCATGTATTTGTCAAATGCATCTTTGCCATTTTTTTGATATTCAGAAATCCATTCGTTGTTAAAGGTACCGTCTTGAATCATGGTAAGAACTTTCTTCATGTTCTCTTTGTTTGTACTATCCATGACCATTGGGCCACGAGTTAAACCACCATATCTTGCAGTCTCACTTACACGTCTCCACATACCATTGATTCCATATCTTTGAATCATATCTACGATGAGTTTTAGTTCATGTAACACCTCAAAGTATGCAATTTCTGGTTGATATCCTGCCTCAACTAGAGTTTCAAATGCATTTGTAACCATGGAAGCTGCTCCACCGCAAAGGTCAGCTTGTTCGCCAAACCAATCAGTCTCGACTTCTTCTTTAAAGGTAGTTTTAATTAATCCAGCTCTTGCACTTCCTATCGCTTTTGCAATTCCTAGTGTTCGGTCCCATGCCTTTCCTGTAAAGTCTTGATCAACTGCAACAATTGATGGAGTACCAAAATTATCAAGATATGTCTCTCTTACTTTTGAACCCGGTCCTTTTGGTGCAATCATAATAAGATCAACGTTATTTGGTGCTTCAATCCATTTCCAATAGATTGCAGCTGCATGTGAAAATGAAAGTGCCTTTCCTTCAGAAAGATTTGGTCCAATATCATCTTGGTACACTTGACCTTGAATCATATCCGGAATTAATATATGAATGATATCTGCTTGTTTTGTAGCATCTGCAACAGACATTACTTTATGACCGTCGGATTCGGCTTTTTTCCAGCTGTTACCCCCTTCCTTAAGACCGATTATTACATTGAGGCCAGAGTCTTTCATGTTGTTTGCCTGAGCATCACCTTGTATTCCGTAACCAATTACAGCAATTGTTTGATCTTTAATTGGGTCGATGCTAATTTCGTTATCTTTCCATGTTTTTGCCATGATTAGATACTAAAATACTGCAAATATTAACTATGGAATTTAGATTTCAATAATCTTGTCACAAGAGCGGCATTTCACAGTTACTTTCTCACCGGATAACCGTACAAATCTCTTTGAACCACAATTTGGACAAATAGGGCAAGCTCGTATAGGTTCCATTAATGTTCAGTGGGTTTTGTATCGGATACAGAGATTACCTTTAGTCTATTTGCACCATTAATTTTTTCAATGTGTTGTGAAACTGCTTTTGGCACAATCTCTTGCCAGTTTTCATCATTAATTATCATTGAGCGAATTTTGGTTGCGTTGTATTGTTCTCTATCTAAAAATTTAGGAGGTACAACTTTAATTTCAGAGTCAGCTAAAAGCATAGAAACATAATCATTTCCACTATACACTTTATCAAATTGCGGCAATGCAGCCTTGAGATAAGATGCCCAGGTTGCGATATTGAATTGATTTTCAATTCCAATGACAAAACATCGTGATAGATCAACATCAGATTCTTTTAAAGAGTTATGAATCATTTCAATTCTTTCGCCAGCTGTAAAAGGATCTTTTTCTAAATAGTTAAACTGAGAGCTAGTAACTGCAATAATTATCTCATCACATTCATCTAGTATTTTTTTTACTAAATCCAAATGTCCTAAATGAAAAGGCTGGAATCTGCCCATCATTAACCCTCGCATAATTTGAGATTAATTTTGGTTTAATTAAATCAGTCCATCATTGACGAATATTACTATTTTGTAAAAAAATTCTATTTGATTTGACCGCTTCCAACAATTCGAATTGTAGTTGACTCTGGTTTCAAAATCACAGCAATATCTCCTGAATTACAAACTATGGGCTTTTCAAAGTATAATTTCAACGGTGAAATTGACGAGAATTTTGCAGCTCTTATTTGCAAACCAATACTGACAAGACATCCTTGATTTTCAGCTATTTCTCCTTTGTAATACTGATTTTTTGTAAAATCCAGCTCGATTTCAGATTTTACCTTAACTGAATCGCCTTCAGAAATCACATCTCCTCTTCCAACATCGTCTGGTTTTGCACCTTTTACTGCAAGACCAACTCTTGCAGGACACACAGATTCATCAACAGGGTCATCGTGCATTTGAATAGATTTTATCATAACATCAATTCCTGCAGGGTAAAGTTTTAGATTATCATATTGCTTTATTTTTCCAGATGTAACTTTTCCCAGAATTACTGTCCCTACACCTTTTACATCAAAACAATGGTCAATTATCATCTTTGATTTTCCTTCAATTGAAATTGGCTCAAATTTGTCAATCTCTTCTTTAATCTTGTTTTGGTCTATCTTTGCATATTTTTCTAGAACCGTTCCTTTGATCATTGCCTCTAATCTTGATTCATCTACATCAAAGGTATGCGATAAAACTCCTTTGTCTTTTTTTAGAGAATCCAGTGCTAGGATTTGTTCACCTGTGAATTTATCAAGTTTATCAACATGAAAGATTACAAACTCTGCAAGGTTAATTGCTTGAAACAATGGTTGAATTTTGTCAGGGAATCCGTTTGGAGTAACCCACGTTTTAATTATATCTGATTCTTTTCTGTCATACAGAGAAAGATCTGTTACTGTTCCTTTTTTGCCAAACTCTGACGCAATGTCTTGTTTTCCTAAAACTACAAAGTTAATGGATTTTACCAACAAGTTTTGAGCTAAAAATCGACCTTATGAAGTTTTGAATTTTTTGTGGCCAAATGTTTCTCATAAAATATGTCTTAACAGTTTTGATTCAAGATCGATTAAAGATTTTATTTTGATTCAAAAACGGACATTTTTTAAAATTTATATTGATATTTGGATCGCCAAGTTTTTACGCATGTAATATTGATGATTATATCGTTGAAGATCAAAATTTTGCAAAATGACAATATCATTCGGATTTATCATTCTCCCAAGGACGTAGTAGTCAAACCTAAAGGAAAGAGAGTAGAGCTGTATGATAGCAATGGTCTTCTGACTGACTCTTATGATCTAATTGATAAAAATTTGTCATGGCTAGAAGATAACGAAACTGACTGTTCTGAAATATTGCTGACTTTGACTGTAGGAAAGCAAGTTTCTCAAGAAAATGTCAATTACGTCTAAAATACAGTAAATTTAATCTTCAGTAAATTTGAAAATTTCAAGAATTTCTCAATTTCTATTTCTAATCTAAAGAAAACTAACCACAACTTTTCTAGGCGATCAAAAGTTTCTAATTACTGAAAAATCTAAGTTATGGAAATTAAAAATAATTAATATTTGGCAGATTCAAATTATGGGAATTTTGTTAATACTGCAGCATAACTTGCAAATCGATGGTTTTTGGGTTTTACTGATTTTTGATGATATTTTGAGACAGTCTTTCCTGTGGCTCCGTTTAAACCTAATGGACCTTTTACAAACTTGTGTTTATTTGCCCAGGACAAAACTTCATCATTTGGACTAAAGTAGTTTGTTATTTTTTTAGAGACTATCATGTCAAGTAACCTTCCATATTTTTTTGAAGAAGGTATGTCTTCAGTTATTGAGGCACCAAAAAAATAAACACTCTCAATAATTCCTTTGTTTTGAGGTTTTTTTGATAGATGTTCTATTGTACTTAAGATAACCTGTGAGCCCAAAGAGTGGCCCATTAATCGGATTTTAGTTTGTGGGTTTTCTTTTTTGAAATCCTGTATGAATAAGGAAAGATTACGACCGTTTTTCTTTGCAATTAATTGTCCTGCAGCAAGCGAACGCTTTGCATATTTTAGCAAGTGTGCTCCCTTAGTGTTGGAATCATAACTATATCCAATTATCGGAAAAGAGTACCCCAGACGTTTTAATCTATTTCTTGCAATTACTACTTTAGCAATAGATCCTTCATTGTTGTTTCTCAAACCATGAATCATTATAGTTAATTCTTTTGTTCCAGTTAATTTTTCAAATTCTTTTTTTGGATATAAAAAATATGACTTTTTTTTCAAGGTTTTTCCATGAGTCAAATCATAATAACCTCTAGTTGAGATACGTGGAATATTTTTTTTCATTTTATTGTGGACCTAATTGTTTTTTGTATTTTTCAATATCTGATTTTTCAACTTTGCTAAATAATGGTGCTGATTCCCCTAATCTATGACCTATCATTACATCTAGATTTGAAAGTTCATCCCATGAAATATCCCGGATATTTCCTTCAAATCCTAATTGGTCCCAAATTTTTTGAGAAGACTCTGGAATGAATGAAAAAACGGCTATTGCTAAACTTCTTACAGCATTAACTGACAAGAAAACACAGTTTTCCGTGCCTGGCCCTTTCTTCCAGGGTTCCTTATGTTGGAAATATTGATTAAAAAACGATGAAAATTCCATTATTTTCTTGAGTGCTCTATCCAAGTGGTTCTGTTGCATAAGATCACCTACTGCAGAAGAGAGACTCGTTATCTTGTTTAGCGCTTCTTTGTCTTGTTCATCATAATTTCCAGATTCTGGAATGATTCCATCAAAGGATTTTTTTGTAAATCCCAATGCACGATTAACAAAATTTCCAAGATTTCCAATTAACTCAGAGTTTATTTTAGTTGTAAACTCATCCCAATCAAAATTCAAATCATCTTGAGAATATGGATTGATTGAAACAAGATAGTATCTCAAATAATCAGCAGGATAATAATTTAGAAATTCTTTTAATCCAATATACCAATTTCTGCTTTTTGATATTTTTTTAGATTGTAACGTCAAGTGGCCTCGAGTTGGAATATAGTCAGGAAGTTTATACTCGCTGTTTATACCTAAACGCATTGCAGGTAAGAAAAGATAGTGATGATAAACAATGTCTTTGCCAATAAAGTGATAAACGTCTGCAGAGTTCCAAAACTCCTTTCCATTAATTCCCTTATCATTCAAAAACTTTAGAGCAGTTGAAATGTATGCCAAATGATTATCAAACCATCCATAGAAAACTTTGCCTTTGGCCTCATCAAGAGGTATTGGAACTCCCCATGAAATATCTCTTGTTATATCCCAATCAATTAATCCAGATTTTATCCAGTTTTGTACATATTTTTTTACATCTTTTTGAAGATGAGGGTTTTCTTCTAACCATTGAGATAAAGAATCTCCAAAGTTTTTAAGTTTGAAAAAATAATGTACTGTTTTTTCTTTAGTTGGAGTTTGACCACATATTGAGCATTTGGGATTTGATATTTCTTCAGGAACTCGTCCGCATCTTTCACACAGATCTGAGTATTGGTCTTCTGCTTGACAATAAGGACATGTTCCTTTTACGTATCTATCAGGCAGGAATTTTTTGTCATTGCTACAGTAAAATTGGATGATTTCTTTTTCATATATGTGGCCTGCCTCATTTAGTTTTTTGAAAACATCTTGAACAAATTCGATGTTTTCAGTAGAACTTGTCTTGTAGAAATAATCAAATCCGATATTAAAGGCTGTAAAATCATCATAATCTCGCTTATTCCAATAGGCAACATATTCAGAGGGGCTTTTTCCTTCTTTTTCTGATTGAATCAAAATCGGTGTCCCAAAATCATCTGAAGCACAAACATAGTATGCCTCTACGCCCTTTTGTTTTAGGAATCTTGTTGTTACATCTGCTGGAAGGTATGTTGAGGCAACATGTCCAAGGTGGATCTCACCATTTGCATATGGTAAGGCACTTGTGATTATTGCTTTATTACTCATTTAATATTGCCAATTTCATCAGATCTTAAGAAGTTTTGTAGATAATGTATTTTGGAACTTTTCAAACTATTTTTGATTTGAAAAAAGACAGAGTTACCAGCTGTTCATGTATTTAATCTGCTCTGGGGTTAGCTTGTCAATCTTTACATCCATTGCTTTTAAAGCATCAATGGCTACCTGTTTGTCAATTTCTTCAGGAACATTGATAATTTTGTTTTCCATTTTTTTATGGTTTTTAAGAATATACATTATAGACAAAATTTGATTGGAAAATGATTGTGCCATTACTTCAGGAGGATGTCCTTCAGCTGCAACTAGATTTGCAAGTCTACCTTCGCCAATAAGATATACCCGTTTATTGTTTTTCAGAGTACATTCATCCAGACTAGGTCTTACTCTTTTTACTGATTTTGAATGTTTTAGTAAAAATTTACTATCAATCTCCACATCAAAGTGGCCAACATTTCCCATTACAGCGCCTTCCTTCATTTGTAAGATGTGTTCTTTTCGAATTACACTAGTCATTCCAGTACATGTGATAAAGATGTCGCCGATTTTTGCAGCTTGAGCCATTGGCATCACCTCAAATCCATCCATATGTGCTTCAAGTGCTTTAACAGGATCAACCTCTGTAACAATTACCTTAGAACCCATTCCATGACATCTTGAGGCAACACCACGTCCTACCCATCCATAACCTACAACAACAACTTTTTTTGATGCCAACAATAGGTTCATTGCTCTGAGATAACCATCAATTGTACTTTGACCAGTACCATATCTGTTGTCAAACATGTGTTTTGTGTAGGCTTCATTTACTAAAATGACGGGATATCGTAGTTTACCTTGATTCTCAACTGCTCTAATTCTGGTGACTCCAGCTGTTGTCTCTTCAGTAGCTCCAAAAATCTTCAATGATCTAAACCTCTTATCAAAATGAGCTTTGATATTCATATCAGCTCCATCATCAGTTAGGATAGAGGGCTTGTGCTTCAAAACCTGATCAATACACCAACTGTATTCTTTGACAGATTGTCCATGCCATGCATAAACATGAATTCCTTGTGAGGCCAAAAAGGCAGCAATATTATCTTGTGTTGTAAGGGGATTTCCACCACAGCAAGCAACAGTTGCGCCAAGCTCTTTTGCACCTAGTAAAAGCACAGAAGTTTCTTTGGTAATATGCAAACAAAATCCCAAGGTTATTCCTTTGAGAGGTTTTGATTTTTTAAGTCGATTGATTGTATTATCTAAAATTTGCATATGGGATCTGGCCCATTCATAGGATAGCTTTCCTTCTTTGATTAATTTAGAATTTGATTTTACCTTACTCAATACGGAATTTCTTGTGGCAGATTATAAAATCCTATCATGCGAATCTAAATAAATGACAAACTTATCAAAAAATTAGATGACATGGAAAAAGATTGCTGAAAAAGGAGAAATTGATGCCGGTAAAGGCAAGGCCTTTAAAATTGATGGAAAACAAATTGCAATTTTTAATCAGAACGGATATCATGCTTTAGATGATCTTTGTGTACATCAAGATGGCTCACTTGCACCCGGAAAACTTGATAATGATATTGTAGAGTGCCCTCTTCATTTTTGGCATTATAACATCAAGACTGGAGAATTGAAAGACTATCTAAAGGATGTCAAATTAGAAACATATGCAGTAGAGGCAAGAGATGATGGCATCTATGTAGACATCTAAAAAATATAACAAAATCAATAATTGAAAAAATAATAGTAGATTATTTTCAGAGTTCATAATAATTAAAAATAATTTATGATATATCTTAAAAATTTGTGACAGCTTACTGATTAATATTTTCAAGAGGAAGTAAAAACATGAAGAAACTTGCTCCAATTTCTGGAAAAGGAACTGAAAAAGTTTTGATTGGAAAAATCAATCAATTAATTCAACAAAACAATGAACAAAAAGAGGAAATCAGACAAATCAAACAGAAACTACGTGTAAATGCCCATTTTGGGAGACGTAGTTAAAGCTTTTTTTTATGAGTAAATTGATCATCTTTTGATATTGTACTTTCAATTTTGAATTTCTCAAATTCACGGTGGTTTTTTGAATATATTTTTCATTAAGAATCTAGAAAATAAAATTGAGTTTTTGAAAAAACCTTTTATTGTAAAAACGTCAAAATTAAACTCTACAATGGTTCTTCTATACACAGTAATTGGAGTAGTAACAACTGTAGTCATAATCTTACTTCGTTATTATCTTGCAGAGCGAAAAAAAGGACCTAAAAATAATAAATTCTGTTTTAATTGCAATCAAAATTTTCCAAATAACTATAATATATGCCCCAAATGCGGCATACGTTTTGGTTCATAGTAAATTTTTTGTTGTTGTTTTAACAATGACGTGAAATGTCTACTCAACCAATTAGAATTAGGCGAAGGACATGGTACCTTTTACCAATATTTTTTCACATAATAGGTGGTGTAATAGCATATTTTGCCATACGAAATGATGATCCGCAAAAAGCAAAAAGATGTCTTTTTCTTGGAGTGACCCTTTTCGCGATAAATATTGCAATTGGTCTTGTAATTACTTCTTCTCTTTCCAGTCCAGATAATTTTTTTGGACAAATGAGTAAACAAAGTGAAATTGATATTATTATTCAAAATGATGAAATACAAATTTTGCTAAATGATCAAGCAAAGTTTCTGGCAGTAAAGTGGGATCCTATTGTAATTCCAAGGGATAAAATAGTAAGGATTCATGATCAATTACCAAAACAAAGCAGCTCTGACCTGACAATTCCAGGTACTTATATTCCTAAAATTGTAAAAGCAGGTACTTACATCACAGAAGATGGGAGTAAAGAGTTTTGGTTTACAAAGAATAATGAAAACAACATAATTACAATAGAGCTTAAAAATCATGAATATGACCGGATAGTCTTAGAATCTAAAAAAACAATTTGAGTGTTGAGAAAATAAACAAAATAATTACATCAAAATAAAAAAATTTTTTTTAAGTGGGTTTTTTTGAAAAGTAAATATGCATATTTGTAAAAAATAAATCCTTACGCTAAATTATTTCATAAAATGATAATAGTTTAGGTTTCTATCTTACTGTAACTTGTCCTACCCTCCAAGGATGAAGAGAGCAATAGTAGTGATAAGTTCCTTCCTCATCGAAGGCATATGCAAATCTCTCTCCCGTTGCAAGAGGCGCACTATTAAACAATCCAATAATGTTTCCTTCTTCATCTAAACTTTGTACAGTATGAAGTACAGTGTCATCATTTACCCAAACAACAGTAGTTCCAGGAGATGTCTCAAGGTTTAATGGAATATAGAATCCAGTGTGTTCTATATTGGCATTTCCATTTGGTATTATTATTTCAGATGTCATTGCTTTATTGGAGGGTTCTGATTTTACTTCATCTGGACTTTCAATTACAATTACTTTATTTTCAATGAGGAATTTTATTGCATTTAGAAACTCAGTTTCTGAAATATTTCCCTGACCATACCACAAAGCAGTGTTTTTTATCCATTCAGGAATATTCTGAGCTAAAACATCCTGATAAGTAACAGTGCCAAGAACTAAAACTGCCAATAATACTATGGAAAGAATTTTGTAATTATCATTCATAATAATACTATAACATATTATGCTTTAATAATCGGATATAATTATCAGACTTGATATCTTCTATCTAGAAGCATTATGGATATACAAGATTTTCAAAGGTATGATTTAAGAAAAATTGAACGTTGAATTTTCTTTGTTTATTCAAGTATTTTTTGATTTTGAACATGTTAAAGATCTCTCAATAAGATCGTATTTAACAAAATTTTGAAACTATCTATTTTTGGAATATGCAACTTTTTGCATAATACTTAAAAATAAGGATACCTCTTGTTTTTCGACATTCATGGCTGAAAAAAAAGCTGCAAAAAAGTCCATTGGAAAAAAAACCGACAGAAAAAAACCAACTAAAACAAAGGCAAAATCCACTAAAAAGTCCTCAAAAACTACAAAATCAAAAAAACCCAAAGTATTGCCTTCAGATGATATGGGAATAGTAATAGTGGATGATGATATTACAATTGATCAGGAAAAAGTAAATGAAGAAAGAAGAGCATATCTAGAAGAAGCAAGATCTCAAGAAGCTTTTGATTAAAGTAATCTTTATCCACTTTAACTTCATAAACTAATTATGCGAGCATTATGTCTGATTACAGTAAAGCCAGGAAAAGTTGATAATGTTGTACAAATTTTAAAAAAGAAACGCAAAGTCGTCAAAGATGTAATGGTTGTTACTGGACGAGCAGACATTAGCGTTATTTTACAAGGAAATATCGATGAGATTAACAACATAGTCATTGATTTTAAAAAAATCAAAGAAATTGTTACAACTGAGACATTAATTGAAGTGGAGGTTAATTTAGGATGGTAAGAGCCATTGTTTTGGTAAAATCTCCAAAGAAATTGATTGCAGCACGACTAAGAAAAGTTAATTCTATCTCGGATTCCTTTCCAACAAGTGGACAGTTTGATGCTGTAGCCATAATTGAAGTAGAAGAATTGGGAAAAATCCTCGAAATTACCAACCAAATTCAAAAGATCAACGGTGTAGAAAGAACCGAAACTATGGTTGAGGTTCAATGACAAAGTTTTTACGTACTTGAACGGAAGATAAATCGTGAACGTTAAAAAAGTCGGAAACGTTATTTTGGCTGTTAAAGACATCGACAAATCTGTAGCGTTTTACCATGATCTTATTGGTCTTCCTATAAAGAATCAAAGAAGATCTTGGGTAGATTTAGGAACATCTGGAGGTTTATTGAGTCTACATCCTGCCTCGTTGACAGCAGAGCACATAGGTAGCTCTATTGATAATGGAATTTCAATTGGATTTCTTGTTGGAGATGTGAAATCTGCCGTTGAGGAATTAAAATCAAAAGGAGTTAAAGTCTACCGAGATATTGTAGAACGAGAAGCTGGTAAAAATGCAATCGTTTTAGATCCAGATGAATATATGGTATCATTATTTGAGCCAAACTTTGCAGACAAAGATCAACAGACAGGTGGATATCAAGGATTTACACCAGCTTAGATTGTCTTTTTAATAGATGAGATAATCTTGTCTATACTTTTTTCTTTTCTATCTATTGAAATGTAATATGTTACATCATTTTTTTGGAAAATCATAATTGATACCTTTTGATGTTGAAGTAAAACATAATCAAGTTTTCCTACTGCACTTGCAGTATCTTTTCGAAGTGTCATCAGAGTAGAGATTATGAAAAACTCATTTTTTATTTGTTCTGATTTTAAAAGAGGCTTTACATTTGGTCTAACAATCCCAGTCAGTGTCCTTCCATAATTATTTACAACCCCTGCATATCTGATACTTTTTGATAATTCAATTATTTTTTGACATTTTTTCCTATACTGTACAATTTGTTCTTTCCATTTTTCTGAAGGAGTTTTCACCATGATAAAAACTAGAGTCGCAAATTAATAAGGATTCTTACCATTTTTAGAAAAATTTTTTGAAAAATATAATGTCAAAATACTAGTTTGGTTTTGTTTTTTCTAATTTTTTCTTTAACTCTAAGTTTTCTTTTAAAAGTTTGTCTTTTTCTGCTTTTAATGTTTCAACAGAATTTTGTCTGCTAAACAATGGATGACCTGGTGGAACAATTCCTGAAGAATTCATGTTCATTAGACCTGAAGCATATTGTTGATACATATGTTGGAATCCTTCAATTTTTTTATTTATCGACTCGGAATTATTTGCAAATTTTTCTTTCATTGGATTTTCATATATTTTGAACATGGGATAAGACAACCCTGGTGGCAATCTAGGAAATTGAAATGCAAGGTGAGGTATATTGGGATTTAATCCATAAAGGTCTCTGAGTTGTTTTATTGCCAAATCTTCCATAGATTTATTCAATTCTTGCTATATTTTTGCCTTGTCTTTAGGCGTTTGATATAATACATTGTTAATTTCTAGTCATTTTTGCTCAATTTGAGCTGATCGCAGATCCTTATAGTTTCCCAATTTTGATCGCAGTTACACATGACACAATCAACAAAGACCTGCATAAAATGTAAGAAAACAATTGAAAATGAGGATCTACATAAAATTGTGATTTATGTGGTACAGGAAAAATTCACAGAACACCATTATGAACATGTGGAATGTCCTGGAAAATTTACTGTTTAGCCTTTGAATTCATATACTTTGTATATTTCACCGGTCAGTCTTGAACGATATTTCCACTCATTGTTTTTCCAAAGTATTTCTTTGAAATCTTTTTGAGTTGTTGGATGTAATTTTTTGAAAACATCATCACCAATTAGAATTTGATTTGTTTTGGCTTGAGATTGAATTTTAGATGCAATATTCATACATGGTCCCATTAAATCTACATGAGATGCTTCTGGATTGGAGCCATATCTTACAACTATACTATGGCCAAAATCCAAACCAATCTTTACCATCAAATCAGGATAATCGTACTGATTTAATATTGGGTTGATTCCTTTTTGAATTACAGTAAGCATGGACTTTGCACATGTGACTGCATTATCAGCTGCCAATAAGGGATTATCAGATGCAATAAAATATCCAATTACTGCATCACCTACGAATTTTAACACATATCCTTTATGATGTCGAATGACCGATGCCATTTCTTGTGAAAATGAGCTGATTATTATTGCAAGTTTTTCTTCTGGTAATTCTAGGGTCATGGTAGTTGATCCTACTAAGTCAACATATAGAACAACCATATCAATTTTGGAAAAAACATTTTTTCTGAGAAATTTTTCAGATTCGTTTGTTATTCCAGTGTATTCATATCCTTTCTTTAATGCCCCCCATACTCTTTTTTGAGTTTCTAGAATCATTGTTTCTGAATCTACTATCTTCTCATGTTTTTGGCTAAGTAGCATATCTACAACATTTGGGTTGGAGGTAGAATCTAAAGGATTTCCATTTTTTGTGTTTTGAGAGTCCTTATCAATATTTTCTGACATTTGTTGTTACTCCAATAGAAAGTCTACTTTGGAGACAAGGCACATTCCCCTATGTCCCTTATAACCCTCATTATAATACTGAGAGATTACAGAATTGCAATTATTACACAAAATTTCCTCATCTTCCATGTCTAAAATGAACTAAATTTTGTATTTAAGGTATTCAGGATGCAAGGTTTAAGGAGAGTAAAATTTGGGTAATATTTAGTGAGATTAGGTTCTAGATCCTCAAACGAGTTTATCCAAATTCTTAACAAAAAAAATGAAGAGATTCAACAGTCATTTCTTGCAAAAATTACTGACCTTACGAAAATGGTTGAAGTGCAAGTCATGATGGGAGACTCTACAGTTACTACACAGAAAACATTTGATCCAGTATTGATTAGTAATTTCTTCAAAAAAATAACTCAAGATTTGAAAGAATGGTCAATTCAAGAAGTTTCAATTTCAAACAATGAAGATATTAGACGAATTTTTACAAAATTTGAAATTATGGAAGGAAATTATTTGATATCAGGACATCTTTCCTTGCAGTTTCATGTGTTGTTATATTATAAACCAGATCAGAGAGTTATTGATTGTCAAAAAGAATTATCAGAGATTATGGACTTGACCAAAAGTAGTGAGCAGCAAATATCCAATAATAGTGATCAGTTTGTATTAAACAAACTAAAAGAGATGGGATACAAAGATTTTGATCATCAAAAATTATTTGAAATTTTTTATGAGAATGATGAGTTTAGAGAAAAAGTTTTCAAAGAAATAGAAGAAAATGCAGAAGTTGACTTTAAGGCTTTATCGGAAAAAAAAATGAAATTGTTTAATGAGCTTGATACTTTACTAATAGAAACATATCAGACAACTCCCGTTTTAATTGATGATACAAGATTAGTTACTGGAGAAGAAGGCGGATTATGCACTTTTGATATTGAATTTGTAAAACATAAAACAAAAGAAGGATTATTTGACCCTCGAAAAATGTCAAATTCAGCTAAAGAAAACATAATCAAACGTTTAGATGAACTTTATGAATCAATAAAATAATTATTCTAAACTATATTTTGACAGATTAAAATCCTAGGATATTACGTAGAAATGACTAATTCCCAAATACTTTGAAATATCACATAAAATTATTTTGAATAGTTTGGAAAAATACGCATAAAATTTAGAATCTATTCTAATTGTAAAAAGGAAGAAGTCAAATATGTCAGTCATGAGGGGATTTCAAATGTATCCAACATATGATGACATACTCAAAGCACAGTCTATGCAAGGTAAGGAAATAAGAAAAACAGCGTTATTGCACTCTCCTACATTTAGTGATCTTACAGAATCTGAAATGTACCTTAAAGCTGAATTTCAGCAAAAAACAGGTTCTTTCAAAATTCGTGGTGCATACTATAAAATAAAATCTCTTTCACCTGATGAAAAAAAACGAGGAGTAGTTGCCGCATCAGCTGGAAATCATGCACAAGGTGTTGCTTTCGCATCGTCTCTTGAAAAAATTCCATGTACTATTGTAATGCCAAAAAATGCATCTCCGGCTAAAGTTGCAGCAACAAAAGGATATGGTGCAAATGTTATTTTAGAAGGGACAAATTATGATGAGTCTTCCTCTAAGGCAAAGGAAATTGCTAGGGAAACCGGAGCAATAATGATTCATGCATTTGATGATCCACAGATAATTGCAGCACAAGGAGTGATAGGTTTGGAGATATTAGATGACTTGCCAGATGTGGATGAAATTTATGTTCCAATCGGAGGAGGAGGATTGGCTGCAGGAACCTTGATTGCAGTAAAAGAAAAAAATCCAAATGTCAAAGTTATAGGTGTTCAATCCAGATCCTTTCCTTCAATGTTTGAGTCGCTTAAAGAAGGCAAGATAACTGCCAGTGGTGGTGCAAGAACAATTGCAGATGGTATTTCGGTAAAACTACCAGGGCAGTTGACATTTGCAGTAATTCAAGATTTAATTGACGATGTTGTTTTAGTGGAAGATACAGATATCACCAAAGCAATGTTTTTGCTTATGGAAAGAATGAAATTTGTTGTAGAACCTGCAGGAGCTGCAAGTTTGGCATATTTGATATCTAATAAACCATCTCCAGGAAAGAAAGTAGTGGCAGTTCTTGCAGGAGGTAATGTGGATATGTACCTGCTTGGTCAAATTGTGGACAAAGGTCTTGCTGCAATGGGAAGACTTCTTAAACTATCAATATTACTACCAGATAGACCTGGAGCATTCAAATCTATTGTAGATGAGATAAGTGCAGCAAATGCGAACATTGTAGAAGTAGTTCACGATAGACTTAGCTCAAACATTAATGCAGGCTCAGCAGGGGTCACATTAAGTCTGGAGACTCAGGGAAAAGAGCAAGCAGAAAAACTAATTGAAAAGCTAAGACAAAATAATATTCAATTTACCCTACTTACGTAGCCTGTTTGAATTTCTTTGAAACAAACTTTGAGAGGCCTTCTTTTTTCATTTGTTCTGATTCTTTTACAACTGAATTATGTTGAATGGATTTGTGTTGTATGAGTTTCTTTTTTAATTCAGGAAATTCATTTGCTAAAATTTTCATAGCATAGATTCCTGCGTTTCCAGCTTTGTTTACACCAACTGCAACAACTGGAGAACCAGTAGGCATTTCAGATATAGACAAAAGAGAATCCAATCCTCCAAATGCAGAAAATTTTGTATTGTCTGTTTTTTTTGTTTGTTTATCGTTGTATACTAGAATTGGAACTCCTATTACAGGAATCACTGTGTGAGATGCAATCATTCCTGGAAGATGAGCAGCTCCGCCAGCACCTGCAATTATTACTTTGAATCCTTTTTTTTGAGCATATTCTGCATATTCTACTAATCTGGTTGGTGTTCGATGTGCAGAAACAATTTGATCCTCATGTTTTACATTAAATTCATCTAAAACTACTGCTGCTTCTTTCATAATTCTACTATCCGAACTAGAACCCATAATGATCCCAATCAAAGGTTTTTTTGTATAATCCACAATATTTTACAGATATTGTAACTTATTATTTATAATGAATGAAAAAAAGACGACAATTAATACAAATCATCATTAGCTATTTTTAATCCCAAATTATTGCAATTACTATGCAAAAAGTTCTTGGAATAATTGGAGGAGGACAACTGGGAATGATGATTACAGAATCTGCAAAAAAAATGCCAGAATACATATCAAAAATTATTGTATTGGATCCTACCAAGAATTGCCCAGCAGCACAAGTTGGTGCAGAACAAATTGTGGGAGATTTCAAAAACAAAGAAGCCATCATAGAACTAGCTGAGAAATCCGACATTATTACATACGAAATTGAGTCAGGAGATAGCGACGTTCTAAAATCAGTAGAAGACAAGGCAAAAATTGAGCCTTCACCAGAAACATTACGAATAATTCAAGATAAATTCTTGCAAAAATCCTTTTTACAAGAAAATAACATTCCGGTTCCTGAATTTATTGAAATTTCATCAATATCAGACTTACAACAAGATTTGGAAAAATTTGGATACCCTGTTCTTCTCAAAGCAAGAAGGGATGCCTACGATGGAAGGGGAAATTTCAAGATAGATTCTGATGATCAAATCAAAAAAGCATTTGATTATTTTGCTGGTAAAAAATTGATGCTTGAAAAGTTTGTTCCATTTAAAATGGAGGTATCTGTAATTGCTATCAGAAACACGAGAGGTCAAATCAAAACTTTTCCTTTAGTAGAGAATATTCATGAAGAAAATATTCTAAGACAAACAATTGCACCTGCAAGAGTTTCTGAAGAAGTTGCAAAAAAGGCAGAAGAAATTGCAAATAATACAATGAAAGTGCTAAAAGGTGCAGGAGTTTTTGGAATAGAAATGTTTGTTACTCAAGATGATGAAATTTTAATTAATGAAATTGCTCCAAGAGTACATAATTCTGGTCACCACACATTACAATCAAGTGAGACATCTCAATTTGAACAACATCTAAGAGCAATTTTAGGTCTTGATCTTGGAAGTACAAAATTAATTCATCCTACAATAATGTACAACATTTTAGGATCAAAATCATTTGAAGGAAAATACCAACCAATAGTTCTTTCAGAACAAAACGTATTTCTGAAAATGTATGGAAAAGAAATTTCAAAACCTCAAAGAAAACTAGGACATTTTAACCTGACTGCAAAAAATGAAGAAACAATAGAAGAACTTCTAGAAAAACTGGGACCTCTAAAAGAAAAAGTGATCACAGAGCCTCTTACCTAGCCATAATTTACAAAATTCTAGTGTCAAGGCATCCTAATAGGTTTATTAATTAATTGTAAAGTACTCCAAACATGGTATCTATTCCACATGTATTGTCTGGGATTTCAATAATCCTTTTGGTGATTTATGGCGTTGATGTAATGGTCGGCGGCGGAGGTGCAGGAGATGGCTTTTTACCATTTGATGCAATGACACGTGGGATAGGATTTGGAATGCCTCCAATAATTTTATCATTTATTGCATTTTTCATGTCTAAAAAACCTCCTTTCAAAGGATTAGGAATAATGCTCATCATAACAGGTGTGTTGATCATAATAGGCGGTGGTATATCTGTTGCAAGTGCAGGAGAAACAGAAAATGCTGCCAGAATGGCAGGAGAAGGTGGTGGCCTAATAGCAGTTGGAGCAATCATTACTGCATTAGGCGGAATAAAGATAAAAAAATCCCTTACCGCATAACAGCATATGCCCATTTGTGCAAAATGTAACAATCAAGTTCCAAAAGTATACGATTGTGATCATACTGATTTTGAGGAATTTTGTAAAGAGTGCTATACTGAACTTCATTACTATCTGACGGAAGAAAATAGTTGAATGGTATTGAATCATTTATTGAATTTGTTGTGTCTTTGATTTATGAGAACAGATATCCAGATGTTTTTTTAGCAGCCTATATAGAAACTGTTTTTCCCCTATTCCAAATGAAGTTGTGTTTCCATTGGCAGGGCATAGATTGTTGAAAAATAAGATGTACCGTTTTCATATAATTGGGGCGGATTTGTAAGAGGATCAGGTGCAACTACTGGCGCATTTGTAATTTACATTATTTCAAAAGTTTTGGGCCAAACAGGTTTAGTAGAATATCTAAAATATGCCAAGATAAGAATTCAATTTAAAGAAAGCAGTAAGGGGTTTGCAAGATATAATAATAAATCAGTACTTATTGGAAGACTGATACTAGGAATACAGGATTGGTATCAATTCCAACAGGAATTTTCAATATGAATCCTATAAAATCACTAATTTTTTTCTATGATTGAGTCATTTATGTGGAGTATTGTTCCTACAGCAATAGAATATTATTCTGGAATTGCAACAATTGGCTTTTTTTAAATTTAAAAAGTAAAACACCTATTAAGAAAAATTCTAAAAGAATTTTGTGCTTACAGATAGAGAGATAGCTATTTACTCATTAGGAAAAACCGAAGGAATCAATTCAATTGCAGAAACTCTGGGAAAAGGACTGGATGATGAAAAATACATCGAATCATGGAACAAGACAATGGAACTGCTAGGTATCAAAATGCCATTAAAAGAATTAGAAAAGATATACAACGAATTTGCCAAAAAAATGGAAAACATTGTTAGTTTAGAAGAACAGAGTTCAAAAAATCAAGAGCAATAACAGAAAAAAATCACAAGCTACATTACTAGAGCAGCCACAAATTTGGCTATATTTTGTGAGATTTGTAAGAAAAGGCAGAAAGAAATAGAATGATTAATTATAAAATTTGAAAAAATCTAGGTAAAAAATCCTTTTTTGAGTAATTATAGTAATAATCAAGACCTGAATCAAAAATTCAACTAAATTATAAATTCAATAAATTTCAAATATTATAATGAAGGCAATTATTTTAGCTGGTGGTAGAGGAAAAAGATTACGTCCCATTACTGATTACGTTCCAAAACCGCTTGTTCCATTAAACAACATTCCAATCTTAGAATGGCAGATAAAATATTTAAAAAAATTTGGCATAAATGAGATTATAATTTGCACCGGATACAAAACCGAAATGATCGAAAATTACCTAGCAATGAAAAAAAACATGGGTATCAAAATCAAATTTTCTAAAGAAAAAACTCCACTTGGCACAGGAGGAGCAATAAAACAAGCAACCAAATTAATTAAGGATAAATCATTTTTTGTTTTAAATGGCGATATCATAACAAATATTGATCTGAATAAGTTAGCAAAATCTCCAAACTCAATTGCTGCAATTGAATTGAGAACAAAATTTGGGATTATGGATACTGATGATGACAAAGTTACTAAATTTCGAGAAAAAAAAGAGATTTCGGATTTGTGGATGAATGCTGGAATTTACCATATAGTTAAACAAACTATCAAAGATCTACCAGATAAAGGAGACATTGAGAAGACAGTATTTCCAGATTATGCAGAAAAAAGAAAGTTAAACACAGTAAAATTCAAAAATGTAAAATGGTACTCTGTAGATTCCTTTAAGGATATGGAAGAGTGTTCTATGGAAATTGACAAAATAATAAAATAATCAAGTGTCTATTAGGCACCAGTTCTATGTAATGTTACCATTACATAAGCTATTTCGCTAACAAAAGACTCGTCATCTTTTTTTAATGATGCATATTTTGTAGCATTAGCCCAAAAGGACCCATCAGAGTTGTTTTGCTCAGGATAGAATTGTTCTCTCAATAATTTGTGTTAGTATTCAATTTCATAATTAATGACCTCAATGATAATTAACCTATTACTAAAAGAGATGAACAGATTTTTACAATTTTTTATTATGCCTTTATTTTAGGCACAAATTTCAAGATTTTTAATCATTTTAAAAATTTAAAATTAATCTAATTCCAACAGTAAGGCTTTAAAAAATTCAACGTCCTTTTGTAAATTTTTAATTTCAAATTCTATTATATCAACTGCAATCTCAAAATTTCCTTCCTGAACTTGTCTTTTTCTTGTCTTAATCGGATTTTTCTTTAATCGAATTTTACTAATTATCATTTCTGTGGCGTGAGATAATGTCAGAGATTCTAAAGGAGATTTGAAATTAAGGGTGTCGATATTAAACGAGTCAGGGGAAAACAGATACACTAGAATATTCCTCAATTAGAATAAATTTATGAAAATATCATACAGTTTAGGCTCCCTTTTAACAGTCAAACAAGTATTAGAATGCTCAAAGATATTGTCAAAAACTACCACTAACACAGTATGGATTCCTGAAACATGGGGTATGGAAAATTTTGCAATGCTAAGTATGGTGTCGCAGAATGCACCTAACGTAAGAGTTGGTTCTTCAATTATCAACATTTACTCAAGAAGCCCAGCATCTATAGCAATGGGAGCAACAACTGTGGATACATTATCAAATGGAAGACTAATTTTAGGTTTAGGTACTAGCAGTATTCCAATAGTTGAAGAATTTCATGGTTATAAATTTGAAAATCCTGTTTTACGAATGAAAGAATATGTTGAAATTATTCGATTAGCATTTTCTGGAAAAAAAATAAACTACTCGGGTAAAATATTTAGTTTGAAAAATTTTTCTCTGTTGATAAAACCTCCTAGAGAAAATATCCCGATTTATCTTGCTGCAATTAATCAAAGAATGGTTAATTTAACATGGGATATTGCAGATGGCGTTATTTTTTATTTACGTCCTATTGATGAAATGAAAAAAACGATTCAAAAAATGCAAAACAAGAAAAAGATAGATGTCACGTGTCAACTAATCACGTGTGTTTCAACAGATTCAGAAAAAGCTGTTACTAGAGCAAAACAAACTTTAGCATTTTATGTTTCTGTAGGTACAATTTATCGTAAATTTTTAGCAGAAAATGGATTTAAAGATGAAACTAGAAATATTTTTGAAGAATTTAAAAAATCAGGTTTTAAATCAAATCATCAATTAGTAAGTGATAAAATGCTAAAAGCCCTAACTGTGTGTGGTACTCCTGATCAATGTCAAATTCAACTAGACAAATTCAATGAAACTGGAATTGATTTACCAATAATTCAATTCAATCCTGTAGGAGATGTAATTGAATCATTCAAATTATTTGTAAAAACATTTTCTGAAGAAAGATGATTAACAAAGTAGGAATTGCCACATATGGAATAACTAAATTTTCAAGAGAAGATGTTAAAATTGAATCGGTTTTATTAAAAGCCACAAAAAATCTTTTTGATAATTGTTCAAATTTAAATCAAAAAGATATTGATGCAGCAATAGTATCGACAAATAACAACTCAAAGTACCTTTCACCTATTTTAGCAGAAATGGCAGGAATACAACCTAAAATTGCACATTCTGTTGAAAGTTTATGTAATTCTGGAACAAATGCAATTGTTTCAGCTTACTCATACATTGCATCTGGTCTGGCCGAAGTCGTTTTGGTAGGAGGCGCAGAAAGGTATGATAGTCCAGGGCAAATTTTAGAATGGGATAATTCTAGAGGAAAATTCAAACACCCGGTATTTTGGGCATCTATTTTTACAAAGTCATATAAAAGAAGGTATTCTGTTAGCGATGAAGATCTGGCATTGGTTTCTGTAAAAAATCACAGACAAGCTCAAAAAAACCCATACGCATTATCTGATAAAGAATATACTTTGAGAGAAGTATTAGAATCAAAAAAATTAACAGATGACCTTAGATTACTTGATTGTTCAAGGCCTTGTACAGGGGGGGCTTCAATTATTTTAGCATCAGAAAACAAAATTAAAGAATTTACAGACACCCCAATTTGGATTACAGGAATTGGACAAAAAACAACATCTGCTGGTTTTACAAAGAGCACTGACTTTAGTTCAATGGAATCATCTACATTTGCTGCCCAATCTGCATTAAAAATGTCAAATCATCAATCAAAAGAAATAGATGTTGCAGAGATTCATGATGCCTTTTCTGTATGTGAACCTATGGCTTTAGAATCAATTGGAATCACAGAGAAAGGAAATGGAATGAACCTAGTCAAAGAATTGGTATCTACAAATAATTCAAAAATTAATCCACGTGGAGGATTAATAGGATCTGGTCATCCATTGGGAGCAACTGGAATCGCTCAGACAATTGAAGTTTCACAACAATTACAAAGGAAAGCAGAATCCAGGCAAATTGACAATCCAAAAGTAGGTTTAATTCACAACATATCAGCTGCATCAACTTCCTCTACTGTCTTGGTATTAGAAAATTGAATTTTGAATCTGAAATAAAAAAAGGAAATTTTGTAGTAGGGGAATGCACTAAATGTAAAAAAACTGTTTGGCCACCTTCAGATTATTGCAATAGATGTTTTGGGGAGGTCGTATTAAAGAAAGCACCTGAAGAAGGAAAAATAATAGAATTTTCAAAAGAAGGTGAAAATTATTTTTGTCTAGTGGAATTTGAAAAGGAAGTGAAAATTATGGGGAAGATTTCTTCAGGAGTTCCAAAAAATAATCAAATAGTAAAAATTGAAAAGTGTGGCATACAAGATGATAATTATTTTTTTGAATTTTCTTCAGATTAATTAAAACTCGTATAGATATATGGTGTGTCTATTGTTTGATCAAAAGTCCAAACTGTAGGAAGAAAAATAGTTGTAATTTCGTTTAGATCAAATTTATCAATTAATGAACTCCAACCTCCTGATTTTTGATTTGCAGATAATTGTTTTTTAGAATGAGAACCAGCAAAAACAAGACAGGTATTTTTTTTAAGATTTTCAATTGAATTAATTTTTTCGATAATACTTGTGGCTAATACATCACCTCCCATTTGTGGCAAACCTCCAATGAAAAAGGCAGGCTTTGTTAATTTTAAAGACGAATAATCAAATTCTAAGGCATCTGCACAATTTGGATTAAAATCAATTTGTGTAGAAGATGCAATAATTTTTTGCAAATCAACTAACACATCATCTATTTCGACGCCATGTGATTCTAGTCCCAAAATCTTACCACAATATGCAATTCTGCCGTCTCCTGAACCAATATCTATCAATTCTTTAAACCCAAGATTCTTGGCAGTTACTGCCATCAAATATGCTGAAAATATCCATGTCGGATAAAATGGTTGGCAACTTGAACCGTGTTTAATACTATTTAACCAATATTCGTTTATGTCTCCTTCATACACCATACAAGAAACATTTGAGATTTTTTCTGCATAAGAGTTATTGTAAATTGGATTTTTATTGGCAAACAAATGTAGATATTTCAAATCATTTTTTTCTATTGGAAATGTTTCTGAAGAGTCAAAAGGAATAATTTCTTGTATATGGCTTTTTCTTGTATAATTTTGAGCAAATTCTTTTTTTAAAAGACATAAGTTTTCAGATATTTTTTCTAACACTATATCTTCATTTTAAAAAGGGATTGATAAACTCACTGAATTAAGATTATACATTACAATGAATTTTGATTTAGTATATTCCGTATCTCATTTTCCACTTTTTTTAATTCTTCAAAAGTAATTTTTATTAATTTTTTGATTTCATCAGAATTGGTTTCATCAATGCTCCTAAATTCCAGGTGTTTTATGGTATAGAGATAAAAATCTCGTTTTTCTAACAATTCTTCAATTTCAATTTCTGACACATTAATACTTCAACCAACTCTTATTTTAGAAATATTAAAAATTTTTTAGATGATTTTAGAATAGTTGAATGATCAACAGTCATCGAAATTCATATCTGAATCGATATTTTTTCTTCAAATATGTTAAAAATTCTATCTATTTGATTCCTACCTTGCGTAAAATGACAATCTCATGACATTTAATTGAGTTATTATGTAATTACCAGCCTTACTATATCTCAACTTGTAAAAAATGGTAATGAAAAGCGGAGCAGTATTGATGGCAAAATCAAAAAAAACTGTCAATAAAAAAAATAAAAAAAGTTCACGAATTCGAAGACAAAGAGGATATCATTGGGAGGACACCATAGCGAAAAGATTTAACTCAATAGAGGGATGGAAGGCATTCAGATTAGGATCTCCTAGCACAGGATTACCAGATATTCTTGCTGTGAATACTAGAGAGAAAACAATTTTTACTATTGAGGCAAAATCAGGAACTGGTACCTCTTTACCTGTTCCAGCAGATCAGATAGAAAGATGTGACAAATGGATAAAGACATTTGATATTTACAACAATCGAAAGGTAATACTGGCATTCAAGTTCCTTTCAAAAAAGAGAGTAGGTCTTGGTGAATATGAAGGAAGGCAATTAAGAGAATTTTTCAAAATATGGGATGGTTCACTAGAATTCAGTAACTGTGTTTGTACTTATGATGGAGAAGTATTTACAAATGTTAACGGAAGGCGAGAGAAAATTCTTTTAAAAGAATGCAAAATGCCGTTTAAGACAAAACAAAGATCTAATGCCTAACTTTCAAAATTTGGCATCAGATCATTTTTTAATGATGTACAAAAAATATTTTCATGTCGGATAATAATAATCAAAATCATAAAGATTTAAAAAAAACAGAATCAACTGAACCAGCTCCTGAAGCTGTAGTGGAATCAACTGAACCAGCTCCTGAAGCTGTAGTGGAATCAACTGAACCAGCTCCTGAAGCTGTAGTGGAATCAACTGAACCAGCTCCTGAAGCTGTAGTGGAATCAACTGAACCAGCTCCTGAAGCTGTAGTGGAATCAACTGAACCAGCTCCTGAAGCTGTAGTGGAATCAACTGAACCAGCTCCTGAAGCTGTAGTGGAATCAACTGAACCAGCTCCTGAAGCTGTAGTGGAATCAACTGAACCAGCTCCTGAAGCTGTAGTGGAATCAACTGAACCAGCTCCTGAAGCTGTAGTGGAATCAACTGAACCAGCTCCTGAAGCTGTAGTGGAATCAACTGAACCAGCTCCTGAAGCTGTAGTGGAATCAACTGAACCAGCTCCTGAAGCTGTAGTGGAATCAACTGAACCAGCTCCTGAAGCTGTAGTGGAATCAACTGAACCAGCTCCTGAAGCTGTAGTGGAATCAGAAGCTGTTGTAGAAGAAAAGGAACCGATCATCATCACTGAAGAATCTTTTGAGAAAGATGAAGAACCGACATCTGATTATTTAGTGGCGGTTTCAGAATCTGAACACAGTTCTAGAATAAGCTTTGAAGAATTTACCGATGAAAAGTTGTTGGTAAGCCATGATGCTTTTGGAAATAAGCAGATGAAGATCAAAGTTCTCGAAGTATCTGATGAGAATCCACCATCAAAATGGAAGTTCGGTGACCGTGTAAAAGTAAGTAAAATACTTGTTACAATAAAACATCTTACAACACAAGAAGTTGAAGAAGGAGAATTTGACATTGAGGCAATTGAGCGTGAATTGGCAGAAAAACGTCATTACACATCTACAAATCGGTGGATTCCTGCAAATGATATCAAAAACGGGTATGTTGTAGGGTCACGTCATACTACCTTGATCAGTGATGCTTCTGCCTTAGACTATATTGTCTTCTAGTTGTTCAAGTCTAAACGCTTTGCATCACAATTGAACTAAAAACATTTAAGCATTAGAATTTGAAAGCTGAGATATGAGTTCAAGACAAGTTGAAGTTAACGGTACAGACTATAGAATAGTATTGACTGAGCAAGTAATTGGTCATGTCAATAATCTAAAAAATCTATACAATGCTGCATATGAAGATCCAGAAAGTTTTGAAGATGTTAGTGCTGAAATATCAAGTACAATTAATGAAATAGCAAGTACTGTAGAACCTGAGGCAGAAGACAGTGATCTTGATGGACTTATTCAAGAGATTATCAAAGCTGTAGATAATAAAGCAGCTGAAATAGAAAAAGAGCTAGAGGGAAAACCAGAAAAAACATCAAAAAAATCTAAATCAAAATCCAAAAAATAGGGTCAATTGACCTTAAAATCAGGAAAATTTGAAGTATTAGTTATATTGTAAAAAAATCCAGTAAGTATATGGCAGGAAGTTGTGAATGCGGTATTTGTGGTCACCATTCAGAAGAAGAATGTAGGAAAAAAGAATGTAAATGCTGTTTAAATTTCCATATTCGATCAGGTCCCAAGACAAAATAATCTAAATTTTCAAGCAAAATAATTTTTTGTTTCTATTTTTTAAAACAAGAGCATTTTTTAGCTAAATGCTTTGAGCAGCCAATTAATTTGTGATCTTGGCACCCACATAAAACACATTTTTTCTGTTTTTCAGTCATAAATCCTCTATCGCTTCCTGAATTCTATCCATCAATTTTTTGTCTTGAAGGGACTCTATTATCTTTAAGCGCAAGTTTTTGATTCTGCTGGTATCTTCTGAGTATAAAGGAGCCATGGTCTCAATCTCTTTTGCAAAATAATAAGAATCCATGTAATTTTCTAATTTTATTTTGATGTCTGACAAATTTTTTGATTGGTAATCTTCAGAGTCTAGTTTTCGAATAATCACATTAAAAAAACCAACAATTCTAAGTGATTCTTTTTTTATGATCTCCAAATCTCCTGGTTTGTCATTTAATTTTAGTAAGATGGAATAAGATTCGACGATTTTTTCAAAAATTCCTTTAAGATACTCGTTCCATGTAACCATAATTAATTCACTATTCTCAATTTCAATCTATAGTTTAGGGATTAAAATATGACTTTTACCTAAATATCGATATTGAATCTAAACAATACGCTTAATTTTATATAATTTCAATTGATTGTATGATAAACCCAGAGTTAATGAAATTACTTGAATCTATTGATGTTTTAGAGATCTTGCGCGATTCTGTAACTTATCAAATACAGAAAATTCATAATGTTGAAAAAACTACCGAAGGCAGAGACTGGTATCAAGAATTACCTCAGATAGTTAAAGAGAAGTTTAATAATTACAAAAAGGATTATGAACACCTGGCATTAATTTTAAAATCAGAACCAGAAAAGATCACATCTGAGATGAACAAGGGATATTATTATTGGAGATTGATACGTTCTGCCTGTATCACATATAGAAATGATCTTACTGACTATGATCAACAGCTATTTCATGAATTTAATCTAAAAGAAACCGAAGCAATATCAGATAATGTTGTATTGAATAAATGCATCGGAGTTTTAGAACAACACGTAGTTGAAAATTAGAGGATTTTCAAGAATAATTATCAATGTTAATTTGAATAAAGGGTTATTCCTTTAATCTCAGTTTTTCTTCTAACTTTAAATTATCATGATATGTCCCCTAATTCACTATGCAAGGTGAGGCTTTTCTAAAATGTGTAAACCCTCAATGCGGATTAGAGTATCCTATTGAGAGTACAAATGTACAATGTGATAAAGGTCACCTTTTAGATGTAAAATACAAAAAAACTCCTTCTAGCAGCCTAAAAGAAGTTTTTTACAAAAGGAGAAATCCTCAAGGGAGTATATTTAATGAAAGTGGGGTTTGGAGGTTCAGAGAATTACTAAATTTTTGTCAGATTGATACTGAAAACTTGGAGGAATGCTCAAAATATCTGGTTTCTTTAGATGGTTCAGAAGGCAGACAATCAAAACCATATCAAATGTCAAAAGCTGCAGATTTTATCGGAATTTCAAAGAATAATTTATGGTTGCAACCTGAGGGATACAACCCTAGTGGTTCATTCAAAGATAATGGAATGGCAACCGCTGTAACTCATGCAAAAATGGTAGGCGCAACAAAGATAGTTTGTGCATCAACAGGGAACACTTCTGCATCTGCAGGAATGTTTGCTGCAAATGAAGGAATAAACTGTGATGTCTATATTCCATCTGGTCAAATTGCACCTGGAAAATTAAGTCAAGCATATCAATTTGGAGCTCAAATTGTAGAAGTGGAGGGCAATTTTGATGATGCATTAAAACAATCATTAGAAGATGCAAAAAATCATAATGGATATACAGTAAATTCTATAAATCCATTTAGAATAGAAGGTCAAAAAACAATTCCATTTAGAGCATTAGAATATTTGAAATGGGAAACACCAGATTGGATTGTTTATCCAGGAGGAGCTCTTGGTAACACCTCAAGTTGTGGAAAAGCTTTGATGGAACTTTATGAATGGGGATGGATAAAAAAAATCCCACGTATTGCAGTAATCAATGCAGAAGGAGCAAACACTCTATCTGATTTGTATAATGGAAAGTTTGAAGAAGAAGAACTTCGATGGAATAAAGGAAATCCTAACGTTGAGATAATTCAGAGATATTATGATCATTTAGATAAAGAGAATATTAGACCAAAAACAAAGGCAACTGCAATCCAAATTGGCAGACCAGCAAATATTCTCAAAGGACTACGTGCATTGGAATTCACAAACGGAGTAGTCACTACTGTTACTGATTCAGAAATGCTTGATGGTATGTCAGTAGTTGGATTAAACGGATTTGATTGTGAAATGGCATCAGGAGCATCTGTTGTAGGAATAAAAAAATTAATGAATGAAGAAATTATAAAAAAAGACGATGTTGTAGTAGGAATTCTTACTGGCAGGCAAAAAGATGCTATGCTACCTGTAGATTATCATAATAATCCACAAAATAGATTTGCAAATCCACCTAAAGTGTGACCACAAATCAAGGAAAAAGTTTAGCCTCAAAATTTTACATCTAAAACCTTAAAAGGTGAATTTGTGTTTTATTATCAACCAAGAGATGGTGTATAAAGCATAAATGAATGACCAGTGTTGTTATTCTGATTTAATTTTCTGGAGGATTCTATGGTAGAACTTTGGATTGAGATGGTAGTATTAACTATCTTAATAGGATTGTCTGGATTCTTTAGCGGTTTGGAAGTTGCTTTGGTTGGAACAAGAAATTCCAAAGTAAATCAATTAAAAAAACAAAAAGTCAAGGGTTCAGAGGCACTTTACAAGCTAAAGAACAATCCGGGATGGATGATGGCAAGTGTCAATCTTGGAAATAATCTTGTAAATGTTGGTTCTTCAGCTCTTGCAACAAGTGTTGCAATTAGAATTTTTGGTGATGAAGGATTAGGGATTGCAGTTGGTGTAATGACATTTTTAATTCTAGTATTTGGTGAGATTACTCCAAAAACATATTGTAATGCCAATGCAACAAAGATTGCATTAAAATTTGCACCAGTATTGCTAGTGTTTAGCTATGCATTTTGGCCAATTGTAAAACTTTTTGAAATAATAACTAGAGCGATGGTGAAACTAACTGGTAGTAGCTATCAGTCACCACCAATTACAGAAGAGGAGATAAAAGGAATTGTTGAACAAGGTTTAGCAGATAAAGCATTAGAAAAAGATGAAAGTGAACTTGTTCACAGTGCTTTGGAGTTTGATGACACAGTAATTCGTACTGTCATGACTCCAAGAACAAAAATGTTTACACTTCCTGCAAAGATGTTTTTGTTTGAAGCACTTCCATTGATTAATCAAAATGCTCATTCAAGAATTCCAATTTTTGGAGAGACCAGTGATGATATTGTCGGATTTGTTCATGTTAGAGATGTTCTAAAAGAGCTTGAACAAGACAATAAAATGAAAATATTGAAACAAATTGCGCGAAAACCCGTTTTTGCCTCTCAGGAGAAAATGGTTAGTTCTTTGCTAAAAGAGATGAAGGGAAGAAAAACACACATGGCAATAGTAATTGATGAATATGGTGGAGTTGAAGGATTAGTAACCTTAGAGGATCTCATTGAAGAGATAATCGGAGAAATTGAAGATGAAACAGATGTAACACCTCCAGTAGATCATCACACTATTGATCAAGACACAATAATTACAAATGGAGATATTGAAATAGAAAGGGTAAATCAAATTTTTAAATCAGAACTGCCAGAAGGAGATGATTATAGTACACTAAATGGATTATTGCATGAAAGATTACAAGACATACCCCAAGCAGGAGACAAACTAGAGATTGAAGATCTTAGAATTGTGGTAGAAAAAGTTACAAAAAATATTCCAGAAGAAATAAGAATAGAGAGAATTAAAAAATAAGATTATTTTTTGGCAAAATGCTCTTCGAGTTTTTGCTTTTTCTCATTCATATGAAATATAGATTCAGTATGAGAAAATGCATCTTGATAAGATTTTCCAAACAACATTGATTGCATTAACATATGATTTTCTGGAATCACAATACCTGTTTGATCATCAGAATACATCATTTGTACAGTATCTCCAATAGATGTTGTCATGTTTGCATGGATGTGAATCATGTTAGTATCTGTAAAATTAAATCCCATATTGTCAGCATAATCTCTTACATCTTTTGTCCCTTTTGCAGTCCAAAGTGTAGCTACTCCAAATTCGTTTTTGAAAATTTCATGTATTTCAGAGGGTTTTGGAGCAATATCTTTGAAGCGAATATCCATTATGTGTAAGTGCATTTGTCTCGTTGGTACCTTTACTGCCCTAACAAAAAGTGGTGCATCTTTTCCAAAATAGGTTTTGACATCTTCTCCATGATGAGGTTTTTCAGTCATCTCTATTGTATCTTGAAGTTTTTTATCAGTCTGTTCAATGTCTGCCCATCTCCTAATCAAAGTAACATCAAATCTGAGTAATTTATCGCCAAACTTGTCACGGAGTGGTTCTAAAATTCTGCCCATGCCAGTAACATTACAGCTTCCCTGCATAACGTGTTTTTTGCCAATTGCCAAATCGTAGTTTGCTCTTGAATTGAACAACAAATCAGATACCATCTCATCACCCATAGTAGTTTCACCGCCTTGGTAAATTGCCATCAAACCTTTTGGCTCATAGAGGTTTTTCTTGTTCTTATATCCATGTCCTCCAGGAGCTGCATCAATAACTAAATCACAATCATCTAAAACAGATTCGATTGTCCCTGAAATTTTATAATCTTTAAAATCATCTACCTTTCTTTCAGGGACATAGACATTTAGGCCTCTCGATATTGCGACATTTACTTTTTCATCGGGAGAATATTTTCCTACTCCTAAAATCGAGATTTCAGGGTCATCTTTTAAAAATGAAGTAATTCTGCTTCCAATAGATCCGTATCCATTGACAAAAACTTTTTTCATGTTTTTCTAAAATTGTCCTCATTTATTTATATTAATATACAAAAAAACCACTAAAATAAATTTAGTATTAAATCTAAATTTTCAAAAAATGTTTGAACCTATCTTTTATCCTAAAAAATTTTCCCATTAGACATCGTAAAGGACTAAATGAGACTAAAAATTTTAAAATGACGTTGATTCATGGGCCATCCTTAGGAATTGGAGCTGGAATAACTGCAGTGGTTCTAATAGCTACATTTTTTGCATTTGATATATTCTCTGAACAAAAAGAACTGGTCATAGAACCCACACCAACAATTCAAGAAGAAGGTCCCGCCAAAATAACGATGGTTACTTTTCTTGAAAATGGCTCTCCAGTATTAGGAAATCCTGATGCACCCATAACACTAGTAGAATTTGGAGACTATCAATGTCATTTTTGTAACGTATTTTTTCATAATACTGAAGAGAGTATTTTAAAAAATTTTGTTGAAACTGGAAAAGTAAAGATGATTTTCAAAGACTATACCATCATAGGTCCAGATTCAGTAAATGCTGCTCATGGTGCACATTGTGCAAATGACCAAGGATTATTTTGGGAATACCATGATATTTTGTATAATAATTGGAATGGTGAAAATAATGGATGGGCCTCATCAGATAATCTTTTCAAATTTGCCCAAGAAATCAATTTAGACATGGATAAATGGTCTGACTGTATGTTGAATGCTGAGCACTCTGAAATAATCCTAGCAAGTAATAATGATGCAAAAGATTTGGGTTTAACTGGAACTCCATCATTTTTTGTGATCGCACCTGATAACAAGATAACAAAACTTCATGGGGCTCAGCCATACTCACAATTTGAAAATATTTTTAATTCCTTACTAGAAAATTAGAAAAATTATAGATATTGGTACGAGAATCATTTAAAAAAACTGAAAAAGCTGCCTTAAAAGTAAGATAGAATTAGCTCAATATCCTTTTATGTGAATAGAAGGAGGCAAGCTTTATGGCAGCTGGGATAGATGACATTTCAATTTACATTCCTAGATTATACGTTGATGCATCAGATTTTGCAGAAGCAAGAGGATTAAACCCTGAAAAACTTCAGAAAGGTCTTGGAGTAGCACAGATGGCAATTGTAGATACAAACCAAGATCCTGCATGTCTTGCTGCAAATGCATGCTTGAAAATCATGCAGAAAAACAAACTTTCTCCTGAAGATATTGGACGATTGTATGTATCAACTGAATCATCATTTGACGAATCAAAAGCAATGAACTCCTATGTGGTAGGAATGTTAGAGCAAGTTTATGGTCAAGGAGCGTTCGAGCACTGCGGTGGAGTTGAGACAAAATTTGCGTGTGTTAGTGGCTCTTATGCATTATATGATAATACTAATTGGATTAGAGCAGGAGAAGCAGAGGGAAAGTATGCACTGGTTGTAGTATCAGATATTGCAAAATATGACATGGGCTCTAGTGGCGAGATGACACAAGGAGCAGGTGCGGTAGTAATGTTGCTAAATGACAAGCCAAGATTGTTGGCTTTTGACCCCAAAGTCACCTCGACTTCAATTAAAGACGAATATGATTTTTACCGACCATTTGGAAAAGAGACTCCAATTGTCCATGGTCAATATTCTAATTTGTTGTATATGATTCAGGTAAGAAAGGCAGTGGAGGCCTACAAGAAAAAGGTCATTAACACGGGATTGGTAAAACTAGAACCAGGAGAGACAATTGTAGACCATCTTGATTACATTAACATGCATTTGCCATACAGTAACATGGGTAAAAAAGCACTTGCGTATCTTGTGAGACATGAATGGCGACAACTTCCAAGATGGAAAAAAATTATTCAAAGCATAGGAATGGAAGAACCAGTTCCAAAAGATCCTCGTGGTACTATAGAATCTGTTTTAGGGGACCAAGAGTTTATGGCAAAAGATCACGAGTTTACAAAATTATTTACTAAAACTCAAGAATTCCAAGAAGTGTATGAATCAAAACTTGCAAGCTCACTAATTGCATCAAAGATGATTGGTAACTTGTACACTGCTTCACTCTACCTAGGATTTAGAAGTAGTTTAGAATTTGAATATCAAAAAGGAATAGAATTAGAAGGTAAGAGAATCGGATTTGGTTCGTATGGTAGTGGTAGTAGTGCAATGGTCTTTAGCGGGGTAATTCAACCAGAATATGAAGAGATTGTCAAAAACATGAATCTTGAATCAGAGATTGGAGAAAGAAGAAAACTAACCTTAGATGAATATGAAGAACTACATGAAAATAAATTATCCCCTGAGGAATCCATGTTACATTCAAAGCATGAGTTTGTCCTAGTAGATGTAAAAACTGATGCCGAATCAAGAGGAGAAAGGCGTTACGTGTTTAACGAATAATGCAAGAAGAGCAAAATCCTGTAAAGGAATACTTGTTTGATTATTTGTCAAAATCAGAAGAAAGAATTCAAAAATTAATCTCTGAAAATAAATTTTCTGAAATCATTAATGATGTAATAACAAATTGTTACGATAAGACAATCACACTAGGAGAAAAAGACGACAGTTTAGGCATTTTAGCCACAGGATTACTTCATTTTCTACTTACTAATGCACTTTTGACTAGTCAAAGAAAGATAGAGTACAATGGCATAGACGTTGACATTGTTATTCCAGACTTGAAAACATTAGAAAAAGACCCCAAAAAAACATTAATCATCTACATACCAAAAACAAGTAACAAAAATACCATTGAGCAAAAAATAAATGAATTAGAAAAAATTCAGTCTGAAAAACAAAACATTTGGTTAGTATTGTCTCAAGATCTTGGTTTTAAAAATAAATTTTTTATAATTGATAAAAAAAACAATACGTTTTCAAAAATTATTTTTGAAATTGCTCAATTTGTAAATGTTCAAGGTCAAAACAAATTCAAAATTTTAAGAGTTTAAAATGTTACAATTAATCAAAGAGTGATTTCCAATCTAAATTTTTCTTAAATATTTTGTATAAGGATGCATCACTTAGATCATTGATGAATGGGATAGAGCCTAAAACTTTGAGTCCCGTAAGATTTTTCAAATCACGTTTTAGTTCATCGATAGGATATCCTTGATCAAAATTGTTGATAATAATTCCTTTAATCGGAATTTTATATTTCTCGCACATTTTACAAGTCATAATGGTATGATTAATGGTGCCAATTTTGCTTCTCGTGACAAGAACTGTAGGAATTTTCATTTCTTTAATTAGATTAGTAAAATAATAGTCCTTTAAGATCGGAGTCATAACTCCACCCATCCCTTCAACTAGTAGTATTTCATGTAATTTTGATAATTTTTTGAAACTATCTAGAACGGATTTTATTTTGGGTTTTGTTTTTAGATTCTTCCAAGCAGTATAAGGAGATGCAGGTATTGGGAAAAATTGAGGGTTTACTAAATTTTCAGGATCTGATATCTGAGCAGCGTTTGATAGAATTTCAACGTCTTCAGATTTGAATCCTCTTTTTTGAGCTGTTCCAGCCGCAAAAGGCTTCATCACGCCTATATCGACTCCCATCTTATGCATTGTCACGGCTAGACCTGCAGTGATGTACGTTTTTCCAACATCAGTATCAGTGCCAGCAATAAACAGAGATTTCATGGAATTTCTTGAATTTGTTTTATTGATTAATTATTCGGTTGGTTATTAAGATCTAAAACTAAACAAAATTAGTTGAAAAGCTCTGTTTGGCATCCAAACACACAGATGAAAGAATGGAATTCATTTGATACCATTGTCAGCGGCAAAGGTATGTGGTTAATTGATTCTAAAGGAAACAAGATGTTAGATGCAGTAGCATCGATGTGGTGTAATGTATGGGGTCATTCGAAACCAGAACTAATTAAGGCAATTACAAATCAAAATAAAAAACTTCAACATTCTTCAATGTTTAATCTAACTAACGAGCCATCAGAAAAATTAGCTCAAAATTTAGTAAAAATATCCCCTGGAATGCACAAAGTGTTTTTTTCAGACAATGGGTCATCTGCAATGGAGATATCGTTTAAGCTAGCGCTGCAATATTGGTATAACATTGGTGAAAAGAAAAAAACAAAGATAATGACACTGGAAAATGGATATCATGGAGATACATTTGGTTCAATGTCCGTAGGATTTGTTCCTGAATTTTTTGGCAAATTTAAAAAACAACTATTTTCTACAATACAAATTCCTGTTCCAAATAAATACCGAATACCAAAAGGATACACAGTTTCTGAATATGAAAATTATTGTCTTGATAAAATTGAAAAACAAATGGCAAAAGATGATAAAATTGCAGCATTTGTAATGGAAAGTGGCGCTCAAGTTGCTGGAGGGGTAATTATTTTTCCCAAAGGTTTTCAAAGAAAGATTAGTCAATTATGTAAAAAATACAATGTGCTTTTTGTTTTAGATGAGATTGCTACTGGATTTGGAAGATTAGGTTCCATGACAGAATATACAAAGCAAAAAAGTAATCCAGATATTGTAGCCTTTGGAAAAATGCTAACTGGAGGGTATCTTACTATGGCTGCTACTTTAGCAAACAAAAAAATCTATGATTCCTTTTTGGGAGAATTTAACGAGTGGAGACATTTGTTTCATGGTCATACATACACTGGAAATCCACTTGCGGCAGCAGTTGCAAATGAGAATTTACGATTATATCAGAAAAATCAACTGATCAAAAAAATCCAAAAAACATCAAAAGTTTTTGAAAAATATTATGATGAAATTGCAGATATCGATATTGTAGGAGATATTAGACATAAAGGAATGCTTATGGGAATTGAACTTGTTAAAGACAAAAAGAAAAAGATTCCAATCCATCCTGAAAAATCAATTAACAAAATATTCTTTGAAGAAGGAAAGAAAAATGGAATTTATCTTCGCACATTAGGAAATATTGTAATGCTTGTACCGCCCTTGGACATATCTGAGAAAGAATTGGATTTACTAATTACAAGAACCATTTCTACTATAAAGAATTCAAAAAAACATGTATTGTAAATAAATTCAGGATTTAAGAATAATTAGAACATCAATCTTCATTATTGGGTGTGAATAGAATTTTTTGAAGATCAGGTATCTTACTCCGGTCGAATCCCATATAGTTTATTTTTATTTCCAAAATAGTAATCTAGTAATCTAGAATTCAATTATATTCTAATAGTTTGGAACAGTTTTGTATTCTAAAAAAAAGGAAGCATGAGATATTTTATAGATAAAAAAAATTTTAGACTCTCAATGACTAAAAATAAAGCAAAAAACATTGCAGTTCTTTGTTCAGTTGCATTTCTATCCATCACCGTATTTGGAAGCTCAACTGCATTTGCAGAAGAAAATTCCGGATACAAAATGGCTGATGATGTTAGTGCAACTTTGACATTCACATTCAGAGACGGTGTTGAAACACATGAGTTTCCAGTCTTTAAGATGACCTCTGATCTTGTTTCAAATGTTGGAACAACATTTAATGTTCAAGGTGTAGTAAAAGAGGCTCCTCATTTGCATAAGGCATTAGATGAATCTTTTAAGTATAGATTAATGGTGTCTACTGGATCAAGTAGTTTAGAATATGATTACAGATTTTTTGACGTAAATGTAGTTATTTCAAATGATACTGAAATCATACGTAATGTAAACTATTACAACTGTGAAGTTCTGGACTACAAAATTAAGACAATGAAAGATGATTATGAAAGCTGGGGATTCTATGAGAAAGTAGGATTTGCAATTGTAGATGACATCGACTTTAGATGCGGTGGTGTAATGTCAAATGATGAAATTCCATCAGAGCCACGCTCCACTACAAACCAGATAGTATATGACTATGGTCAAACTCCATTCAAATTTGCCAGTGATGCAAGAACCTTTGTAACTTTCAAATTTGATGAAGGAACTGAAAAAATAGAGTTTCCAATTTTTGAGTTAACGACTGGTTTTGAAGAAGAAGATGATTCTGGTCCTAGTTTTCATGTAGAAGGAACTGTGATAAACCATCCACTATTGGATAATGCAATAAACCAGGCACGAAATACCAAGGGATTGTCAAGTACCTTTAACACTGATTTTGAGGCACTTGTCGAATTTACCAATAATGGTAAAGTGGTACGGGGCCTTGATTTTACAGATTGTAGAGTATCTTCCTTTTTCATTGATACCTATCAAGATAAGGAAGAAGGATACACTGGTAAACGTGGCTTTGCATTAATCGAAAAAGTTGACTTTACATGTGCTGGAATGACTCCTCTTAATCCAACCTATGATAAAGTTAAAGGAAATGCACCTGTTTGGTCTACTACCAAAGTATCAAATGAATACATGGTAAATTCATACAATATGGGACAAGGTCCTCATGCTGTAGCTACTTTGACTTTCAGTGATGGACAAGAAACAATTAATTTTCCAATATTTGAACAAGGAAATTTGTTGGATAGGTCTTACCCAACTATTGAATTTGTAGCAGTTCCAGGGGAATATCCATTACTGTACAAGCATGTTGATGATGCACAAAAGCTTGGACAAAAAGTGAGTGGAGTAAATGCACTTTCTGACTTGTTTGATGTAGATGTTCAACTGGTATACGGAGAAGATTCTATACGAGAATTCAACTATTCAAATTGCAGAAGTGTTGACTATGTCATAAAAACCCAGCATGACAAAGATGAGAGTTTCTTTAAAGGATTTGCCTTGACAAATGAATTTCATCTTGAATGCCAAGGATATCATCCATATAGTCCAGTCTATGATGCAATGTTTAATTCATACGAAAAAGCAAACACATCAAGTAGTATGGACCTACTAAGCACAGATGATTGGGGTCCAGGATTCTACGTACAGTAGATCTTTTTTCTTTTTTTTATTGAAAATATTAAATTACTTTCAAATGATTTGAAAATAAATTGAAAATTATAATTTCTCTATTAGCAATGTTTTTGTTTACGGGATTAATTGCTCCATCTCTTGCTGATACTATTGAACCACCATTAAAACAGTATGATTCAAAAACAGATCCACATAACATCAAATGTAAACCAGAGTTAAAATTAGTATTCAAAGATAAGGTTTGGAGTCCAGCATGTGTAAAGCCATCAAGTGTTGACAAGCTAATTGAAAGAGGTTGGGCAGCAAAACATGATCCCCATCACATGGATGTAATGATGCCAATGAAAAAAGAAAGAGTATTTTTTACATTACAGGGAGATGACCAAGTAGCATCCATAAGCATGGAAAAATGGACTGCAGGCCCAAAAATGACCTATCTATCTGTAAATAATGACAGTACCGTGATTCTAGCTACAAGCAGTGGTTCTGATACAATCTTTGCTTTTGATACATTTCAAGGAGAACTAATCTCTGAGGTTAAAGTTGGCAGTACTCCAAAGGGAGTAAAATTTCATCCAGATGGCAAAATTGCCTTTGTAGCAAATGAGGGCTCCGGAACAGTAGGAGTAATTGAAACTTATTCCTGGAATGTAACAAAAGAGATTGAGGTAGGACAATTACCTCATAACATCAGGTTTGATTCTACCGGAAAAACTGCATACGTAACTTTGCAGGGAGAAGATAAGATTGCCATAATTGATGTTGAACATCTACAAATGATAGACTCAATTTCAGTAGGAAATATGCCACATAATCTTGATTTGTCACCTGATGACAGATACCTATACACATCCAACATTGGAACTAACGATGTTGCAGTAATAGATCTGCAAGCCAAGGAGATCATCAAGAGAATACCTGTTAGTACAGGGCACCATGGAATAGATGTCTCCCCTGATGGGAAACGAGTCTATGTTTCAGGTATCGGTTCAGATCTGGTAAACGTGATCGATGTTGATTCCTTTGAACTGATAAAGGTGATTGCAGTAGGTAATGGTCCACACGGGATTCGTACAAATGATAATGGAAGCAAACTGTATGTGGGAGTAACAAAAACCAATGAAATTGCGGTAATAGACACCAAAAGTCTTACAGTTACGCAAAATATCAAAACAGGAAATATTCCATTTTGGATAGCCATTCCTGAAAATCCCTAGACAATGAAACTAAAGCAATCACTAAACTACGTACCTAGTTCCCATAGAATGGGATTTTTTTAGAAACAAGTTACTGTCCTCTCTGGTCTGATTCGAACTAACTTTTCATTATTTTTGGGCATAGTTATGTAAAAATTATATTCCTACTGTTAACCCATACAAAATCAAAGGTTAACCTTTCCAATATCTTATTTAACCCCAAATTTACTAAAGAAATCTGATGAGTTCTTCCTTAGAGTTTATCAAAGAATGCCAAGAAAAGGTATTTTCAGGAGTTGGATTGTCTGCAGAAGATGCTCAAAAATTATTCAATATTCCTGATGAAAATCTCAAAGATTTAGCAAATGCAGCTAATGAAATTACTCGAGACTTTAATGGAGACAAAGTAGATGTCGAAGAATTAAACAATATAAAAAAGAATTCTTGTAGTGAAGACTGTTCATTTTGTGGACAATCTGCATTTTTTGATACAGGAATTGATACCTATCAACTTCCAACACCAGACGAAGTTGTATCAAGAGCTCAAATTGCAAAAGATGATGGTGCAGAATCCTATTGTCTTGTAGCTGCATGGAGGGAACCAACACCAAAAGATTTTGAAAAAGTATGTAAAATTATTTCTGATGTTAATGAGAAAGTTGGAATAAGTATAGAATGTAGTTTAGGATTTCTAACATCAGAACAAGCAAAAAAACTCAAAGAACTCAAAGTAAAGAGATACAATCACAACTTGGAAACTGCAAAATCAAAATTTGCTGAAATTTGTACTACTCATACATATGATGACAGATTAAAAACACTAAGAACTGCAAGGGAAGCAGGATTAGAATTATGCACTGGTGGAATTATTGGTGTAGGTGAAACACGAGAACAAAGATTAGAATTAACTTTAGAGTTAGCTGCAATTTTTCCTGAAGAAGTAACAATCAATATGTTAGTTCCTGTCCCTGGAACACCACTTGAACTTCAAACTCCCCTATCAAATTCAGAAATTGTAAGAATGTTTTCAGTGATTAGATTTTTGCTTCCCGAATCAGTCATAAAGATTTCAGGTGGTCGTGAAACTAATCTTGATGACTCTGGAGAAGAATTGTTGCAAAGTGGTGCAAATGGGATTATTACTTCAGGATATCTTACAATGGGCGGAAATGATGCTAGAAAAGACATCAAAATGATTAAAAAAATCGGTCTTGAAGCATAATCTGAGATTTATCAACAAAGAGTTAGACAAGATTAAAAAAAATCATCTCTATAGAAGTTTGAAATTTGGTAAATCAAGTGGAGCATACATTACAATTAATGGTAAAAAATTACTAAATCTGTGCTCAAATGATTATCTAGGAATTCCTACAACAAAATTACAAGTCAAACAAATGCAGTCAAGCTCAAGACTTGTCTCAGGAAATGACGAACAATTCAGAATACTAGAAGAAAAGCTGGCCAAACACAAATCACAAAAAAGCAGTTTAATCTATCCAACAGGATACATGGCAAATTTTGGAACAATTTCAGCAATTGCAAAAAGAGGAGACCTCATACTAAGTGATGAACTAAATCATGCAAGCATAATTGAATCATGTAAATTATCTGAAGCAAAGGTTTCAATTTTTAAGCATAATGATACAGATGATCTAAAAAAGAAACTAAAACAGAAAGCAAAAAAAAAATTTGTAATTACTGAAGGGATTTTTAGTATGGACGGAGATTTTTCAAAACTAGATCAGATAACAGAGATAGTAGAAAAATCAAATGCAGTTACAATACTAGATGATGCACACGGTGATTTTGTAGTAGGAAAGAATGGAAAAGGAACAGCAAACTATTACAATGTTTCAAAAAAAATTGACATCTATATTAGTAGTCTAAGCAAAGGATTAGGATCCTTTGGTGGGTATATTGCATCAGAGAAAAATGTAATTGATTATTCCATAAACAAATCCAAATCTTTTATCTATACTTCAGCTCTTCCTACCTTTTTAGTAGAATATTCAATTAAAAGATTGGATTCAAACAGAGAAAAATATCGAAAAAAACTTGAAAAAAATAGAGAATTTTTTTCAAAAGGTTTGAGAGAAATTGGATATGGGATTAAATCAAACAGTCATATTATTCCGTTAATTATAGGAGATGAAAAAACTGCAATGGAGTTTGGAAAGTATATTTTTGATAATGGAGTTTATGCTCAGCCAATAAGATATCCTACTGTTCCAAAGAACAAAGCTAGGCTGCGAATAACGATTACGGCTTGGCTGACCAAAAAAGACATTGAATCTGCCTTGATAATTTTTGAGAAAGCAGCAAAACGTTTCCATTTTTAATCAAATCAAGTTTTTACAATCCAGATCAGTTAATCTATCGCATCTTGCTAGAAAAATTATCTGTATGAATCAAGACCAAAAGGACCAGCAGGTGAACCTAAGATTACGGCAATTGTAAGTACTATGCCTAAGGCCACGCCCACAATAACAAATCGTTTGTTCATAAAATTAAGAGTTCTAGCCAAGATAAAAACGAAATGTCTAGTCATTAGACAAAATTTGGAAGAACCCTTTAAAGTAAAATTTACACATTACTACTGTGGCAGAGATTACTTTTGCAGTTGCTGCGCTGGCAGGGTTGAGTTCCTTTTTAGCACCTTGTATTTTACCTATGATTCCAGCATTTTTGGCATATATCTCAGGAACAACACTTAGTGATCTAAATCAAAGTGCAGGATCAAAAACAGTTACAATTAATAGAACAAATATTATTTTAAATTCAGTATTTTTTGTATTAGGATTTTCTGTAGTTTTTTCAATATTAGGAGTTATCATAAACAGTGTTCTATCAAGTTCTGCTGGAATAGTAGAAGGATTAAACCAAATCGGAGGAGTAATTATAGTAGGGTTTGGAATCTTTTTGCTACTTTCAAGTAAAATTACTAAACTAAATGTAGAAAAGAAATTCTTTCCAAAAAGATCAAATGCAAGCTATCCAATGTCATTTGTTTTTGGTTTAGCTTTTGCTGCAGGATGGACACCATGTGTTGGACCAATACTTGGGACAATTCTGACATTAGCAGCCACTACACCATCTGTTGCATTTAATCTTCTTTTGGTGTATTCATTAGGATTGGGAATTCCATTTATTTTGATTGGAATCTTCTATTCAAGAGCAAATAAAATCATCAAGGCGATGAGCAGACATCTAAAATATTATAACCTTATCTTGGGAGGGTTTATTGTAATTTTGGGAGTTCTAGTATTTACAAACCAACTTGCATATATTGCAAATTTTCCACTACTTAATGAATTGTTATTTTTAGGATGAAAAAATGAGATCAGAAATAAAAACAGCCATAATATTTGGCATAATTATTGCAATAGCAGTAGGAGCAACAAGTGTAATTTTATCTACATATGATTCAGAAGTTGAAACCAATACAATAACTGAAGACTCGGGTGGAAAAATTAATAAATCAAATTTTAAGATGGCACCAAACTTGGTAGGGATTGCCCATTATCTAAATACAACACCTGAAGAACTTTCAGAACAAATCAAAGACAAAGTAGTCTTGTACGATATTTGGACATATAGTTGCATAAACTGTGTGAGAACATTACCATACATCACAGCATGGAATGAAAAGTACTCAGATGAAGGATTGATAGTTATTGGAATTCATTCTCCAGAATTTGAATTTGAAAAAGATCCAAAAAATGTTCAAATGGCAATTGACAAACATGGAATTTCATATCCTGTAGTAATGGACAATGATATGGAGACATGGAAGGCTTTTGAAAATAGATACTGGCCAAGAAAATACATTGCAGACCATGAAGGATATATCAGATATGATCATATTGGAGAGGGAGCATATCAAGAAACTGAAAAGATAATTCAGAAGTTGTTAGAAGAAAGATCAATATCATTAGGATTACAAATTGCATCTGCTGAAACTCTAGTAGAGTTAGAAGAGTTTGTGCACACAAGTTTTAGAACTCCGGAATTATACTTTGGATACAAATTTGCTCAAAACAGAAATCAGTTAGGAAGTGAAGAAGGATTCAACCAGAATAAGATTACTACATATTCGGAGCCTCAAAGAATAGAGCTACACAAATTCTATCCTGTAGGAGAATGGAAAAATCTGGAAGACAGTATGGAGTTGGTATCAAGTACAGGCCATATAAAACTGCAATATCATGCAAAAGAAGTAAATATTGTAACTGCAAATTATGCGGACTTGGAAATCTTTCTTGATGAAAAACCACTTCCCTCTAAATATACTGGAAAAGACATCATATCAGAAAACAAGATTACAGTTACAGAGCCAGGCCTATACAATATTATAAACAGTAAAGATTCATCTACCCACATATTAGAAATTAAAGTCAATAGTCCAGGTTTTCAAATATTCACATTTACCTTTGGATAGTGTAACTGAAGTGTCATGTCACTGTGGTTACAGCCATGTTGGTGACAAATCCATTTAAAACAAAATTTTAGAGCGAGGTTGAGGAAATTAAGGTTTGATAAGTAACTCTTGGAACAAGACTGAAAGAGAAAGCATTTCTCAAAAAGTAATGGGAAAAGTAAAGCCAGACGTACCTCTAAAAAATAAAATAGATATTGCACAAAAAAAGTTACAATTTCAAATTTCTAAACTTGAAAACATTACTGAAAAATTACAAAAAAAACATGATGGAATTTTTGAGAAAATTATCAAAGCACAAAGATCACATAATAATGTCTATGCTCAGGCATATGCATCTGAACTTGTCCAAATAAGGAAAATGAAAAACATGGTAAGTGGAGCAAAACTGTCAATGGAGCAGATTCATCTCAGATTAAACACAGTTTCAGAACTTGGAGATGTAGTAGTTACTCTCAGTCCTGCTATGTCAATCATTAAAGGTCTAAGTCCATCACTAAGTGGAATAATGCCTGAAGCTAATGCTTCAATGCAAGATTTATCACAATTGTTAGGAGATGTGATGTCTGGTTCATCCATTAATGGAGAGGACATGATGAATGTTGGAAGCCATGAAAACTCGGACACTTTAGCAATCTTAGAGGAGGCACATTCTGTAATTGCAGGACAAACAAAACAATCCATCCCAGACATTCCAGACAATCTAAAACAAGAAATTGTTCAAAAGAAAACAACAGATATTTTCATATAAGCAAAATTCATCTAGATTTTTTTTTGCTTTTTTGAATTAGGATTTTTTTGATTCTAGAGATAGTAGGGTAACTGTATCCTCTTCTTCGATAATTTGCAATCATCATTTTCCAGTTTTTGAGTCTCCATTGAGCTTGCTCTGTAGTTACCGAATGAACTTCTTTTTGAATTATACTTTTTCTTCCAACCTTTAGAGTTCCAGCATCTTTGGCAGACCATCTATTTTTTGCAAATTTCAGACCTGTTAAAATTTCACTAAGGGGCATTTCTTTGAAATACTCTTTTAATTTCTTTATCTCAGCATCTGTTGGTTTTTTTGCAAGAGATAATTCTATTGTAGGTTTTTGCACATAAAGACTAAAATCTGATTACATAAGAAATTCTTGCTAAATCAGATTTTACTAATATGGATAATAATACAAAACAATTTCATATAGAACTAGCAATCTATGCCCACAATAGAGTTTTTACATATTGTCATGTACATCCCTAATCCCAAAATCAAGGCAGCAAAAGCACCCAATGGAATTAAAATAAAGACATTGGTCTTTAAACCCATAAAAAAAATTAATCTTTTCCATATAAAATTGTCACAGTTTTATTCAATGGTGATAACAAAAGTTCCTTTTGTGTTTGGATTTTGTAATAAAGATACCATTTCTCTAGGTAAAAGATCAGAGGCTTTGTCACATTTCACTGACAATGTTCTTGGGCAAACAAAGTCGCTTTTTCTAATTACAATATCTTCTGTGTGTGTTAAAGTAAGATTTTCATGTCCTTGTCCCTTTACAAGAAATTTATGTTCTCCTACTTTGATTAAAAAAGACACTTTGGAGTTAGGATCTCTCAGTTTTTCTTTAAATTCTGATGGTAAATCTGCACAACTGGAGGTGGCATTTACACCAATGATGCAATCTCCCTGAGGAGTCAAATGAGATTCTTTTGTAATTTCTATTGTTTTTTGATGAAATGACCGGATATTTTCATGCCCAGAAAATTCAATTTCAAATTTCATAAAAAATAAAATGCAAATCATACAAATTAAGCTTGACAAAAATGAAAAAAGGAGTGACCGTTAGCCTCCGATCAATTAAGATGAATTTTCTGATTATGGGCAGAGTTTAAATTAAACTTTCAAAGCATTGGAATCAAATGCTTCCTGCACAACAAGGTTACGATAGAGCAATTACAGTATTTTCCCCCGATGGCAGACTGTATCAGGTAGAATATGCAATAGAGACTGTAAGACGAGGCACTATTGCAGTTGGAGTAAAGTGCAAAGAAGGAATAGTCATTGCAGTGGAGGAGAAACCAAGAAAACTGCAAATTTCTGAGACTGCACAAAAGATTTTCCAAATTGATGATCATGTAGGAGTTGCAGCAGCAGGGTACATTCCTGATGCAAGAAGTCAAGTGGATAACGCAAGATTCTTTTCACAAAGTAACAAAATGATTTATGATGAACTAGTTGAAGTTGAGACAATTGCAAAGCATTTAGCTGATCAATGTCAACAATTTACACAATATGCAGGAGTAAGACCATTTGGTGTTGCATTAATCCTTGGAGGAGTAGTTAACGGTAAACCGCAGTTATTTCTAACAGATCCTAGTGGAACTTACATTTCTTATGATGCAATTGCAATTGGTTCAGGTTCTGATCAAGTAACAGACTTTTTAGAAAAGACATATTCATCAGATCTTTCACTTGATGATGCCTCTGCATTAGCAGCTGGCGGAATTTATTTGGGAAGTGAAGATAAGGAAGGAACAAGTCATATTAGAATGGCACAAATAAAATCAGACACTGGTTTATTTTCATTGGTATCCGATGAACAAGTTGCAAACTATGCAAAAACTGCAATAGAAAAATATCCACACGACAAGAACTAATTGCTATAAAATATTTGTGTGAATAATTCATTGAAACTGTCTGTCGCCATTCCAGAATCTTCATTATCTGATGAGTCTACCAAAATAGATAAAACAAGAAAGATTTCAGTTCTAGCAAGAGCCTGTGCAATATTTAGAATAGATACAATTTATGTATACCATGAAGGAAACAACAAAGAAGATGGGAATCTTCTTGTAACCATTCTAAAATATTTGGAGACCCCACAATTTCTACGAAAAAGATTGTTCCCAAAAATGAACGAATTGAAATTTGCAGGAGTCTTACAACCATTGAAAATTCCGAGCCACATAACTCCTGCCAATCCAAAAAAAATCATCAAAGGTGACATTAGAGAAGGAATTGTTGTTAGTATGAAAGGTAAAAGATTTGTCGATGTTGGAATAAATCAACTTGTTCCATATTTTGGCAAAGAGAATATGGGAAAACGAATCACGGTTCAATTCAAAACAGATTATCCAGATTTTACAGTAAAAGAAATTCAAAAAGATGAATCATCCCTTTATTGGGGATATTCAGTAAAAGAGAGAGCAAATCTTTTTTCATTAATGGATGAGTGGAAAGGAAATACTATAATCACATCGAGAAAAGGAAAAACTGCAACAAAAGAGCAATTAGCAAAATATCTAAAATCAAACCTGCCAACTTTGGTAGTTTTTGGTTCTCCTGCAAAAGGAGTTCACGAAATTCTGGGCGGTAAAATGAAAAATGTTCAAAATGCAAAAACATTAAACTTTTTTCCAAACCAAGCAACTGAAACTGTTCGCTTAGAGGAGGCACTAATGGGTACATTATCAATAATTAATGCATATACTTTAGGTCAGAGTAACTAAAATGGCTGAAAAGAAAAATTTTTTGATCTTAGCAATAGGATTAGGAGTAATAGGAATCATAATTGGTGGTATCACGATATGGAATATTACTTCGAGTTTGTTTGAGCCATGATCTAAATTTCAAAACAATATGGTTAACCAAGTAAAATTTTTAGGTTAACAACAACTCACATGGTTTATTAGACGGTTCTCGATGATTTCGTTTTATCCATGGGACATAGAAAACACAGTCAACCACGTAGAGGAAGCTTGGCCTACTATCCACGAGGTCGTGCAAAGAGTATGGAGGCACGAATAAGGGCATGGCCAAAAATTGATTCAGAAGAACCAAAGATTTTAGCTCATTGCGGTTTCAAAGCAGGTTGTGTCCAAATTGTATCTATAGATGATCGTGACAAGACGCCTAATGCAGGAAAACAACTAGTTAGTCTTGGAACAGTTTTAGTTACTCCTCCGGTTTTAGTTTTAGGAGTCAGAGGTTATTCAAAAGATCATAATGGACTGCATGCAGAATTTGACGTGTATGCAGATGAACTTCCAAAAAACATAACAAAAGAAATTTCATTGAAAAATAAAGAGGGAGCAATAGAAAATGCAGAAAAAAAATTGAAGAGTATTAAAGAGATTTATGCTATTGTTGCAGTATCTCCAAGTGCTGCAGGGCTTGAACAAAAAAAACCATACATATTTGAAGCATCAGTTAGCGGAGGAGACATTCAAAAACAATTTACTCATGTTAAAGAATTATTAGGAAAAGAAATCAAAATTGATCAAATTTTTGAAACAGGCGCAAGTGTTGATGTTGCTGCAATCACAAAAGGAAAAGGATGGCAAGGAGTAATTCAAAGAATGGGTGCAAAAAGAAAGCAGCATAAATCCAGAAAGACAGTAAGAGAATTAGGTTCGCTAGGTCCAATTTCTCCTCAATATGTAATGTATACTGTTCCAAGAGCAGGACAGATGGGATTTCATCAAAGAATTGAATATGACAAAAGAATAATGATGATAGGAAACACAGAAGAAAATGAACTAAAAATCAACCCAGAGGGAGGCTACAAGCATTTTGGTTTAGTTAAAGGAGACTTTGTTATTCTAAAAGGTTCAGTTCCTGGAACATATAGAAGATTGATAAAACTAAGAAGTCAAATTAGAAATGTACCAGCTAAAATTTCAAAACCAAACATTTTAGAGGTTGTAGTATAATGAAGACAACATCATTTTCAATTAGTGGTGCCAAAGAAGGCGAAGTTGAATTGCCATTGATTTTCTCAACGCCATTTAGAAAAGAATTAATCCACAAGGCATTCACAAATTTAAATTCTCATAAGTTCCAACCACAAGGAAGGCATCCAACTGCAGGTATGGATGTAGTTGCAAGATCAAATGATCCTCCAACAGGTCAACATCAGGCACGTATTGCCAAGATGAGAGGTGGAGGTGGAGGAAGACAAGGCCAAGCTGGAGGTGTAGCATCGGTAAGAGGAGGAAGGCAAGCACATCCCCCAATAGTGGATAAAGTAATTTACAAAAAAATAAACAAAAAAGAAAGTAAACTAGCCTTATGTTCTGCCATTGCAGCTACTGCATCAAAGAAATTAGTTCAATCAAGAGGTCACAAAGTTGATGATATAGAATCATTTCCAATTGTGGTGTCAAATGACATTGAATCAATCTCAAAAGCCACAGAGTTTTCCAAAGTTTTAGACTCATTGAAATTAATGAGTGATGTTAAACGACTAGAAACAAGAAAACCACGAACAGGAAAATCTTCACTAAGAGGCAGAAGTAAAAAAGTTGGAAAAAGCGTATTGTTTGTTACCAAGTATGCTTCAAATATCAGTAAAGCTTGTGGTGCACTACCAGGAGTCGAAGTAAGATCTGTAAAGGACCTAAGTGTATTAGATTTGGCTCCAGGTTCAGATCCAATTAGATTAACCGTTTATTCAAAGGCAGCCTTAGAAGAAATTGCAAAAATAAAATCAACACATCTTGAGGTAATGGTGAAAGTACAATGAATGTAGATCAAGCAACAAAAATTATTTTGAAACCATACATTACCGAAAAAACGTTTGCGATGGTAGAAAATGAAAGTAAAATTTGTTTTATTGTGGAGAAAACAGCTAGTAAACCACAAATCGCTGAAGCTATAAACGCACTTTATAATCAAAAAGCAACTAATGTAAACACTGCAAGAACAATTTACGGAAAGAAAGCTTTCGTACAGTTTGAATCAACAGAAAAGGCGCGAGATTTAGCTACAAAGATAGGAATGCTATAATATGGACTGTAAAACTTTAACAACACTAACAGAGGAGATGCAAGATGGTTAAAGAATTTTCATACAGAGGAATCCCACAGGCAGAATTAGAAAGTATGTCACTGGAAAAATTATTCCAGTTGTTTAACTCAAGACAAAGACGTTCACTTACTAGAGGAATTACTGATGGCAAAAGAAAACTAATTGAAGAAATCAAAGCAGCCAAAGCAGGTAAACTAAAGAATCCAATCAAAACTCATTGCAGAGATTTAATTATTCTGCCATATATGGTAGGTGTTCCAGTAAACGTTTTCTCAGGAAAGGAGTTTGTTCCAGTCCACATCAAAACTGAAATGATTGGACATTATTTGGGAGAATATGTAATAACTAATAGAAGAGTCTCACACGGTGCACCAGGTGTAGGAGCATCAAGATCCAGTCTCTATGTACCACTAAAGTGATCATTATGGGAAGATTCGGATACGCATTTCAAAATTATGACACAACAAAGCATGTCCGCTCTTCGTTAAGAGAAAAAGACATTTCACATAAACACGCTCGGGAAGTAGCTGTTGCAATTAAAGGACTAACAATTGAAAAAGCAAGAGATTATCTTCAGGCAATAATTAACAAAGAAAGAGCAGTTGCATTTAGAAGGTATAACAATCAAGTGGGCCATAGATCAGATCCAGGTATGATGTCTGGACGTTATCCTCAAAAGACAGCAAATGAATTCATCAAGGTATTAGATAATTTAGAATCAAATGCAGAATACAAAGGAATGGATTTAGATAGATTAAAAATTGTAAATGCAACTGTTCACAAAGGAGTTCTTGTAAAAAGATTCATTCCAAGAGCAATGGGAAGAGCAACTCCAAAGAACAATGTATTAACACATGTAGAGTTGGTGGCTCAGGAGATTTAAAATGTCATCAGTCAAAAATGTAATCAAAGATAACTACAACATGATGCTACTCAAAGATTATCTTAGAGCAGCTATCAAAGAGGCAGGTTTTTCACATGCTGAAATTTCAAAAACACCAACAGGAACAAGAGTTGCATTACATGTAACAAGACCCGGAATTGTAATTGGAAGAAAAGGTTCAGGAATTAGAGAGTTAACAGATAAACTTGCAGTAGATTTCGGATTAAAGAACCCACAAATTTCAGTTGTCGAAATTGAAAAACCAGAACTATCACCAAGTGTGATGTGTAACAGAATGGCATCACATATTGAGCGTGGAACAGCATTTAGAAGAGCAACAATGTGGACACTAAAACAAATTATGGAAAATGGTGCAATGGGAGTACAAATTACAATTTCAGGTAAACTTCGCGGTGACCGTTCAGCTTTTGAAAAACACACTGCAGGAATATTACCAAGAGCTGGACATCATGCAGAAATAATTGTTGATGAGGACATTGCTCATGTAAAAACCCCAATGGGATTAATAGGAATTAGAATAAGAATAGCTAGAAAAGAAAAATACATTCCAGAATTTGAACTAAAGAAAGAAAAACCAAAAAAAGCACAGCAAGTAAGAGATGAAAAAACAGGAAAAATGAGAGATGAAACAGAAGCTGAAAGAAAAGCAAGAACAGAATCTGAACAAATCGCAATAGAGGAAGAGAAGATGAAAGAATTAGAAACACTAGAAGAAGAAGAGGCTAAATTGAAGTGACTCGAATAAGCATGAAAACAATTAGAGAGTTAAACGAAAAAGATCTTAAAAGTAAAATTCAAGAATCACGTAGTGAACTTGGAAAACTCAAAGTAGATGGTTCAAAAGGAACATTAAGAAAAGAAAGTGGAAAACTAAAACCATTAAGACACGATATTGCACGAATGCTTACAAGATTAAACGAGCTGAAAAAGAAATGATTACAACACAAAACATCCTAAATCACGAATTAATTGGATTACATGCAGAAATTGTTGAATCAACGAATTCACAAATCATAGGATTAAATGGAAGAATTATTGATGAAACAAAATCAATGATTACAATCAACACTGAAAAAGGAACTAAATCAATTGCAAAATCACAAAACAATTGGAAATTTTCAATTGACAACAAAGACATTATTGTAAATGGTTTAAAAATTGCAAAAAGATCTTTTGATAGATTAGGAGTAAAAACATGAACAAAAATATCGGATTAAAAGTAAAGGAACCTACAAGAGAATGTACTGATAAGCATTGTCCATTTCACGGAAATTTGTCAGTTAGAGGAAAACTATTTGATGGAAAAGTAACAAGCAGTAAAGCTAAACAAACAATCACATTACAAAAAGAATCACCCGTTTACTTTAGTAAATTCAAGAGATATGCACGTAGTAAGAATACAATTCATGCTCACGTACCTGAATGCATAGATGTAGAGTCAGGCGATCACGTATTGACTGCTGAATGCAGACCAATCTCAAAGTCAATCTCATATGTAGTTGTGGAGGTTAGAGCTTAATGGCAAAGCAAGCTGGAAAGGGAGTAGCTGAATTTCGCCCATATGTTACAAGATCAATACCTATAGGAGCAAACATTGTTTGCGCTGATAATACTGGTGCAAAAATTTTAGAAATTGTAATGGTTCAAAAACATAAAACTAGAGTATCTAGACTTCCTGCAGCAGCAGTTGGTGACTTTTGTAATGTTGTAGTAAAGAAAGGACCGGCAGAATTAAGAAAGCAAGTTTATGGTGCAGTAATAATCAGACAAAAATATCCAGTTCGTAGATTAAACGGTGTAAGAGTGTCCTTTGAGGATAATGCAGCTGTTTTGATCACTCCAGAAGGAGAAGTTAAAGGAACAGACATCAAAGGACCAGTGGCAGCAGAAGCTTCGGAGAAATGGCCAAGAGTAGCTAACTTGGCATCAATGGTGGTATAAAATGAAACCAACAAAAATGAGAAATAATTTAATTTACCGTGCAACATTTAATGTGAAAAGTAAGCAATTAACAAGTCCTCTATCAAATGAATTAAGAAAAAAATATTCAAGGAAAAGTGTCAGAGTTGTTGAAGGAGACAGTGTAAAAATTGTCAGAGGAGAATTCAAAGGTGTAGATGGAAAAATATCTGAAATTTCAACTGCAAAAAATAGTGTAGCTATTGAAGGAATAAAAAAAGAAAAAACTAAAGGAGATAAATTTGATGTATACATACACACATCAAATCTTTTAGTTACTGGTTTAAACACAGATGATAAATGGCGAATCAAAAAGCTAGAGAGAAAAAGGATTCAACCACAAGAAACTCCAGAGACAACCAAAGAAACAAAAGTAGAAAAAAGTGAAAGAAAGGAAGATGAGAATTAATGGTCAGTATTTCAGGTAGTAAAAAACTAAAAAGACAAATGGCCCCACAGTTTTGGGGAATCTCTAGAAAGGATAAGAGATTTGTAATTACTGTAAAACCAGGACCACATAAAAAAGCATATTCTATTCCAACAGCAGTATTTCTTAGAGATATGTTAAAAATTGTGACTAGTCTTAGGGAGGCAAAAGCATCAATTTATTCAGGAAAGGTAAAGATTGACGGAATTGTTAGAAAATCTCTTCATCATTCAATTGGATTGATGGATGTAATTGAGTTAGAAAATGTGCCTGAGGTATACAGACTAGTCCCAATGGAAGGAAAATTACTAAGACCACTAAAAATTAACGAATCAGAAAAAAACAAAAAACTCGTTAGAGTTACCAGCAAATCGACTATCAGCAAAGGAAGAATGCAGATAGGATTTCATGATGGACGCTCAATAATATCAGACACCCAAGTAAGTGTCGGAGATACCTGCTTGATTCAAATTCCAGACCAAAAGATTCTCGAAGTAATCAAACTAGAAGCAGGTGTTCAGACCTTGGTAACAAGAGGAATTAATGCAGGACAAATAGGAAAAGTAGAATCAATTGAAGAAGGAACCTTCATTCTGCCAAAGCGAGCAGTACTAGTTTTAGGAGAAAGGAAAATTGAAATTCCAGATGATATTATCATGGCAATTGGAAAAGAGGAGCCAGCAATTCAGATAAAGTGATCATATGTCCCAAGTAACAGAATCCCCAATGAAGAAAATCTCATTAGAGAAAGTTGTTCTAAATATGGGAGTAGGAAGATCAGGTGATGCAATAGAAATTGCAAAAAAAGCACTAGATCAAATTTCAGGTAAAAAATCATGTGCAAGAGATGCAAAAGAAACACAAAGAGATTGGGGAGTACGAAAAGGAGAACCAATAGGAGTAGCTGTAACAGTTAGAGGAGAAGATGCCAAAGCATTACTCAAAAGATTGTTTGAAGCAAAAGGCAATCAAGTAAACGGTAGAGCTTTTGATGATTTTGGAAATTACTCTTTTGGAATTAGAGAACACATTGATATTCCAGGTGTAAAATATGATCCACAAATTGGAATTTTAGGTCTTGGAATTTCAGTGACATTAACTAGACCAGGGTATGGTATTAGAAAGAGAAGTAAACACAAAGCAAGTATTGGAAAAAAACACATTATCAAAAATCAAGAAGCAAAGGATTATCTAACAAAAAAATTTGGAGTGACAGTAGTATAATGGCAAAAGACAGATCATACAAATTTACAGGAAGAAAAAAGCATGACTTTGGAAGAGGTTCAAGATGGTGTAAGAGATGTGGGGACTATACTGCTGTTATTCAAAAATACGACTTGATGATTTGTAGAAGATGTTTCAGAGAAGTAGCAACATCTTTGGGATTTAGGAAGAATAGGTGAGAATAATGCCAGCAACAAATGTTTTAGCAAATTTATTTAACACATTATACAATAATGAATCTAGAAGAAAAGGAGATTGTGTTATTCTTCCAACTTCAAAACTTGGAATTGAAGTTTTAAAGACTTTGCAAAAAGATGGATATATTGGAGAATTTGAGCATATAGATGATAAAAGAGGTGGAAAATTCAAAATTAAACTGCTAGCCAAAATCACAAAGTGTGGTGCAATTTCACCACGATTCAAGGTAAAAAGCGACCAGTATAATAACTGGGAACAGCAGTATTTACCAGCATACAACAGAGGAATGTTAGTAGTTACAACGAATCAAGGTGTGATGTCACATCATGAGGCAGTTAACAAAGGATTAGGAGGATTTTTGATAGGATATGTCTACTGAGCAATTAGAAAAATTGGAAGATGTTGTCGAGATTCCAGAAGGAGTCACAATCACTCAAAAAAAACACATGTTGCAATTTCAAGGACCATTAGGCAAAACATACAAAAGTTTTAGAAGTATTCCTGTCAATTTGAAGATCAAAGATGACAAAGTACACCTTAAAGCACAAGGAAAAAGAAAAAGAGATTACTCTATCTTACATACTGCAAGATCAATTATTAGGAACATATGTGAAGGCCTAGTTAACGGATACACAATTAAAATGAAAGTAGTTTTTGCACACTTTCCAATTACAGTTAAAGTTGAAGGAAAGACAGTAAAAATTGAAAACTTTCAAGGTGAAAGAGCACCAAGAACAACTACAATAGTAGGAAACACCAAGGTAATTCCAAAAGGAGAAGATGTGATTTTAACTGGAGAGGTCTGGACAGACATTACTCAGACAGCTGCAAACATAGAATTACACACCAAAGTTAAAAATAAAGATCATAGAGTCTTCTTGGATGGAATTTATGTATACGAGAAGAAAAAAGGTATTGAAAAATAGAACCTTTTTGATTTTGAGAAAAACTAATGACTCTAGATCCTGAATTTACAAATCAAACAAAAGAACTCATTACCCAAACTCTTGAATTATACAAAAAAGCAGGCGCATCTCCAAGAGTAGGCCAGTTATGGGAATGTGAAAATGTTGGAGATTTCTTGTGCGGGTTTTTTGTAGGAGAAATGGTTGGTTCAGCACTCAGTGCTTTTCAAATAGTTCACAAACGAGAGCCAACAGCTGATGAACACATGGAAATAATCGAGTTAGTCGAGAGTTATTCAAAAGAAATCAAAGAATTTTTTGCAAAATTTAACTGACAGTATTTTACATTTACTTTAAAATAGATAGTCGCAAGGATTAAATCACTTTTACCTAGGTACAAATCTGTTGCCGCCCTAGCTCAGCGTGGTAGAGCATCCGACTGTTAATCGGACGGTCGTCAGTTCAAGTCTGATGGGCGGCGCTTCTTATTTCTAAATTCGAAATTTGAAATATCTTTTTCCATTACTGAAAATCAGGAGGATCATCAAATCAAAATATTTCTAAACTCGAATATTGAAATATTGATCGGTAACAACAATTTTGTTTAGACTATTAGACTAGATAGATCTAATAGATGATCGCATATCAGTAATAATGCAGGAGGTATACATTGGTCAGAACTAGAAGGGCCAATAGGTATTGTGTTGATTGTGGTGCAAGACTTGTATATTATCCAAGATTATCAAATCCCAAAGCCCCAAATGAGCACAGAGTCTTAGTATATGCATGTCCAGATTGTACAGATGACTTTGAAAAACCAAAAATGTTTTCAATTAGACGAAATCAAGTAGAAGATCCTTTAGAGACAGTTGAAATTGAAATTACTCAATTGCAGAAAAAATCAGTTGTAAAATGAATGAAATTTATTGATAAATCAGAGAAGAAAAAACATGTATCCTGAAAAACCAAGAAGTAACCTCTGGTTTCTTTTGCCGATATTTTTAGGATTAATAGGTGGAGTTATTGCATATTTTGTTTTAAGAAACGATGATCCAAAAAAAGCGAAAAATTGTCTTTTTCTTGGTATTGTTTTGGCAATAATAGGAATACTCTTGAATCTACTACTAGCATTTCAAATTCCAGGAATTGATCAAGGGTTTAACGTTAATGTCTAAACAAAGGTAAGAAAATTCATAGTAAACTAGGCGTTGATTTATAATATTTCAAATTTCGAAATTTGAAATGTAGAAAATTAACAATGTAAAACAACCAATAATTTAGAAACATATAACAGCAGAAAAAATAATTTTTCATGAGCAATTCAAAACTCAGAGACAATATAGAAAGATGGTTGATTCACGAAAGTCTTTCATTTGAGGAAATAAAGAGTGGCGAAAACAGTTTCCATGTTTTGGTAAAGCATGCAGGCGAATTTGGAATTCCTGTAGAAATTTTTGAGCCAAAAGCACAACCAGGAGTAATAGTAATTGGAGCCAAGGTAATAATGAAGAATAATCAAATTGCAAGATATTTGGGATTTAATGATGATGAAAAAGCCAGATTTGAAAAAAAAGTGGGAGATTTTTGTTATTCCATTCAGGCAATCAACAAGATGATTGTAGAGGATGGAAAGCAAAAGGTAGGAGTTTTTGTCGTATTAGATGATAAAACAAACATCAATCAGCAGACAGTATTTGATGCAATTGATAGGGTTTCAGAAATGCATGAAAAAACTTCACGTTTTCTTATGAAGACATTCTAAAATATTGATGAATTATAACCTGTCAAGTCATCGGAGTTTTCCTCGAAAAAAGAGAGAAAAAATTGAATTTCTAAAAATTGTGCCTAGGGGTTAAACCCCCCTCGAAATTTAACTCATTTAGGCATGATATCGTTTTTTCAAAATTACCTATTTTGAGGGGGGGTTGAACACTTGTGCCTAATTATGAAATCCAACTGTCAAATCGCCAAGGTCTCCCAGCTAAACATGTATCAAGTTTTATTGTTGTGTGTAAAAGCTAAACCCCCTTAAATTATGATAAAAAAAGAAAAAAAGGACGTTTTTTTAAGCGGTTGGAACGATACAAACTGCTGCAAAGTCTGCAGGATCAGTTATAGTATTTCCATTTGCGTCAACAGGATCAAGGTCAAATGCCGCAGAACCACCGGGTTGTCCCACAGTGAAATCTTGTAGGTTGCCATTTAGTGCTCCAACAAATCCTTCAGTCCCAATATCAATACCTGTACCAATAAGGTTCTTTCCGGCAATAATTAGCCTCTCAGTGGGTTGATCGTATGTAAGTTCGCCAATTGCCATGAAGTCACAAAGATCACTTTCTACAGGATGAACTAAATGAGCATGCCATTCATTTCCACAAGCGACATCTGTAACATTGCATATAGCTGCAATTGCGCCTACCTGGTTAGCCACTTGATCAGATGTTGGTGCCTGTTGTGCAGGACTGTCAAAGAATCCTTCATGTGAAGTGAATGCTATGACATGACCGCCATCAGTAAATAATGCATAACCTCCAAACGGATGTTTTGGTACATTATCATCTAGTTGAAATCTTAGTTTTTTGATTTCATCACCAACCACTTTGGTTTGAATTTTGTTGATGCCTGTTATCGCATCGGCCACTGCAGGAACTGTAACTGCTAGGGTCAAAACTGCCATCAAAGTAGTCCTAAAAGGAGTTTTCTAGTCATTAGTACAAATCTCGAATAAATTGAATTTAAAGTGATCTTTACACATGAAATTATGAATAACAATAATCGAATAGATAAGTAAACAAGAGAGATAATAGCATCAAGGAAATGGAAAATTTTAGATATCAAAATATAATATTTCTAAATTCGAATTTAGAAATATTATAAAATTCTATCATTCATTCATCTTTAATTCAGGAAGAATAAAGACATGTTCAGGTTTAATTTTGAGAATAATTCTCTTTTCATCTTGTCTTTTGAAAGGATAATGATCACGGTTCATGTACTGCTTTGTTAGTTTATCAGCATGTTTGTATTCATAGTCAGGAGTAATTTCTTCTACTTTACCTCTAATTGTTGTCATATCTAATGGATTCTCCTTAGAAACTACAGATACTGCAACACGAGGATCACGAAGAACATTTTTGTGTTTTATTCGTCCTTCTGCAGTGTTTATCAAAATGTGTTCATCTTCATAATTTGCCCACACGGGAGATAGTTGTGGGGAGCCATCCTTCATCACAGTTGCAATAAAAACCAAGTTTTTGGCGCCAAAAAGTTCAATTGCCTTTTGCTCCATCATATTTTTCTATAATTTAGATAATTTAAATTTCATTTCTCCAAATAGTGTCAAGACTTTCTATTTTTTCAAGAATGTCAATTGCTGTCTGATTGTCTCGATTTTGCATAGCAACTGAGAATTCATAGCCAAGTCTTATTGCCTCAGGGCTCAGATCCTTTATCTTTGTCAAGTCTTTGCCCTCACGACGTATCCGCTCGCCTATAGCACAGGTCTTCCAGTTGTATGAAAGGTCCTGATGTTTCTGCTCTAGCCTTTGCTGGACAATCTCCCTCCATTGGGGCAACTCCATTTTTTTTAGTAATTGTTCGGTTTTTTGAGTATAGAATACCCTAACCACACCGTACAATCACTCTATGTGATATTTTAGCATTGCATCAAACTGTCAGGTGCGCAATTTTTTTGCCCGCAAACCGCTATTTTTGCCAGAATTTTTCGCTTTTGGTTTCTCCAGTAGTCTAGTCATGGCTCTGTTGACTATCTCCATTAGGATATACTGCGAGTATGACGGATCCAATCTTTGCTTTGATTTCAGAGTTGCCTTTGGGGCAAGGGTATCTAGAACGTCTTCGAGTTTTTTTGAGGTGTTTTTTATTACAGAAGAATATTTTGTATCAAAATCTTCTGGGACATTATATCCAAGTAACTTAGTTGAGGTACTGTAGTATTTTGTGATGGCTCCTCGTGTCTCTTCAATTTTAGCAATCTCAATTAGACCTGCCTCTTTTAGTATGTCCAAGTGGTGCCTAACAGTGGTCAATGCTTTTACGTGTCCAGATTTTTTCAGATGATGACAAATTTGTGCAGCAGTTAACAATTTTTTGTACAGCAACTGAACTATCTTTATTCGCGCAGGATCATCCATAGCACGAGCTTGTTCAATATTTGTCGTAACGGTACGACTTACTATTACAGGCTTTTCTAACAGTGTTGACATGCCAATTGATTATTCTGATACAAGCTAAAAGTTGACAGTATCATGTTTTTTGGCCAAATAGATCAATTTTTTTTAATGTCGATAATTTTGATATTACTTGTTTTAAACTACTATCATAATTATTGTAGAGGTTCCTATGTTTTTTGTATCATTATCAACAAACTAGTATTGATATCATCAACATCATTATAATATCAAAAAACCAAGTGGGAGCTTATTTTAGTAATAGCATTATCATGTCAATTAGAATTTGGAACAAAACGCCAAATTCTGAGAGGTTTTGTTAGAATATGAGTAATAAAGGGACGGATTACACAGACATCAAAAATAAAATTCGAGTTGAAACTCTAGATTATGCTTGATTTTGTGGTAGGGTAATCAAGATAGAGTTAGAGCATCCTGCCAGTTGTTTTTTCATATGCTGTAACGTAACGCATTGTCATCTTTTCAATTATTTCTTGAGGGATTAGAGGCGGGATTGGTTCTTTTCCCTCATTACGAGAATCATCAAATTGTTTTTGGTAGCCATTTTCAGTTAACCAATCACGCAGAATTTGTTTGTCATAAGATTCCTGAGTCTTGCCAACTTTATAGGACTCTTTTGGCCAAAGGCGATATTCATCAGGTCCAATAGAGTCACCCAAAGTAATTTTGCCATCTAAAAGTCCAAACTCAAGTTTCAAATCAGCTAGAATAAATCCTGCTTTGTCTGCAATCTCAGACATTTTGTTATAGATTTGAATCGAGGTCTTTTCTAACCACAAGTATTGTTCTTCAGTTACAAGGTTCATCGCAATTGCTTTTTGTTTGTTAATTGGAATGTCATGTTCAGATTTTGTTGTAGGATCAAAGACGGGGTTTGGGAGTTTTGCAGCTAGAGTTGCATCTGTTCCATCAGGAATTTTTATTTCTCCTTTTTTCCATCTATTTGCAAAGCTGCCATAAAAGTAACCTCTAACCACACATTCAATTGGAAGCATCTTCATCTTTTTTACTATAATTTCAGTATCAGACTTTGTTTTTACAAAGTGGTTTGGAACATCAAGTCTTTCAAACCAAAACTCTGCAAATTTGCATAATACTTTGCCTTTGTTTGGTATGTCTTCTTTGAATTTTACATCATAAGCAGAAACGCGATTAGAGAACTTGAAGAGAAAAGTACCATCTTCAAGATCATAGATGTCTTTTACCTTGCCTGAACCTACAAACTTCAATGAAGTTTTGTTTTCTTGTTATAATTTAATCATTTTTTATTAAAATAAATAATCAATTTAGGGCTGCAAAAAAGAAACTAAACGAGTTATCAAACTTGGATGGAGAAGATCTAGAAAAGTATGAAAGATTATTGAACTTGTTAATGGATTTTAATAGCGAAATTAGATTTGTAATGATTTGAGATAAAAATGAAGACTTTATGGAACAAAACATCCAATCCATGAACAGCACAAATTCATTTTTTATAATCCTGGACAGAATTATGAAAATCTGAGATTATGAGTATGTGTATAATATTGAAATTTGTTTATTTTTTCCCAAAATAGTAAACAAATACACATTATATGAAAATCATACTTTAATTTCTAGTACATAATAGGGAATAAATGGAAGGGAAATATTGATTGAGGAAAATTTAGATAATTCAGAATACAACATGTCTTCATCGGACTATTTAGTTGCATTTTCGGGTCAAACGCAGAATTATTGTGTAGGAATGGTTGATATGGCAAATTCAACTAAAATGGCAGCAACTTTAGGTACTGCAAAAATTTCATCATATTACCAAATCTTTCTAAATTCAATGTCAAAGATTTTGGGTAGATTTGGTGGTTTTGTGATAAAAAATATTGGAGATTGTTTGTTATATTATTTTCCTGAATCTTCAAAAGCAAATCGAAAATTTGGATTTATGAGTTGTCTTGAATGTAGTTTAGCAATGATTGAAAATCATGATAATATCTGTAGCGCACTAAACCGAAGTGATCTTCCTTGTGTCGATTATCGTATTAGCGTAGATTATGGTTCTGTGGTTTTAATGAGAGCAAACAATTCACAATCTCTGGATATGCTTGGCCCACCAGTGAACATGTGTTCTAAGATAAATCATGCAGCTACAACAAATGGAATAGCAATTGGAGGAGATTTGTATACTATGGTTAAAAATTTTAATGATTACAAATTCAAAAAAATTGAAGAGTTTTCACTTGGATTCAAGCATTCGTATCCCGTATACAGTATTGAGAGAAAATAATGCCAGATGAACCAGTAAAAAAAGGAAAGGAGATTGAAGAACATTTGAATAGTGTAAATATGGATCCTTGGTTTTATATTTATGAAAATTATGTCAAAAAAGAATCAAAAGAAGAATTAAACAAAATAAAACAAGATTCTAGTAATCAAATTTCATAACTCTATACAAATTCATAAAATATTGAGATTTGTTTCAAAATTTTTCTGCCATATGAAATGGTCTTTGTTGTAACTTAGTTTCCTTGCATTTACAGGCACATCCTCAAGAATATTCCTGAATCATATAGATTAATGAAGTTCTATTTTGATTTATCTCATGCAAGAACCAAAATGGATTAAGTTAATTGAATAAATTTCAATAAAAATTAAATTTCACGTTATTAAACTAAACAGGAGTCTTTGAATACAAAGAAGATACAACTGATTTAGCTATTTTTCTTCTAAAGGAAATCTTGTAAAATATTAAAACACCGAAAAGCTCCAAATACTCTACAAAACCGACAGTGTAAAAATGCAAGAGCCATCCATCAAGCATTTGATCAATTGATGCAATAGCTGCACTCATCTGTGGAAATGCTGTAAGAAAGGCCATAGGAATCATCAAAAAGCCAGAAAACCAATCAGAGGCATTCATATCCTTTGTAGATTCTAAGACTTGTTCGGTTGATTGTAAAGGAGTATTTTGAATATTTTGAATTTTTAAATCAGAATAAACTGTATTGCCTTGGTCTATTGCAAATATCATGCCACCTAATATCAAAAGAAGAAATACAGATTCTCCAAAAACTATCAGCCCACGTTTGCCTTTTTGGAATTTGTACATTTGTCTCTCCAACATGGGGCCAAAAAAGCCTAGCTTTTTCTTCTTTGCAAGTATGATTACTAGAATAGAGATTGCAGATATAACGCCTAGAGATCCCCACCAATTATCTGAAACATATTCAACAAAAAGAAGTCTTGCAGGTAATAGCAATCCAGCCATTACAGAAAATACAATTAAGGACTCAAAAATGCCTCTCAAAGGTATTTTCCTCGAAGAATTGTTTCATAATTGGTAGGTGTGAGCAATGCATATAACTATGGACACTAGATTTAACTAGTGCTAACTTTTTAGATTATGAAAATAAATTTTTCTTATATTGATGAATTTTTATGGATTTTTTTAGAAAAAAGCATCAACAATAATGTGGTTCTTTGAGTTCAAAAGCACCTAATTAGGATGACTATTCCTTGTTTGATATTTTTTTGAAAATTTCTTTACTGTATGATGATTCAGATTTATGTTCAATCATAGGTTTGGGATAATCTATATTTTCTGGATATTTTGTATCCAATGAATGAATTACTTGAGAGGGTAAATTTTCAAGTTCAGCAATCCATTTCTTTATGTAGATACAATCAGAATCAAATTTTTGTTGTTGGAGCCAAGGATTGAATATACGAAACCAGGGTTGGGCATCACATCCGGTAGATGCTGCCCATTGCCAATTTCCAATATTTACACTAGGATCATAATCCACTAGCTTTGAGGCAAAATACCAATCACCCCATCTCCAATCAACATGCAGATCTTTAGTAAGAAATGAGGCAACTATCATTCGTACCCTATTATGCATAAAACCAGTGGCATTTAGCTCCCTCATTCCAGCATCCACTATGGGAAATCCAGTTTTGCCCTCACACCATTTTGTAAATGCTTTTTTGTTTTTACTCCAAGGAATTTTCTGATATTTTTTATTAAATTCTTTTGAAATACTATATGGATAATGGTGCATTATGTAAGTGAAAAAATCTCTCCAATGAATCTCAGTTATCAGAGTATGTGTTGGTCCTAACTCTTGTAAAATTTTATGATAAACTTCTCGTATAGAGCATGTTCCAAATCTATTATGGGCAGACAGCATAGATGTACCATTTATTGCTGGAAAATTTCTATCATTTTTGTAATTTTTTAGATTTTTTAGATTATTCATTAATCGTAGAGACGATTTTCTTCCTCCTCTAAAAGATAGTTTATCATTGTTTTTTCCAAGATACGTCTCTAATTTATCAATGGTAATCTCTGATTTTATTTTTTGATTTGAAAGATTAGAAAATTGAAAATTTTGTGGTTTTCTTACAGGTAATTCCTTAGCTTTTGAGAAGAATTGTGTAAAAATTTTGTAGGGTTGTCCTTTTAATGTCTTGATCTCCTCTACATCATGAAGAAGTAAATCATTTGTTGTAATAAAATCAACTTTGCATTTCTTACAAACTTTCTTTATATTTTCGTCTCTTTTCTTGCTAAAAGGGGTATAATCAGCATTTACAAAAACTGCATCAAGTTTCAACAAGTTAATTAAATTTTCAATAATTTTTTCAGGTAATCCAGAAAAAACATGCAAATACGATTTCCTGGTTTGCAATTGTTTGTTAAGGTCCATTAGACATTCATGAAGAAATTGAAGTCGAAACTTGCTAAATTTTGGATTAGATTTTTGTGATAATTTTGGATCAAGAATAAAACAAGGAATGGTTTGAATAGAAGATTTGTTTGCCTCAATCAATCCCGTATTATCAATCAGTCTGAGGTCACGTCTAAAAAGGAATAATGATTTTTGATATTTCTTCATTGTTTTAATTATAAAATAAGAATAGGACAGTGTGCATTTCTAAACACATTCTCAATGGTGCTATGATAATGCATTTTTTCATATGTAGAAGAAAGTTTTGTCTTTGTCATTATTATTAGATCTACGTTGTGCTTTTTAGCAAAATCAAGTATTAGCATAGATGCTAATCCATTTTTTACAGTTTTAGAACTAAAAGAAAGGTCATGCTTTTTGGCAAGTTTTTCTAATTCTAAATGCTGTTTTTCAACTAATTTGCGTTCTTTCTCAAACTCTTTTTTGCTTGTTTTTGTTTTGAAAAACCCAAACGTTGGTCGTTCTTCCAAACAGGTAAGAACAGTAATCTGGGAATTGGTTGATTGTGATAAAACAAGGGCTTTTTTGAATGCCTTTTGGCTTCCTGATGTTCCATTATAAGGTACCAGTATATGTTCGAAAGTTTTCATTGTCTCTTTTCTTTAAGCGCTAGTAAAATAGGATTTGATCTGTCATTTATTCCAATTTTATAATGGTATATAGATATTCACCATAATAGAACTGTTTAGAGATTTATCTAGAATAACAAATTATTTTACCACTGTAATATTTTTTTCAGAGATTAGACAGTATCTTTATTCTGTTTGTCTCTTATGATTTTTGCAAGTGTTGATGCAATATTTTTTGCAACATGTTCAGTTGCAACACTGATTTTTTCATCATCTAACTCTTCTTCAATTCTTCCCATTACTGGCTTTAGAATTTTATCAATAAAATCGGAACCATAAATTCTGACATATCTATCATAGACTTGGAATGAAGATTTGATGTCTCCCTGTGTTAACTTTTCATATAATTTATCCATGAACTGTTTTTCTTTGATTGTGTTTGACACCATTTTAACAAAATTTGCTTGATGTTGTTAAAGATGATCTTAACAGGAATAATTTTCCTTTAAGAATAATGAATTATTCCTTTTTTATGACACAATTTTAAAATTAACATACTAGTTCTCATAATTTTCCTGAATTTGGATTCAATGAATAATTGTATATGAAGTAATGAAAAATTGAAAAAGTCAAAAATTCTTATTATACTGTAATTGGATGGTACTATTTGTTGACAGAAAAACGAATAATGGTAGGTTTGGATGGCTCTAAAGATTCTATTCGTGGGCTAAGAACTGCAATTTTGTTTGCAAGACAATCAGACGCCATGATTGTTGGTGTTTATGTTGATACTTCACAAGGGGCAATAAGAGCAATGTCTGCTCCAAAAATAAAAGAAGAAAAATGGTCAAAGGAAACAAGGAAAGTAATAGAATCTGCCAAAGAAAAAGCCAATATCAGGGGCGTGAAATTTGAAGGGATAGTTATTGCAGGATATAAGCCTGGAAATGATTTAGCAAATTTTGCAAACAATCGAAAAAATAAGATCGAACAAATGGTTATAGGTTCAAGGGGTTCTGGATTTCCAAAAGAAAGGTTTTTGGGAAGTACGGCTAACTTTATTTTGCATAAAGCAAAAGTACCAGTTACCGTAGTAAAATAAAATCAAAGCAAGAAAGTTTAACGAATCAAGATAAATAATACATACTCAAAAATATTAATCAAATTTTCTAGTGCTAAGAATAAGAAATGCAAATGATCCTTTTAACCAAAGAATTCCAAGTTAATTTGAAAAAATATGAAAATTAGAATTTCAAATAGATGCTCCACTTGTAAAAAAGAATTTCAAAACATGAAAAATCAGTATTGTTCTATAGTATATGAAACGCTAGATATATCTTGTAAGATTTTTAAATATACAAAGTAATAAAAATTTGCATACAATTCAATTTTGCTTTGTTAGTTGATTCAAATAATATTAGATAGAATTGATTTTTGTTTCAAGATTGAAACAAAAATTCTTTGATATTTGTTTTTGTAATTTGATAATCAGGATTGGCTTGTTGAATAAGTTTTGCAACTAGACCCAATGCCTTTTTTACACCATCAGTTTTCTCCGGATCCGTACCAGGATACAATCTTACCGTAGTTTTATCTTTTCTTGTAGAAAGTTCAATTAAAAATTGTTGATGCAGTTTGTCAATTACTACTGTTGGAATTAGAGCTGTTCTTTTTTCAGTATCTAGAAATACATTGAGCAATTTTATCAGATAGGGTTCTTTTAGCATAGTTTCCTCAAAGTCCCGCGAAAAAACTTCAAGATCAATTTTTTTATCAAATACTACATGTGGCATGCTTATTCCTCCATTAAACACTGAATAGTTGTCTCTTGAAATCTTGCACAAAAATTGCCAATTTACAACTTTTGCAGGCTAACAAATCTTCATTTTTTGACTTTATTTTCGTAGTTACCAAGACTAATTCAGGCCTTCTACAGTTAGGGCAATCTGCCACCAAATCTCTTCTGTTTGAGTATTCTAAGTTCATAATTAGTATAGCTCAAAATATTATTTAACTAGGGCCAATATTATTTTCTAGTGCTAATTTACTATCAAAAAGATGAATTAAATTTAAAAAAAAATAAAATAGTTTGGCAATTAGTTTTCAGTAACTGCCGCTTTTTGAAGCCCACTCATTCTTTGAAAGGTCAATGCTGGTTCTCAAGGTTTCATTGATTGTTTGTACTGCCTTTCCTATCACCATGGGACTGATTGAGAAAAATCCCCTGAATCGAGCATCCCCAATATCTTCTGCAACTAGACCAAACGGACCGTATTGCCCTTTGGTTATTACCATCCACATATCTGAGATGTTTGTTCCAACGCAACTTATTACCTCAGCTGTTTCGGGGAGATTTTGAGCCAAGAAAGGATTGTTAAAATTCCCAACAATCCAAGTTTTCGGTAGATGTTTTAGAATTTCGATGTAGCGATCCTCTACATATTTGTAGAGAGACTCAGTCTCAAATGTTGCAAGCAAGGGAGCATTATTTTTCATGGCATATTTTTCCAGCATAATACTTAGACGGTAAAGCGACTTCCTTCCTGTTTTGAAATTAACATATCCTGCGTTTATGAAGTCATCTAATGACCAATTCATCAAATCAGAATCATCAGTAGGATCTCTTTTTGCCAGTGCAGGAAATTTGCTCCAGACTTCATCTATGAAACTTGTGTACTTTAATTCCATGACTTAATACCGTTTTTATTATATATATTATAGTGATAAATCTCTAAACTAGTGCTAAACAGTTAAACTGTGAGAATAAGGATACTATTTTACCAATAACAATCCAATTAGATCATGAGACAAATTTTTGTTGCACTTGTAGTTTGCATTCCTTTAACATTGGCCGCATTATTTATTGTAAATAATGTACTCTCAGATACCTTTCCATTGTTTAGAGAAGATCCAATGAATGAATTAGATTTTATCAAGCAAACCTATGAGGCAGGATTAGATCATTGTGAAAACAACTATGATAACGTTGAAAAAATAAATAAAATTGAAGAATATAGAGAATGTATTGATTCAGTAGAAATATGGTATTTGGAAAATTCAAAATAATCAATTTAAATTTCCAATAAAAAAAATTTACTTTAATCAAATTTCAAGTCAAATCTGTTAAATTGGTCTTCCTTTGTATTGATAGTCAATTACCTTATGAAAAGTATTGTGTGATGCTATAACCGCTAATGCAGCCAATGCAGCCCAAATAAAGTTTCTAATTGTAATCCATTCGTTTGGCTGATTAATTATTAGTGAAGTATCAAATATGACATAAAAGTTATCAAACAACCAAAAGGCCAAAGTTATCCAGGATAATACGCCAGCAATGAGAAACCCCAATCTTGTTTTGTTTCTAACAAAAATTATTGCAGCAATTATTGCAATGTACCAAATAACTCCTCCTAAAATCCAAACAGGTTCAAATATCTCAGGACGGTCATCTAACCAGTAATAAGTAGTTCCAAGAATTGCCATTGCAAATAATGATGCACATAAAAGATTTTGATTGATTTTAAACCCAGAACGTTCTTCTCTTGGTGGTGTGGAGGGAGGGTTTTCTAGTATTTCTTTTGTTGCAATATCAATGGCATCCTTAACGGATTTGAGTTTTAATGGAATGATTTTTGATATAGAATCATCTGTCACCACCGTATCATGAACAAGGCTATCAATTAATGGCCTAGCAAGAGAGGCTTTTACAGGAGTGATTAAGTCGACCCAGTATGAAGAAAGTCGAGTGGTAAGAAAAGGAATTTGAATAACAAATAGTCTTTTATCTAGATATTTTGCATATACTCGCATTAGTTCTTCATATGTCATTTTGTCTGAGCCACCAATTTCATAGATATGTCCGGCTGTTTTTGAATTCTCCATACATCCTGTAAGATATTCTATAACATCATCTACTGCTATAGGTTGTGCAATAGACTTTACCCAGGAGGGACAAACCATCACTGGTAATCTTTCCACCAAATATCTCAACATTGCATAAGAACCCCCTTGAGCCCCTATAATCAGGGATGCTCGCAGTTCTGTTACGGGTATTTTTCCAGATGCGAGAATCTCGCCAACCTCCTTTCGACTTTTCATATGTGGGGATAATTCCAGACTATCATTAACAAGGCCGCCAAGATAGATTATTCTTTTTACACCAGCTTTGGTTGCAGCCTCAAGAAAGTTTTCAGCCTGAATCATTTCTCGTGAGGCAAATTCTTTCCAATTCTCCTTACTGCCTTCCATGGAATGAAGCAAGTAATATGCAATCTCAATTCCACTTAAAGCATCTTCAAGCTGTTTTGAATCAAAAACGTCAGCCTTAACATATTTTACTTTTGCAGTATCAGGAATTTCTCTTCTAGACATCCCCTTTACATAATATCCTTTTTTTGAAAGATAAGATATTAAACGAGATCCAATAAAACCAGTTGCACCTGTAACTAAAATATTGTATTGTTTGTGTTTTTTACTAGTATCAGTTGACTGTTGGGACATTTCTACTTAATCCTTTCATTTTTCTTTTTCGTATTATAATTAGGAGGATAATTCCAGGTATTGCAATTAATATGCAGAAAAAGATTGCAATGGAGGAATAATCATTTACTAATATCTTTGTATCAAGCCATGCTTTAGGCAAAATTGAAAAAAAATCAGTTCCTGAAAAATCTTCTATTGTTCCTATCGCCAAGCTATACTTGCCTGCTTGATTTTTCTCATCTAACACTATAACAAAATATTTACCCTCAGTAGTAAGTGTGGTTTTTATCTCCTGCCTTTCCCAATATGTTACCTGGCCAAAAGGTTCATAGAATTCTCTTCCTGGAAATTCTCCATCATACACAACTTTTTCCATGACTGCGTGACTATCCAGTAGAGAACTATCTTTTTCAAGATAACTACCATTTAACAAAATGAGAGTGGGTGAATATTCTTCCAATCCTGAAATTTTTGGAACAACTATACTAGCATAAAATGAATCACCAGGTTTTGCATAAAATGAATAGAATTTTTTCTCAGTTGAGCCCAGATTTTCGTAGACGGCCCAGGAAATTTTATGGTCCGGAATCTCTAAGGCCATCTCTAAACTTCTGTGCGTATCATCGTGACTAATTAACTTGTGTCCATATGCGGGACCTATTGAAATAGTTAACAAAACAAAAAGTCCAATTATAATTTTTTTCACATGAATAATATTCAGAAATAGTATTTTAATACCACTAGAACCTTCGCTGGTTAGCACTAGTTTCAAACTAGAGTAGTGTTCAAATATAAAAAAAACAAAACATGATTATGAATTTAATTTCAGTCCAAAAATGCAGTAAATGTAAAAAAGAGTACCAAGATTGGTCCTGCGATTACTGTTACACAAAGTATATGATTAAACTAGTGGAAGTGAAATGATATGCAAAGACTAGACAGTAAAAAAATAGATCATATCGTCCCAGATACTAAAATTCCCATAAGACTTGGTTACATTAAGCCTAACGGTAATCCAGCTATAATTTCTCTTTGGTATGTGTGTATTGAGGACATGATATATTGTGCTACCCAAAAAACAGCAAAAATTGTGTCATTCCTTGAAAAAAAACCAGTGTGCGGTTTTGAGATAGCAGGCGATAAACCTCCATACAAAGGAGTACGAGGTGAAGGAACAGTCAAAATTTTGGATGAGAAAGGCAAAGAGATACTTGATATTTTAATTGACAAATATCTTGGTAAAAAAGAATCAACGCTATCTCAATTTCTGAAAAATAACTCTAAAACAGAAGTGGCAATTGAAATCACCCCACAAAAAATTTTCAATTATGACTATTCTAAAAGAATGAAAGATGTTTGAAGCATGAAAAAAGACCATGGCTGTCCCACTTGTGGTTCTAAAAACATTGGAAATTTAGAGATGCAAAAAAATAAAGACAATACTGTCACATGGAAAAACCAGTGTTATAATTGTAAAAAGTTTTGGTACTCATAATAAAATCAAATTTCTTTCTAGTGCCAAAATTATTATTTTTTCAAATGATGTTATATGATACATTGCTCTTCCCAAGTTATTTCTATCTTCTAGTTTACATCTATCAATCCAATCATTTGCCTCACGCCTTAACGCTCGTTTAGTTTCGGATAATGGAACCTTAATTTTTGCGTCAGTCCTTTTGCTATGCCATAATATGTCTCCTGCAGTATTACTAATTGCTGTCAACCTGATCGAACTGTTAAAATCCATTAGCATGTTGAGAAGTTTCTCATACCGACCCATTAGTTAGAATATTCCCTCAGAGAATAAAAACAGTTTGGTAATTGCTGGAAAAAAAATTTGAAAGATTAACTTAAATCTTATATTAAAAATAAGACATTATGGAAATTCCTTATACTGGATTTGTTAAGCAAATATGGGACGAATTTCCACAACTTGCTGAATGGCACAGGTTTGATGATTCCAATCTTCCAATGTGGAATTTAGATAAATTTGTAGAAGCAGGATATCACAACTTTTTGGCAAATAGAAAACCGCTCTATCATCTTAGTAAATTAATTGAAAAATATGCCCAAGAAAACGGTGAGCCATTACTTGCAACATTTGAAGAAATTGCTAGGTACAAATTCGTAGAAAGGAGATACCAGAAAATGATTGAAAATATACCCAAAATTTAGATAGTCGCTGATTATGGGAAAACTGAAATCCAAGTACCTCCAAAAATGGAAATCCTAAATTGTCGTAACACAGAACTATCAAATGTTTGGACTGTTTTTACAAGAGGACCCTATGGACCTTTTGGTTTAATTGCAGAGGAGTTTGAAGATGGAAAGTTTAGAGGATTTTTTACACTCAACCCAAATGTTTGCAGATACTCCCTAAAATTAATGGGCAAAATATTAGGCACTAAATTTACAATTCAATAAAGTTCTGCGCCAAGTCAAATATTTAAAAAACCTAAATCTGAAATTATTTCCAAATATTCGATATATCAGAAATTAAAAAATAATAAAAATAAAAAAATTAGTTGTGTCGTGGAGTTGCTTTCCCTGTAACCTTTACAATATCAGGATCTGAGCAAATTGTTTGAACATTTTTGATGCTCATCAAGCCTGAAAAGATTACACCGTCACCCCATCTGCTGGTAGTTACCTCTATTGGATATTTGTCTCTGCCTTCTTCTTGTTTTTGATGAAGGTCTACTCCATCTTTATAGTAGACATAGAGATTCACATGTGGAATATCTGGGCCTACATATTTTTTGAGACTTACCTGATACATCATTACTTTAATGAGAAGTTCAGGATCTACTTTGGGCATTGCCCGAACAACATCCTGGAAGAACTGATTAAAATAGGGTTCAACACTGACAGGTTGTTCTTTTATTTCTTGGACTAACGCGGTCATGATATATAGTAGTCGGAAATACTATTTAACTAGTGATAAATTTGATAACTAGTGGTAATTTTATTTACTTGTTACTACTAATTCCTTACCCTATTTCTAATAGTAACAGCACTTATTCCAGAAGCCATTGAGATTTTCATTTGTGAAACTTTTTCATGATTTTTTTGAACAGCCAGATATATTGATGCAGCTGCCATGGCCATAGGATGCTTACCATCAGATATTCCTGCTTTTTGACCTAATTTCAAAATCTTTCTTGCATCGCGTTTTGTTTTTTCAGACACTGAAACTTCATTTGAGATACGTGTTATGAATTCAGTTGGATCATAAGACGTAGAATGTAGATCAAGGTCAGTAGCGAGAAGACGATAAAGGCGATATATTACCTTCTTTTTTACTCCTCCAACTCGGGCAACATCATTTATGGTTCTGGGGGTATCAGTAAGACGACAAGCAATGTAAACAACAGTACATAAAACAGCTTGATTTGAACGGCCAGGAAGAGTTTTTTTTGTTCAACTTTTCTGAATAGATATGCAGATTTTTCTACCACATGTTCTGGCAATGCAAGTTTGGAACGTATACCATCAAGTAAAGTAAATGCCTTTATGAGTGACTGCTTAGTTATAGCATGTCTGCTGTTTCGGTCCCACATTCTCAGACGATAAAATGACCGCTTATTATCACCTGAAATTGGCTTGCCAGTAGAATCTTTGTCTTGAGCCTGAATTAAAGTAGATAACCCCATATCTGCCATCTTTAAGGAGATTTTACGGCCAGTTCTTGTATTTGTAAGATATTCTTCTTTGGTCTGACCAGCTGGCTCTGGTCCAAAATCAATTATTTTTTCAGATATTACAACCCCACAATTATTACATGAAATTTCTCCTGTAATTGCATCGGTTACAAGTAAGGCATTTTTACAATTTTTCTGGTGCAGTGATTCATTTGTCATCTTTTTTTCCCTACCAATAATTAGTATTCACAGAATTTTAACCACAAACCATTTTTTTTACATGATGCTAAGAAAATATATAAAAAAATAAATGAGCATAATGCTATTTTTTCATTTAAAAGAAATAACTAAAGAAAATTGTAAAATAATTAAATATTTTTAAAATTATTAAGAATCAAGTTGTATGGAATATACAACATATTTTCCTTTTTTGGCACTAAAAATTCCAATTAGTTTTGCCATTATTCCATATTTTTTATTTCTAAGAGCAATTGCTTTTTCTGCTAAATCTCCTTGAATTAGTTTAGCTTTTCCTGAATGCCATTTGCTTTTTGGTTTTCCTGAAAAGTTGGATACGGCAACATTTACTTTATTGTTATTTGCTATTCGTTTCACTTTTCCAGTAAATTCTCTTGTAACAATCCAAATAAAATTATCAAACTCTACAAACCATACAGGAGTCTTTACAGAATTTCCTTTTTTTCTAAAAGTTTCCAGTACAATATATTTTTCATTTGGAAAAATATCCACAAAATAATTTCATTTTAAAATAATGTAAAGGTTGCCAGGAATCATAATTCCCTATTCAAATTAGCACTAGTCTAGTTGTTATCACTAGGTTAAATATTATAAAGCCAACTAAAACATATGGCAGAAGAACAAGAATGGGCAAATTTACTTGCCGAAGTCTTTGACAAGCTTACACAAAAGCATGCCTCAATCACTTATGATTTTGAAGATCTGGAGATGAAAGGCAAAGTCGAAAAAGAGGGCAAGATAATCCCAACAGGTACGGTTTCCTTAACTGGAAGGCTGACAATTACCGCAAAGTAGTGGGTGTGGAATGAAAGAGATAAACTTCCCCGCTAATTTTTTAACTTTTCTGACAAGTGGAAGCATCAAGATAACAAATGATTGCGTCCCATCAATTAATTTTACAGCAACAAAAGACACTCGAATTATTGACATTATTCATATTCCAGTCACAATTTCAGGCAAGCCTGGTTTAATTAAACAGCTATCTGAAGCAAAGAGTCTTGCAAAAAATCTGAAACAAGAAAATATTACACTTGAAATCAGATTTCAAGGTAATCCCGTACTAAAACTAGGAGAAAAAGCAAATCCAAAACTTGCAAAAATTGTCACATTAAGTAGTGATATTGAAATTACAGATTTGAAGAAACTAAAAAAATTAAGTGATTTAATTTGATTTGTGAAAAAACTATTCGATAAAACTCCTTGTAAATATTTGGTTGTTGAAGTAAATAAGACAACAATCATATCGATTAAAAAATTTTAAAAAATATAATTTGTAAAATAGTTAAGACCCCATCATACCTACCATTTTTGGCAACTCACGATACGCTTTGTTTACAAAAATACCATTATCAGCTTCAATCATTACAAACTCCATCGCATTTTCCGGAGGTGGAGAGATTATAATTTTCTGTCCTACATTGAGTTTCCCAATATCAAGTGTATCTCCTCCACCAAAATTAACGTGAATATTGGTTAATGGTTGTGAGCCAGTGTTTTGAATGGTAATTCTCCCAGTTACAAACAAATTTTGTTTATCAATAATAGGATCAACAAAAATATCGTGATCTTGAGTAGAAACAGAAAGTTTCAATATGTCTAGGCCAAAAATTACAGCCATCAAACTAATAATCCCAATACCAAATCCAATAAGAATGGTGTATTGATTCAATGTAGCTTTATACCTTTTCTAATAATTAAGAATGATGAAATTTTAAAATAAACCGATCAATAATGCAAGTAAAAGAAAGGTGAGGCAATCATTTTTTACTTCAAAAAACATCTTTATCTAATGATTTTTTCAAAATAACATGACACTCTCAAAATATTGTCGCGCAACATTACATGATACTTGTACTGGTTTTATTGATTTGAAAAAGGAATGTACTTGTGACTGTCATGAAAAAGAAGAATCTGATTCTTTTTGGAAAATCAAATAAATTTATTGATTGCATTTAGGATAGAATTTGTAAAAAAGATCTATTATGAGTTGCAATGACAATCACAAGAGCAGCTTGAACTAGAAATATGTTCTATGATGCAACTAGTACACGGAATTATTGCTGTTATTTCAGACATAATTTTACAGGCAGTTTTTGAATATTAGCAATTACTAAGAACTTATCTATTATCCATAAAATCCATCCAAACAGTTATTTTGAATTTAAGGCCAAGGGAAATTCAATCATTTTAGGAGGATGATTAACAAGCAGTGGCATCTGCTTTTTCCCCTTGGCTGATTAGTCTTAGGCACGTTTTCAATATTTAGGGGTTCTTTTTTGTAGTAATTTTCAAATACTTGCGATCATAAGTAATAGTAGCGTCTTTTCAAGGGTTAGACGTGGCCTAACGCTAGCTAATGGCAGAACAACAACCCTTTTGACTAGTTAAATTCCAGTTTTTCAGATTAATCATATTACTTGAACACCGTTCCAGAATGCCACCATTCCTTTGATTTTTTTGGCAGCATCATTGGGTTCAGCATAATACCATGCACAATCTTTGTTAGTTTTTCCATTGACTGTTACAGAATAGTAATTTGCCATCCCTTTCCATCCACAAAATGTCGTAAGATCAGTTTTTTCAAAATATTCTGATTTTATAGAATCGATAGGAAAATAGTGATTACCTTCAACTACAACGGTATCAGCACTTTCAGCAATTACAACCTCATTCCAAATGGCTTTCATAGATCATTTACCAAAAAACAATATTTAAAGAAATCCCAATCGGTTTTTTGAAAAGTCATACATTTCTTATTTTTTGATTGGAAATTATTCGCCTTTCATCTCTTCGCGAGTTTTAAAGCTTGGTGTAATGCCAAGAGATTCATAGTTTCCAGAAGAGCAAGTAAAGCACATAGAATCTGTTGGCATGCCAACTGCTGCTGCAAGATTTTCTGCATCATTGTATCCTAAAAAGTCAGCTCCAATACTTTGTCGGACCATCTCAGTTAGTTCTTCATTTGTCATCTCTTTGCCATTTGAAAATGTTGCAAGTTCTTCTTGTGATGGAAAATCAATTCCAGCATAGCAAGGGAATTTAATTGGAGGATATGTAATGACCATGCTAATTTTTCTAGCACCTGCTCTTCTTAATGCCTTAATAATTGCCTTTGAGCTTGTACCACGAACCAAACTATCATCAATCACAACAACATGTTTGTCCTCAATAATCTCTCTAATTGGAATAATCCATCTGTTAATTTCAATTCTGTCACTCTGATGAGGTTCAATAAAACTACGAAGTGGACCTTTCTTGCTGTAACGATCTTTGAGGAGTCCTTCATCAAATGACACTCCCAATTCTTGTGCATAACCTAGTGCTGCAGGTCTTGCAGAATCCGGAACTGGAATTACAAGATCAGCATCTTTGAGGGGGAATTTTTTGGCCAAAAATTGGCCAATTCTTTTTCTTGATATGTAGATATTAGAGCCTTCCATATTGCTTGAAGGATGTGCAAAATAGGTAAATTCAAAAGAACAATGAGCTCGTGTCTTGTCTTCAGAAAATAATTCTGTCTGCAAACCCTCTGAGCTAAGTTTAATCAGTTCACCAGGGCTGACATCTCTTTGTAGTTTTGCACCAACTGCAGAAAGTGCAGAGGATTCGGATGCTACAACATAGGTGTTATCTGATTCTTTATGTCCTAAAACCATAGGACGAAATCCTTTAGGGTCTCTAGCAGCATATACTGCATTATCATCAGAGATAAATGTAAAGCAGTAAGAACCTACCATTTCGTTTTTCAGAATTGAAAGGGCTTTTCCCATTTGTCCTTTTTCAGATATTAATGAAACCAATCTTTGGGCTGCAACAAGCGTATCACTTGCATTTTGGGGGGTAAATGAACATCCCCCAACCATGTTTGCCAGTTCTTGGACATTTGCAATGGTTCCATTATGTGCAACACAAAGGTCTTTTACTTTGAGGGGTTGAGCATTTTCAAGATTGCTTTTACCTATAGTAGAATATCTCACATGTCCAATGACTGCAGAGGAGGCATAATCTTCGGAGATTTTTTTAAATTCAGAAGATGATGCAGAAACAAGGCCAAGTTTTTTGAGAGGAGGTTTGTTTGGAATTGCAAGGCCCCATGCTTCTTGACCTCTATGTTGAAGCGCTCGTAATGCATCAATTACCATCGGAACAACATTTGTTCCACTAAGACTGAAAATTCCAACAACACCACAATTTTCCTTAACCATGAACTACCAACTCCCTCAACGAATTAATCCATGTTTTTTGTGCCTTATCAACTCTTAGATCTATGATATTCTCTGAGTTCTTACTAAATGAGATATTCTTTCCACCAAACTTACCTATCGGATTAAAAGACACGTTGTCTTTTTTTAGAATTTCTTTTAGTTTATCTAGATGATTTTTTTCTAAAACTAAAAGATATCTAGAGTGACTCTCAGAAAACAAAACTCTATCCACATCGAGTTTTGGTCCTGGAACATTTTCCAATAAAACATCACAGCCAATTTGGCTAGTCATGCAAAGCTCAGATACGGCAACTGCCAACCCTCCTTTAGAGCAATCATGAACATTTTTGAGAATTCCTTTTTTGATTATTTGTAAAACTGTATTCATATTCTTTTTTGATTCACTAAAATCAACAACTGGGCATTTTCCACCAATAAACTTGTGGATATACTCAAAGTATTCAGAACCACCCATCTCATCTTTGGTATTTCCAATAATCACTAGAACGTCACCTTCAGAAATTTTTTGAGGAATTTGGGGTTTTTTTGTTAAACCCAAAACTCCAATTAGAGGAGTTGGTTTTATTGGACCTGAAGGGGTTTCGTTGTAAAGGCTTACCTTTCCACCAATGCATGGAATTTTGAAGTATTTTGCAAAGTCAGTCAATCCCTTGAGAGATTCTAAAAATGTCCAAAAGATTTCAGGGTCTTGTGGATTCCCAAATTGAAGATGATCAAGCATTCCTATTGGTTTAGCTCCCGTACAGACAACATTTCTACATGCTTCCTCAAAACATCCTATTGCACCCTCTCGAGGGTTAAGAAAACAATGTTTTGGATTGCCGTCAATTTTTGCAGATAGAAATTTACCATTATCTAATCTCAAAACGGCTGAATCATTTCCAGGTTTTACTACAGTTCGAATTCCTACCTCATGATCATATTGTCCATAGACCCAGATTTTACTTGCAATATTTGGAGAAGCCAAAAATTTCATCATAATTTTAGAATAATTTGAAATTGGCTTGAGCTTTGTTTCTTTTTCTATAGTTTCAAGATATGCCGGTTTTTTTGAAGGTCTGTCTAATAGATCAGCGTTTGCAACAACATCTGTTGGAAGAGCAGCGTAAGTTTTTTTGCCTTTTTTTACATGCATTATACTATTTGATGTTACTGTACCAATAACTGAACAAACAATTCTGAATTTCTTGCATATTTCTTGAAGTTTTTTTAGTTTGGTCTTGTTTGTAACAATAAGCATTCTTTCTTGAGATTCAGATATCATAATTTCCTCTGGATGCATTCCAGGTTCTCGCGTATGCACCTTATCAACATCCATTTCGATGCCAACAGATAACGCATCTGCAGTTTCAGAAACTGCACAAGATAATCCACCTCCTCCAAGATCTTTCATGGCATTTATGAGATTATGATTTCTTGCCTCTAAAATTGCCTCTATGATTAATTTTTCAATAAAAGGATCAGGTATTTGAACAGCAGATCTATCCTCTGACTCTAAAGAGTCAGAGGCAAATTGTGAACCACCAATTCCATCCCTTCCTGTTGAACCACCAATTAAAACTACAAGATCACCCTTGTTAGCATGGTTTTTTATCAAATTTTCTTTTTTACCAAATCCTATTGATGCAACATCAACAAGAGCATAGTTTGTATAGCATTTATCAAACTCTACTTCACCACCTATTGTTGGGATACCTAAACAATTTCCATAATCTGCAATTCCAGTAACAGCATTTTTGAAGAGCCATCTTGCCTGTTGATCTTTTTCAATATCCCCAAATCTCAAGCCATCAAATAATGCAATAGGTCGGGTCCCGGCAGATAAGATATCACGAATTACTCCTCCAACACCTGTTGCAGCCCCACCATACGGTTCTACTGCAGAGGGGTGATTATGACTTTCAATGTGTGCAGTTACGACATAACCATCCCCGACGTCTAAGACACCTGAATCATATCCTTTTTCAGATATTACCAAAGGTCCTTTCATAGGTAGCATTTTGAGGTGCTTCTTTGATGATTTGTATGAGCAGTGTTCAGACCATTCAGCTGCTACAATGTGTAACTCTGTTGATGTAGGTTTTCGTCCAATCTTTGATGTAAGATCTTCGAGTTCTTGTCGCTCTAAACTCAATTTTCAACACCAATAGTGCTTAGAAGAGATTTAAAAATTAGAGAAGATGGTTTGTTATCAATTGGATTGATTTCTGATTCTACTGCTCTTTCGGGATGAGGCATCATTCCAACTATGTTATAATCTTCATTACATACACCTGCAATATTATACGAAGATCCATTTACCACCTCAGCATATCTAAAAACAATTTGATTGTTTTTCTTTATCTTTTCAAGGACAGATTCATCAACATAATATCTCCCCTCTCCATTTGCAATGGGAATTGGAATTTTTTGACCTAAAGTAAATTGATTTGTAAAAGGAGTTTTGTTATTTTCTACTATCAAATTCGTCCATTCACACATAAAATTAAGTGATGTATTTTTGAGCAAAACTCCAGGCAGCAATCCTGCCTCTACAAGAATTTGAAATCCATTACATACACCCAAAATAGGAATGCCTTTTTCTGCTAATTTTTTTACGTCTTTAATAACAGGACTATGTGCGGCAATGACACCTGCTCTTAATCTATCACCATAAGAAAATCCTCCAGGTAAAATTATCGCATCAATATTTTTTGGCAGACCTTTTTCATGCCAAAAATATTGAGTATTCAAATTAAAGACATCTGTTAAAACATGATACATGTCTCGATCACAGTTACTGCCAGGAAAAACAACGACTCCAATCTTCACATTTGTTTTTACTCAAGGAGATATTTAATTTGAATCCAGCCAAATGAATTTATGTGAAGAATTCCCTTGATCGCCATGGCACATATACGTGACATTATGGAAAAAAATGTTGTAACAATAGAACATGAAAAAAATGCACTTGATGCTGCCAAATTACTAAAAGAAAAAGAGATCAGTTTTTTGGTCATAATTAAGGATAATAGTCCAATAGGAATTGTTTCGGAGAGAGATTTTGTAAAAAAAGTTGTTGCAGAAGATAAGGTAGCATCAACAATGTCCCTTGAAAGCATAATGTCAAAAAAATTTAGATGGGTACAGCCAGATAGTAAAATTGAAGATGCGGTACAAAAAATGCTAAACAATAACATTCGAAGATTACTAGTTTTAGAAAAGGAGAAACTTGTTGGAGTGATTACTCAAACGGATCTTACCAGCTTTCTCAGAAGTAAACTGCTGATTAATGGAACAATTGAGAATATAGAAGAAGAAAATTCTTAGACCTCAAAAACATCTATTGTTACCTTGCTGACCATAGGATTGTAAATCCTCAATTCATCACAAATTTCCTGAACCCTTTGTTTAGCTGTTTTGATACTTTTTTCCTTTATAGTAAACTTTAGCATTTTAGCAGTTTTGATTTTTGATATTGTAGAATTGGTACCTTTCAAAACAAGGTCATTTAGAATTGTGTCTCCTTCTGGATCACTAATTCCGGGTTTGTTTTCAATAATTACATGAACATCATAGGTAGCCATGAGTATTTTTGAAATTCAAAGTGAGGTTAATCTATCTTCCGACCAGAATTGTGCTTTTATACTAAAAATAAAAAAGAAATCAGATACCCGATTCTGAGGACTTGTGTTGTTGTTAGGCAAATAACCCAGAATCGGTTATCTTAATCATTTTTAGTTTTGAAATTATTTTTGACATATTCTGTGTACTTTCTGTAAAGTCCAGATTCATAATTAGGATTCTGAGTTATTAGAGATTTTTTAATCAAGTCTTCTTTTGAATGAAGCATGTTTTTTTCAAAAATGCCCTTATTGTCTAATACAATACAAAGGTCTTGCCAAAGTGATACTTCATTTGGATTTCTATTTGCAGTAGCATAGTAAACATAAAGTAATCTTAATTTATTGTATTCATCAAGATTCAAATCTTTTCCAAGAAGATACTTTCTTCGTAATTTCTGAAAAAATATCAATCCCTCTTTTGTCAGAACATAATCAAATAGTTTAGGATAGTCATCAATGTCTATTGGGTGTAATGGATTTTGAGAAACCAACACTCTAGATTATTTTTATCTAGTTTTTTATTTTATGATTTGAATTTTGTATTTTCATTAGAAATAAAATTCAACGTATGAAAAGATGATGGATAGAAAGGGACGGCTATATCTACATGAAGATATATTTTTTCATATTTGTTTAATCTAGGGAACAGAAAATATAAGTTATTGAATTTCAGATGAGATTTAGCCTTAAAAGAGAACAAAGTCACCCTAAACATTGGAATTTATATCTCATTTATACTGTAATTAATCATTGGCAAGATCAAGGTATTGGAAAATAACACCAGATGAGATGGATAAGTTTTCCTACAAAGAGGATAAATTACTCAACTGGGAAATCAAGTGTGTAAGAGAACCTGAATCTGAGGCCATGTTTATCGGTGTTTTCCAGTATAGAGGAGGCACACCGTATGACTATGAATCCATTAAAGGGATTACATATTATCACAACAATATATCTAGGAAGGAATTACCCTCAATTACTAAATTTCTTCAAGATAAATTCAATGGAAAAGAAATGGAAAAAGGAGAGCGCATATTCCTTAAAGACTCAAAAGAAATCTATTCCCCAAAAGATTTGGCAAATTTAGCAAGAGATTTGGAGCAGAAATTTAGCACAAAGGCCATCATATCGCTAGAATTTGGAGATATAAATCAAGAAGAACTAAAAGAGTCTGGCCTGCCTGAAGCAAAACTATTACCAATTCCCGGCAAATAGATAAGGTAGTTTACGATATAGAATTCAGATGTCAGAGATTCAAGAAATCAATCATCATCTAAATGAATTAAGGAAGAGAGTTTTACGAATTGTTTTAGCAATAGGGATAATCACAGTATTTCTTTTAACATTTCATGCAGAACCTTTCCAAATTAATGGTGTTGTGTTTTATTATCCAACTCCAGAACCATTAGACAACATTGCAGCGCAAATTACAAACCACATGAAAGATAATCTTGTTCCTGAAGACGTACAATTAATTCAAACTGCACCAGGTCAAGCATTTTTTGCTCAAGTATACATTGCAGCACTTGTAGGTATTGTTGTCAGCATGCCAGTTATCATTAAAGAATTAGTAGGATTCATCAAGCCAGCATTAAAAGAAAATGAAATCAATGTTAGTAGAACCATTTCTTTGCCTGCGTTAGGCTTGTTCATAGCAGGATGTGTATTTTCATATAATCTGGTAATTCCATACCTCTTGGAATTTCTTTACAGATATGGAGAATCTGCAGGATTAGTAACATTTCTTAATGTCATTGATTTTGTAACATTTGTATTACAATTTTTGTTGGCCTTTGGATTATCATTTCAACTTCCACTTGTAATGTATGCAATTACTGGTGCAGGGATGACAGATACTGACTTTTGGCGAAAGAATATCAGATATGCAATTATTGCAATTGTGATCTTCGGAGCTGTAATCACACCGGATGGTAGCGGTGTTACAATGTGGTTTATTGCTGGCCCCATGATTGCATTATATGTTGCAGGCATGACAATAATTGAGCGTCAAAAGAACAAAAAATTGAACACTTAAATCTAAAATAGGTCAATACAAAGTAGAATGTTTGGAATGAATATTGCCAATTTTATTGCAGGTCAAGAGTGGATTTTCATAATAATTATTGCAGTGGTATTCATTTTTGGAGCAAAGAAGATTCCAGAATTAGCAAAAACTTTCGGTAAAGCTAAAGGCGAATTTGAGAAAGGAAAGATCGAAGGTGAAAAAGAACTAAAAGACTTTAAAGATAAGGAAGTAAAATCAGACTAGATTTCTGCAACTTTTACAAATTCATCGACAATTTTAGAATAATTATTTTCAATCTTATTTTTTCCTAGCAGATTTGAAATTTTCATGTTTCCCTTTAGTTTAAAATCAACTTCCACTAGCATTTTTGTTCCAGTAGGAATTTGCTCGAATTTCTCTACAATATGAGTTCCTTTGGCATGTCCTCCAATTACAAAAATCTCATGTAAATGAGGTTCCTGAATTACATGCTTTGTCATCATTACTAATTCTTTATTTCCTAGAACCATATGCTCTTCAACCACCGATACATCATTTCTTGTAGAAAGAATTCTTACTGAGGGGAAGTACTGAGGAAGTAATTTCTGATATTTTTCATAATCTTTTACAATATCAAAAAATTTTTGTCTTGGAGAATTTACTAATTTTTCAAAACTAAATCTAGGCAATAATTAGAAAGTGCCCCAACGTGGGTATAAATTGTGCTCCAAATCAAATTGATCAAGGCACTTTCCTACACCGTGGTTTATAATATCATCAATTGATTTGGGTTTTGTATAAAATTCTGTAACAGGCGGTAATATTACAACACCGATTCTTGATAACTTTAACATATTTTCAAGATGAATTGCAGAAAAAGGTGTTTCTCGTACCATTAAAATTAATTTTCTATTTTCTTTTATCGTAACACCTGCAGCTCTTGCAACAAGTGTATCATCATAACCATTAGCGATTGCAGAAAGTGTTTTCATACTGCATGGTGCAACAATCATCCCATCAACTTTGTGAGTACCACTTGACACACTTGATGCCATATTTCTTTCATCAGAAATGCTTGTTGCAAGTGACTTTACATAATCAATTGTATGATCAGTTTCCATATCAACACATTTTGATCCCCAGTTAGACATTACAAGATGGGTTTCAACATTTAATTTTTTTAAAACCTCAAGCAGTCTAATCCCATAAATAACACCAGTACTGCCTGTAATTCCAACAATCAGTCTCACAAATAAACTCAAGAGTCAATGGTATTTTATCTATTTGACAGAGGTTCTAATTTGGCACTAGTGTTTACAGATTGGTAGGCTCATCTTTTTGTGCCTTATCAAATTCTTGGCGGTCTTTTCGTCTTTTGAGCCATAATGAAAAACCTCCAATTGCCATAGCAGTTAACAAGATAACACCTGCCATTTGCAATTCAAAATAGTACAGCATAGAAACTACATGATTTCTTTTAAAAAAAATCTTTGGGTAAATGCCGATCCAATTTTTAAAAATTAGCTATATTAGATCCTAGTTTCTAGCCAGTATGTGATAAAGAGTTCTGAGATCAAAAAAATTGTTAATGATTATTCAGATGTGAGAATAGGAGTACTTGGAAGTCATTCAGCACTTGAGGTTATGGATGGTGCAAAAGAAGAGAATTTTCAGACTACTGTTTATTGTCAAAAGGGAAGAGAAGGACCATATCAAAGATTTGGAAGGATAGCTGATGAGATTGTTGTATTAAATAAATTCAAAGAAATGACATCTCCAAAAATTCAAAAGAAACTTAGAGATTCTAATACAATTGTAGTTCCACATAGATCGCTTACAGTTTATCTAGGATACAAAGCACTTGAAAATTCATTTAAAGTACCAATTTTTGGAAATAGAAAATTATTTCAAGCCGAAGAAAGAACAGCAAAACGTAATCAATATTATCTCCTTGAAAAGGCTCGAATAAAATTTCCAAAATTATTCAAAGACCCAAAAAATATCAATAAACCGTGCATTGTAAAAGTTCAAGAAAAAAACAGACCGCTTGAGAGAGCATTTTTTACAGTATCCTCATTTAAAGATTATAAAGAAAAATCAGAGTCCAAAATTAAACAAGGTCTCATTTCAAGAAAAGACCTAGAAAAAGCAAGTATAGAAGAATTAGCAATTGGAACATACATGAATTTTAATTTCTTTCACACACCAATTTCAGATCATGTTGATTTTATTGGAATAGAAAGACGACTTCAAACAAATGTTCATGATTATAATGCCCTTCCAGCCAGGCAACAGATGGATATTGATATTGATTTACAAAATATAGAGGTAGGACATACTCCTGCAAGTATTAGAGAGTCTTTGTTAGAAAGGGTCTTCAAGATGGGAGACAAATTTGTTGCCGCAGTAAAAAAAGAATATGCACCGGGAATTATAGGACCTTTTTCACTTCAAAGTGTAATAACAAAAGATTTGGAGTTGGTGGTATATGATGTATCCTTGAGAGTTCCTGGAAACCCAATAGTTGCCACTACTAGTCCATATACAAAATACCAATACGGAACAACATTTGGAGTGGGTAGAAGAATTGCAATGGAAATCAAACGTGCAGAAGATGAAGAACGTTTAGATGAGATTGTTACCTAACCAAAAAAACATTTTTATCAAATCTTGATTTAGAATTTTGTTAATTGGCTAGATTAGGAAATATAAAGAATACCTAACGTTTTGTTTCAAATAATTAAACGGTTTGATGTTTGAAATGGAATTGCTGTATGCCAATTAACAAATATGCAAACTCTTTTTTGGATTAATTTTTTATCTCTTTCATGTCAAGAACAGTATTCATTCGTGAAATTATTTTAGCGCCTAAAGAACCAAAACTATGTCCCAATTGTGAAAAGTATGATAGATTAGAAAAAGATATTGTTTTTGAAAGAAGATCAGATGGAAAAACCATTATTTGCACAAGATGTGAGGCTTTGATGGTCATAACAAACCAGAATCTAAAAAAAGTAGAGTTAGAAGGGTCAAGAGATTATTCAATTATGCTAAAAGAACCACATCTGATTCGAAAAATAACGTATTAGTTTAATCCTTCAATAGGATAATTCTAATTAGGGTAATTTCGGTCTTCAGATTTGTACTAGTTCTTCTTACATGTTTGTTGTTTAGCAAAATGAGATTTCTGAATAATTTGATATGCCGTATTTTGGTACATATGATTTAATTTTACTATAAAATGCCAAGATCACAGGATAAAAGTTAGGTTAGAAAAATTATTGAATTTGGAAACTCAATATATCACAAGATGTAATCATAATTGCTGATGATTAATCAAAAAGCTATGTCTGAGGGTTGATGAGTTTGCCGAATTATGAAGCATTATAAAATTAATATTGAAAAAATCTACATATTAGAAAAATCTAATTTTAATATGAAGTGTGTTGAAGACAAGATTCTAAATGCAAAAAAATTTGCACGTGAAAAGCACAAAAATCAAACAAAAAGAGATGGAAGTACTTCATTAATTGATCATTTGGAAGGAGTAGTATTCAGACTAAAGAATTTAGGAATAATAGATACGGATGTAATTTCAGCTGCATGGCTTCATGACATACTTGAAAAAACAGATGTGACTTTGGATGAAATTATTCAAAGATTTGGAAGAGAAACATCCACAATGGTACTTTCACTTTCAAAGAACCATAATCTGTCAAGAAAAGAAAGAGAAAATCAATACATCAAACAATTACGAGGTGCAACAATAGAGGCAAAAATTATCAAATTATGCGACATATCATCTAATATCAAAGATTTACCAAATGCACCTTTATCAAAAACACAAAAAAATAAAAAAATTCGAAGAGTTTTGTACTACCTAAGAGTAATTAAAAATGATATATCTGAAGAAAAAGAAAATTATCCTAGAATTCAAGAAATTGTAGATGGTATAAATTCAGTAGCAATAAAATTCAAACAACAACCAATTTCAATTTAATATAATAATTAAATTCTTTTCTTAGAATTTCAGTATAAGGTATGTATGTTATATAATAAATTACAGAGAGCAATTTTTTTAAATATAAAAATAATACAATCTTGAAATAATCAATATTATCATGAGCAAACTTCCAGAAAGATTTCCAGAATATTCTATAATGTATAAAATTTTAACAAAAAAAATTAAGGATTTAGAATTAAAAATAAAATCTGGTTCTTCAGAAGAAAGTATAGACATGCAAAGAAAAATTAAAAATTTTAAACAAGAAAGACAAAAAATTAAAGAAATGTTTCCTGAAAATTTTTTTGAAAATTTAGAATCTAAATAAGAAATTAATTATTAGTTATGTTGATGGTCATGACCACAATCGCATTGATGCTGGTGATCACCAAATGACATTAATTTTTCTACCATTTCATCACGAATTTTAAGTAAATCCCCAACTTGTTGTTTTAGTGTTCCTGAATCCCAATTTCCCTCATGTAAAGCCCTTACAGCGTCAATGATTTCAAGATCTACATTGAGTAGATTATCCATGAGTTGTTCTTGTTCATTCATAATAATTTACAAATAAACTGTGAAAAAAACCATTCTAATCAGAGTAAATCATGCTTCCATACTTTCTTTTAAGAGATTTTTCCTAACAAGAATTGGGATTTTGTAAAAGGCACCTAGTGCCATAGCATCTGATGCGCGATAATTGCGTAAAACCATGTCTTTTTTTCCAGTAAAATACAAATTAGCCCTTAAGACTTCACCACTTTCGTAAATTTTGACTTTAACTAAGACCAATTCGTTTTCTTCACAGATCTCTTCTATCATTTTGTAAATAGAAGGAACTGAATCATTTGCTTTCTCACTAAAACTGGAAATATGACGCGCAACCTCCCCAGAGAATGCTCTCATGTGAAACTCTTTTCCATCAGCAGATTTGAGAACAACCATACCTTCAACCGCATAAGGATCAACAAACCCCACATAATCGATTTTTACCGATTCATAATCAGGCTCTTGTGCTTGATCAATTTCCATTGTTTCTACGCATAAACTAACCATTTAGTGCTTATAAAGATACTAAAATAATGCGATTCAGAGTATGTTAATTTCTTTATAATTATCTAGATTAATGCTTAACCCCAAATTATTTAAAATCAACAATAAAGGATAGCTTAATGTCAACAAATCCAGAACGATCAGTATCATATGTTCTGACAAAATATGTCACAGCTTACATGAACAAAGATGTTCTTTTACTTCATGAGAACACGCTAACAAGAGAAGCTGCTAGAATGCTTAGACATTATGAAATAGATGACATCATTGTAACTGATAGTAATAATTTACCTGTTGGAATTGTTACAGATGAAGATATTCTGAGCCAAGTTAGCGATGCTACAGTTTACGCTGAAGCTACAGCTTTGAAGGACATTATGAACACACCTCTAATTACAATTAATGAAAAAGCCACGCTGCAAGAAGCACTTCACAAAATGAGAGATCATAACATTAGAAAACTTCCAGTCATTTCTAAAAAAAATGAGGTATTAGGAATAATTTTTCAAACAACAATTGCAGATGTCATCAGAGATGCAACTGCCACACCGTCAAGACTACTTAGTCCTCCAGTAAAAGCTGTTCTTGGGAACTTGGGGTTTGTTTTACAGTTTGCAGGAGTTTTACTACTTGTACCAGCAATTTTATCCACAGTATTAGGAGAGACAGTCACAGCTACCGGAATTTATCTTACAACAGTTCTTTTGCTTGTAACTGGATTTTTTCTAAATTCTTATGGAGAAAAGGCAAATCTAAATCTTCAGCAAGCATCGATTCTTGTATTTTCAAGTTTGTTCCTACTATCATTATTTGGGACGGTTCCATATCTATACGTGACTACGGAAGATTCAACAAATATCGAAGTATTTGCAAATGCATTCTTTTCTAGTGCTGCAGGATTTACAACTGGTGGAATTTCAATATTTGATGAACCAGAAAATCTACCTCAGAGTTTCACTTTCTATCGTAGTTTCACTCAGCTTGTAGGAGGAATGAGTTTCATCTACTTGGTAATTACCGCGTTTTATCCAGAATCGAAGCTTCAATCCATGCGCGGTTTTATTTCAGGAAGAACGCTGCATATGAGAGAGCTCTTTGGAACTATTACGATAATTTTTACTCTTTATGTTGTGATTGTTGCGTTGTTATTGTATTTCTTTGGTGAAACGAATTTGATTGATAATTTTTCTTTAGCTATGAGCACACTTGCCACTGGCGGATTCCTACCAAATTCAATAATTCTTGATAATTTGGTATGGCAAGAGCATATTATTTTGATGGCAGCAATGATACTAGGAGCATTACCTTTTACATTTCACTATGCATTTGTAAGAAAGAAATTCCTTGCCCCCAAATTAGGAAAAGAGGTACTAACATATTTTGCAATACTTGGTAGTGCCACCCTATTGTTTATGTGGATAAGTGGATTAGATCCTTTGTTAAGTTCATTTTATTCAGTATCAGCTAGCACCACAGCAGGATTACAGCTAGAGAGTCTTGAAGGATTAAATTCAGCAGCACATTCAATACTGATCATTTTGATGTTTATAGGAGGATGTGGGTTCTCAACTGCTGGAGGTTTTAAAATCTTTAGATTATTACAGTTAAAAGATCTTAGAAAGTTTTTGAACAAGGTAAAACGTGCCGAATTGCAACCACACGCCAGAAAGGAGTTAACATCTACTTTGATAATAATTGCATTATTTCCAATAATTGCGTCTGTTACTGCAGTTCATTTAGCTGCAATAGAAAATACATCATATGAGAATGCATTTTTTGAATCAGTAGGAGTAATTACAACTGGAGGACTATCAGCAGATGTAATTGATTTTGAGACGGATCCTGCAACAAAAATCGTACTAAGTTTTCTTATGATCTTTGGAAGACTGGAGATCATAGCAATCATATACATTTTCATTCCTAAATTGAGTTAGAATGGTTTTGAAGGTAAAAATATAATTTAATTTAATTAGTTTTTAGAAAAAACATGGAGAAACAGACGACCAAAAGTGGTCAGAATGGTAAAAAATTAATCATTTTAGGATTTGTAACCATTGCCATACTCTTTGTAATGTATTCCCGCTATCAAGATCCAGAACTCCTTACTCCTGGTGCGATTGACTCTATCCAAAGATTAGCAAATGGATTTTACATTATCATGCTAGCATCTTTAGGATCTATAACCTATGGAATCTATCTTTTTCACAAATACAAAGTTGAGAAAAATGGTAAAGACTTACTAACGATTATTGCATTAACCACATGGAACTCAAAATCAAGAAAGATTTTTGTTATAACTTTTGTAGGATATGGGATTTTTTTCTCATTAGCATCTGGAACTCTAGTTTATCAGCCCGAGGTGAATTTCATCGAACATTATGGGGCAACAATACCATCAGGATTTATTGCTCCCTGTTGTGATGAGCCAGGATACATGCCAAAAATAATCGTATATCTAACAGAACATGTAGGATTACAAATAATTCCAATTAATTTGATTCTACAAGTTATTGTATCGTATTTGGTGGGCCTTAATACTTCAATTGCAATCAGTGCATATACAATTTCAAAAAAGGGAAGAGGGATGAGTACATTAGGTGCTGCCACAGGACTCTTCATAGCATGCCCCACATGTGCCGGAACATTTCTATCAATTTTCATAGGTACTGCCAGTGGAATCGCCTTATCAATTGCACTTACTCAACTACAGACATTTTTCATTGCAATATCAATTCCAGTATTGATAGCAACACCGTTTATCATGGGGGGAAAATTAAGAAATGCAGATGGAAGCTGTAAAATTAAACCTAATTAGAAGCAGCAATTATGTTTTCAAAGTCCATAAAAAATAATTGCCAGGGAAGAGTGGTATTGAATGATTTACAACAAGATAGAGTATTTGGTCGCATGAAAATGAAGCTATCCTCTTGTAACTCCCCTGGCTGATCAATGTTAGACACGTTTTTAGTATTTAGAGATTCTTATTTTAATTCTCAAAATCTGTATTTTAAAAACGCTGCAGGTTATGAACGAATTATTCGTGTTGGTTATATGTAAAAATACAATAACAGAATCATGCAATAATGCATTTGTTTATCGTTTAACTGACCATATTTTCTACGATAATGCTTCATCTGTTTCCACAAGAGTCATTTTTGGCACCATTGCATTTTTTGATTTAAAGTTGGACAAGGGTAAGGCAGATACATTAACCATCAGATGAATATTCAGAAACAACACTAGTAGATTTTGCATTATGAAGCTGATTTAAGGAAATTTTTGATTATCAAGTGTGAAATGAACTGAAAATAGAGTAACTCTTAACTAGTTTTACGATCTATAATACAATGAGTTTTCAGAACTCAGGCCTAACCGCGCGTAAGGGTCAAAGAAAACCGATTTTCCGACATCACGGGAAGACGTCATTGGTTAATGGCTAATTTCCGTGCTGATTGGAGCTAATCTAATTCTAGATGACAATTTAAGAATGAATAAAATTTGAATATAATTAAGAAAAATTTCACTAATTTTTCTAATTTACAAGCTTTTTGACTTGAAGGATTTTTTAATTTTCTATATCACATCGAGTATTTCATAAAAATTTCAAAGATTAAATCAATATTTTAAATGAAATAATAGTAATAAAATAACAGAATGGGTATTGGAACAAATTCAGAATACGTAAAATTCTATTTGAATTTACGAATGGGGAAGGATGTTAATTTATTGAGTTTCATAAATAATGAAAAAAGAATACTAAAAGGAAAATTAGAAAACAAGAACTTGAACAAAGACAGAATATTAAAAGGAATTGAAATCCTAAATGAGTTAATATTAGAAATAAATGAGATTGGAGAAAACGAGGTTTTAAAAAAATATGGAAAATGATTTAAAAATTATCAGAATAGAAATTATGCGAGTGTTAAATGAAAATGGAAAAACAAGGAGTTCAGAATTAGTCAAAAGAGTTGCAAAAAAAACTGGAAATGAGAAAATTATATACAGAGAGATTAGCTTTCTTGTAGAATCAGGAGAAATCGAAAAAAAGTACATAGTAAATCCCATATTGAATATGAATTGATTAATTTATCAGAATCTGCAAACAATCAATTAAAGAATTTACATGCAGAGTTAGATATCTCTAGAAGAATTAAAAAAATTTTATGAAGAAGCAGAACAAATCAAAGTTGGTTATCACCAAAGAGTTAGAACAACGATTCATTTTATTCATATTGTTCAGTCAATTGAAGGGATTATGAGATTATTGTCTTTTTATCCAACATTCAAAAAAGACAAAATGTTTTCTCAAATTAATAGAAAAATTAGCGATTATTGGCTACTTTTGATGGAATTTATCATGCACCAATCTGAAGAACAGTTTCTTAATGAAGTACTCGCCAATATCAGAATAACTCAAATAAATTCAAAAAGTGTTAATTGAAATCAAATCCAAAACAAGATTAATCAATTATCTTTACAAGATAGATAGGTCTGTCGGCTTTATGCTCATATACAAATTCTGAAATTTGTATATTTTTTATCCGCTTATTAGTAAAAAAGTGAATATAAGCTCGATTATCAGCTGTGAGTAATTCACAGTAATTATCCACACAAAATGTTGCCAAATTTTCATCATATTCGCGTTGCTTCAAATCATCTCCAACAACAAAAATTTCGTTATAATTGTCTAGTAGTTTTTTATTTTCTTGGTTTGCTAACCATTTACAATTTTGATCAATTAAAACATTAGTCATAAAACAACCAGAAAACTGGGATATTTAGTTTATTATTTAATGAAATTAAATATTCTTAATAAAACAATACAATTCTTATGGTTTATCCTTACTAAACAAATAATGGATGAAAAAATTGAAGACAAATCCGAAGAATCAAGAAAAAAACACATCAAATATTACAAATCATTGTCAAAAACAATAAAAAATATTGAAAAAGAAATAGAATCTGAAAAAGAAGAGAAAATAATTAATCACTTGAAAGAAAGGGTAGATGCAATGAATTTGGATAAAAAAAGGATTACAAAGATGTTCCCTAACATATTAAAGGAATTAAAAGATGAGTAAACCAAGCGAAAAGAATCATAACAAGCACTTAGATATGCTTCAAGATTACAAAAATTACATTGTAAAATATATTTCAGAGTTAGAAAAGCTTGATAACCAATCAGAATTTGCAAAAAAATGGAATGAGAATACAATAAAAGAAAGAAGAGAAGAATTAGTAGTAATAAACAAAATTATAAAAAATTTAATTAGATTTTAGATGTTTTTGCTTTTGATATTTTTGAGATAATTCATATAATTTTTCACAAAAAGAATCCAAACGAGAAGACATAATTCCATCAATCCATGAAAGTTCTTTATTCATAGAATAGTTAACAGACGATGATTGTGGAAAATTGCTTTATTCTATGTATTTGATTTCATTCTCAAAAAAGATTTTTAGATATTTTATTCCTTCTTCTGAAAAAATATAATTGCATGGCATTAAATCAATTTGTACATTATAGTTTCTATTAGCTTGATTGATTCTAGCCTTGATGAAAGGGAGATTAATTTGAGCGCATTTTCTATAATACTTATCATATTCAAACATCTTTGAGTCAGAAATGTATTTTTTAAAAGACATTCAGAAAGATTTCAAAGATCTGCAGTAATTTTTTTAATTTTTGTAATTATTCTGATCTTTTTCTCAATCTGCATTTCTGGTTCTAAAGTGAAATAAACAATATTTCTCTTTGTATAAATGACCATTTGAGAGACTTTTTCCCTTTCCACATGAACGTAACGGACTTTACCTAGAGATTTATCAAATTCTTTTCGCATTACTCGGCGCTGTGCTACTTGTTTGCAAAAATGTTCTTCTTCTTTTTGTGTTTTCAGATTTGTTTTACCTGTTTTCATAATTGCCTCTCTGATGTTCCCTTTGGGATCAATTATTGCAGCAAATCTCATTTTAGGATCTAAATTGATAATATCTTGAACAAGTTTTAAAAGATCTACTTTGGGTTTTCCTGCCATGTATGTTTTCCAGGGAATTTAGGCAAATATAATCCAATAAACAATTTTAGGCTTCAATTCTGAAATATTTTTTATGTTAAAAATGACGATCTAAATATTGCACATCTAGATAATAGTTTTAATTTAATTCATTATTACAATTAGACTGTGAATAATACCATTAAACAAGTTTTAGATAAGTTAGAGAAAAGATCTTCACTTGAAAAAACAAAGAGTTTAGACATATTGCCGGAAGATAGGATGTTAGCAATTACAATGGAAACAGGAAAATTTTTCAATATACTGTTAAGGGCAATGAATGCAAAAAACATACTTGAGATCGGAACTTCGACTGGATATTCAACAATATGGATAGCTGAAGCTATTCAAGAAAATACAGGTAAAATTATAACAATTGAAAAAAACCCAAATAAAATCAAACGTGCTAAAAATAATTTCACAGAGGCTGGTGTCTCAGATACGATTGAGATAAGAGAAGGCATGGCATCTGATGTCTTATCAGAATTAACTAGCGAAGGATTTCAAAATCATTTTGATTTTGTATTAATAGATTCGGACAAAGAACAATGCATTAATTATTTTGATATTGTTTTACCATTAGTGAAGAAAAACGGGATTATTGCAACAGACAATATTTTGTACCCAGAAAAGTACAAGGCAGAAATGCAAAATTTTGTAGATCATGTTACAAATAATCCAAAGGTAATTTCTGTAACAATTCCAATAGGAAATGGTGAAGAAATTACATTAAAGGTAAGAGATTAAATTTTTAATTATAGCATCCAAACGTCGGAATTAAGTAAAGAATAGAATTGTAATTGATTAGGATTTTGTTACTTTGGGTTTGGTAGCTTTTTTAGGTTTGGCTACTTTGGGTTTGGTAGCTTTTTTAGGTTTGGCTACTTTGGGTTTGGTAGCTTTTTTAGGTTTGGCTACTTTGGGTTTGGTAGCTTTTTTAGGTTTGGCTACTTTGGGTTTGGTAGCTTTTTTAGGTTTGGCTACTTTGGGTTTGGTAGCTTTTTTAGGTTTGGCTACTTTGGGTTTATTCTGTTGCTCACTAATTTTTTGTTTAGTTTGTTCTTGTTTTATTTTTAATTTTTTAATATCATCTTTAATTTTTTGTTCCTTCTTTTCTTGCTTTATTTTTAATTTTTCATAATTAGCTTTTTCCCTTTCTAATTGTCTTACTAGAATTTGTTGTTCCTTGTGTTTTTTCATTTCTTCTTTTTTCTGAATAGAAATCAATTGTTTTTCTTTAGAAATAGAATTAATTAATTCAAGACGTTTTTCTTTAGATTTAATCAATTCATTTTTTTCTGTTTGAAGCGAATTCTTTATTTTTTCATAATTAGATAATGTAGTTTTTTCTTCTTCAATTTGAGATAAAAGAACATCATGTTCTGATTTGAACTTTTCAAGAGATTCTTTTTCTGCTTGGAGTTTAGCTAGATTTTCTTTTTGAAGTTCGGATTCTTGTTCAAGGGATTGTTTTTCTGCTTGGAGTTTAGCCAGGTTTTCTTTTTGGATTGAATATTCATTCTCAAGGGATTGCTGTTCTTGTTTTACTTGTTCTAGAAGTTGGTCATAATCAGATTGTGTCTTTTCAAGGGATTGTTTTTCTGCTTGGAGTTTAGGTAAGCTTTCTGCTTGGAGTTTGCTATCAGCTGCAATAGCCTGTTTTTCTTTTTCTATTTGGTCTAGTAGATCATCGTAATCAGATTGTGTCTTTTCAAGAGATTCTTTTTCTGCTTGGAGTTTAGCCAGGTTTTTTTCTTCAAGTTTACTTTTAGAATCAATATCTTGTTTTTCTTGATTAATTTTTTGCATTAATTTTTCATTATCAGATTGTGCTTGTTCAAGGGATTGTTTTTCTGCTTGGAGTTTAGCCAGGTTTTCTTTTTGGATTGAATATTCATTCTCAAGGGATTGCTGTTCTTGTTTTACTTGTTCTAGAAGTTGGTCATAATCAGATTGTGTCTTTTCAAGGGATTGTTTTTCTGCTTGGAGTTTAGCCAGGTTTTCTTTTTGGATTGAATATTCATTCTCAAGGGATTGCTGTTCTTGTTTTACTTGTTCTAGAAGTTGGTCATAATCAGATTGTGTCTTTTCAAGGGATTGTTTTTCTGCTTGGAGTTTAGCCAGGTTTTCTTTTTGGATTGAATATTCATTCTCAAGGGATTGCTGTTCTTGTTTTACTTGTTCTAGAAGTTGGTCATAATCAGATTGTGTCTTTTCAAGGGATTGTTTTTCTGCTTGGAGTTTAGGTAAGCTTTCTGCTTGGAGTTTGCTATCAGCTGCAATAGCCTGTTTTTCTTTTTCTATTTGGTCTAGTAGATCATCGTAATCAGATTGTGTCTTTTCAAGGGATTGTTTTTCTGCTTGGAGTTTAGCCAGGTTTTCTTTTTGGATTGAATATTCATTCTCAAGGGATTGCTGTTCTTGTTTTACTTGTTCTAGAAGTTGGTCATAATCAGATTGTGTCTTTTCAAGGGATTGTTTTTCTGCTTGGAGTTTAGCCAGGTTTTCTTTTTGGATTGAATATTCATTCTCAAGGGATTGCTGTTCTTGTTTTACTTGTTCTAGAAGTTGGTCATAATCAGATTGTGTCTTTTCAAGGGATTGTTTTTCTGCTTGGAGTTTAGGTAAGCTTTCTGCTTGGAGTTTGCTATCAGCTGCAATAGCCTGTTTTTCTTTTTCTATTTGGTCTAGTAGATCATCGTAATCAGATTGTGTCTTTTCAAGAGATTCTTTTTCTGCTTGGAGTTTAGCCAGGTTTTTTTCTTCAAGTTTACTTTTAGAATCAATATCTTGTTTTTCTTGATTAATTTTTTGCATTAATTTTTCATTATCAGATTGTGCTTGTTCAAGGGATTGTTTTTCTGCTTGGAGTTTAGCCAGGTTTTCTTTTTGGATTGAATATTCATTCTCAAGGGATTGCTGTTCTTGTTTTACTTGTTCTAGAAGTTGGTCATAATCAGATTGTGTCTTTTCAAGGGATTGTTTTTCTGCTTGGAGTTTAGGTAAGCTTTCTGCTTGGAGTTTGCTATCAGCTGCAATAGCCTGTTTTTCTTTTTCTATTTGGTCTAGTAGATCATCGTAATCAGATTGTGTCTTTTCAAGGGATTGTTTTTCTGCTTGGAGTTTAGCCAGGTTTTCTTTTTGGATTGAATATTCATTCTCAAGGGATTGCTGTTCTTGTTTTAATTCATTTATGATTTTATTAATTTCATTTTTTGATTTTTCTAATTCAAGTTTTTCTTCTTCAAGTTGTTTTGATAATTCTGCTTGTTCATGTAATCGGGTTTTTTGAGACTCTCGCATTTCTTCAAGATGAATTTTTTCTTGTTGAATGTTTTTCTCTACTTCTTCTTGTTCTTTTTGAGCTTGGATTAATTCTGCTTTCTGAGATTCAGAATCTTTCATTAAGGATTCTCTTTCTTTTTTGATTTTTTCTAAAACAGCTGTTCTCTCGATTTTTATTTTCTCTAGTTCTGCTTTTTGGGCTGAAATTTGTTCAAATAAATTAATCTGAGATGAAATACTCTCACGTTCTCTTTTAATTTGAGACAATAGTTCTGCTTTTGCAGATTCAATTTCTTTTTTTCCTTCTATGTTTGTTTGGTTTGTTTTAGAAAAATCTGGATTTTCTGACTCTGTGTAAATGACTTCTTTAATTTTCGACTCCTCAATATTATTTTTATTAACAACATAGGAATCTTCTACAGTGAATTGATTTGAATTCCAACCTTTGGGCATTGTGCCTCTGATTGTCATATTCTCTTTGGATTTTTGATTTGCTTCATTGGTTTGATCAGAAGTTCTTTCATCGGTAATCAAGTTAGTTGTATTACTTGATAATTCATTTAGTTTTCGTTGTACATAATTATAATCAGATTGATACAAAGAACGGCCTTTTGATAGTGCATCATGTATAGATTGAAGCCGTCCATAATCACCAGCATCAGAATCAATTAGTTTGTCAACAAGGGGTAAAAGATCACTTTGAGGAACTTCTTCACTTTTAAATTCAAATGAGGATTCTAATAATTTTTCTAGGTACAGTCTATCAGTATTAAACAGAGTTTTGTTATTTCGAAGTGATTCACGAATGTGATCTAATCTCCCTACATCACCTTTACCAAGATCTATTAATTGGCCAATTCTTTCAATGGTTTCTTCAATAGTTAATTCTTGCATTTACCTCATCTGAAATCCTATCATTTTTGATTAATGTAATGACAGGATAAAAAAACTTTTGAAAATTCATTTTGTGGAAATTATCAAACACGATCAAACTACGCTCTCAAAAAAATTAAGCAGAAGGCAAGATGTTTCCATCTTCAAGATTCAGTTCATGCTCTGAACTGAGCAAAGTGACCATTGTCACTTTTATTACGCTTATTTCATCGTAATTGATCAATTTCTTGACCATCTCTGAGCCTTTCTGCGCTTTACATCCCAGAATTATTTCAAGAATGCAATATTATTACGCATTGATAATATTTATTGATGATCTATAATTTCTATATAATTACTATATAGAATAAAATAAAAATTAAAAATATTTGAAATTTTTTTTGGATTTATTCAAATTTTTTAGCAACTAATGTATCTTAAAACCAGATTTAGAGTCTTTTTGATAATTGTTTTTTTTGTCCTACAAACAAAATACCAACAATTGCGATTCCTAGAATGGTCATAGTCATAACACCAAATTCTGGAACTACGGTAGTCCCAACAATTGTAATTAATTTTGAATTCTCAGTCAACATAATATTGAGAACCCCTAGATCATTTTCTTTTACATAATCAAATTCAGAGATCATTTCCCCGTCCACCCAAATTACAAAAGGACCTTCAATCAGATCGAAAGGAAGTCGTAATGTCAAATTATGATCGTCTGATTTTGCATTTCCAACTATCTCAAAGGTTATTGATTTTTCATCTTCATTAATGGATGCATTGGATAGTAATCCATCGAAATCATATTCCACATCAAATGTGGTCAATCCATCGCCAGCATCTGCACCAACTTGAGGAAGAATTTGAAATCCTTCAATAACAAACACAGTTCCAGTCATCCAGGGATGAACAAGACAATAGTATGGATACTCATCTTTTTCGGTAAAAATAAAAGAAAATGATTTTCCAGGTGCAAATAAACCACTATCAAACATGTCATCTGGTCCATCAGTAGGAGTTCCAGAAGTTACGGTATGTGCAGCAGTATCTGCATTTTTCCAAACCACTTCATCACCAATCTCTATTGTAATATCGCCAGTAGTACTACCGTCTTTCTCACTTTGCCAGAAATATGGCGCATCAGGACTGGCAGCACCTGTGGGAATATTGATATCATAACTTGAAAAACCATATACCGGTCCTACCATAGAAAATACAAATAATCCAAAAATTGCAGAAAGCAAAAAAAGAGATTTCATAAATTTACTTTGCATAATTGCTTAAAATGGTTTTGTTGTACTCAAAAAACAAATTTGAGAATAACACAGAAGGTAAATTTGAAAAAGATTTGAATTTATTTAGATGGACAAAATATCAAAAATGTGAAGAGTGGTTCGACAATAATTATTGTAGGAATTACAATGGTTATTTCAGGACTGATAACGTTTTATTCTATTCAGAGTAACTCTAATTTGGATCCCTTATTCAGGGAGATAAAGCATGCAGGGACGTTTGTAGGCTTAATGGGATTTGGAGTAATAATGGCAGGAATTTTGTTATATTTGATGAATAGAAATCAGCCAGCATTACAAGAAGATTACGATGCAGAAATGGATATCTAAGTCACCTGCTAGGTTCTAGGTGCTTGAAAGTAATTTCTTGTATTCCTCAACAGGAGTGACAAATTTGCATGTCTTACAAAATAAGACCTCTTTATTCACCATGTCACTAATGGATGTAGGAATTTTTCCACAGTATAGCGACTTGTTTTCACAATTAGGGCATCTTGCCAACAAGTGATTCATTCCATATTCATTTGTCATATTCATAAGAATAGTACAGAATCATCGTATATTAGTAAAAAGTAGAAGTTCTACTAATGCCTAGAAAGTCAGAATTTATAATAATGACAAATTTCAAGTTTAGGAATTGCCTTCAGGAACTTGGATTGGTGGAATTTTTTTCAAAGACGAAGGAGGATATGAGATTATCTTAAAATCACTAAATCACTACAAGAAAAGATTGAGAACCATTGGAAACAGTCCAGAACTAAAAGATTCAGCTGCAATGTTTGCGTCAATATTACAGCAAGAGGCAACTAAGACAATTCCCAAAATTGAAGGGACGATAAAAAAGATTAATGATTGTTTATCAGGAATCCAGTCAGTAGATTCATTGATTCAAGACATACCATTTTTTCAAAAAGCACTTGAATGTTATGATTCAGATATCAAAAAGGCTCAAAATACAGGATATGAGTATTTTGTGAATTTAGTAGGAGATTTATCAATTGCAAAAGATGAAATCATCCTTATTAAAAACGCACAAAAAAAGATTAACCAGTTTTCAAACTAAATTAAATTCCCTGCAAATACCAGTCTAGGTAAGGTTGAAGGTTTTTACAAAGTTTCTTCTTTTCAGATTCCTCATGAGCATTAGGTATTGCTTGAATTTTTCCTTCAAGATAGTCCCTAGTCAAATTACTCTTAAAGTGATTCTTTATTTCATCGAGAGTTTTAACTATTGTCTCAGACGGAATATTCTCAAAATTATTTAAAATTTCCTTTGTTTGCTTTTGTAATGACATCTATTCGCAAAAAATTATTGCCCTTATTATTTTTTCATAAATCGATAAAATCAGGAAACATCCTCATCATCCCAAGTGATACGAAATCTTCCAACTGCTCTGAACATTTGCAGCCGTCCTCCTTTTTTGAATTTTAATTTGTAGGAATTTTGAGAGGTATCCTCAATATCGAGGGGAGTATCATCATCAAGTGCTTCAAAAATGATTGGGTTTGTTGAAATTTGTTTCCATTCATCAGGTTCAAAATCAAGATAGAATTTTGTGTATAGTAACCCCATTTTCAATAGAATGTAAATTTTTCTTTTATAAAAAACTAGACAGACCCCTATTTTTGAATTACAGTAAACAAGTACAGGGTTTGAATATAGAGATTTTTTAAAATCAAACAGGAATCAAGCAGACTCTAAAATACCATGTGAAGAATAGTCTCATCTATCTAGGCGTGCTATCTAAAATCATATTTTGTTTTTCATATGAAGATTGAAGTTTGGTTGAATATTATGTTGGTAAAAGGTCAATTTTTCAAATGTAATCCTTTTTTCCGTTTTTTTTAAAAAAACAAGTATGAGTCAACAAATTACTCAAAATAAGAACAAGAAGGAAGTTTCTAAAGCAAAAGTGTATGCAAAAGTCTACCGTAAAATGATTCGTCAAATGGTGAAAAATTCTCAAGACGAATGTTTGTAGAGTAATGCACCAAGCAGTTAGAAATTTAGCAGCAAAATTAATTCAGAATGGTTTAATCAATAATACAAGGTAATTTTTGTACAATAAAGATTACAATGTTATTTAGCAGTACAAAAATTTGCCATTAGAATAATAAAAAACACTAACGATGTCAAAATACTATAAGTTACTATTAATCTAACAAATTCTGCGTATCATTTTAGTCAAAAAAGGAGTACAATTTCATAGGCAGGAGAATCACTTGTTCGGCCCACAAGTCAAACATCATATGACCCTGCTTATGGACAACATCAGACTATTTACATTATAAACTAAAAACATTCCTCAACATTGGTTCATTATAGAATTTGATTTATGTAAAACAAAAAAACGATTTAAAATTCTACAGAGGAATTGGTCATTAGTTTTCAAAAACAAGGAGGTTTTGTCTGTTTTTTCTTAGGCAATTAGAAAAAATTAGTTTAATCCATTTTTCTACTACCTTCAAGTATTCCAGAATCACCATGAATTCTATCAATATGCTTTGAAAGCGTTTCCTTACCCTCAAAAATGGATTCACAGTAAGGGCAGGAGAATTTTTCTTCAGACATACTGGTTAGTGATTTATGTGTCTTTTTAGCCTTACTCAAAATATCGTTCCTGATCAGTGCCAAACATTAGCTATTACGTTTTTAATTAATGAAATGCAATTAAGGGCATGATAAAAATATCAGATCTTCGAGTTTGTACTAATTGTTCTAATGTTTTTTCTAGACAGGGTGGAATGACTCTTAAACATAACTGCCCTCATTGTGGTTCTGAGAATTCTGAGGCAATATCAAAAGAAGAATAAACAAAAATATCATTTATTAGATTTGATTTTCTGAAAATCCTATTTCCAGTATTGATATTCTTCATTTTACTAAAATACAAAATCAGAGGATAGCTCAATATGGTGATTGAAAAAAGTGCAAATCTACCGGTAAAAGAAATAATGAATCCAAACGTTGTTTCAGTAGGATCAGATGCAACATTAATTGAAGTTTCAGAGCTAATGAAAAAACACAAAATTGGATCTGTGGTAATCGTTGAGGAGGACAAAGTCATAGGAATAGTGACTGAACGAGATTTTGCTACAAAAATCATATTAGAATCTCATTTGCCAAACACTAAGGTTTCTGCAGTAATGTCAACTCCTGTAATTCATGTAGAATCAAATCAATCTGTGTCAGATATAATTGAAATAATGGCCAACAAGGAAATACGTAAGGTTCCAGTAATAGATGAAGGAAAGATAGTTGGGATGGTAAGTGGAACAGAATTTCTACGCCTTTTTGTTCAAGCCTCTGATCAGGACATGAGAAAGATATATCAAGAATATGTAAAAAGAATCTATTCTAATTGGTTTGAGGATGACTGATGCTAGGAATTAAAAGTAAGGAAATTTGACCCACAATTAATATGGATTTTAAAAATATTTTAGTTGCTTACGATTCTTCAGGCTTTTCAAACAGAGCTTTCAAAAGCGCATTAGACATTGCAGAACCAAATAAAAGTAAAATTACTATTGCCACAGTGGTAACTGGTGTGTATCAGCCCTCAATCGGATTTACAATGAAATATGCAGAAAAAACATTAGAAAAACACAAAAAAATCATTAAAAAAATATTTTCAAATCTAGAATCTGCAGCAAACAAAAAAGGGGTAAGTCTCTCCTTAAAAATTTTGCACAATCCCTCTGTATCAAAAGGAATTCTAAATTATTTAAATTCACACAAATTTGATGTGATTGTTATTGGATCTCATGGCAGAACAGGACTTAACAAAATTATTTTGGGCAGTGTTGCAAATGACGTAGCACACAAAGCAAAAATTCCTGTAATGGTGGTAAAATAAAAAATGACGATCACAAATATTCTAGTTCCCTTTGATGGTTCCAAGTACTCAGTCAAAGCATTTAATGCTGCATTAGATATCGCAAAAAAGCAAAATGCAAAAATCATTGTTCTTACTTGCTTGGAAAAAGAAAATCTAGGAGCATGGTATGTCGATAACAGAGTAAATAAGCAAATAGTAAAAGATGCAAAAAAATTTGCAATAGATTTTCTCACAAAGCTGAAAAACAAGGCAGAGAAGGTAGGAGTTTATGTTTCTGTAAACGTGCTTAAAACAAAATCAATATCAAAGCAGATTGTTAATTTTGCAAATTCAAAAAAGATTAATCTAATTGTAATTGGATCTCATGGGCAATCAGGATTTAACCAATTTCTCTTAGGCAGTGTTAGTAATGCAGTAAGCCAATCAGCAAAATGTCCAGTTTTGATAATAAAATAAACAAGAGTAGGACAAAACGATATCAAATCAATGCCCGTGTTATTTCGATTTAATGTATCAGAATTAGTACATTAGATTCATGTTTTATTATTATAGAAATTCTGACGTAGGTTTTTTGTATTTTCTTGAATGAAACTCAATTTCTTTTAATTCATCAGGAGTAATATGTCTATGATGAGTTACATGGTGATAAAGAACTGCCAGGCCTTCTATCATCCCAATAAAATGTCCGTATCTCCAATCAGATTCATTAACGAAATTCCAACCCACATTTTTTTGAATTGGGTTTAGAACACTATTGTTTGCAATAATATTTGACCATCTAGAAATTTCATGAAGAATAGAGTTTTGTACCATTCTTTCAGTGCCATATCCTATGAACAATACAAAACTAGAATATTGTTGTGGTTTTTATCAAATTTGAAAATCATAAATTATCTAATATGGTACGATGCATTCTATTAGTATATGGCAAATGATGAAAACAATAATGAAAAACAAAAAGAATGGAAAGAATTAGAACATGAGGAAATGAAAGAAGAGGCTCATCAGCTTGATCTAAAAGAAGGTTATGAGCAAGATGAAGAATATGAAGAATCCGAAGAATGAGTAGTAGAAAATTTGTAAAGGTTTTTGTCATTCAATTAACAACCAACTTTCATCAGCAAATTCATTTGTAATACAATACTGATCTAAAATTTCAAGTGAGCATTTACAAGTAATTATTCAATCAGATTTTTATCTGAACAAGTGCAATCATTTAGGAATGGATTTAATGATATCTGTTATTTCAGTCCATCAATTGCAGGTTTTGAATGCCAAAATACATTTGTCAAAATTGTAAAAACAATGCCAACGCCTCTAATTTCAAATATGTCCCTTCTAAATTATGTCGATATGAACTCAGAATCCTAAGTTTTAGCTTATGGAATTAACGTAATTGTATTTAATTTGGGAATGTATTTTGAAATACATATAGCTATATGGCAGATCAAAAAACAATTCTAAATTTTTCATACTCAAAATAATTGTAATTTAGGGAGTAAGATTTTTAAATTCTAAACACTTTGAATCATATTCACCCAAATACTTTTTGCTGTTGAGTTTAGAATCTTTAATGTATAGTTCACAAGTTTCAGAATCTATTATTTTACTACCACTATTATCACTTGTATAATACTGTAAAGCAAGTACTCCTAACAATGCAATGATTATCACAATGGGCAATTTTTTTGAAGATAAATCCACATAGTTTTGTGGCTAATTTTGAACTTAAGCGTTTAGCATAAATTTAGAACAGTTTTATCTTGATAATTATTCTAGTTCTTTGTGCCAAGGAGAAAATCAAACAATAAGATCAAAATTGCAATTGCGGTAATTGTTGTAGCAATTGTTATTGGAATTGTATCTCTTTCTGGTTCTGAATCTAAAACTATTGCAAGTATCTCTCTTGGAAACAACCGAGAATTCCCAAAGGAGACATTACAAACAGAAGATGGAACATACTATGTAGATATGATTGTTGTAAACGGAGCAAACCAAGAGGCCAAGACAATCTTTACTGTGAATGGTGAAAATGCCAAAATTAGAATTGGGACTCTGACAGGCTGGGATTACAAACATACATTGCCGTTTACCAGCGTACCTGATGGATTTCAGAAAAAATATCCTCTTTATGTAATGCCTGATGATCATACTTTTACAATCATGCTCTCACTTGAGACACCTGAAGAGTTATCCTCTCCAGAAATCGCATTACAACATCCAAGTATCCTCACATTTGAATATGATGGACAAAATTTCGTTCTGAGTGAACAGAAATGACCCCATTAATTATGAAATAACAAGCAAAGATTGGGTTTATTTGTATCGATTTTTTTCACAATTTTATTGAAAATTCCCTTTATTGCAGTAATTTTGTTTCTAGTAGTAGGTTTTTTCTCCTCGCCTGTTTTTGGGCAAACCACTGAATTAGATTATGATGTTCGTGGAGGAGAAGTTACAGGTATTGACATAGATAACGAAAATAATTCTTTGATAATTTTATTGGATACTCGTACAAGAGGAGAACTTGTCATTACGTTACCACGTAGCTTAATTGATGCAAAAATTGATTCTGAAGACACAGAGTTTAAAATTTTAGTAAGTGGGCTAGGTCTTAACTTCTTTGATGAGACTAAAACAGAAAAAGATAGAACGATAGCTATTCCATTTAGCAGATCTGATTATGAAGTAATAATTACTGGAACTCATCTTTTCGGTCAAGAGAAGTCCCAAAAAAATACAGAAAAAGAAATCGAAGAAACAATTAAAGACGAATTAGAAATGGAGATTCCCAACAATCAAGCAAAATTACTGATATTTTCTGATACTCAATGGTCAGGTGCATTTCAATCTTCAAGTTTTCCATTCACCGAAATAAAAGGAGATAATGATGACAGTATTGTTTTTACTTGTGATTCATCATTTAATCGTGAAGGTATTTTTGGTGCAAAAATACAAAAATTGACTCAAGATGGATATCTGAAACTAGTAGTAATTCAAAATAAAGAAGTGATAACTCAAGGTTCTACTCAAGAAACTTTTGGAGAAGTACTGATTAATGGCAATTGCATTTCTAGTTTGCAATTAGATGATGGGGTTGGTGGTGGATGTTTGATTGCTACTGCCACATTTGGTTCAGAGTTAGCCCCACAAGTCCAAAAATTAAGAGAAATAAGAGATAATTCCTTGCTTCAAACAGAGTCAGGCACCGCATTTATGAGTTCATTTAATGATTTTTACTATTCATTTAGTCCAATTATTGCAGATTATGAACGTGAGAATCCAATATTTAGAGAAATAGTAAAAATCGCACTGACTCCAATGATAACTTCTCTTTCAATTCTGAATTATGTGGAAATGGATTCTGAAGCTGAAGTTTTAGGATATGGAATTAGTTTAATCATAATTAATGTGGGAATGTACTTTGGATTTCCAATAGGTATGATTATGATAATTCAAAGAAACAAAAGATAGAGTATATTAATACTTTTGAGAAAGATGGTAGGTTGTATTACAGATTTGTTGTGAATAGAAACAACAGATTGAGATCTTCTATACTACAAGATTGAATCAAAGATATTAGAAAAATCAAACCTATGACTAGAATTTAATCTGAATGCAGATAGCAAGAGGTTTTGGTTAGGGAGAATTGCAAGTATGGATAATGAAAAAATGAATGAATCTATGCTTTTACTATTGAATTACTTTTATAAGAAAAAAATTAATTTTTTTCTGATTCGTTTAGGTTTGTTAATTTGTTTAAATCCTTATGGTTCTATAATCCGCCACCAAAAATTTCGCTCAGCTCAATAACATACCCATCTACATCTACTATGTAAAATGATTTAGAATTCTCAAACGTAACTGGCCCATTATATAATATTTCAACACCTAATTCTTTGCATTTGTCTTCTATTTGTTCGAAATTTCTAACGTGAAAACCAAAGTGGGTTATTCCTCCTTCGGGGGACATGTCTGGTACTTCGTACAAGCAAAGAAGAACTGAATCATTTCCTATTATTTTTGAAGGAACCTTCAATTTGTTTGGAAAATTGTCTTCTACCTTTACTTCAAATCCAAATAGATCCTTGTAAAACTTTATGCTTTGTTCCAAGTTTTTGACTTTCATATTGATGTGATCAATTGCTGTTGCTTTGAGATAATTACTCATAAACACCATTGATTGAAATAATAATTAAAGGATACCAAAATTAGAAACAGCTAATTAGTTCAGACTATTAATTCTGATTCTAGACAATGAGAATGATAATTATTACCTGTCTCTAATTTGTACTCTAATTGTCCAATTTAAATAATTTTTAGACATTATTGTCTTGGTTATCTGAACTTACACCTATAGCAGCAAGAATGTGTCCAGTGGTATCGGCAATAAAATCAACAGCTACATCTAGCAAATCTTCAGCCATATTGAAAATACATGGATGATCTATTAAGCATTATTCCACGTGGGCGTTATTCCAAATACCATAACCATATCTCCATACATGTTGTACTCCCAATCAAATTTGAACTAGAACTTACGCTTTACGACAAGTGTCATAAATCCACGCCTAATTTGGGGGATTTCTATTTTTACTCTTTGTCAATGAATTCATTAACTCCTGGGGGTTCAGGTGCAAGTCCTTTTCTCTTTCTAATGTCAGCAATTGCTGTAGCATGCATTGATTTTGGAACTTCAGACCATTCCTTAAAGGAGGTATTCCAAGTTGCACGCCCTGCAGTTTGACCTCTCATCTCTTCAGATAAAGTAAATGTCTCGGAAGCTGGGATCTCACCTGTTACGATACTTGAGGCACCCTTTTGTACCATATCAAGTACTTTGCCACGTTTACCAGAAAGCACAGTTGCAACATTTCCAACCAAATCAGTTGGAACTCTAACCTCAATTGCTAGCATTGGTTCTAAGATTGTAGTGCCAGCAGTTAATAGTGCACCCATACAGGCACGTCTAGATGCAGGACCCAATTGAGATAAGCCCCTGTGAGCAGTATCCTCATGAGGAACAAAGTGAGTAAAGATGAATTTACAGTCCCTCATCTGTTCTTTACATAGAGGACCCTCTTTCATTACTTCTTCAAATCCAGAATTAATTGAATCAGTAGATTCTTGAACAAACTGAACACCTTTAGTGCCATTTATCAAAACATTTCCACGAGAATCAAACTTCATGACTCTTTTAATGGTATCAGTATCCCAACCTTCTTTCTTGAGAAGATCAGATACCTCTTTCTTATCTTTCATGTCGCTAATTTGACCAGTTCTAAGCATGTTAGCAATAGCAGGCTCTAAGGGTTCAACTTTCATGAATATCTTGTTGTGTCTGTTTGGAGATTTTGACATGATTGGCTCACATGTTCCTTTGACAGTTTCTCTGTAATTGATAAGTGGTTCAGATGTAATAATTTCCACTTTAGCATCTTGGATTCTATGGGTTGCAACATCAAGATGCAGTACACCCATTCCGGCAACAATTGTTTCACCGCTTTCCTCATCGATTTTAACTACCAAGTTAGGATCTTCAATGGTTAATTGTTTTAGAACTTCAACTAGTTTTGGCAAATCCTTAGGATGTTTTGGTTCAACTGCAACTTGAACAACGGGTTCTGATACGTACTTTACACCTTCAAACAAAGGCATCTCTTTAATTGATGACACAGTATTTCCTGCTCTTGCTTCAGTTAATCCCAAAAGTGCAGGGATGTTTCCAGAACCAAGTTCACCGACTTGTTCTCTTTGGTTACCCATGAAAAAGTTAACAGATTGAACTCTTCCTTCTCTTTTTGCATCAATAATGTTAATTGTTTGACCATCCTTTATTTTTCCAGAAAATAGTCGTCCTATGGCAACAGGTCCTGCTGCAGGATCCAAAACCATATTTACAATCATCATAATTGTTGGACCATCATCACTACAGGCAAGCAATGCTTTTCCAATATCTGAATCTAAATCTCCGTGCCAAATTTGAGGAATTCTGTAACGTTGTGCCACGTGTGGTGGAGGATGATGTTTTACAACCATTCCCAATACGGCATCGGCCAATGGGGCTTTTTCTACTAGGTCAGCGACTTTTTCGTTTTGATATGCATCAATAACATCTTTGAAAGTAATTCCTCTCTCTTTCATCAGGTCAATATTGATAGCCCATCTATCTTTTGCAGAGCCAAATGTAACACTTGCATCCTGAATAGATACTTTCCATTGTTCCTTGTATTCTGGTTCAGCATAGGTGTCAACTAACTGATTAAAGTTTGATACAACATTTGCAAGTGTTTCTTGCATTTTTTCAGGAGTTAATCGTAATTCCTTGATGAGCCTATCGACCTTGTTAATGAAGAGTACAGGTTTTACACGCTCTTCAAGTGCCATTCTAGTTACTGTTTCAGTCTGAGTCATGATTCCCTCTACGGCATCACAAACTACTACTGCACCATCAATGGCCCTAAGACTTCGGATAACTCTACCACTAAAATCTACGTGTCCTGGAGTATCAATCATGTTAATGACATATTCAGTTCCCTTTTGTGCAAAGTGTAAGGTAACGTTTGCCTGGTAAATTGTAATTCCCCTTTCTTGCTCCTCTTTGTCAAAATCCATTGCCAATGCCTTTCCAGCAGCTGATGGAGCAATAATTCCTGAATAAGCTAAAAGGCTGTCACTCATGGTAGTTTTTCCATGGTCAACATGAGCAATAACACCAAAGTTTCTAATTTGGTCCTTATTTTTGATAATTTTCAAAACTTCGCCTGTCGACTTGAATTTTACCATATTCGCAAACCGAGTTATTCAGCTATTAAACCTTATGAGAAAATCAGGATCAATAGATCATAATATCACTTACATTACGAAATTTTTTTGCCAATACAAAGTGACAGTCTTGTTGGCCTCTTTTTTTGGCTTCAAATAATGGTAACAATTGTGAAAAAAATGCATAGTAAAGTACATTTGATATCTTGTTTTTGGATTTAAAATCAGGATGAATTACAGTCAATCCAATTTTTTTCAAGCTTTTTGCAAGTTGTATGGTGTGAAGGTTCTTTTCTTCAAAAATTATCACAGTGTCTCCTTTTTTGGCAGAAAACAACTCCATATGAGAAAATTGCTCTATTTTCTCAAAATGTACATCATGTCCCAAAATTTCATAAAATTTTGCTGCACAATACATGGCCAAAGGATATGTTGTTAAATTTCCCAAGACAAAGATTCTTTTTGAGAATTTTGATTTTTTTGCATCTGAATATGCTTTTTTGTAGATTTTATTACCATCAGGAATTGTGATTTTTTTTACAAGAGATATGCAGGTTAGCGCACTATCCAAGAAGCTTATGCTTCCAGCAGTAAATACATCAGAGTTTGGAGATTTTAAGGGAATTGTATTGGTACATACATTTGACAATTTACTAGCCGAATTTGATGTAATTGCAATTGATTTTTTGGCTGTTTTTGCTACTTTGATGTTAGATATGGTTTTTCCAGAAATTGAAACAAAGTAGACAGCCTTATTTTTTGACAGATTCTTATTTTTTAACAGATCAAGAGGATCAATTGCTTTTACTTTGAAATTTGAAAAAGACTCTGCAAGCATTGCAGATGCTAATGAATCACCACTGCCTGTAAAAATTGTGTTTTTTTGCTGATTCTCAGATAGCGTTTTTTGTTTTTGAAATTTTTTTAAAAATTCAACTTGGAGTTGAATGTCATTTTCATATGCCTCTAGTGTCTTCAATGATAAACTAAAACAATGTTGCATATATTAGAAAAACTATTGAGCCGATCATTTCTTGAATTAATTTAAAGTATTGATGTAAAAAAATCAAAATAAATATTTTGATTTTTATAACCACAAAGTACGGAGAAAATGTGGAAATTTCTGTAGGACATACACCTGATTCAGATGATGCATTCATGTTTTATGGTATGTTTACTGAAAAGATTTCATCGCCAGATTTTACAGTAAAACATGTTATTGAAGATATTGAAAAACTAAACAAAAAAGCTACAAATCCAGAACTAGATGTAACTGCAGTATCTGTTCATGCATGTGCGTATATTCCTGGATACACAATTTTGAGAAGTGGTGGAAGTTTTGGTATCGGATATGGTCCAATTGTTACTTCAACAAAGCAAATGACAATTGATGAAATCAAAAAAGCAAAAATTGCAATTCCAGGTAAGATGACATCTGCATTTTTATTATTACAACTAATGATTGGGAAATTTGATTATGTTGAGATGAATTTTAGTGATATTCCAGAGGCAGTAAAATCAGGTAAGGTTGATGCAGGTCTTGTAATTCATGAGACTCAGCTATCCTATGAACAAGAAGGCAACGTAAAGATTTTAGATGTCGGTGAATGGTGGGATAAAACTACAGGAGGATTACCTGTACCATTAGGAATCAATGTAATGAAGACAAGCCTAGGTATGGAATTAATTCATAAATTCGATAAATACCTACAAGAATCAATCGAATACGGATTACAGCACTTAGATGATGCAATAGAATATGCCATGCAATACAGTAGAGGAAAATCAAGAGATTTAATTGAAAAATTTGTAAAAATGTATGTAAACAAAGTTACTATCAACATGGGAGATAAAGGAGAAGAATCAATCAGGAGATTGTTTGAAATGGCAAAAGAGAAGAATCTTGTTCCAGAATTTGAACTAAGTATTGTCATCAAGTAATTATATCACAAAAATTCGTCAAATTCATGGGAGATGGAATTGGAGGACCAGTTATTGAGTGTCTGTCTCATAACGCATTTCAGTTATTAATAACACATTTTCGTAAAGACAATAAAGAAGAATACGGAAAAACTGAAAAGATAATTATCGCAAAAATTGATGATCCAGACAATCCTCAATATGAGGAACCAACACATGAGGATTTGGAGAGGGCTCTGAAGGGAAAATTTGTTTCATGTAATGTACAATATAGAGATTCTAAAACAGATGCTCTGGTTTGTAATGTATTTGTTCAAAAACCTCCAGAAGGTTTCTAGTGCCAAGCTATAGAAAATCCCTAAAATATAATAAAAACAAATTACTAGTGATAATAAATGTTCTTGGTAGATAAAAAAATTCTTTCTGGAGGAATTGCTATGTTAATTGTTGGAGGAGTAATTTTACTATATTTGAATTCAGTAGTTCCTGCAGGTCAAGCTGGAATGACGGAGGAAGAGATTCTAGAATTAATGATTAAAGAGCAAGAAAATCAAGACATGAATACCCTTGCGGGAATTCTATTTGGAGTAGGATTTTTGTTGGTTTTAATCAGTTTTGGGGCAAGAAGAAGGAAAGGCAGTGCCAAAAAAGAAGAAAAAAAACCAGCAGAGTAAATTAAAACCGTTTAGTTCAGAACTAATTTAATTCTAAATTCTCTGAGTGAAAATAAGCAAAACCAATAACAATAATTTCTAATTGTATAGTATTATGCATTGTAATGGAATCTGTGTGAATTACAAGGCTACTAGTAATAGCTCTGAAGGAGGCAGATATGAACAGGGCCAAAAACGATGTCACGAATGTGAAATATTCATCAAATGGGAGGGTCTTTGGTGTCCATGCTGTGGACACTTGTTAAGAACAAAACCTAGAGGTACAAAATTAAAACGCAGATTATTATTAAGAAAACGAGATAGAGAAGAAAATTAACGAGTCATCTTCAAATGACAATTTTAGAAATTAATGATAATTAAGGATTGAATTCAAATAGGTGTATTATTTTTGTTCTAGCGGGTCAGATTTGAAAATCATCATTAAAAACAGCAATCCGATCAGATTTTATCATCATCCTAGAGAGGTAACCATTCATCCAAAAACTAAAACTGTTAAGACCTTTAATGCAGATGGTTCTTTACTTGAAACATTCAAGCTTGTTAACAAAGAAACATCATGGAATGAAGATTTTGAAAATGACCAAACTGAAATCATAATCACTTTGCATGTTGAAAAATAAAAAAAATTAGACTTTTGCTTCATATTTTGCTAGTCAAAGTCTCATCAATTACATCTAATTTGCAATCATACTAGAAGAAACAACTCTTATCAAAAGGGACAAAGTCTAAAATTTTAGAGTTTTTTTCTTGATAGCATCTTTGATTATCTCAACATATTGTTCTATGATGCAATCTCTCAAAGAAGTTGGCATTTCACTAACATCAAACTTTTCTATCATCTTTGATTTCTTTCTTACCACAAATCTTACTGGACGTGGAACATTTTCAGTATATTTTTTGTTAACGTAATCTATGATTTCTTCAATATCGGATTTATCCATCGTATTATTGTTGTTCAATGTTGTAAATAAGTTAACATTACAATGTCAGAATTTAGTTTTTCAAATTTTAGGGATTAAATGTTTCTAGTCGTACTCTATTTTTTTACTTTCACAAATTGGACATACAATTCTAAGAACTACCACATGCAAAATCTCAGACTTGCAGGATTTACATCGAAAGTTACGCATTGTAATTCTCATGGGATCACAGTTTCTTTTTAGAGATTAAAGAGAAGGTTATTGTGAAATCAATTGAATTTTTTTTGGACTTTGGTTTATCAACAACATTTCTAAAACTTGATTCTAACAGGGCATACATCAAGTCGTCAAAATGTTTTTGAATTTCTTTTGCTTTTTCCATTATGGTTAATTTAGAACATATGTAATAATACTGAGATTTTTCAATGTAGCTAAAAAGTTATAATTTCAGCTAATGTACATTTTTGTCTTTTGTACATCCATATTTTTTGGGAGGTAGTCTTGTTAATTGAATTTCCGTACAAGTATTCAATCTATCTCCTTCTTTTTTCCCAGATTTAATTCAAAATTGAATAAGAGCTAAATATTATTTCTCAAATGCATGGAATACAGACTCTAAATTACCACTGCTATTAGAGTAATGCAATATTTCTCCATGAGGCAGGGTAGTTTTGCCAACATACTTCATTATTCCATCCTTACAAAATTTGTTTAAAAGCTTGATGAATGATTTATCACTAACATGAATTAACGCTGAAACAAGACTATCCACGAATTCATAATTTATAAAAAAACAAATCAAAATTTGTTAAAATAGAAGGTACCTGACTGCAAGACTCCCATGGCAGCCAGGATATGGTCGGTTAAACGGTATGGCAAGTGCTTAACTTAATTTTGTATTAACACATATCAGATAAAAGGGAAATGGTATGTATTAGTAATTTTTTTATGTTGTTCTACAAAGTGGTCATGGATACCACAAAAATTTTAATCCAAAATTATTATTAGATTGATTTACTTAATTTAGACATCAATAAACCGCATATACATAAATTGTAAAGAAAAATTTGATTACCCTATGAAATATTGGGGAGATCAATCCCACAGGTGGTGCTCTCAACAACATAAGGAATTATTTGAAGAGAAAAATAATTTAAAAAATAAATTACCTGAGACCTCTTTTGTAAATAAGAAGTGATAGTAATGGGTTTAGATTCTGAGATTAAATTAACAAAAGAAGAATTAGATAATATTGAAAAATGTTTTGAGACAGATAGAGTAAAAATTACTCAACAATTTGGGCATGATGATAACGCTGATATGAGTCTTCAACTCTTTAAAACATTCAAACAGCAAATACTATTGAATCAAGAAATAGCTGAAAGACTTCGAGAACGACAAGATTATCACTTATTATGTGAGGGTAAATTTGAATCAGGGTCGGATATTGCTCGATATCATCATGCCATTTGGGAAGAGCTAAATCAAATTGAGAAAGGATAATTCCCAATAATCATATTTACGATTTCGTTGTTTCATCTTATAATTTTAGAAAAAAACAAAGCAGTTCAAAATATAATTAAAATAATTTTCTTATTATCTAAAGACGATCTTATTGCAAATAAGAAATAAACGATACAAGAGATTCAGATTTGAGTTTAAAAATAGAATTGATGGACGCCTAGAGAATAGATGACTTGAAAGGTGGCGCCCATCAAATCTGTGGCTTAACGTAATAAGTTATGATTTACAAGTATATAGATTTTAGTATATACTAAATAAACAAGTACAAAATAGATAATCAAAATTATCTTTATACGACTGTTAATGGCAAATTTCTATCAAGAGACAAACTTGTTAATAAAGAAAAAAATCAGTACCAAATAGTATTGATTCATGCAGAAATCAGCATATATCCGATGGGAACAAATTCAACTAGTGCCAGTTTTTACATTGCAAAGGCAATAGAATCAATTCAAAGTATACAAGATATAAGATATCAAATTAATCCAATGGGCACAATTTTAGAATCGGACAATATTGATGCAATTTACGAAGCATCAAAAAAAATGATGGAAGTGGTCCATAATTTAGGAGTAAATAGAGTAGAGATAGTCCTGAAAGTAGATTCTAGAAAAGATAAACAAGTAAAGATGGAAGAAAAATTAGATTCGATCAAAAAACAGATGAATTTCGAAAATTAAAAATTTCTCAGAATATTAAAGTAAGTATCGCGTTGTGCAGGTTTTCTACCAATCTCTTTAACCATAGTTGCCAATTCATCAATAGATGAAGTGGTAGGTTTTCCAGCAGCACGATAAATTTCCTCAGAAAATGCAGTTCCAACCAAATCATTACCGCCATTTGATAAAGCTACTTGGGCTAGTTTTTTCCCATATGCTACCCAATATACTGAAATGTTGTTTAAAACATTAGCAAGCATTAGTCTTGATAGTGCAATAACTCTCAGGTCGTAAACAGAAGAGCATTCATTATTCACTAAATGTTTCTGTTCAAGTTCTGTGTTATCAAGACTAAACTTTAGTGGAATCAGAGTAATAAATCCACCAGTCTTTTTTTGTAATTCTCTAATTTTTATTAAATGATCAACTATATGCTCAGGTTTTTCAATATGGCCATAAAGCATTGTAACATTGCTTTTTATTCCAAGCTGATGAGCTTGCTCTATTGTATCAAGCCATTCTTGTCCACTACACTTTCCTCTAACTATCTTTTCTCGTATGTCTGGATGAAATAACTCAGCACCTCCCCCTGGCATAGTATCCAAACCTGCATCTTTTAGACGAGAAAGAATTTCTTTAATAGAGTTTTTAGTGAGTTTAGAAAGATAAAAAATTTCAGCTGCTGTGAGTGCTTTTATTTTTAGTTCAGGATGATTCTTTCTAATTATTCTTATCATATCTTCGTAATATTCTAATGGAAGTTTTGGGTGAAAGCCACCTACGATGTGGACTTCGGTTGCACCCATATCTTTGGCAATAGAGACACGTTGTTCAATTTGTTCAGGGGTTAACGTGTAAGCATCCTCTGCTCCATCTTTGCGATAAAATGCACACATTTGACAGCTAGCAGCACAAACATTTGTGTAATTCATGTAGTATGATGCTGCAAATGATACGGTATCACCAACTAATTTTTTTCTGGAAATATCGGCAACTGCTCCAAGCATGTGTAAATTGTCATAATTCATCAATTCTAATCCATCATTATACGACAGTTCTTCTCCAGCAATTGCTCGATCTAATGCCTGAGAATCCCCTATTAGTTGTTCTAACACATCCAAAGTCTTCTGTTTAAGGATATATTCCTTAACTGTTAGTCTCAAGAGATAATTAGGTAAAAAAGCTAGAAAAGACATGGTTCTTCCCCTAGTTGATGAAACCAAGCCAAAGTGTTATTATTGCCATGAGAAATTCGATAATATCGAAAAATTACGTGAGCATCAAAAAGAAGAACATAATGAACTACTTGAATCTCATGAAAATGACATTAAGAGAGAACCAGCGCCAGGAGATGTTACAGTATTTTAGATTTTTCTTCTTTAATTGATTTTAACAATTCTTGAGCAATTTTCATGCTGAAAGATGCAATATTAAAATTTTTATCAATAGATAAAGCCTTTTTGAAATGTTTTATTGCATTTGAAAGATCGCCTAATTCACCAAGAGAAAGTCCTTTGTATGCCAATGCCAATGCCGATTTTTTATCAATCTTTAATGCTTCATCATAGCAGATGATAGCTTCTTTATAATTACCAAGTGTATGCAATGAAGAACCCTTGTTAAGTAAAGCATCAAAGTTTTGAGAATTTATCTTAATAGCTTTATCATACAATCGAATTGCTTGTTTAACCTTACCTATGTTTTGAAGTGTTACTCCTTTATCTATAAGTGCATTAAGATTTTCAGGGTCTAGTTTTAAAGCTAAATCATATAGTTTTAGTGCATTTTGATAATCTCCATCTTCACATAATTCATAAGCTTGCGCGAGCATTTCATCTATTTTTGTCATTGGTAGAGATAACACTTTATCAATAATATAGATTCACCAATTGTAAAGTCTTGACTTTTGTTATTGTTTTAAACTAGTGCCAGTAATTCATTTAAGAGTTAATCAACATAGAGATTAAAAATAAACCTAATCCAATACCTCCCGCAATAAGCAAGATGTTTTTGGTAACTACTAAACTTCTTACGATTTCATTGATTATCATACCTATTCAAGGCCATTTTTGACAAATAGATGCTCCGTGTAGTACACAGATAACCTAAACCCAATAACCAGCTAAATGAGCTAAATTTATCTATGTCTAATATCCATCCAGGAAAATTCTTCGAATCCTTGTTGGAACTAGAAATGGAATGATTCTTTCTTATTATGATTATTTTTTAAAAAAATTAGTGCTGTTAGTAACATGATTATTTTTTCTCCTTAACCACAAGTCTGTCCTTCTCTCTCGCAAGTTTGGCAATTTACTTGATCATTTGAACCACGCCAATGGTCTTTTTTTAAATGTCCGCATTTCTCACAATATTTTATTTCTTTATCATTCATTATTTCTTGTTAATTACAATTTTGTTATTTCTTATTCGTAAACTCTGTTATGATCTTTCTACCTCCATAAAACATCATTGCAGGTGCTGCAACATACATTCCAAGATTCATCAAAATGACACCAATACCATATCCTAAAATTTCTTCTTCAGAGTCTGCCATTGACATTATAGAAAGAGATGACAACATCGGAATTATTCCAATCTTTACTAGTTCTTTGAATGCTGGGTTTTCTCTTTCATAGTCTGCAATGGATGGTGAAAATGAATAGTATGCCTGGTTGAACCATGTCATAAATGATGCACCAGATTCTGTACTCATTACCTTATTGTCTCTAATTTCTCTAAGGAATTGTACCTGTGGTGCCATCTCAGAACCATACGTTGCAGTAGCAATTAGACATCCACCTCCTTCTGATTGCTCAACCAATTCACATTTTCCATTGATTAGTTCTGTTCCAGGACCACACTGTCCAATTTTTGGTTCTGGTCTTGGTTCTTCTTTGGGTTCATCTAATCCAACTGCCTGGTAAATTGAAGTGTATTCAGGATAGTTCTCATCAAACCACTCTTTGTAGCTTGGCTCATTGTTGTATCTATCAACATAGTATTGTGGATCTTGATTTGGATCTACAAAGGCAGGAATTTCTACTGGTTCTTCTAATCCAACTGCCTGGTAAATTGAAGTGTATTCAGGATAGTTCTCATCAAACCACTCTTTGTAGCTTGGCTCATTGTTGTATCTATCAACATAGTATTGTGGATCTTTTGTCTCATCAACAAAAGGTGCAAGTCCCAAATCTTTTGATTCTGGTTCCTTTGGTTCTGTTGGTTCAGGTTCCTTTGTTGGTTCTGGTTCTTTTGTTGGTTCAGATTCTTTTACATCATTAACAGTAATTGTAACAGGTTGTTTGTCTGTCATGGCTTCTTTCTTTGCCACTATATCAAACACATATGATTTTCCACCTTGAGAACTAGAAGGGGTCCATGTAAATTCTCCGGTCTTAGAATTTATTGAGGATCCTGATGGATTTTTTTCTAAACGAAATATAACATCTTCTAAGCTTTCTGTTGTTTTAACAGTAAATCTTAAGACTTGTTTTTCATTTATGGTAAATTTGCCCATTGGGCTTATCTCTAATATTGCTTCTTTTGGAGTTGCAGAAACTTCAGAAGCAGTGCTTGTTCCGACTGAGTTAATTGCAGAAATTTTGTATGTGTATGTTGAATCTATTTGTACATTAGAATCAACATACGATGTTGACGTACTCTTGGTATTTGATTCTAATATCGAAAAGGCATCAGAATCTCTTTGTACTTCTATCTTATAGCCTGTGATTTTTGAATTACCATCAGATGAGGGTGCCTTCCATGAAATTTGGATTTCAGATGAGGTTGCAACTGCATTTAGACTTCTAGGCTGTGTTGGTATAGTTACAGGGTCAGTAGATGTTGGAGGTTTTGAGTCTTCTGTCGGAGTGGCAGATGCAACATTTGATTTAGGAGTACTTCCTACAGATAGATTTGCAGTTACAACATAACTGTATGTCTTGTCAGTTTCTAAACCACTAACAGTATATGTTGTTGTACTTCCACCTATTCTAGCTACATCTTCATAAAGGATATCTTCAATAATTTCACGCTCTATAACATAACCTGTTATTGATTGCTTGAAGGTCTCTGTTGGAGGTAACCAAGACAATAAAATTTGATTCTTTGAAATTGGTATTGCAGTAAGTCCAGCAGGAGATTGTGTAGGACCAGGTTTTGCAGATACTGTAGATGATGCGCCACTTGTTCCCTCGGAATTAATTGCATATACTCTATATCTGTAGGTTTCACCTTCTTCTAGTCCTGTATGTAGATATGATGTTGCAGTATTCATGGTATCACCAACAATTGTTGTGTATGATCCGCTACCTTCTCTTACCTCGATCTTGTAGCCTGTTATTTCAGATACATCCTCATCAAGTTCCGGCGCATCCCATGTTATTATAATTGAGGTTTGTGATGCTTCAGATGCCTTTAGGCCTTTTGGAGCAGGAGGAACATCATTGGAGGAGCTACCACCGCCATTACTACTAGCACCACCAGGAACTGAAAGCATTTGTATTCGATGATTATCAGTATCTGCCACATACAACAAACCATTTGTTGTATCTATTGCTAAACCCGATGGAGAGTTGAATTTACCATCACTTGAACCAGAAGAACCAAATTCTTCTACAAAGCATACTCCGTCAATAATCTCATCAGTTCCACTTGGACATGTATTGCCAGATACTATCTCAAAGACCTGTACTCTATGATTTTCAGTATCTGCCACATACAACAAGTTATCATCTTCATCAAATGCCAAACCTGCTGGTTCATCAAATCTACCCTCAGCTGAACCTGAAGAACCAAAATTATCTACAAAGCATACCTGATCATTGACAATCTCATCAGTTCCACTTGGGCAGTTGTCTCCATTTGTCAGCTCAAATATCTGAATTCTATGATTTTCAGTATCTGCCACATACAACATGCTATTGTCCTCATCAATTACCATACCTGAGGGATTTCTAAATTCATCATTACTTGAACCAGTATCCCCAAAATTAAACTGAAAATCACCGTCATCATCAAAAACAGAGATAGAGTCAGTGGTAGAATCAGCCACATAGACATAATCAGATTTTTTGTGTATTGCAATTGCGCTAGGTGAACCCAGATATTCATCATCGCCGCTGTCAGATGAACCAAACTCTAGATTATCATAGTCACCATCTGATTGGAATCTTTGAACACGGTTGTTATCTGAATCCACAACATAGATGTCTCCATTGTCTTTGTTAATTGCCAAATCAGTGGGCATGTCAAATCTGCCATCACTAGAACCAGAACTACCAAAGATTTCATCAAAACATACCTCATCGTCTATAATCTCATCATTCCCACTTGAACAGTTGTCTCCTCCTGTAAGCTCATACATCTTGATTCGATTATTTTCACTATCTACCACATAGAGCGTTTTGCCGTCATTACTTATTGCAAGATCTGTTGGTCTATCAAACTCATCCTCATCAGTTCCTTGACTCCCAAATTCATCAGAGAATGAAAGAACATCTGATGTATCTCCTATAACTGAAAGCATTTGTATTCGATGATTATCAGTATCTGCCACATACAACAAACCATTTGTTGTATCTATTGCTAAACCCGATGGAGAGTTGAATTTACCATCACTTGAACCAGAAGAACCAAATTCTTCTACAAAGCATACTCCGTCAATAATCTCATCAGTTCCACTTGGACATGTATTGCCAGATACTATCTCAAAGACCTGTACTCTATGATTTTCAGTATCTGCCACATACAACAAGTTATCATCTTCATCAAATGCCAAACCTGCTGGTTCATCAAATCTACCCTCAGCTGAACCTGAAGAACCAAAATTATCTACAAAGCATACCTGATCATTGACAATCTCATCAGTTCCACTTGGGCAGTTGTCTCCATTTGTCAGCTCAAATATCTGAATTCTATGATTTTCAGTATCTGCCACATACAACATGCTATTGTCCTCATCAATTACCATACCTGAGGGATTTCTAAATTCATCATTACTTGAACCAGTATCCCCAAAATTAAACTGAAAATCACCGTCATCATCAAAAACAGAGATAGAGTCAGTGGTAGAATCAGCCACATAGACATAATCAGATTTTTTGTGTATTGCAATTGCGCTAGGTGAACCCAGATATTCATCATCGCCGCTGTCAGATGAACCAAACTCTAGATTATCATAGTCACCATCTGATTGGAATCTTTGAACACGGTTGTTATCTGAATCCACAACATAGATGTCTCCATTGTCTTTGTTAATTGCCAAATCAGTGGGCATGTCAAATCTGCCATCACTAGAACCAGAACTACCAAAGATTTCATCAAAACATACCTCATCGTCTATAATCTCATCATTCCCACTTGAACAGTTGTCTCCTCCTGTAAGCTCATACATCTTGATTCGATTATTTTCACTATCTACCACATAGAGCGTTTTGCCGTCATTACTTATTGCAAGATCTGTTGGTCTATCAAACTCATCCTCATCAGTTCCTTGACTCCCAAATTCATCAGAGAATGAAAATTCAGCAAAAGAAAATTGAGAGTAAGCAAATACGCCTAATACCAATGAACCAAATAGCAAGCAAAATAGCGCACTTCTAACCAATATACTTTTAAAAAATAAAATAAGATGTTATTAAAAACTAGGATCAATTTTAACACATCATTAGAAGAATGGTCTTGACTTCTTTTATGTTGAATTTTATTTATTGAAAATTAAGATTTTAATAAATTTTGGAATCTTGTAAATTAATATACCCGATGTTATCAGATTAACGAGTTGTCAGTAGTTAATCAAGATGCAAATTTATCTTTGGGATCAATTTCTAATGATTTGTTAAAGCATTCTAATGCTTCTTGGCATCTCCCAAGACTTCTTAATGTAACACCTTTGAAATTCCAAAGTTCAGGATCATTTTGATTCAAAAGAATTGCTTGCTCAAAACAGGCCAGTGCATCATCAAATTTTCCTTCTTCGAGAAAAGATTTACCTTTGGTAATCAAATCATCATTTTGACCCATTAACATAGTTGGGTTCCATTTTTATTAAATTTGAACAAATTGACATTTTTAAAATTAAACAAATTTTAATTAATCGTCTTAAAATTTAAATGCATTTTTAACAATAAGAGAATAAATGAATCTAGATGAAACAGATGAGAAAATTCTTAAAAATTTACTGGTAGATGCAAAACTATCAGCAAGACAATTGTCATTAAAACTTGGCATGTCAACTGTGACAGTTTTATCAAGAATAAAAAAATTAGAAAAAGAGCATATCATCAAAGGATATACTGTAATTATAGACCATGAAAAGATAGGTTATAACATTACAGCAATAATAGAAATCGTTGCAAAAAAAGACAAAATTGTAGACATCGAAGAAGAATTGGCAAAAATCGAAAATGTGTGTGGTGTATATGACATTACAGGAAGTACGGACACTGTAATTATCACAAAATTCAAAGAACGTAATGAGTTAAGTGAATTTATCAAAGGATTATCTACAATACCTAATGTGGAAAATACAATTACGCATGTTGTCTTAAACACAGCCAAAGAAGATTTTAGATTATTTTAGAAAAATGAAATATTCTACTTTTTTAATATTTGGAATAATTTTATTCGGAACACTACAATTTGTTTCAGCACAAATGGCAGAATCAGAAAAAGAATTAGAAATGAAATTAGTTGTTTCAGATGAAGAAAAAATTATTTTGTTTGGAGGATTTGCAATTGCTATAATTGCAATTTTTTTGTTTCTTGCAAGAGATATAATTCTAAGGAAAAAGACATCTTATGATTCAGAAGATCTTGAATCGAAGAAAGACAAAACATATGAAAAATATCATTCTGATTGGTCTGACGATTATGAAGAATTAGGAACTAGAAAAAACACAAAAGAGGATAAGGAATTCAGGGAAGCATCAGAGAATTCAACTCTTCCAAATTATTATAAAATTTTAGAGATATCTCAAGATGCCACACAAGAAGAAGTAAAAAACCAATACAGAAAATTAGCAAAGAAAACTCATCCAGATAAGACAAAAGATAAGGAAACAGAAAACAGCATGATCGAAATAAACAAGGCATATGAAATCTTGTCAGATGAAGAACTTCGAGAAAAATATGACAAGTATTTTAAATCAAGCTAGTCAGAGTCCAATTTTACCAGAATCATATTCAATTCAATTTTGGAGGAATTTTGCATACTATTTATCAAGTTTGTAAATAATGACAAATTTTTCTTCTCACCATTTAGACTGATTTGAGTGGTGATTTTGATTTCATCAAAGTCAGTGTTGGGTCCAAGCATTGTTTTTGATAGTAGAGGAACAATTGACAAGTCTTTAATAATTCCTTTAATTTTGTAAGCAAATTTGTCGGAAAAGTATGCATCTCCTCTTGTTGTAGGAGCGTTTACAGGTATAGGAGAATTCATGATTGAAACATCCTCAAGAGAATATTGTAAATTATTCAAATGTAAGTGATATCTCAGAGGGGTTTTTTCTTGTATTTTCATAAGAGAGTTTAGTAGATCAAGGTCAACTGACATCATTAAAAATAAAAACATAATTCTATTGAGTGTTTCGTAAAATGTATAATATTTCATTTTTCATATAAAATTTTCAGATGGAAGCTTTGGATTTACAATGAATTAAGAGGGATATAAAACAGGAATTACAATATTTTGGTAGTCATGAAATTATTTTATGTATATTACAATAAGAACGATTACTTGTCTGAATTGTTAGAAAAAACCAATTTCAGCCAGAGTCAGATGTTTGATATCATCATAATTGCTAAATATTTCCATCAGTATGATTTTCTATGACCAAGTTTTTTGGATATTTAATCATTGTAATTTTGTCAATGCTTCTAACTGTTCCATTATCATCTTCAATTTATGCGCAAGATTATGATATTCCCAATATGGAGAATTTTGAAGTTCCTAGCCAAGAAGAAATTAAAGCAATGATGGAAACAAAGAGGGTTAGTGGAAAATACACCAATTTTATGCATCAAGTTGAAGTAACGTTTCCAGTAGGATGGAGCGGTATGGAGTCAAATCATAAAGATAGTGGAACTCAAACTTTGACAACCTCTGTTGCTGTAATGCATGGGGGAATTCAGGCAAACATGAACTCCATGCAAGAAAGAAAATTCAACATTATTGTTCTAAGCATAATGGACAAAATAGAAGGCGAACCGGCACCACCAGATTTTGAACCACCAACTGAAGCTCAAGAGTATGAGTCAGGTTGTGCCATAGTAGAAACTGAAAAAATCAAAGTAAACAACATGCATTCGTATAAATCCACGATCAAATGTGAGGGGGATGGAATACCCATTAAAGCAAAGACACATCACTTCAATACTGAAGATAAATGGATAATACTTGCTTATGCAGCATCGCCTTCTTCAGAATTTGATAAAGATGCGTCAAAGTATGATTCTACTGTAAGTACAATAAAAATTGCCAATTCAATTGATATCGATTATGATTTTAAATTACCAGGAGAGGGCTATGCAGAATCTCCCACAACAAAAACTCCGATGGACAAAACTTCAGCAGTACCAGAATGGATTAAAAATAATGCATCCTGGTGGGCATCCGAACAAATTGATGATAACGCATTCGTTCAAGGAATTCAATATCTTGTTAAAAATCACATAATTCAAGTTTAGAGTTCTAAATAAGGTTTAGAAAAAAGAAAACATCACCATGATTTTAGTAAAAACAAGAACAGTGTTTCTAACATCAAATCAACAGAAAAATTACATATAATTGATGAATTTTTTAGGTTCTTTCTTCTTGTATCAATATGATGAATTAGTAAAGGGATTTCTAGCCTGACGGTGTATCAGATTTGTCACAACATATTAGGTAAATGTAAAACAGGTTTGTAACAAGATTATTTTTTAAGTAAAAGTGATCATCACAAAAAAGCTGATCTAAATCTCAAGGCAGTACAATTTTGAATGTTATGCAGAAATGCAAAAAATTCTATTGAATCTTTCTAGAGCAGTAAAATTCTAGTAGATTTTTCATAATTTCTCACATAGATTTTCAAAAATTAGGCATACATCTTTAAAAATAGGAAGAATAACTTTGAATTATTGCAAGAATTTGCTACGCCACACACAATGAGAAATGAGATTCTAAGTCTTATGGTGGAGAGTGGAATAGAAGAAGATTGCTTTGCTGAGATGCTAGATTACACAATAGAATTATTTGAAACCCAGGGACTTGGAACTGATTACTATGGTTACCACAATATCAATCATGAACTAGAGGTCACATATGTTTCGCTCTTGGCTGCAAATTTGAATGATGATGGGTTGAGAAAATTCTCCAAAGAAGATTTAAAATATCTCTATACAGCTGCGTTGTTTCATGATTTTGATCCTCAAAAGAATGTAGATAAACCACATGAAGAAAGCGTAATAAAATTTATTTCAATGGATAAAAAATTACGTGGACTTTTAGAAGAAGCAAAATTAGATTTAGAAATTATAAAAGTATTGATTTTAAGAACAACATATCCATGGAGTGGACAACTAAAGGAAAATACTGAAAGACAGATAAAAGATTGTTTTAGGAATTCAGAATTGACAAGAAATAATGAGCAGTATCAAGAAGAAATAATGAGATTAGGATGGTTTCTATCAGTAGCAGACAGAATTAGTGGATATGCCTTGGGAGATTTTTCAAAGGCTATGGAAATAGCCAAGATGAATGCACATGCATTAGCATGGAGACCTTCATTAATTGTTAGAAGTTCCGTTGCGTATTTTGAAGAATTGCTCAATAGGGAAACAGATATGTCTAAAACAATTTTAAAAGCTCTGCCAAAACATATGAGAAAAAATTTTTTTGACACTGTGCTTTCATTTATGAATATACGACAGCAAGAAATTTCAATTCAGGCAAATTATGCATATGAAGATTTGAAGTTAATTCCAACGATAGAAAAAATGCCAACTAGAACAGACCCCCAATTTATCAAATCACTTTATTCTATATTTTTAGAATTACCAACTCCTCTGCAATTTAACAAGCAGCAATTTGAAGAATCAGTAAAAGATCCAAATGTAATTTTAAACACACTAAGAATTAATGATTGTAAAGGAGAAATAGTTGGATTTGCAAAAGGAGGCCCACTGGAAAGTTACCAGTTGAGACCAGAAATAAGAGATGAGAATTATGGTTTAAGCAACACAGTATTTCTTGAACCATTAGCTCTAAAAATGGGATACTGGGGGTTAAGGGGAGGAAGTGAGATGAGACACTTGTTTATCATGCAGGCACATTCCAAAAAATACAGGCATCTGACAAGCTTTGCCTTAAGAGATGTTATTCGAGCCAGAGTCACTAAAGAAAATGCCGAGTTTGTAACCCTATTTGATCCTGAACGCTGGGATTACTATAGAATTAAAATTTAATCATAAATGAAAATTTCACAAATTAGAAAATCTTTAAAAAAAATTATCTCAGGGACAGTTCTTTGGGAAAAAGAGATTCTGAACTATTATTCAGTAGATGCAAGTTCGTATCAAATTTTTCCTAAAGTTGTTGTTATTCCAAAAGATGAGCAAGATGTAATATCCCTAATTAAATTTGCAAAAAAAATTAGGATGTCAGTAACTGTACGAGGAGGAGGAACCGGCTTAGTTGGGAGTGCACTAAATAATGGAATAATTTTAGACCTCCGAAATTTAAATTCTATCAAGATAAGAAAAGATTCAGCTGATGTGGAAGCAGGAGTTTTCAAAGGAATGCTCGATGTAAAATTAAAAGAAAAGGGTAAATTTTTCCCCCCAAACCCATCTGTTGGAGCTTATTGTTCTATTGGAGGCATGTTAGGAAACAATGCCAGTGGAAGTAGAACCATAAAATACGGTAGTGTCATAGACAATGTAGAAGAAATTACTTTTGTGAATGGAAATGGAGAAAAGATAACATTACCTGAAAACAAGAGAATAAGCGGCAAAATTGTTGCATTATCAAAAAATATTATATTTGAGAAATTTCCCTCTGTTACAAAAAATTCATCTGGTTATAGATTAGACATTACAAAATCAAATTACGAGTCACATAAAGTTATAATCGGTTCTGAAGGCACTTTAGGAATAATACTCTCAGCTAAACTAAAAATAATAAAAATACCGAAAAAACGGGTTTTATTTATCACCGAATATCAATCATTAAAAGAGGCTGCAAAGAATTGCAAAGAGATTTTATCGACAAGTCCTTCTGCTGTGGAAATAGTAGATAAACCAACTCTAAAACAATTTCCAAAAAAATTCAGTAAAAAAACAAAATGTCTAATTTTTGTAGAATACGATTCAGACATTAAAATTAAAAAAGAAAATTTCAAAAAAATAATCACAGGCAAAATCAAAACTCAATTATCAAAAGAATCTGAGATTAATCAATGGTGGAGATATAGAGATTCATCATTGTATTACAGTTTAAAATCAATTAAAATGAAAAAAAGAATACCACATATAATAGAAGATGCTGCAGTATCAGTTGAAAAACTAGATCAATTATTTTCACTAATTAAGAAATTAAATCAGAAATTTGGAACAAAATCTATCATGTATGGACATGCTGGAAACGCCAACATTCATGTCAGGTTAATTTCAGATAGAAAAAAAACCAAAGAAATCAAAGAAATGGCAAAATACTATTTTGACAATGTTATACTGATGGGCGGAACTATAACAGGAGAACATGGAGATGGTTTGGCCCGATCCGAATTTGTAAAGGTTCAGTACGGTCAAAAAAATTACCAAATTTTTAAGGAATTAAAGAGATTTTTCGATCCACAGAATGTGTTAAATCCAGGTAAAATCATTAGTAATAAAAGCACAATTATTGGGAATTTAGAAAATTTTGATAAAGTTTGACAAAAATGAAATTAATTATGACGTAGAAACGCTTTATTAACAAAAAATTTTCCAAAAATCACGTAAATGAAATTAACGGCAATCCCGATTAGTGTTTTAATTATCATGAGTCTAATTGCAAACCCAATTTTTGGGTTATCTTCATTAGAAAAAGTTTCACTTAGCGAAACCGGACTAGTAAATAGAAGTGGAATACCGATAGGATCAAACGTGAACATAAACCAACAAGCACTTGTTTCCTCAAAGATAACCAACATGCAAGATACTTCGCAAGATTTTATCTACATTGTACAAATAAAAAATGAAGATGATATAGTGATAAAGATAGGTTGGATTACTGGAAATCTCACAAAACAACAAAAGTTTGTTCCTGCAGTTTCATGGGTTCCAACAACTCAAGGAACATTTACGGTGGAAATTTATGTTTGGGATGGTTTGGATCAAAAAAGACACAATTATGAGGCGCTAACTGACGTAGTTAAGTTTACAGTAATTTCTAGTTAGACACAAAACATCATTTAAGAATAGCATTTGATAATTTTTGGGATAAATACACTCCAAAAATTCCACAAAAGATTGCAGGTATAATAGTTATCAAAAAAACAGTTTCCAATATTTCAAAATAAACAAAATAAATCATACTTGGAGAAACAAGTTTTCCAAGCAAAATTTCATTGAATGTATACATCACATACGGATAGTATATCATATAAAATACCGAGCCGAGCAATCCTCCTACTATTAATAATAACTTTGGTTTTTTGAAAGAGATCAGAATATCAGAGACTACAAATGGAATTAAATTCAAAGAATAAAAAATAATTGAATCTAACAGTGCAAAATTAGGTCCAATAGCAGTTAAACCATAAATTAAAAGAAACAATCCACCTACAATGGAAACCATTCCAAATCTAAAACCAGATAATCTAGATGTCAATAATGCAGAAAAAGAAATTAAAAAAGGATATGCAGAAGTTGCCACAATAAATCCAAATGTAGGATCTGGATTAAATTCAAAATAATCTGTATTTGAAAAAGGAAGTGAAAGGGATGAAATGATGCCTGATCCTGTCAACCATATTGGCAAAATTCCTAAAACCAATAGATAAAACGATGGAAATTTCATAGAATAATTTGAATTTAAATATTTAGTGATGCCCAACATTCCTCCAATACTACACAAAAGCATTCCAAAAATTAACGTAAGATGAGGAGGGCTTAACAAACCATCTAGACCAAAATTAGAATGCCAAACAAAATCAAAAGGGCCGGCACCAGCAAGAAGGATAATTCCAATAAATTTTATTTTTAATGATTTTGTATAACCAAATTTTTTTTAGGTAATTTTCTCCAGGAAACAAAAGATTGTATAAATCCAAATATGGATATGACAACACCACTGTACATCAATGCAGTGGAGGAGAAAAAAAAGATTCAGGTTTATTCAAAAGATGATTTGTTATATCCCAGCTTCCTCCCACTGTCACCAATAAAATTCCAAAACTTACAAAGATACTTCCAAAGACAAAAAAGTTTTCTGGAGATAATTTCATAAAATAAAGTTTTTCAGTAGTCATTTGATTTGTTAAATAAATTATAAAATATTAGGGATTTACATTTACCGTATAAACTAAAACGTGTTCATTCTGATGATCAAGTGTACCTGAATGTGGAAAGTGAGACAAGTTGCTTGTGTGTGGAATATCAATAGATTTTACATATATTAAAAATGGTCCGGTATCAGTAGGAGTTATTACCAAATCCAAATGGTATTTTTGCCCTGAAGGTATGGGTCGACTCATAGCTTCGATAGATGGGTATTTTGCTGTTACTGTTTCTAAACCTCCACTATAATTTGAGCCAATCTCATCTCCAGGAATGAGTAATTTAGGAGAGTGGGTAAAATCATAACTCGCAATATTGACAATATTTTCAGTATTTTCTAATGTTGGAAACGCAGTTGAAACAATGTGAATGTCCCCATAATCATCTTGATTTTCTGAGGAAATATTCATTCTAAATGATTCACCTAAAAATATTTCAGAATCTGACAATTCAACTTCTAAAAAAGGAGACGGATTAAATTGTTCTTTTGAAAGATATTGTTCCGGAAAAACAAAAAGAGTGATTGAAAAATAAGTTATCAGCAGTGCTGAAACAATTGAAATTAAAATAATTTTTTTCATAAAAGTTTTCAATGAATTACCAGTTAAAAAGGACAGAAAAATAAGATTATGAAATTATTGCTTATTTTTTTACAAGATTCTCACTAGAGGTATTTTGGATAAATTTTTACAACAAAGAAGTAAAAATAAACAAAATTGCGTTCAACCTAGAAAGATCTAATTGTTTAAAAAGTTTAACAAGTTCTCGCTAATAGAACCTTAGGCGTAATGAAATTATGACAATAGGATATTGTGTTAAGTGCCGAGATAAAAGAGACATCAAAGGCGCAAAACCATACACCATGAAAAATGGAAAACCTGCAATAAAAGGCACCTGCCCAACTTGCAAGACAGCCATTTTTAGAATCGGCAGGGGCTAGAAAAAATTTAGTACTGCCATTCATCTGTAATGCCATTCCACAACAAACGCAATGCAGATGGATCTTTTTCTATTTCTTGAGATATTCTATTTTGTAATGCAAAAAAGAAATTTTCTAAAGCATCAATGCCACCATCAAGGTAAATTTCTTTTCCAATTTCTGTAATCCGTTTTTGTTTTTCAGATATTTCAGAAGAATTAGGATTTCCTAAACAAAAGGTCATCAAATCCATTAATTCTTCTTCAAGCATGAAGTCCATTGATAAAATATGGACTTTTTATACCTTATAACTCATTTTGGCCTAGAGTTAATTCTTTATCAGAAAAACCACCAAGTAAAACAATGTAAATGATGATTGTAAAATAGGCATACATTAAACCGATCTTTAAACAACAGTAATATCATAATAAAATTAGCATAAATCATTGAATGAAGTCACCAAAATCAAAATGAAAACATTGGAGGCAAATATAGCAAAGTTATTAGAAACAATTAAGGAAGATATTGATCCGATTAATGCAATAAAAATTTACGAAAATTTGATAACTACAATCAAAACAGAAATTGAAAAAAATAAGCACCCTACAAAAACATGCAGTTCTTGTGGAGACTCTTTGAAAGATTGGGAAAAGAACATTTGTGGCCCCTGCAAAATAAAAGATGACAAATATCCCGAAGAGATGGAAGACTAGAAATATAGTTTATCAATTCTGTAATATTGGGCCAATCATGAAAATTGAAGAAAAAGAAGAGATAATTCAAGAATTTAAAGAAATGATAGTGCACATGGATGTAAACACTCCAGATGAAATTAACGATAAGATTGCAGATATTACTAAAAGGGTCAGAAGATTATACATTACTGGTAGAGATGAATGATTTAAATTTACATTTGATGAATAAATAACTGATTTATTAAATTTCGTAAGCTCGATATTTCTAGACTGTATGAATCAGAGGTCTAATTTTATGAACTATATTTTGTAAATTAGATTCAATCTCATCAGATGGACTTTTGTCAAGCTGGTTAAGTATGCATATGAAATCATTCAATATCTCATATTTTGTAGACTTTTTCATGAAATTCAGGTTGTTAGCATTGCCTAAAAAGTTCATTATTAAATTATTCTTGTTCTGTTCAAAGCTTAATTTTGAAAACAACAATACAATCAAAAATCAGGCTCATGAGAGACATTTCACTAAAAACCGAGCATTTCTAACCTTAATGTAGAGTAACATAATAATTTTTTTTATCTTGGAAAGAAAACACACAAGAAGTTGGGCATGGTTTCTACTTCCTGTATTTGTTCATATTGTAGGGGGAGTAATTGCATATTATGCACTAAAACCTGACGAACCCAGAATGGCAAAAGATTGCCTTTACATCGGAATTGTTCTTTCAGGAATTAACATTGGAGGATTTTTACTATTGTTATCAATGGGATTACTAATTGGAGAACATTCCATGATATCTGAATTTGAGAAAGATTACAGATGGGATTTTGAAATTTAAATTTCTAAAAACTATTGATGGTAAATAAAGAATAATTTTAAAGAACAAAATATTACTCGTTAAAATTTGGATGAATACAAAAATAAATCGTGTTTAGCATTTCATTTTTTATCTACAGAAAAAGATTTGAAGAAAATAAAATTAGAACTGATTTCTCGATTTAAAATATGTGTTTATTTTAAATCCAATTAAGGCTGGAGCTGCAATGTACATTCCCAAATTCAAGGCAATAACTGAAATTCCCAATCCTAATACTTCGGCTTCTGAACCTTCTTCAGCCAATGTCATAATAGAGAGAGAAGATATCATTGGAGTGATAAAGGCTCTAACTGCTTCTTGGAAGATAGGATTTTCTCTTTCCATGTCAGCAATTGTTGGTGAGAATGAATAATACAATTGGTTAAAGCCAGTCATAAATGAGGTTCCTGATGCAGTACTCATTACAGTATTGTCTCTAATTTCTCTAAGGAATTGTACTTGTGGAGCCAATTCTGTACCATAAGCTGCAGTTGCAATAAGACATCCTCCTCCTTTTTCATTAATCTCTTGTATGCCTTCTGACCCTTTCTCAACTATTGTCTCACCTGTTTCTGCACCCTTACTGACTACGACTTCTCCTATTACTGCACCTTTTTCAACAGCCTCAGATCCTTTCTCTATAATTACATCACCTGCTTTTTCTCCAGTTTCTACAATGACTTGGCCAGCTTTTGTACCCGTTTCTATCACAACTTCGCCTGCCTGAGTTCCAGATTCCACTATTACCTCACCTGTTTTTTCTCCAGCAATAACTATTGCCTCTCCTGCATCAGATACTTTTTCTTCTAGCGGATCAGGGTTTATGAAAAAATTTAATTTTGTGGTTTTGTCGTCATAAATTGCTTCAACAACATAGGTAATTCCTTTTGCAATATTTGTTTTAGATGTATCTATACGAAAATCAAAAGTCCATGCTGTATTTTCAAAATATTCAACAGTAGATAAACTGGGGGTAAGACTTGCCTCCCAAAGTACATCTCCGGTTGTCTGTTCAGATAATGTTACATATACAAATTCTTCTTCTATAAGATCAGCCCCGTAAAGATATCCTTCATAATTAATTACATCACCATACTCTATGTTTCTATTATCAGAATTCAAAGCCAATTTACCTTCCCAGGCAAAAGATGAGGGAATAAAAGTAATAGATGCGATTAAGACTAGTGATAGAACTAACAAAATCTTATACACATCGTATTTTGTTAAAGTAAATTACTTATTTGTTACTAGGTATGTGTATTGTAAAACCAATCACATAATGATCTCTTTAAAAGAAATACATTAAAAAATGTTAAAAAACCTTAGTTTTTCACATGCTATTAATGAGACACTTAGAAAAGGCTTCAAATAAAAACCAAAATTTCAGTTGAAAAATATATACGAATTATTAAAGATAGTTTATGGTTCGCTATTTGCTACCTAGATTAGCCTACAACTATGATGAGCTAGAACCATTTATTGACAAGCAAACCATGGAAATACATCATCAAAAACACCATCAAGCATATGTTGATGGATTAAATAAAACTCTTGAACAGATAGGAGGCGAATCACATCCACAATACATCTCGTCTATCCTTTCAGATCTAGGAAATATTCCAAAATCTGCAAGAAGTGCAGTAAATTTTTTTGGAGGAGGTTTTGAAAACCACAAACTATTCTGGGAGACAATGTCACCTAGAAGCGACCAAAGTCCTCAAGGAAAGCTTGCTGATGCTATTGATGTTTATTTTAATAGTTTTGATTCTTTCAAAGAGATATTTACAAAAAAATCCTTGTCAATACAAGGGAGTGGCTGGTGTTGGCTAGTCTTTAATCAAACTTTTAACAGAATTGAAATTATCACTACCCCAAATCAAGATAGTCCATGGACATTAAGAAAAATCCCACTTTTAGGTTTGGATGTATGGGAGCATGCATATTATCTAAAATATCAAAACAATAGAGCAGAATATATCAAAAATTGGTGGAATGTCATAAATTGGGAGTTTATTCAAAATCGTTTTTCAGAGTTGGTTGAATAATCACAATTTGGACAAATTCTTTTAAATAAAATTGAGTTTTTTTTCTCAATGAGCAAGAGTCTAAAATACTTAGCATTACTGGCTCTAGTACCATTGCTTACGGCAGGTTTGTCATCAAACTACATTATTGATGCAGATGCAGCTAAAAGTCAAGGTTCTAATGCCCCAGGAAGACTAGGTGGAGATTCATATGGTTCTAAAAACAGTAGCATTGTTTGTGGAGATGTTTTATGTAAAGACTATCCAGGAGGCAAAGCAGGATGGGATGAAGATCGAGGCAAATCACAAATTACTATAACACCTCAATCTACAGCTACTGATACTCCCAAACCTTCTATGACAACTGAGGGTTCTGAAACTTCTGATCTTACAGAAAAAGATCTAGGTTCAGTACTTAGATTATCAAGAGCAAATGTTCCAGCTGAGATTCCAATGCATACAGGATTCTACGATGGAGGTAAAGTTCACTAGATCATTACTGACTCTAGTGATCCAACGCATGCTGAAATAATTACAGAGAATCAAGGTTGGAAAGTAGAACTAGCTCCTCTTTTGGTCCAAACACCATCTGAAGCACTATCTAAAACATACATGTTTACAAATGGTGTTAGTGGGGATGGCGTACATGGCTTCCAAGGAGAAGTTTTTACTAGTACTCCTGCACAACCAGAAATTTACAGTGCATTAACTTCTCACGTACATGTTACATGAAATGATGAAAGCCAATCAAGAGTACTTGATTCAGAAGCTAAAATCCTAGATGCAGCTGATAGTGGTGAAGTCTCACTTGCAGAGGTTCCAGTAGTATTGAATATGCCTCAAATTGTTTGGCCTGATGGTCAGATGATGGTCAAAGAAGACAAAACTTTAACTGATGAAACACCATATGGTGGCGGTCAAGTTCTAGATATCGATACTGAAAACAATACTGTAACATTCATAGCTCATCGTGGGTGGGGTCCAGATGGTAGAACTATCTACTATATTGTAACTGATGCAACCCCTAGTGGTCCAGCAGGAATGATGGGAGTAACTAGTGCACCTACATCAGCCAGTTTGATTGTAAATGCAGCAGCAGTAGATTTGTTTCAATTCAAAAATGGTCTGAAAGGTTCTGGTCCTCTGGGATTCCAAGCAGGTATTGCAGCTGGAGCACCGGGTGATGCAAACTATTCACCAATGTGGAGAATCTTCATGATAGGCTGGGATGATCCTTCTAGTGCTCAATTGCTAGAAACCATCGATGACATAAATGCATACAAAGAAGCAGGTTTGATCGACATCGGTATTGCCAGACCAATGAATAGCGATCATATAGTAAACTGCCCATTCATCGACCCATTCCAATAGAATCACAAATTCTTTTTTCTATTTTTCAATACAATTAACATTTGTTAGTTTTTTTTAAAAAATTAAAACAAAATTAAAGGGAATTTGTAGATTCCTTTATCTTTCTTTGATAGAATATGATGTCATGAGTATGGCTGGATTGTATATGCTAAATACCGATGCATATACTGAAGAGAAGATAAAGCAAGCACTAGAAATGTTGTTGATAGATAGAAGAAATCAGTTCAGAGAATTAGCAGCTGTAATACTTCCAAATCCAAAGGCCTTAACTACTATGCCTCATTGGGAGGAATTTGTTTTGAATTTTTGTCTAGATGTTGAAGAATCATTTAAGACATGGTCTGGAAAATCTTCATTGCAAAAGAGTTCGCCCCAAAAAGCTTTGACCATTTTAAGACTACTTTCACGAGATAAGACTTCGATGAATCAATTGAGTCACTTTTTGAATATCGCATACAATCTATCAACAGAATTCAAAGAAATCTATCGAAGACTGAAATAACAGTCTTTAGAGATTTTAGTTTTTTTAACAGTTATAGAAAAATTCCTATCAAGAATTTGATAGCACTACAAAAGACAAATTGAAATCGAAAAAATATCAGATATAAGGTTTTACGATCCTAACTTAATAATAACAAGAAAAAAATTTTTTTGGAAAATAAAATGGCAGACGAAGAGAAACCAAAGACCCTAAAAGAAGAAGTCTTAGACAAAATTGCAGCACTAGTTACTGCTGCTTTTGGTCTAGTTGCAGCCCTAGCTTGGAATGATGCAATCAAGACTATTTTTAGAGAAGTATTTGGTGAAGAGTCAACTATTGGTCCTATGCTGCTTTATGCAATCATAGTTACAATCATAGCTGTGATTCTAACGATCATAGTTGCAAGAGCTGTGGCAAACGCAAAAAACAAATAATAAATTTTTTATTTTTTTTATTACTTGAAAAATATTGCAGGTTTGTCATATGCAAACAACAATAATGAGCCCGTTAAAATTACAAATGCTGCCATGAAATAAATCACTACATGTAATATGCCAATTTTTTTGCTAAAATAGTATCCAACATACACTATGATTATTCCAAAAATAACAATTATTATCCCAAGCGTAATGTTTTCCATATTATTTTTTGTTTTCTCCTTGAACCAAATTCAAAATTAACAATTTCAAAAGGAATACAAATCATATAATTGTACTAACCGGAAATACTAAGACAAAAGTGTCGGGTACTTAAGAAAATTTTCAACTAATTTCATAAATTAAAAAATTACATTTTAGCATTTTTTTGTCAAAATAATGTCTGTAATTGAGAGAAAGGACATTGTCTTTTTAATACAATATTTCCACTGATTATTAATAAAAAAAATACCCAAAAATAATAATTTAGAATTGGAAAAGATGATAACCAGAGAAAAGAAACAGAGATTATGAGTGGTATTGGATTTGTTGATTTAGAAATATTGTTTTTAGGGGTTAAAGGAAATGGAAATTTTGATGAGAATGACATCGAAGATTCAGATTTGAAGAGATTAGGAGTGGGAAGAATTTTGGATGCTTTGGCATCATTAAAAGATAGAAAATTAATTGACTTGAATAATGATGGGTCTTTTTCAATAACAAAGTTGGCAAGGCATACTTTATGGGATGAAAAAATTCCGTTATGGGTAAGGATTTTGAGAATACTAGAGGTAAAATCATTTAGTATTGAAGAAGTTTCAAATTTTTTAAAAGAAGATGAAAAGGGAATTTATGATGAGATTGAGAAGCTAAGAAAAAATCAGCTTATTCTAATGTCCCCGCAAAGAATAGAATCAAAGATAATCAAGATTTATGAAATTCTCCCAGAAGGATTAGAAAAATTAAGAGATGTTGAAAAAGAGGGATTTGAAGAACATAATTTAGAAACCCCAAAACCCGAAGTTGAAGTTCTCTCGTTAGTTAATCAGGTCATAAAAGAGATTAATGATTCTGAAATAGCATCAGAAAAAAAAGATGCAATTACCTCTAAATTAACAAAAATAAAAGAAAAATTAGAAATTTAGTTACTTTGAGCGAATTTTGTCATGTATCTGAGCTAGAATCAATTCTGCTTTGTTTTTGTTCTCATAAGTGTCGGAGGTCTCATCCATAATAGTATCAATTTCATAACTTTTGTCAACTAGAACATTAGCAACATGATCATCAAGCGTACCATTACCTATCAAATAATATGCAAATACAGTATTCATTTGACCAATTCTATGTAGTCTATCTTCAGCTTGTCTATGAATAGCAGGGCTCCAATCTAATTCTGCAAAAATCACATACTTTGCACGAGTTAAATTAATTCCAACATTTCCTGCACGCAGACCTGCAATCATTAGTTTGGATTCACCTCTTTGGAATTTGTCAATTTGATCTTGGCGTAGTTTATCGGTTTGACCTCCAATAATAGATACGGGGGAAAATTCTGAGAGGCTCTCGTGAAGTAATTTGTGAATGACTTTGTGATGACAAAACACAACTACACTCTCCTCGATTTCCATAATGTTTTTTACAAAATTGATTACATGCGGAAGTTTGGCAATGCCTGCAATCTGTCTTTCGCTTTGAATTGCTCTCTGGTATGAAGCAGATTTATCAAATGCAGATTCTGCATCTTTTTGTTCTTCTTCTAATTTTGCCCATATTTTTTCTAGTTCTTCAAAATAATAATCAGTGTCAGAATCAATAACTTCTTTATACCGAACCTTATCTTTTAGCTCTTTTAGAACATCCGATTTTTTACGTCTTAGCATTACATGCTTTTGTAATTCATTACGAAGAGATGCTCTCTTGTTTTCAAGAACTATGGCCTTTCCTTTTTCATTTACATAACAGAAATACTCACAAAATTCCTTAAAGCTGCCTAATAGTCCGGGTTTAAGAATATCAACAATAGGCCAAATTTCAGAACCACGATTATAAATTGGAGTACCAGATAATCCTATTCTGTAGATAGTAGATGAAAGGGCAGCTAGCTTTTTTACTGCTTTATATTTTTGAGTGGTTTTTGATCGTAAATTATGTACTTCATCACAGACTATAGTTTTGATGTTTAATTTTGATAAATCATTCATACGTTTGTAAAGTAATTCATAATTGATTATGTAAAAATCTGTTTTTGGTAATTCGTCAGATTTTCCTGTTCGAATAATAGTAGAGGTAGGCGATTCAGATTCTAATATACGTCCATTTCTACTTTTTTTCTTTACAAATTTTGAGATTTCTCTTTCCCAATTGTTCAGAGTTACTAGTGGAGCAACTACAAGTACAGGAAAGGTTTGTTTTTCTGTTGCGACATATGATAATGTTTGGACTGTTTTTCCAAGACCCATTTCATCGGCAAGTAAAGCATTACCAGAAGATTTTAACAGAAAATCTAATCCCTCTTTTTGAAAATTAAGTAATTTTCCTCTAAACTGCGTTCCAGGTTTTGCTTTTTTTAATTTATGTTTGACTGGAGGCAAAGCGGGTTTTGGAGCAAATGTTTTTACAATTTTTCTCTGCCAAGCAGTTTTTGATAATATTTCAAGAGGATATCTATCCATAATCAATTTTATCTGCTTTACACTTTCAGAACTATCAGGAATAATTACTTCATTGATGTTTTCTCCATACCATGCTTCAGGCACTAGCCTGGAAATCATACTAACGGCTCTCTCTCCGGTAACTTTCCAGCTCCAAATTTTTGAATATTTATCTAGAACATATTCAAGTGTCCCAAAGTTTTCTATGGTTGCTTCCATAATTTGTCGATTGGACGTTTTTTTGACTTATGAATCTTCATGTTTTAATCGATCATTGGAGATGATCAGTAAAAAGGACAATAGTTAAAATAGAACAATATTACTACGACTTTGCTGAAATTTTCAGTTCTCCATATTAGAAAATTAGATGTTTAATGAGGTTTGTCTACTGGATGAGGCTCTGTATTTTCATCATGACAATCACAACTGCAAAGATGAGTAGAATGATTATTTAAGCAATCAATGCATTCATAATGCTTTCTTGTTTCACACGCACCGCAAATCATATCCTGTATGTAATTTGTAATAGAAAGATTTGAATTTTTTCTATGTTATTATTCCTAATACTCTACTTCACTTCTCTGAAGAAGGCTTCCAGTAAGATCCACATATCCTTGGGGATCTAGTTCTTTGGCGAAATTTTTGTCAATATTGATTAGATAAATTGAATGCAGATGAGCATTTAAAATGTCATCACATTCTATGGGGGGGTTTTTGTAATATCTATCACAAAGAGTCTTTACTTTTTTGACCTCAGATTCTTTTCTGGCATTTGGAGGCAGAAGGAAAATTTTTGGAATTGGAATAAGACCTATTACAGGTGTTGCCAATGAAAATTTTGTGCAGAACTGACTATATCTGGCAATTTTACTCATGATTCTTGCAGTATAGTAGTCAATTGTATCCATTGCATGATCAGGAGGAGTAAACCCTGTTTCAATTTCAATAATGGTGTTTCCGCCACCTTTCTTTGCAAATATATCACAAACTAAAATATCAGATACTTGTTTTTCCACCTCTACGGCATATCCACGAGCAATAAGATTTGAGGCACATATCAATTCCAAAACAGAATGATTAATTTTTACCAGATTTTTTTGATACATTTCAATTAGTTGATGTCTCACATAATTTAGTTTAGGCAAATTGTTTTCAGATAAATTTTCTGATAACCTATCAGTGACCTCATATACATCGTTGCGGAATTTTTCTAAATCCATGTATTCATGGTAATTTATCCTAGGGGTTTAAGAACTTGAATGGGTTTTAGAACTTGACAAAATATCTGAAAACAACTAATTTACTAAATTACAGAGATGAATAATTTATCAATTCTATGCGTATCTTATAACCAAAAATACAATAATTACAGTATACAAATAGACATATCATTATCTTATCCATCATATAGAGAGAAAATGTATTCAGTAAGTTATGAAATGACACTCAATTTTGAAGTTGACAAGTGTGCAAAGAATGTAATTTTAAAAGAAATACTGAAGGTTTAAAATCTCTCTGTTTTGCATGGCAGTATTTTTCAAAACAATTTTTAATCCAGAAAAAGTTCAAAAATTGAGTTGAAGATATACCACAAGCCTACATGTATAACCTGTAAAAAAACAATAACCGAATTTGAAAGAATGAATGCAGATATTGAGAAAAGAGACTTTTTCAAAGACCCATTTTCAGAAGCAGAACTAAAAAAGATCATAAAAATGACAGGAAAAAAGCCATCTGAAATTCTCAGAAAAAGAGACAAAATGTACAAAGAATTAGACTTAGAGAATAACAAAAAAACAGACATTCAGTTAATCAAGTTAATGGTAAAGCACCCAGGGTTAATCTTGCGGCCCATTGTAATTACAAAAGAAAAGGCATACATTGGTAAAATTGACGCCAAGAATCTAAAGTGAAGCAAACTAGATGGCAATTAACAGAAAAAATATCATACTATACATGAATAGTGGTCATCATCTAAAATTTGTAAAAGCATTAAATGAATTGTTTAAAGAACCAAAGCAAAAAAAATTCTAGAGTCACATATCAATTTCTTGTCTGAATATTCTAACTGCTTCTAGGTGAGAGCAGTTTGCTTTTAGTCCTTTACCATGGTGAAATTTATAGAAATTTTTGAATCCAGGACACTCACATGTATCAGATGTTACAAAGTATGACTTTTCAGGATCAGAAGAGGACTTTATCTGATACAAATCCTCATCAATTTGGACAACTCCGCCACTCTCAACTAATTTTTTTGCTTTTTTGATTGTGTTTGTACTCATTATATCATCAAAGTTATTTTTTATTCTTTAATTTTTTTACAACATTTGCCCATTCACCATCTTGGGCCATGGCATTCTCATATAGTAACTCAAATGTCCACGCAATAATCTCACTCCAAATTGCCTTGAGGGATTCATCATCGGTCCATAAAACGCTCGTTTTAATAGCATTCATTGCCATAATGTTGTTTGCGTTTTTTGTAGGGTTTTTACTCCATTTCTGCAATACTCTGTCACAGAACTCTAAAATCTCAGATTTTGTTAAAACAAGTTTGTCAGGATCAAAGGTCTTTTTTGCCATGAATTGTTTAAAGCAGAATTACAATATATTTAATTCCAAACCTCTTATTTTCAAAACCTTGTTTATTAAGATAAATGAATCCAAGTTTACCCCATAATATCTAATTTAAGACATAGTTGTAATTATTATAAACTAAATAGTTCAGGTGCAATTATTGACTCTAAAGCGATATGTTGCAACTAGACTTGTAACTATGTTTGGAGTTTTAATGGTGACATTACTCTTAACAATTTCTCTTGTAGGATCAAATATGGATACAATTCTAAAGCAAGGAATTGTTTTTCAGGTACGTTCTGAAATTACAGAAAATCCTGCAATTGCAGAAAGTTTTTCTACAGTTGAGGAATTTGAAGCATTCATTCAAAGTCAAATAGATCAAAGGATCAAAATTCTTGGTTTAGATGAACCATGGTACTCTCCTCAAAGAATTGGCTTGACAATGTACAAAATATTGCTTTTAGATTTTGGACATGCGACATTTCTAACAAGTGATTCAGGATCTTCAGATGTCAAAGAAATAATTTTAGAAAAGCTGCCACGAACAATTTTACTTTTTACAACTGCAACAATAATTATTTCAATAATCGGTATTTTTCTAGGAGCTTTGTCCGGAAGTAGAGTAGGCTCATTTGTGGATAGAATAACTTCAAGTTTTGCAATTGTCAGCTCTAGTTTTCCTGTTTGGTGGATTGGAATGCTTATGATCTTTTTGTTTGCATTTGTCTATCAGATATTTCCAGCAAGAGCAACTCCCTCAATTACACCATCAGAACCAGGATATGTTCTAGCGTTATTGTATCACATGGCATTACCCTTGATTACAATTGTAATGATAGGATTTGGTTCATGGGCATACTTGGTTCGAAACTTTATGGTAGGAATAATGCAAGAAGACTTTATCATCGCAAAAAAAACTATGGGAATTAGCCAAAAGAGAGTATTATACACACATGCATTGAAAAATGCAGCTCCTCCAATTATTACCATTTTAGCACTTAGTCTATCAGGCTCTTTAGGCGGAGCAATAATTACTGAAGCAGTTTTTGACTGGCCTGGTATGGGGAGGCTCTATTTTGAGGCCATAACAGTAATGGATCTTCCAGTAATCATTGGAGCCACATATGTTTTGACGGTGTTTTTCTTAGTCAGTATCTTCATTGCAGACTTGCTTTATGGCTATTTTGACCCACGTGTGAGGACACAATAATGAGCAGTATTACACCTACTGAAATCAAACAAGAATTTCTAAAAAGCAAGATAGGAGTTGCAGGAATTGTTATTTTGACAATTTTAGCAATCACATCAATTATAACAATAACTGCCATTCCATCTGAAACCCTCAGAGAATGGAACAATCCAAGTAGTTGGATCTCATATCCAAAAGTAGCAATTCCCGTTTGGGTAAATTATTTCACTAGTGAAAAAATACCAGAACATAAGATTTTAGATTTGCCAAACACAGATCAACAAAGAGTGGGCGAAATAGACCTAATTTCACATCAATTTGGAATAAATTTTGATTATGACGATTTTCCTAGTGATTTTATTTATGAATTTTCAACAAAATATTCGGATTCTCCACTATTACAAATATCAGTTATCCGACCAGATGAACAAAAATTGAATTTATTATCAACATCATTGCCAAATTCAGATTCAAAACAAATTCATCATGAGAGAATTTTTTCAACAGATAAAACAATCAAGAAAGGTCTTTTACTACAATCAGATAAATTTAATTTTTCTTTAGACAAACTATCAGCTGAAGATATTATTTTTTCAAAAACAACAAATCATGAACCACTAAAAGGTAACTACATTTTTTTGGTTACTTTGTATGGCGTAAATTCAGAAAATGAGATTTTAGAATCAAGAATCATCTTAGGAGGAAAGGCATTTGGAGTAATGGGAACTGATGAGTTAAGGCGTGATCTTGCTGTTGGATTGCTTTGGGGAACGCCTTTGGCACTTTTCATAGGACTAGTAGTAGCTATAGCCTCTGTAATTATGGGATTGTTGTATGGAGTGTATGCGGGATATCGAGGTAAAAAAACTGACGAAATCATGATGAGATTCAATGATGTAATTTATGCCCTTCCAGCACTTCCATTTCTCATTATTCTTTCAGTTACCATTAGCAATAGCATATTTTTGATGGTAGGTTTTTTGATGGTTTTTGGTTGGGTAGGGATTGCAAAAGTATCTCGGAGTATGGCATTACAAATTAAGACTAGAGGATATGTCGAAGCATCAAAAATGATGGGTCAAAAAAATTCAAAAATAATTCTGAGGCACATATTACCACAATTATTACCATATGCTTTTGCAAGTATTGCAATTTCCGTTCCTGCAGCAATTACAACTGAAGCTGGGCTTAGCTTTCTAGGTCTAGGTGATCCTTTGTTTCCAACATGGGGTCAACTGCTACATGACGCAAATACTTATGGTGCTGCAGCAAGAGGATTATGGTGGTGGATAATGCCTCCAGGCGTAATGATTGCGATTACTGGATTAGCATTTGTGTTTATCGGAAATGCACTTGATGCCATAGTCAATCCAAAATTAAAGAGATGATTAATTTGAAAAATCATATTTTTTTATTAGTTCTAGAGTAGCATCATTAAGCTTGATTGTATAAACTGCTGCATTTGGATTCTTTATTTCAGCCAAGGCTTCGGCAAATTTTGTTTTTTCATGTTCAGTCTCCCCTGCCTCATGGGCACATAATGTGAATGCCTTTAGATTTAGGTTATTTTGAAGTAAATATGAAATGAATTTTTGATAGGCCTCAGTGCTTGTCCAATCAAAGTTATTGGCATTACAGGTTGCTATCCACACATCAACAGAATTATGAAAAATTACTTTTTTGCGTAATTCCTCTAAGGACATGTCAAATCAGTTTAGAAATCAGCACGTTGCATTTTAGAACCACATCTAGGACATGATCCACCTTTATGCTTGTGATTACAAACCAAGCAAACATAACGTACTGCTCCTCCGCCACCACCAGAATTCATTCCAAAAAAGCCTCCGCCGGTTCCAGTTCCAGAACCACCATAACCTCGCATGCGACTCATGTAACGTCTTCTTAGTAGCAAAGGAAACGCAATAAAAATTGCTAATGCAGCCCCTAGCCCATAGGGAAATGGCAGTACCATTTGAAGACCTATACTAATTCCTAATGATGCAAATAAGAAAATGAGATAAGTTTTGTAATTAAACAATTCATTTAAGATACCTTGAAAATCCTTATAAAGTTTTGTCAGTATTTTGACTGTTTTCCAAAGATTATAGAGATTTTTTAAAAATCACACAATTGAAAGGTTTACGGAATTTGCGTTACTATCCCATGCAAAGATGTCATTTTCAGAATAGGGAGACTTTACAATAAGGGATACCAATCCAAAAAAATTATGAAGATCAGTCACCGAAGGTTTTTCAGAACCACTAGGATGAGAATGGACAATTCCAACATAGCTGAGATCAAATGGCAAAAAAGAATGAGGAAACCCAGCGAAAGTAGGGCCAGTATAATTAAAGGGTGGAATTACCAACCCATTTACCATAATATGGCCATGTTTTGATTTTCCTTTTAAAATAAGTATTCCTTCGTTTGGGTGCTTCATTTGACAATAAGACAAAATGCTATCTAAAACATCCCGTTTAAGTGAGACTTTTCTTTCAATTTTTTTCTTTTTAAATAACATGTAGAGATTTTGCATACAGTGCTAATTAATTTTAAGATTTTTTTCCACAATATATCGTGTGTTTGAGAATTTTTGCAATTTAGATTCAATGTCCATTAACAATTCAGGAATTTTAGAACGGACCTGAATCATATCGTTTTCAAAGGTAATTATTTTTTGATTCTGATCCTCTTTTTGCTGGATTGCTTTTTCTAGAGTTTGTTCAATTTCTAATAATTTGTGTCTATCAAATGAATTAATTTGGTTTTCAATGTTTTGAATTTTTCCTTTAAAATTATCTACTTGTTTTATGAATGAATCAAGCATCTCAATTGTTTCTGTAATTTGAGACATTGATTTATCTACATCTTTAACAGAAATAGAACCTGAAAGAATTTCTTTTCGCACATTTTCTAGGATAATTATTATCAAGTCTTTGTTTTTTGTTGCAAGTACGTCGATTGGATCTGCAACTAGCTTCATCAACAAATTTTTTTGTTCTTTATCTGAGGAGATATACTCGTATCTTCCCATTGGTCGAGAAATTTTTGTAAATTGTGAATCAATTTGATTTTTAATTTGGGGTTTTTCAGAATTTATTTTTTCCAATGATTGTTTTAATTTAAGAAACTCACTGTATTCTTTTGAAGATTTTATTTTTTCAATAGATTCCTTAATAGAAATAATTTTGTTTTCTTGTGATTTCATTTCTATTTTTAATTCTGAGATTCTTTGTTCTTTGTGTTTTATTTCATTTTCAGAATTTGTAATTGATTTTATCAAATCATTAATTTCCTCAGAAGTGATTTTTGTATCTTCATAATTTTTTATTAATTGTTGAATTTCAGAATGGTAAGAATTCATTTGAGCAAGAATATCTTTGAGTTTACTGGCATATTTTTTTGCAAAAATATGAATTACTCGTGTTTGTCTTCCTAAAACATCACCAATTTTTTTTAGTGTTTGATTTAAAGTATAATTTAGATTTATTACATCTTCAAAGGTAGATACTTTTGGTAAGTTAGATACGTCTTTTTTTATGACATTAATTACTTGTTTTTTCCCTCTTATGACAATAATTCCGAGATGCCTGTCAATATCATCAACATCAAGGTTATCTTTTTCTAAATTTTGTCCAATTTTAATTAAATCATTAATTAATGGATCTGTTTTATCTCGCAAGTATTTGATTTCAGCTAATGTTTGAGTAGTTCGCAGGTGAAGAATTTCATCAACAACTTTAGGAACTTCGTGAAGAGAGATGTTTTTCTGTAGAGGAATTTCTTCAGGCCTCTTTTCTTCTTTCTTCTTTCCCCATCCAAAGACCATTTGTTATAGTTTAACATTGGGGATTAAATGTGTTAGATGAATAAAATTTAAAATCAGTATATTTTATCAAAATAATCGTGGTAAAAAGTATCAAAAAATCGTTTCATACAGGGACGGTGAAAAAAACTATTACAATTAATGCTCCAAAAGAAAAAGTTTGGAAAAAAATTAGTAATATTGTAGGACTGTCTTCATGGGTAATAGATGTCAAAAAAACAATTTATCTCTCAAAAAAGAAAAAAGATGTCGGATCTATAAGAAAAATTTTATTTAATGATGGAAATACCATTGAAGAGCACATAGTTGCCTGGAAAACAGGAGAATATTTCACATATATTGCAACTGAAGGATTACCTCTAAGAGCATATGTTGCAACAATTTCAATTAAATCAAAAAATAAAAAATCAGTTGATTTAACATGGCAATCCTACATTAACAGTAAAAAAATGTCAGAAAAACAATTTATCGAATTTTTGGCGTTTATGGGCTCGTTTTATGAGGCTTCATTAGAAAATCTAAAGGCATTACTTGAAAAATAGCACTAGAGATCTTGTTCCTCAAAATGTAAATACAATATTGTTAAATCAAGAATATGAGTGATACAAGATTCACCATTATTGGAGTAGCATTAATTTTTGCAGGATTTCTAATTTTTGGGATATTTGGCAGTAATTATCAAACATCCAATATAGAAATGGCTGAATTTGAAAACTGTTATGAATATTCTGAAGATAAAGAACCAGTTCCCATTAATTGTTCCTACAAAGCATTTGATCAAACAGTTTTCTTTGCAATAGTAAGTGCACTAATTGGATCTGGAGTAATTGCGCTAATTAAAGGAATAAAAGGAAAATGGGACAACGAAGTAAAACCTGAGGATATGGTAGGACCAGGTGGAGATAAAAATACAAAAAAAGAAGACTAGGTTTTTTATAATATGGATATCAGATCTTTTTTTCTAATTTTAATTCTTCATAGTCTTCAGGATTGTCTTGTTTCATTCTTTGAAAACAGATTTCTTCGTAGGGCATTTTGATCTTTTTCTATTTACAAAATTTGTATTTAACCTTAAGATGGATAGTGTTCAGCATATAGCAAGAATTCATAAAATATTCATTTGAAAATTTACTGATCTTTTCCATCTTTTTTGACGGATTCAGGAACAAGAGCCACAATCATATCAAAAAGATATTCTGGAAAAATGATAAAAATTCTACTTGGGTTTTTCAATTAATTCTTTGAGATTTTGAAATACTTGGCCAATCTCAGTCATTCTTTCATTAAATTGTTCATCAGTAATTTCTTCAGGTTTTATTAGAGTAATTATAATCTCAGATTCATCGCCACTTGAAACAACACGCATTGGGACGTTCCATTTTGATTCTTCATCAACATACAAGTGATCTAAAATTCCCAAAGGTTTGTTTTCGTTAAATTTCAGCTTTGCATGCCCTCGAGGAGTTGTAAATGACCACCACCCATCTTTAGATTTTGTTGCATTAGGCATTATTTTCGGAGGAGAATTTAAAATGGCATCAAAGGCATCGCCTGTTTTCCTTTTGACAGTAAAAGTAAGAGTTCTAGAACGAGTCACAAGTAAAAATTCAATTGATAGTTAAAAAGGATATAGTACAAATAGATAGCAGATTTAGAATTACTTGTTTAGAAATTCTTTAATTTTTTTTAGATTCGCTACGTTTGATTCATGAAACATTTCTATAGATTCAGATACAGACTCAGGCAAGACAGTTTTGATATTTTTAACCAGATCATCACCACCTGCAATCATATCGTCAATTAATTTTTCAATTTCATTTTTTTCATGTGGCATTTTATCTCAAATAAGATCTAGTTTTCTTTTCGTATAAGAGTAGCAGTAGATCTAATTTTGTCAAGTTTTTGAATGTTCCATGAAACAATTTCACGAATTTTTTCAAAATTTTCGGCTTCTAGTTTTACCATCATATCATGGGTGCCTATGGTTTCAAAGACATCCTTTACTTGTTCTAGTTCACGTAACTTTTCAATAAGATCTACTTCTGCTCCTAAGTCACAGTTTATCAGGACATATGCAATTGTCATATCAATATTACCTAGAATTGATTATTTTTAAGTGTGGTTACCTGAGTACTAGGATTTTGAAAAGATACTTATTTTATCCATTTTTGATGTTTCAATTTTGGACTAGTAGAAGTACCATAGATCATATTGTATCCCCATACTTAGTGATAATTCAAATAGATTAAACCCCATACACAGCTTTGATTCCTTTTTTGAAATACATTATAAAAAAGATTAACCATATCAAATCATTCATAATCTAAATTTTTTAATCATTATTTTATATCAAAAAATATCATCAACAATATGATAATAGGTAAAATCAAAAAGGATGAAAAAAGAGTAAAATTCAATTTAGATATTAAGTGTTCAAACTGTAAAACTCAGGTTCCAGGAGGAATTCAAACATCTCAAAAATATTATGGTACTGATTCTTTTTACAAAGAAATCGAACATTTTAAGAAAAACTATCTTTGTGGTAGATGTCGTGACAAAAAAAGAGTCAATTCTAAAAAAGAAAAGATTTGATTTACAAACAAGAGATTATTTCAAAAATGCCAAGCACTTTACGATGTCTGTTTTACTGATTATTCCAATTATGTTGCCATGACTTGACAATACCCCAGCTCCATTGATATTTTGATCCAATAGTTTTTTTCCTGTATTTGCCAAATCATCATCATAATTTACTGAGATTATGTTTTCACTCATGATTTCATGGGCCTTGGTGCTGCCACCAAATCCAGATTCTGAAATGAATCCTTTTCTTGGGAATATTACTGAAATAACAGGATCAGTGTTGTCAAGTACATCTTCCTGCTCTCCTAGTTTGAGTGCCAGATTGAATAAATCTCTAAAGGTTATAATTCCTACTGGAATTTCATTGTGGTTTCTAAGTATAACCCTAGAAATTTTCTCATCAATCATTTTCAATATTACTTTGTATAGAGGGGTGTCAAAATATTGCCAGGCATAATATGGAGACATATATTCGCCCACTATTCTTTCATCTGAATGTGCCTTAGAAAAATATCTGACAAGATCAGTTTTTGTTAAAATTCCCACCACATCATCATTTGATGTTATCACCAAGGAACCAATTCCATTTTTTAACATCATTTCTGCACATTTATCAAGTTCTGTTTTTTCATCTACTGAGATTATTTTTTTGACAATTTCAGATAAGTGAATCTCATCTAGTTTTCTTTCGGTTTTGTCAGTTAGAAGAAAATATCCCAAGTCTTTTTCAGATATAAGACCGGTCATTTTGTCATTTTCAGAAACTAAAAGACGGCTTTTTTTCTCATTAATTATTTTTTTTAAGACATCTGCCAAATTAGAATCATATTTTATTGTTCTAGGGGCATTCATGTAATCTTTAGCGTATTTCACGATTTTACAAATTTAGCGAGTTATAAAAAACACCAGATAATTACCAAGTATGAAAATCAATTTGAAAATAACAGGTTTAAAAAATTTTGTAATTAATAGTAGGCATTGGTTGTAGCAATACAAATCCAATGCCAACCATCGTGCTTGATGAGGAGTGCTTTCAAAATTTGTATTTAACGGCGATGAACGATTTATCAGTAGTGGTTCTAAGACATGCTTTTTAAATTGGCAATAAAGTTAGTTTCTGAATTTAATTAGCATTTTGTTATCTATGCCTACAGAAAAAAATTGACAATTTTAGTTTGTTTTAATTAATAGTCAGGATGTTCCATAATTGCCAAATATAGAGTGAAATTCATCAGTATCAAACAGAAATAAAATTCAAAACTTGTCAATAACAAATGAGAAGAAATGGATGTCACAATGCATAGATACTAAACGAAGATCTTCAGAATATCAGGCATGATAATGAAAATTTAATTGATATATTACAAAGTAATAGGCAATAAGAGGCAAAGTCAAAACGTCAGCAAAAACTACTATCAATCAGATAAAGAAATCAGGAGTAAAATGGATACGATTACAGTTTTGTAATCCATTTGGCTTACTTCATCAATTAAGCATCCCCGCTGAAGAATTTACAGAAGATGCATTTGTTAATGGATTTCCATTAGACGGAAGTTCAATTCTTGGCTTTACCAGTATTGATAAATCAGATATAATACTGGTTCCCGACCCTCTAACTTTTGTTATCGTACCAGAATATTTTGATACTTTTTCAGGAGACCATAATTATTACCAAACAAAATCCGCACGAATGTTTGCAAATATACATAAAGGATTTGGGGAGGGGCAATATTCAAGAGATTCAAGACACATTGCAAATAAAGCAGAAAATTTTGCAAAGAAATGTGGATATGATAAAACTTATTGGGCATCAGAATTGGAATTTTTCGTTTTTGATAAAATTCTAGCAACCTCAAAAATCAGTAAATCAAACAAATCAAAAATTGTTTCCGGAGAAGCACCATGGATATCTCAAAATGAAGAATCAGCGATACAAATCAAGAAAGGATACTATCGAGATTCTCCTTCTGATACTTTAACAAATTTCCGAGATGAGGTTTGTGAAGTGCTTAGTAGTTTTGGAATAAGAACCATTGCCCATCATCACGAAGTAGCAACTGCAGGACAAAGTGAGATAGTTCTGGCACATACAAGTCTGACTAAAATGGCTGACAGTTTTGTAACTGGAGTTAAAACGATTCGTGAAGTTGCATCAAAACATGAAATGATTGCAAGTTTTAATCCAAAACCCATTCCTAACGATAATGGTTCAGCAGTTCATATCAACCAGAGCTTGTGGAAAACAAAGAACAAAAAAGACTCAAACATGTTTTATGACCCTTCTGAAAAATATGCGGAGTTAAGCCAAACAGCTCTTTACTACATTGGAGGATTATTAGAGCATGCAAAAGCTCTTTGTGCCATTACAAATCCTTCCCCTCAATCTTATAATCGACTTGTTCCAGGCTATGAGGCTCCAACAAACATTGCCTGGGGTAAAATGAATCGTTCAGTCAGTATAAGAATTCCAGCCCATCACAAAAAACGACCTGAAAACAAGAGAATAGAATACAGACCTCCTGACCCTACATCAAATATCTATCTTGCAGAGACTGCAATTTTACTTGCAGGGTTAGATGGTATAAAAAAGAAAATTCAACCTCCAGAGCCGGTGGATGTGAATACCTACAAATTATCAGATAGAGAGATGAAAAGACTTTCAATCAAGAAGTTACCAACCTCATTAAAAGAGTCAGTAAGTGCAATTCAATCAGATAATGAATTTTTGAAACCGGTTTTAGAGAAGGATTTTCTAGAAATGTATATTGATCATTTGATTTCATGAGATGATATTTCAGAAATAATAAGGAGTGATTGAAAAACTATTTTTGCAATTTAAGAACCAGACTCCAGGTGGTCACATTTTGGACAATAATATTCCTTAGGCATATTTTCCTGTTTTTGACCTCTCCGGTTTTTTTCTATAATAGATTTGAGTTCCATCGGATGATCACATTTTTTACAAATTTTCATTTTTTATCTACAATTAATCCTTGTTAGCAGTTTTAATGGATTTTGTTTTCCATAAGTGATCATTATACGTAGATACCACCATATCCATAATTTTATCTTGGGTTAATTTTGACTTAAATTAATTGAATGATTACTGGAAAGAGTAGATCTTCAAAATCCGCAATATTTGTTAAAACGATTTTTTAATTTCACCGAGTATTTTGACCTGCTCAAAGTACTCTTTTTTAGTATCTGCTCGTATGTCACAGATTAAATGATTCAAACCAATTTTTTGATAATCCTGCATTTGTGATATTATCTCATCTAAATTTCCAATCAACCTTAGCCGTAAACTTCCATCGGTTCCTGTATAATGAGATTCAATTTTTTTATTTGCTGCAAAATTAATTCTCAAAGACCAGATATAATTGCGCTTTTTCATTTTGATTATCTTTTGTATCCCAGAGGCATATTGTTGGGAAGAGATTCCAACTGGATGCCATCCATCACCAATTGATGCGGTTCTTTTTAGTGCACCATCTGATTGTCCTCCAATCAATACAGGTGGACCATTATTGGAAATAGGCATAGGATTACAGGAGAATCCTTTCTTTGAGTATTTACCTGACCACATATTTCTCATTATTTCGATGTTTTTTTCAATAGTTTTTGTTCTATTTTTAAAATTATGACCCATTAATTCAAATTCTTTTTTGTTCCATCCAATGCCTACACCAATCATCATTCTACCGTTAGATAATGAATCAAGAGTTGCAATCTGTTTTGCCAAAACAAAAGGCTCTCTAAGAGGAGACAGAATTATTGACGTGCCTAGTTGAACATTTTCAGTAATTGATGCTATAAATCCCAAAGTCGTCATAGTCTCAAAAACTCTTGTCCATGGATCATTTTTTTGGTACTATGATATGATCAGAAAGCCAAATAGAATCCAATTCATTTTTTTCAATCTCTTTTGCAGAATCTTGAAGAAAATTCCTAGAAGGAAGAACCCATAATTTGAAAGAGATACTCCTATCTTCATAATTAACTGACAATTAATCAGACTTAATATTTTATCAGTTCAAAATGTCAAGAAAATTCAAACATCTCAAGCATCACAGAAAACATAGTTAGTATCCTAGACAAATTCCCAACAAGAAGATTCCTAGCCAAAATTAAAAATTGTCTTTGGTCGGATCGGTTTTTTTAAAACTTTGTGCAAGAATTGGTCAAACCTTGATGAGAAATTAAAATTAAAACCAGTGAACAAAATTAATTTTTAAACAAAAAATATTCAAAGTTCTAATCCGAATGATTGAGCAATACTTGAGAATTTCGAGTAGGATTCTAAATATTGTCTGCCTTTCTCGGTTATAACAAATGTGTTTTTCCCATCAAATTCAATTCTGTTTATAAGTCCAGATCCAGTCAAATTTTCCAAGAATTTAGATAATCGTGAATGAGGTAAATTTGCCTTTGAAATCAGAGCAGTTGTTTTGATTCCTTCTTGGCCAGATTCTGCAGTAGCAGCTAAAAGATCCCCAACTATCTGCATACTAGTTCTATAAGAAACCACAAAAATAATGATATTTTGTATTTTATAAGTATTGGTATTTGAAACCAATCATTACCAATCATTACCAATAGTATATATTGTGGTGTCATAACGGAGGCATATGAGCACACAAACTCAATCAAACAATGTATATTCAATGTACAAGCAAAATGTGCAAAAATACTTTGAAAATATTTCAAAAATTACACCACAATATTTTCAATCTATTACACAATTGCAAGACGAATGTATGAAAACTTGTGAAAAAACAATAAATGCATCAGTATCTGTGCAGCAAGAATTTGCAAAAAAGACAGGAATGACAACTGAAGTTCCAAGTAGCGCAAAAACTGCCATTACAGATATCAGCAAACAAATTGTTCAAGCAAACACCCTAAACAATCAACTGGTAAAAACCACCATTGATGCAACCGTAGAAAACATCAAAACCTACAACGAAAATGTAAATGCATTTGTTGAATTGAATAAAAATATAATCCAATCTTGGATTACCCCATTCACACTAAAAAATTAGTGTGATTGATTTTTATTTTTTTAAAATTAAAATTCAGTTAAAATATCAAAAATTTTTTGAACGCTTACACTATCATTTTTTAGTTTTGGTTTTCATCAGTTTAGTATAAAAAAATCACTTTATCTAACCTAATGAAAATTTAATTAACTATTTTAATTATAATGTTTATGAAATGTTCCTTTTGCATAATTAATGAGGCAAAACATAATCCCAAACCCAGTTGGAAAATAAGTGGAAATCTTTGTTCAGAATGTTATGATTACAAATATGCTCATGACCCCAATTCATTCATTAACAAGCCATTCTTCAAAAAAATTTTAAAATTATCCAAGCAAAAATGGGTTATTGGTATAATTGCTTTCTTGCTACTTTTCAGTGTTCTAATGAGAATCATTGTTCAAAATTAATTGATAAATTTAATTTCTATTTTCTTTTTCTCTGTTTTTCTGAAACTACCACAGAGGTACCAGTTGCTTTAGCTACTAGAATTGGTGAATCCAATACATCACAAGCACTTTCAATTGAATTATCACCACTTGAAGAAATTACTTTGTATGCTTCAAAATTCATTTTTCTGCTAGTTTTTCCTACTTCAGTAATTTTTCCTATGATTTCTATGAAATCCCCACTATAGACTGGAGCTAAAAATTCGATTTCATCATAAGCTCGAAGAAGACCTTCATCACCATCATACCTAATTGTTAATTCAGTAGCTAAATCTCCAAAGAGATTAAGAATTCGTGCACCATCAACGAAATTTCCAGCATAATGCGCATCACGTGAACTCATTCTTATTCGTAATTTAGATTCTGGAAAAGAATCAGACATGGTAATATTCTGATCAAGTATAATGAAAGTTTTTTCATGTCAATTCCATAGTAAGGTGATGTATTCATAAAACTTCGAATTAATTCTCACAATGAACAAAAGCAATTGTCTTGTATAGTATCTGAACCCTATATCCCTGGGTTATTCATGTTAAAAGAGGCAGCCAATCTACTTACAATCAAAAAACCACAAGAAGATTTTGATTTCTTTTATTTGATACAGATCTCACATTAATAGAATGAAAAAGGTATTAGGTAATTTAGACAATATGTATCATGGCAAAAGTAAACTCTAGCATGAGATCTATAAAAAAGAATTCAAGAACATATTCAGATTCTTCTAAAATCAAATGTCCTACATGTGGCTGTGATTCGATTTTCAATATTGATGGGGCAACATCTGGTTTTTTGTATAATTATAATTATGAATTCAAGGGCTATGGAAATTATTCTTTTAGTCAAGAAATTATCAAAGTTCAAAAATGCCCTACATGTGACAAATTGAGATTATTCACACCGGATGGTCCTTTATCTCATTCAAAGTTCATAGAAATAAAAAAGAAAGTAGAAAAAATAATATCAGAATACAAATAATTTCTAATTTAGATAATATTTTGGTAAAATATCAATTCAAATTTTTGTAAATGTGATTTGAAACCCATCTGGGGTATTACCTGAAAATTGAGTATACGAATGATTCTGTACGGTTATTACATAATTCCATGGAAGTGATCCATTTAACATTCCTTGTAATCGTAGAATCTTGTTTTGTTGATCAAATTGCCAATATCCGTTTATAATTGATCTTTGATTTAATGCCTGCTCAAGCAAATCAACATAAAATTCACCTGCCGGACTAAATTGTACTTGTCCTACACTACCAGTTAAATTATTGATAGAGAAATTCCAACTTCCAATTGGACTAAAGACAGTGGGAGTGGGCGTAGGTTCAAATTTGTTAATTTGAGAAGGTTCAGATGTCTGTGAATCTTTAATTTTTGATATGTTATCTGCGATTTCTTCTTCTAATTTACCTCCAAATTTTTCTAACAACCCTCTTAATGTTATGCTGGGAGTTTTATTGACATCTGTTTTTCGTTTTTTGGTTTCTTGTTTGGGTGCTAATTGTTGTTTGTTCATTTGCTTTTGAACTAATTCTTCTATAATCGATTTTACTGAAGATTTATCAATCTTATTTCCCATTTGTTCCTCAACTACTTTTTTGACTATCTTTTCAATAGTATCAGAATCAACAGCATTTCCTTGGTTTGGTTTTGCTAAACTGGGATATTCGGCAAGAAAGATATCCCCACTTCCGTCAACTTTTCTTGTAGGTCTTTGATCTTGTGAGAAATCCAGCATTTTTTCATACACATAATTTCCCAAAGAATGTGGTGTGACATAACCGTCTTTATCAACTGCCGATGAATTAGAACCATTCAAACCATTATTGATGTGATAAGTAAAGACACTATAGGAGTTATCTTTTTTTGCAAACGACTCTTGAGAGCCAAGAGATGAGGCCAACACATAACGCCCTTCACCTTCTTGCTTGAAACTATCTTCAATCTTTCTTTTTCCAATCAGTGCCTTAGATTTTTCATCTCCTTTGCTTGGAACATCTAGCGCACCACTATAGCAGCAATCAATGATTTTTACTATCTTTGTGGAGTTACTATTCCGGGATATTTTTGAAAGATCATCATAACTATAGCCTTCAAGATCTGGTTTATCAGCCCTTGTTTCAGAGGTTACAAAATAGTAATCATTTCGTCCATGGGGGACCCCATGTCCTGAATAATATAACAATAATGTATCATTAGAATTTACATCATCTCCTCTAAAAAATTTCTTGATAGCTTTTGTCATTTCGTAATGATCTATTCGTCCTATTAGCTTTCTTTCAGGTGGAATTTCAAATCCTATTTTTTTGAGAGTTTTAAACATTAATTCACCATCATTTTTTACAAAATCTAAATTTGGAAAGTGATCGTATTTACTAATTGCAACTATCATAGCTTTTTTTCTGTCTTGCTTTTCTGTTTTAGACATTATCTAGATCATGTTTGTTTTATCAAGAATTAATTATTTTCCAAAAAAATTCAAAATCATCATTTATGAGAGAACAAGTAAATGCTGACTTTTAATAGTTTGATTTGGAGTCTATACTATGTCTGAAGAGAACAAAGTGGAATTACTCTTCTCCAAAGAAGGAATACCCACAGACACAGGATACCAAAGTAAAGGTCTCATGGAAAATAAGTTTAAGGGATTTTCCACATCTGTTGATAAAATAATTCAGCGATTTGACAAATATCAAGTTGAATCTATAGAATTATGGATACAAGCTGCTGCAGAAACAGATGGAATCCTCAAACTTCTAGTTAGTGCCAAAGGTGAAGGAGGAATGAAAATTACTTTAACCCCAAAAAATTAGATCAAATCTTTATTTTTTTATTTTTCTATTAAGATATAATCACGTAAACAATATTCATTAATTTTGTTACCATAACTATTCCCAGAATCTCTGGCAGTTAGCAATGCACCAAGAATAATCAGACTCCTCATTTGAATCACCCATACACTTTCCGCCTTTTTCTTTTAAATGGGATTCTAACTTGTGTTCACAGTTTTTACAAATGTTTTCTACGGGTTTAAATTCAGACATAACATTTACTCAGAAACACATTCTAATAAATTTAAAAAAAATTAGAGAATATAATCTCAAAAATTGATTAAAAAATTTACAATCTATAATTTAAAATTAATCAAATTTTCACTTACCCTACTTTCTCACTGTAATGATACCTTAGAATATTTTTCATCAAAGGATAGTAAATCTCATTGGATTTGTGAGATGATTTGCTGTGAGATAATAGCTTTTCACAGTACTGTCTCTCCTCTGCAGTTAACTGCGATGAATGCAGATAGTTTTTCTTTGCAGCCAAATCATACAAGAATGAATAGTATTCTTGGAGTATCTCTTTTTCTTTTACTTCTAATAGACTCATTTGTATTTCAAAAGTGTCATTGCAGACAAATTATTTAGGACGTATCTTACTTTTTGATTATTCTAGGTTCAAGATTTGAATTTTTTTAACTAGTTTAGTTCAATTTTTGAACATCTGTGGGTATCTTTGCAATATGAGACTGAATAAACATGACTATGGCACAAACACTTTCCAAAAATAACATCATAATTGATGATATTGACAGACAAATTCTAAACTTGTTGATTTCAAATGCAAGAGATTCAACTAGAACTATTGTAAAGAAACTAGCAGGCATGGGAGTAAACATGTCTGAACGAGGCATAGGTAAGAGAATAGCACGACTAGAAAAACTAGGCATAATTCATGGCTATACCACAATGGTTGATCTCAATCAGGTAAACATGCCAATTTTGAGACTAGTTACTGTGAAATTTACATCTCCAAAAGACTTTGTAACCAGACTAGAAGAGATGAAAGAGTATCTAAATGACGCACCATACTGTGACTTTTCAGCAAGAACAAATGGGAATATTGACTGGATTGAGCTGAAATTTTTCAACAATCACGAGCAGGCAAAACAAGAAGAGGATTTGTATCGAGCATGGTTTGGAGATATCATAGAAGATTACAGATCATATGACCTTGACATCCATAAAATGGGATGGCAGTTATTTGATGAGGATGATTTTAATCGGTTTATCCAAAATATGTGTAAAAGGGAAGGCTCAGAAACCTGTCCAAACATTAAACTCCAAACTAGGAAAAAACACTAGATAGGCACACAAATTCATTTTCTGAACTGCTCTAAGAGCTCAATTCAGTTTCTGAATAAAATGATACGATATAGTTTGCTCCATTTCAAGTAGTTTGACAGCTACATATCATTTGAGAAAACATGAGTACCTATGATATACAACAAGTCTCTGAGAATACAAAGACAAAACTCGGAGTAATCGGTCTAGTTGCCTTACCGATAGTTGCAGCAATGTATTCCTCTGGAAGCATGGCCCTAGAACAAGTACCTCAAACACTCACAAGCGGAGTATTTCCAATTGGGTTTACCTTGTTCTCATGGGGTATTGCTGTGAAATTGGCAACAAAGTTGAGAAAGTAATTACTTTTTCAATTTTTTTGTGATTAATTGTTGTGTTAATTGTCTGGAAATTATAAACAGGGATTTCATCCCAGATAAACTTTTTTTGGGGTATAATTAGGATCGTCTGAATATTTTTTTATAAGTTTTATAACATCGTCAACAATTTCATGAGGTTCTAGCTCTGGTTCAGTATTTACCATGAGAAGGGCTTTAGAAGAACATGGAATTGTAAGGCGATTAATTTTACCATATTTTGTTATTGAATACACAGGCTCTCCTACGACAGATGAATCCTGTTGGCGAGTTTTCCATCTCATGTATGAATGAATGAATGTATCTTGGGTTTTTTCTTTGTCAAATAGTCGTGTAACCCCTTTTTGCACTTTTTCAAACAATTGCACATTTCCTGTATAATATACGCCAGAATATCTAATCTTAGAGTCTAGTTTTAGAATATCGTTATTAAGGCTGTTATAATCCACGTATGTTATTATCATAACTAGTAATTTAATTTTTTTATATAAAACGAAAATTTTTAAAAAATCAAATGATGATTTTAGAATAAATGTTTAATCAAAAAATCCTTAGTGTAATTGATGAACTTCAAAAAAGATCAGATTATGAGGAAGAGCATAAGGAAGAATTATTAGAAAAAAACAGAATGCTGGCAATAACTCGTAATACCGGAGAATTTTATCATTTATTATTAAAGAGTATATCTGCAAAAAGAATTTTAGAGATAGGACTTTCACATGGATACTCTACGCTTTGGTTTGCAGATGCTATTTTATCAGAAACCCCTTCAAAGTCTAGAATTGTCACTGTAGAAAATGATAGTTCTAAGATAAAATTCGCACAAGAGAATTTTAGGAGAACAGGAATAGAAAATGTTGTAATCATAAAACAAGGAGATGCAATTGAGATTCTAAATGAAATGTTAGAAGAATTTAAAACCACACAAAAACCTTTTTTTGACTTTGTATTCCTTGATGCAGATAAAAAAAACAGTATAAAATATTTTGAAATGTGCCTACCCATGCTTAGAAAAAATGGCATAATTGCAGCTGATAACGTTTTAGATATGAAAGAAATGGAGGAATATGCCAAGTATGTAAAAAATAGATCAGATATTCAAACGGTTACTTTGCCTATTGGATGGGGGCAAGAAGTCTCAATCAAATTATAGTAAGAAGAGTTTGAAGGAATTCTTAGATTACAATCATAATAAAAGGGTAAGACATATTGAAAACACCATTCTCATAATCTAAATATTTGTAAAAAGTAGTTCATAAAAATAGGAAAATTGAAAAAAAATGCTATTGGTGATAGAAGTAAAAGAAGAGTAAAATCAGATTCAGAATTTAAAAAATATTTAAGATGGAATAATGGTTGTGAGAATCTTCAGATATGAATTTTGGTCTTAAACTTGCAATTGGGGTAATTGTAATGATTGTAGTAATGGGATTAGGAGCAACAATATTTTCTCCATCAAATGAATATCTATTTGGAGAGGGAGCTGATTCATTAAATCCAGATCCATATCTGATGCACATAGACAAAGCCAAAGATGCAAAGTCTTGTGATGATGTATCTTGCAAAATTGATGCCATAGATCATTATAAAATGGCATTAGAGATAAACCCGGAGGGAAGAGCAGCATTAGATGGGATTATAATTGAATTAATCAATTTGCATAAATTTAATGAAGCATATCAATACTATCAAAAATTAACTAAATTATATCCAGAAAGAAATTTTGTTGAAATCATCCATGCACCGTCTATGTTCTTAGGTTTGAAGCAATATGAAAATGCGCTAAGTAGTTCTAATGCATATTTAGAAAGAATAGAGGATAAAAAATTAGAATTTGCATCTCAATATGCATTAGCATTAAGAGATAAAGCAAGAGCATTAATCGGTTTAGAACAATTTGATGAGGCTATTACAGTAATTGAGGAATCCTATGAATTGGATCCATCTGGAAATACTCTAGTATACAAGGGAATAGTTCTGTCTCAGCTAGGAAAATATCAAGAATCACTTGAAATCTTTGAGAAAAGCAAAACAAATCATGATGGCAATTTCTTATTGCCCTTGCAAAAAGGGATTACCATGTGGAAACTAGATAGACATGATGAAGCCAAGGAAATATTAGAAAATATTGAATCAAAGAATTCAGAATCCCATAAATTTATGGATTATGAAATAAATGATGCAAAAGAGGAGTTGAGAAGCCTAGTCAACGAACTAGAGTAACGACAATCTTAGAATTATTAGATTCTATTCAAAGAGAAAAGATAACAAATGAGTTGAATCAATATTGAGGAAAAATGGTTGGCAGAAAAAAAGCATACTCAGTATTGGAAGTGTCAAAGTGATGTTTGACCATGTACATCACATAAGAGAATAGATAAATCAATACGATATAGATAAATCAATACGATATAGAATTACTCCTAATAATTGAGAATCTTATTCATACGTTAAATAGGAAAATCTTGTGGATTTAACATTGCAAATCGCAGATATTGAATTAAAACAATTATTTCCTATATCATTAACGACTACTCCTGCTGTTAGTATACGCAAAGAAAACAAAATGTGGGTAGCTACAGGAATGCTTGTTCATTATCTAGAATCATTTACTGATTCTCTTGTTGTGACAGATCAGCAAGAAGAACCAATAGGAGTTTTAGGAGGATTTGAAATAATAAAAAATGTTTTTGAAAATCCGACTTCGGAATTTTTTGACGAAAAAAATGTCAGTGACGTTATGGATGAGGAAATAGTCAGAGTATTTTCAGACACAACTCTTCGAGAATTGTTAGAGATATGGCAGAAAACACGTAGGGCATTTTGTATTTTGCCAAATTATATTGGTGGATATTCAGCGATTTCTGCAAGAAAGTTATTAGAAGTTGGTGCAAACTGCAAAACAGATCTTACAATTTCTGATCTTCCATCAAAAGAAACCATATCATTTGACTATGGAAATACAATGGGCGAGATCATAAATTCGATGATTATGAATCGTACACGAAAATTATTGCTCAAAAATTCATCTGCTTTTATTAGTGACAGAGTGATTATCCAAACAATTGCTCAAGAGTTAAACTATCTTCGTAATACTGAAAACTTTTTAGATCTAAAATTTGAAGAATCATTTAAAGTTGAAGATATTAAATGTGTCTCAGAGGATCTCAATTTTGCGGAACTATCAAAACTAATGTTCAGTATGATGCATCCTTATGTAATTCACAAAGATCAAGTTTATACTCCTTGGGATGTTTGCATGACATTATTATCTGATAAAGTAAATTTTTGATAAAATTACTTTAGAATTTTTTGATTACATTTAGGAGAATAGAAACTAATCATCCATGTCTTTAAGGATGAAAATATTAGGACGTCAGATAAGAGAATATCCAAATCAGTTTAACACCTAATCCTCAGATTCTACTCAATTTAGTTTGGTTTAGAACAAAGATCAGGAAGTATGAATGATGTTCTCTACTATTCCGTATATGTACCAAGAATATTAAAACCGGATTTTGGTTGGTTTGGAGAGTTTATCATGATAGGAGTGATATTGTTGATTTGACGGAGATTCTTAAGATGGTGCGTCTTGTTCAGAAAATAAGTTCTCACATCCATGTTTTTGTGCCCATGATGAATTAGAAAATTCACTGGAACCACAAAATCGATTACTAAGGTATCCTAGCTTTGCGTCAAGCAATTCTTTGTTTAGAATCATATCATTACAGTGAACAACACCAATAAGTTTGCTGGGTCCTTCAGGAGGTTGCCCATCATCTTCATCAACCAGGGCTTTAGAGCCAACGGGACAAATAGTTTCAATAAAATTTTTTGAATCTATTCCATCATATCCCTTTAGTGTAGGTGCAGATGCTAATGCAAATCGTATAGATTTATCATCCACATGAATGGTATTTCCATCAACTATTTTGGTTACTGTTCCAATGAAGCATCGGGCATTTCCTGAACATTCTTGAAGAGAATATTGAGAAGTCTGAATTTCTAGGGGTTCAGCAGAGATAGGGATTGAATGTTCTTGCGTATTCTTATCAGAAGAGCGAGATTCAGGATCAGAAGTTGAAATGATAAAAATAAGTCCTATTATAGGAATTATTGCCAATCCAATCAATTTTTTGTTCATAATATTTTTTACTTTTATGTGGTTAATTTTATTTTTTTTCTTTTATGTTGGATAATTCTTTGATTTCTTTTTAAGAATATGTCATGTAAGAGCATAAGGTTGATGTTATGAGCCCTTCTGTTAATAATTTTAGGAATTCAAAATATGGTTTTTTTATTTACTAATACAATTACAGTTTGAAAAAGTTTTTTAATTTTTTCTTGGTTCAAATTTGGGTGGGAGCACATTGTGCTGGGAATATGGTCAGTGATTTAATTTTAGAACCACAATTTAGTTCTAATTCACACAGATGATCATCCTTACATTCTTCAAAAAGTTTAGATATTTTGTTAAAGATGTGGGAATATGGGTATTGAAGCTAGAACTGTTGAAGAAATCGAAACTGAAATTCAGCAGTGTATAAAAAAAATGCATGACAGTATCAATGACAAAGAGAAATTAGCATTTTGGGAAGGAAAACTTGCTGCACTGAGATGGGTTCGTGGAAGAGATTAGTTTGAATAATAGCTAGCCATACTGTCTTTTATTTCTGATTTCTAAGTGGTTCTCTTGGTTGAATCCCATTCAATCTTTCCACTCATATCAAATTCTTCATTACGAGGGGTCTCACATAATACTATCAAAACCAGTGTTCAGGCATAATGAGCAATTCAACATAAGTCATCCAGCAGGACAGTCTTTCTTCCAAATTAGAAAAAGCATTTCAATCCTTCTGACACTCATGTTAGACATATTTACAATAATGCAAAGGTGTGGCACAAATCAATTTTCATCATATCAAAAAGTCAGTTGTCATCACAAATATTTTTGATTAAATTTAGTATTTCAGAGATAATGTGCTGATGATTATTTTCAATATTGGTATGCACCATTAGTAGGTACTTATCATTGATAGGAAATGATATTCTTTTCATCTTTTCGTATTCACCCATAGAATACTTGGTTTTTCCAATTCTATGTTCAATATTTTTTCGTGTGTCCCATCTCTGTACGGCATAAAAGTGCACCATCTTTAATTCATCATCTGCGAGTATTGGAGTCATCTCTTTTCTATATCTTCCAAACATCTTCTCGCCACTCTTGCTCAAAATTACAGCATAGTGAATTGATTTGTCTAAATCCATTATTTGATCATAAAACTTTTCAAAATCCACAGATTAGTTCATTTGTACTTGTTAAAATAGGATCTTGTTTCAATTATTTATTATTTAAGAAGAAGGTATCTAATGAAATGAGGCACACATCAAATACACATTCTATAATACCAAGAATACTCTAGCATCTCAGCTTTCTTCCAAGCCCAAATCTCATTATTGACATATTTTATGGGTGTGATCTCTTTATGCTTAAGAATATTTTTCTGACTCACTTCATCTTGATAGAAATTATTTTTAAAAAATCAATATGTTAAAACAAACTGGTTTTCTAACACCTTTCTTATGGTTTCAAGATACTGTTTTCTAGTTCCCGATACTAATTTCCATCGAGTTTGCATTTCTTGCTCAAGTGTTTCAGAGATTTCAGCAAATTCTTTTCCCGAGTCTAATTCCTCTTTTGCAATCTCCACTAATAATTGGATTTTTAGTTTTCTTCTCCAAGCATGAGAATTTTCATACATATTGCTATTTCTGTACTAGTATGCACTAAATAAATTACTGTGTATTTTTACAATCAAAATTATCAATTAATAGAAAGAATAAAGAGCAACATATCTATCGCATACATACCACAATTGTAAATCAATAAAACATATTCAACCTGAGCAACTGTGGCGTTGAAACTCCATTATAGAGAGTTTTTTTTGACACATCAACAAAAATTATGGATGATTTATCAGTTCTACGCAGTACTATTAATTAAAAATCACATACACATAATATGAAATCAAAAATACATGATGAAGAGTCGATAACAATAACTGGTTTGTTAGATGTGCTAACATCTGTTTGGAATGAAGAAAGATAAATTGGGTTGACATCCCTCAACAATCAATTCTTCTTCATGCTTAAAGTCAAATAAAATAATGGACTTTGTTCTCTAGATTTCTTTCAAATTACCCAGATGACTTGTGTGGGTGGTTAGAATTTTGAGTTTATTGGATAAGGATTATAAAAAAATCAAAGACAATCCATACATAAGAATAGTCTGGTAGAAGAAGATAATTTCGGTATTTACAATTCTTGTATCTACTAGTATTCTAATATGAGAAACGACATGAAGTTTATCTATTTCAGTAGAAAATTTGTAAATCATGTACAAAACAATCCTTGTACCTCATGCTGGAACACCCGCTGGGGATGAGGCATTAAAACATGCTATTAGTGTTGCAAAGTGTAAGTCATCAAAAATAATCATTTTACATGTAATAGAGCCATGGTCTGATCCAAGTTTTGGTTACTGGATAGAGCAAGAAACTACAGTCAAGGATCAGATAGACTCAATCTTTTCAAATCTCGAAGAAAGCGGCAGAAAGTTTCTTGCAGAGCGAGTGTCTCGATGCAGAAAAGAAGGTCTGTCTTGTGAGGGCATATTCAGAGTCGGGAAACCATCTGACTCTATCATAAAATACGCCAATGAAGAAAAGATAGATCTCATAATAATGGGCAAAAAGAAAAGGATTCCAAACTACAAGTCCATGTTCAAGATAGGAAGCGTAACAAAAAAAGTTCAAGAAAAAGTTGACTGTTCAATTTTACTAGTTGATACAGATGACGAATCAGAATGATACAGTTGGCACGTATCTTTCACTTGTATAACACTAAGAAGATAACAACAAAATGAATTACATAAAAAAAGAAAAATCAAGAGATTGTCATCCCTCCCAGAACATAAAGTGGCCTATAGTACTAGCTTCTTGTATCCTTGAGCTCTTTTCTTAGTTCTATTAGTTTTCCAGCGTTCTCATTTAATTTTTACAATGATTCTTTTGCTAAAGGAGTTTCGCCTGGAAGAACGATGGTTGCAAGCTCATCATTTGTTGCAGAAATTTCTGCTTTCAAAAAATAAAGTGTTATGATGCTTTGATTTTTCTTTTGTTGTACAAGAGATAAAAAATGCAGCCTGCACCAATTATTCCCAATCCTACCAAAATAATTTCCAATTCAAATTGTATTGCCATATAGACAGTTACAATAAATCCAACGAGAGGCAATATGGGAAACTTTCCAATATTTACGGGAACTTTAAATGGGCGTTCCACATCTGGTTTTACGTATCTCAACAAGATTACTGCCAGGTTCACCATAGCAAATGTAATGACTATTGCAAAAACCACAATATTGGCAACAATTACAATGTCACCTACAAAAGCAAATGCGACTGACGTGAGAAAAATGTAGACTACTGCCACCCATGGGGTCCCAGTTCTTCCATGAACTCTTGCCAAAATAAGAGGTAAGGAGCCATCCTTTGCCATCCCATAAAGTATTCTTGCGCCAGCCACCAGAGTAATTAGAACGGTGCTGGCAGTGGCAAATAATGCAATTGCAGATAGAGTAATTCCTCCTTCCATTTCCAATCCCCGTGCAGCTACATCGGCCAAAGGTGCAGTCGATTGACTCAACTCCTCCCAGTTTAGCACCTGCACAGAGGACAAAGAAACAAGAATGTAGATTACTCCCGTGATCAATACTGACAAAATTATTGCCCTAGGAAACGTCTTCTTGGGTTTTTTTACTTCCTCTGCAACATTTGCCATGTCTTCAAACCCAATAAAGGCAAAAAATATCAGAACAAATGCAAGCATTATTCCAGGTATTCCGTTTGGGGCATCAAAATAATCAACAGAATCATTACTCTCAAAAGTAAAACCCAAGAAAATAATTATTCCAAGACCTGCAATTGTAACTAGTGCAAAAACCGTATTCATCCAAGCAGAGTGCCTTATTCCAATAAAGTTAACAAATGACAAAGCTACCAAAAGTAAAATTGCAGAGATAGTAATAGACATATCAAAAAACTGTGTTAAATATCCTCCAAACCCTAGCGCAACAGTTGCGCCAACAATCATGGAGGTAATTGCAGTTAGCCAACCAACAATAAATCCAATAAAATTGCTTTTGAATGCGTTTTTGACAAAAACATATTCTGCAGCTGCTTTTGGAAACAGCACTGCAAGCTCTGAATAACTCAATCCTGCAAACATTGCCACTATTGCTCCAAGTCCAAAGGAGATCCACATTGCGTTGCCGGCAAACCCTGCAGCTTCGCCTATCAAGACATAGATCCCGGCACCAAGAGTCAATCCCACCCCGTACATGGTAAGCTCGAAAAGGCCCATGTGACGTTTTAATTCAGTCAACTATGTTCCTGCTATCTATCAAAACAATTTTTACGTTTTTGGAATATTTGACATTATAGTTTCTTTAGAGCAGGCGTCATACTACATGAACTAAACCACCAATACCCACATGTTTGTAAACTAGTACTTTCTTGCCCGATGCAAAAATTATAGTAATTTGTTTTGGATGAATCTTCATTAAATTCTAAAAATGCGTCAATGTCAGAACCGAAAGTCAAGTTAATATGATTTATTCTCATTTATCAAACTGTGAACAAAAATGAGTGCAGAAGAAATGCCAAATGAAAAATTTCTGATAGTCGCATTTCCCAGTGTAGGGTTGGGGGGATCTTTTGCCATATCTTACCTAGCTGCTCAATTGCAAATGAAGGATATTGGGGAGCTGGAACTTGGAGAAATTTCCCCATCATATGTGATTAAAAATGGAGAGATATATGGTCCTATTCGCATATACAACAAAGACAACCTATATGCCATCCTGGCAGGCATTCCCTTGAGTCCTATCTCAACATATGATCTAATTATAAAATCAATAGAGTTTGCAAAAGACAATGGCATCAAAAAAATAATCATTCCAAGGGGATTGGAGGTGGATAAAGAATACAAAAATAGACCCATGTCATTTGGTCTGGCAGCTAACAGTAATTCCAAATCTCTTTTGGATGAGTATAATCTGTCAATTGTTCCGGGAGCTACAATTCTTGGTTCTGATGCAAGTGTAATTTCTGCAATCAAAAATTCTGAAGTTTCATGCATTGTTTTGTACACTACATGCAGAATGATGATGCCAGATGATGATGCAATCATAAAATCCATCAACACCCTTGCAGACATCATCAAAGTCAAGGTGGAGACCGAAAAATTTGAGGAGAGGTTAGAAAAGATAAGCAAAGAAAATGAGAAAGTAATAGAGGAAACTAGAAAATATTATGAAAATCTAGCTGGAAGACCTGCATCTATGCCACAACCACCAGGAGTTGCATAAAAGTTGCTTGTCTCAGATAAAAAATGATTTCTGGTTCAAAACTACCTGCTAGTCTTGCAACTAGCCCATAGTCAAATTTTTTCCTTTTCTGTTTGCTTGTTACTGTTTGTTGATTGTGATTTGTCAGATTGTGAGAATGATTTGGCATATGAATCCACCATCATATGAAAATAGCTATCAAATGATCTGATTGCTTCAATTCTTATTTTTGTATATTGGTCCAAAAGTTTGGATGTGATTTCAATATTCTGAATATAGTTATTCTTGATTGATTCAGAATTTTTCTTAATTTGTTCCAATATGTCTTGTTCTACATTTAATTTGTCAAAAAATTCCTTTTCAGCAACATAACATGTGCCAAAAATGTCATCTAAAGTATGCAAGTATTGCGTGTAAAGATTAGAGTAATTCTGGAAAAGCAGAGGTATCTGCGATTCTATTTTTTTGATGACTTCTGAGGTGTTTTCTTTCATTATTTCGCAAATCGATGAATTTTCTTGGTTGTCTTCAATGTCCTCTTTGATTTGATTTTCTTTTATTTTCATAATCACTTTACCACCGTTACAGGAATATCTGCATGATGTATAACATGATATGACACGCTTCCAAGCAAGACTTCTCCTACATGGCCTTTGCCAGTCATTCCAATCACAATATGATCAAATCCCTTATCATGAGCATATTGAACTACCTTATCTCCCGGCACTCCTTTTGCAACTATTCCTTGAAAACTGACAGAGTTTTCTTCACATATTTTTTTAGCATCTCCCATTATCCCATTTGCTTCTGCTAGTTGTTTTTCAGTATAGTTTTTCTCCTCAAGCGATGAAAGAGGTTTCAGTGTTTCTACAAACGACTTTGTACCCTTTTCTGAGGATATTATGTAAATACCAGTAATTGAAGCGTTTGAAGGTATTGTAAGAGAGATTGCCTCTATTAGTGCACGTATTGAGTTATCAGAACCATCCAGCGGTACCAATATTTTGGATATCTCTTTTTGTTTCTTGTTTTTGCTCATATCTTCTTCCAGATTTTAGCTATGAAATAACATACCAAAACATAAAGCATGAACACCATTCTCACAACTGAGCATGCTCTAAAAATCAAGATTGAAAATGAACATTTCATTTATCACCATGACAAAATAATCTAAAGCATGAAAGACGAGGCTGAATCATTGGTGTCAGATGTTCAGAATTATGCTGATGGACTTGTTTTGGCAATACAAAAAGGAAGAATCCAGGAGGGTTTGGAGTATGTTCAAAAAATGACCAATCATCTGGATCAAGTCAAACAGTATCTAGAATTAAAAAAATCCATTCCAGAAAACTAAATGTCTGAAATCTGGCTAAGCGTAGTTTTGGTGGCAGTTGGCCTAGTGATGATCTACTATGGCGCAAACTGGCTCATAAACGGCTCAGTTGTAATTGCAAAGAGACTAAACATCAGCCATCTGATTATTGGTTTGACTATAGTCGCCTTTGGAACTTCAACTCCAGAGCTAACCGTAAGCCTTTCTGCAGTCCTAAGTGGCTACAATGATGTTACAATAGGAAATGTTGTAGGAAGCAACATTGCAAACATAGGATTAATTTTGGGAATTGCTGCAATTTTGAGTCCGCTGGCTGTAGCAAAAACAACAATTCGAAGAGAAATCCCAATAATGGTAATAGTCTCTGTTTTGATAATACCGCTATCCCTTGATAACATGATATCGCAGGTGGAGGGAATTGCCATGATAGCAGGAGTTGTTTTGTTTACTGTTTTCAGTTACAGACAATCAAAAAAAGAGAAAAAACCAGACATACCGCTAGAAACTGTTTCAAACGAAAAAGAAGTATCTTACAAAAAATCTGTTCTTAACATTGGAGCTGGGAGCGTATTTCTTATTGTAAGCTCGTTTATCACAGTGGATAATGCCGTCATTATAGCTGAAAGTTTTGGAGTTCCAAACCTGATAATTGGAATCACCTTGCTTGCAGTAGGCACATCACTTCCTGAATTGATCACCACAGTCATGGCAATAAAAAAAGGGCATGTTGATTTATCAGTCGGAAACATAATCGGAAGTAACATCTTTAACATTCTTGCAATTGCAGGGACGTCTGCTGCAGTTACTGGAATCATAGTAAATCCTGAAATTATGAGGGATTATTTGATAATGATCATATTCAGTCTTGCATTGATTCCTATAATGAAATCTGGCCTTTCAATAAACAAAGTTGAAGGAAGTCTTTTGTTAGGAGGTTACATTGCATATGCTGTGTTTTTGTTTTACACTCTAGTATGAGTTCAAAAAAATAAGAAAGAATTATTGAGATTTTAGGTTAGCTAATGTTTCCATTATGACTTTCATCTGTTCCATAATAATTTGTTGTAGGTCATCTAGTTTTTGATTCAGTTGTTTAATCTCATCTCTTAACTGTTGATTTTCTTGTCTTAATTTTTCAAGCTCGGTTGAATCTGAATTACTTATCATCTTATTTCTTGAGGAAGAAGTATTGTTGTCATCAGAATCAAATCTTAGCTGTTCGTTAATTTGTTCTCTTGTAAGTTGGCTGTTCTTGACTATGGCATCTAGCATTTCTACTCTCTGCTAGTTGAGTCAATCACTGCCTCAAGTTCAACTTCTACTTTGGATGCGTTGCCTCTTTTTTCAATTTCAACTTCTAATTTATTTTCTAATTTTTGGTCACCAGAGCGTTCTATTCTTAGTTCCTTGTCTGCCTCTTCTCTAATAAGTGAGAACTTTGTGTTTGTATAGAACGTCACTTACATCACGACGTAGTGTATGTGCTGTAGTGTCTCCATGGCCCATGCGTAACAAAATTTGTGCAAATCCCTCCTTTTCTATAATTTCCAGTAATTTTGGACGCAGTTCTGCAACTTCTATAGGTTGGCCAAAGAATGAAGCCCATAGATCTTGGCTGGCTCCGGCAAGCAAGATGTGTGCCAAAGCTTTGCCTGTAAGAACCCAATCTTTTGGCTCATCTGTCTTTGTTCCCAATATGGCTAAGATTGGAGAACCAGAGGCTAGCTGACGGTCCTTTGCAGCCTCGCCGTTTCCAACATCAAATGTGCGAACAACAAGAGTTCTAATTGAAGATTCTAAGTCACTTCGTCCATATCCATAGGCAGGTATGCCGTCTTTGCTTTTTGATTTACTGGAGCGAATCCATTTTACCAACTCTCTTCTAAATTTTCTATCTTTCATCTGTATTTTGTCTCCTTTGGAAATCAAATCGGATATGGCATTCTTTTTTTCGTCTTCTTTGATAATATGAAACCAAGTCTTGTTCTTTTTTGCAACATCTGCCATATAGTCAAGCAGAGAGTCTTCTACTTTGGTGTCATCAAATGGCATTCTGTTGGTGACTCTTTTTGGGATTGCTTTGAATAGTTCCTTGTCTTCATCTGTGGGTTCATGTTTTTCACCTAGTCTTACAGATGCTATAATGTCAGGATTGTGAGGATCTGGAAGGATTTGTTCTTCTGCCTTGTATCCAAAGTATCTCATGGCCAGTTCAAGATGAAAGATGGCAGCACCGCAGCTAATGACCAGTTCCCTACTGCTAGGGTCTATTACTTCAAGTGCACGAGTTTTGTCAGCGTGTAATTCTACCGTGTCGTGAATTATCTTAAAAACCCACGGTTGAGTGTTGTGTGTGGAAGGCGCCAAGATTGCATACTTGAGAAGAAACTCTAACTTTTCAAAAGGCATTTTATCATGTGGAAAGTCTTTTTCAGGTATTTCCCAGATGTTGAATTCATTCATAGAACAATCATGGTTTTTCAGATTAAAATTTATTCTGATTAATTTCTATCTTGGAATGGGTTTTTAATAGAATGTATGATCTTTTAGGATTTTTAATGATCAAACCTTAAATCTGGTTTTGATTATCTTTTTAGGTTACGTTTTCGAATTTGATAATACTGTATCTTTTTTTATATCGTTGTGAGAAAATGCATTATGCAAGAAACCAAGTTCGTTTTTTACTTTAGGTCTGGTTTAGGGTTGAAAAGTTGGCTAGTTTAACTAAAAGAATTGGAAAATCACGAACCATAAAGACAAAGAGTGGAACTAGAGAAATAAAGACTAGAGGTAGAGCTTTTAGAGATGTTGAAGGAAAAATCAGAACAGCTAGCCCCACATCTAGAGTAAGACAATCAATATTAGTTCCTCGAGATAAATTTACGAAAACAGAGGCAATAAAACTTTTAAAAAGAAAAGGCGCAATTACCAAAAAAATTGATGTTACCCAGAATTTCTTTAGATTTCGACAAATTAATCCATCACTATTTGAAAAGGAGACCTTTAGAACTGTACAGGCAATAGGGTACCCAAAGGGAGTTCTTGCTGTTGGGGGAAGAATAAAACAAAAGAAAACACCATTCAAATAATTTGAATTTGTAGCATATTAAAAATTACAAGATAACAGAAAATTCAAACTCCGGTATTTAGTAAAAACTAGTCAGATTGTTTTGGTGACTTGTTAAATTGTGCAATAATATTTGCATACGAATTCATCAAGGAAGTAAAAAAAGTTGAAAAGACGTTTGGTGCATACAATGTAGTGATAAAACTAGAGGTTGAATTCGTCTCAAAGATCAAAAATATAATGTCTGAGAAGATAAGAAATAGGCAAGGAATTCAAAGTACACTGATGGTTGTAACCGTATAGATGCTGCAGCAGCAACTCTTTATCAGTAAGATCTATAAGCAAAGATCTTCTTTTTGATTTGAGATGTCTGGTTCTATTTCAAAATGGTGGGAAGGAATAAAAGAATTAAAAGATGACATTGAATGCTATGTTTCTAATCCTGATTTGGATGCAAATGTTCTAGATGCTTGAGTATTTCACATGAGTAAAAAATCCAACTTATCATATTCACTATAGTATTTGCTGCAATGCTAGTTAAAATAAAATGGAGTTAATGGTTGCTTATTCCAATTTTGTTTTTGCTTTTTTGATCATTGCCATCTCTTCTTTAAGATGTTTTTTTAGAATGCGTTCATGGTCTTTTTTGTGCGAACTGTATGCCTTGTTTAATGCCTGTTTTGTTTTTGCTTTTTTTATTGCAGCATTGAATTTTTTGTGAATTGTGTTCACTTGTGCAGTATAGCTTGCCATGAATGGTTTTTTTATTCATTGTTTAAATTGTATCATTAAAGCAAAAATTAGACATTCTTGTCTAGTTTTACATATTTTGAAAATAACAGAAAAAAAGAACTAGAGTACATTGAAGAATGCCTTAAAGAAGGAAAGAATGTTGTGGTAGATGACACAAACCTCACTCAAGCAATATGGAAGCAGCACATAGATCTTGTCAAAAGGTACAATGCCAAGGCGATTGGAATTTTCATGAACACCTCTACTGGTATGTTGATTCATTACTTGGAGTCATTTACAGATTCACTTGTTGTAACAGAAGAAAATGAAAACCCAATTGGGGTAATTGGAGGACGAGAGATAATTGAGAACGTCTTCAAAAACCCATCTTCAGAATTTTTTGACAATACTACAGTGGAACAAATTACTGACAAAAATCTAGTAATTTTATCAGACACAACAAGCCTCGGAGAGCTTCTTGAGGCATGGAAGAAGACAAGACGTGCATTTTCCATCATTCCAAATAATTTGGGAGGATATTCTGCAATATCTGCAAGAAAGGTACTAGAAATCGGCACAAATTGCATTACTGATCTGACCATCTCTGAATTGCCCAAAAAAGAAGTCGTCACATTTGAGCAAGACAGCACTATCAGAGACATCATTGGTTTGATGCTGGAAAAAAATACAAGAAAACTAGTTTTAAAAGATACAAACTATTTTATCAGTGATCGCTTGCTGATTCAAAGTATTGCACAGGAATTTGATTTTTTCAGAAATGTAAAATTCTTAGAACACAAAGTTGAAAAGTCATTCAAGCTAGAAGAGATAAAAAAGATTTCCAAGGATGTCAATTTGGCAGAACTCTCAAAAATCATGTACACGATGGTTCATCCTTATGTGCTTTATCAGGATCAAGTAGTCACTCCTTGGGACATCTGTATGGCATTGCAATCTGACAGGATAGAATTTTTGGGATGAGATAAATTTCTAGTCTGGAAAGACAAATAATGTTCAAGCATACAAGAATAGAATTTCTAAATAGCCTATCTTTTGGTTTAAGATTTTAATGACAAAAATCCCAGCAATACACTCATGCCGATAAATACCGCTATGGTAATTATCATGTGTCGTTGAGCCTTTTCTTTTTCATAGAACTTTCTAGGAGAGATGCCACCAATAAAAAAGACAACCATCATTCCTAAAACCAAGCCAATAATGTTTGCAGCAGTAAGCGTCAATGCGCTTGAAAATATATCAAAATCCCATAATGCAATTCCTATTCCTGCCACCGCTGCAGGTGGTACCAGGGCAGCTGCAATTGCCACACCTACCAAAATTCCTGGAATGTCAGTAGACATTGCAATGCCTCCTGCCAACCCCAATGCTATTGCAACTGCCAAAAATACTGGAGACACTGCTGTTCTGGAAAGGATTTCATCTGTCAATGGCAAGTCTGTAAATTGGATTGCAATTGCAGTCAAAAAAGCACCCGTACCAATTACAGCTATCAGTAAAATCGAACCAGATGTTAACGCCCTGAGCATCTTGTCTGTTTTTCCAACTGCAGTGTTAAATGAGAAAGCAGAAATTGGACCTAACAGAGGAGATATCAACATTGCTCCAATTACCAGCGATGCATTATTTGCAAACAGGCCAGCTGTTGCGACACCTGCAGCAATAACAATCATGAACAAAAGATTTCTGTTAAAATTTACATTGGGTTCAATTAGGGATTGGTATTCTTCAACTAGTTTTTTCTTTTTTATCTTGACTTGCTTTGCTTCTATCTCTTTTTCCAGATTTGAGATATAGTCTGATAATGTTGCCTCAATCGACAGACTAGTGATGTATAGTTCCTTTTTACGAGTATCTATTATTTTGTGCAGTTCATTTGTTAGCGTACTTGATATAGAATCTGGACAAATTCCAGTGTACCGCAAAAGTTTTTCGTCCTCAGATATTGTAAGCTCTGCATTAAATGGAATCTTGTATTTTTTAAAAACATACTCTACGCTCTGGCTTTGGGGCTCATAGCAAAGTGCTTCAATTTTTCTCATATCTTGCCTTCCTTGGTTTCTTTTTACGCAACATCTTTATTTCTTGTTAAAGGTTTCTTGAATGAAATTTGACAAATACTTTATCTGCAAGAGAACCATTCCATATCCATGAAAGACATAATTGATTTTTTTATAAGTGATGTGAAAATTTATTCAAGCGGACTCTTCACTTCACTTGAAAACAATAGACATTATGAGGTTCAAGATTATTTACAAAATATGAATGATGCATAAATTCTAAATCTCCAGATTCATCTACACATACATAGAGTTTAGGCAAATTACTAAAAATTATGTATTATGAATTTAGCTGTTATCATAATATCAAAAAGAGCTTGTCTTGCAAAGATGTAATGATGTAAATCAAAATAAAATAAACTCAAAAATTTTTTGATTAGAAAAAAAATGGGCGGCTATGGGATTGCTCTGCTGTACAATTTGCCTTCTAAAGCCATCTTGTACATTTCTGCAACATATGGATTCTCACCAGGAGTTTCTGCACCAAGTTCTACGAGTCTAGCATATACTCTGACTACGTATGCTAATGCACCCATGAATGCAACTACCACACCCATGTTAAACATCCAGTGATTTGGAACTGCAAAGATTTCCTCTACGAACCAAAAGTGCCACATCTCATTGACTCCAATTGTAAACATGGTTGCAAGGTAACCAAGAATGGTCATCTTCAATCCAGTGTTAATTGAGTTATTTGGACCTCTAAGAACTGGAACTTTTCTATCATACATAGCTGCTGCTGCCCATCCAAGAGGTAATGTAATGAAGTGGGAGTATAGCCACCAGTGTGCTGGTGTAAATGCACTATCTCTGATAGAGGTTTGATGTAAAGAACCATCAACGAAGTTGTCTACTTCGACTGATGCTGCAGTGGATCCCATAGCAATAACGATGAGCCAGATTTTCTTTAGTCTCTGAATCTCAACTTCTTTTGGGATTAATGCGGGCATCTGTGCCATGGTATTAATCAAGTAAATTCGGAATATAAAGAGAAAGATAAAAAATTTACAAATTCTTTTCAAGATTTACATCAATTATTAAGAAAATTTTTAGAAATTTTTACTAATTAAAACTCAATTATAAAATAATTAGATGGTTTAGACATGGCAATCAATTGTTAAGCATTAATGTTAAACAAACAAGTTCAACATTTTTTTACCAAATGCATGAGTCTGGCATGACAATCATCGATAGTTAGACAAAAGATGGTAATGAGATTTTTTATCATTATTTGGTTGATCAGAGTTTGGTAGATATTATGTTAGTTTGTGCATTTATTTCAATTTCTGTAATAATGTGCTCAGGAATTCTAAGAGAAACAGTTCTTGATGTATGTCTTTTTTCTTTTTTTGTACTCTATGGTTTTAACAAATCACTAAAGCATTAATTCTATTTTCCTAAAAATCAAAATATGTAATAAAATATTCATCTTCCAGCAAATCCTGACCACTGCTCTTAGAATCTCAATTATCTTCCAAGCAAATCTGTCAATATTGATGTTTGGTTCTGCAATTATTGCTATTGCATTTTTGTATATCGGAAAACTCATTATCACGACATCTTCTCGACGCGATGCTGAATACTTTACCCGCCCAAGATCATTATCATGCTTTTTTCTTTTTGACACTGGCAGATATCTCTTTGAGTATATCATCTAGATACACTTGACTTAACAAAGTCTGCCTTCTTGCTTTCTTATCTCCTAAAAAGCCACCTGCGACTATCTTGCCAGATTCGTTTATCATTGCAGCAAATCTTATGTATTGCATTTTCAGTATTTTTTTGCATTTTTGGCCATACATCTCTTGGTACATGTTATTGTAGGAAGGTTCTTTTTTCAGACTAAATGAAGTTCTTGGTTCTTCTTCTACTAATGTCATTATCAACCCTTCAAGAAGAATACCAAGGCTGCAATACCGACAACAATGCCTATGAAAATCAGCGTATTTCTTGTTGAATAATTTCTTATCAGTTCGCTCATCATTCTAACACCCCTATAATCTACCCAAAAATAGATTAATAAGACATTCATAAAAAATATTTTAAATTTATTTAGTATTAATGATTAAATTCAACCATTTATTAAGTAAAAATTGAAATTACTTATAATATTGTTTTGCCTCGTCTCTGTATGATGTACAAACTATCATTCAAAGAAAATGACGACAATAACGATGATTACTATACTGACTGCCAACGATGTCATAATCCGTTGCCTCACTGTCATTGCACATGTCCATACTGTGGGGAGCGTGACGAATGCGAATGTGCATTGTTTGATGCAGCTACTGGAGGATAAACAACAGTATGGCTCTAAAGATGTCAGATTACAAGACAAGCGTACATAATGACTGGTGTCCAGGATGTGGGGATTTTGGAATTCTCAATGCAATTCAGATGGCATTGGCAAAATTGCAGATAAAAAGAGATAAGGCCGTAATTTTTTCTGGAATTGGATGTTCAGGAAAGACCTCCCATTTTGTAAATGTCAACGGGGTCCACTTTCCGCATGGAAGATTGCTGACTGCTGCACAGGGAGCAAAAATTTGTAACCCAGAGCTTACGGTAATTGGCACTGCAGGAGACGGAGATGGTTTGGGAATTGGGGCAGGTCATTTTGTTGCTGCAGGACGGCGAAACATCGACATTACCTACCTTATCTTTGATAATGGGGTTTATGGTTTAACCAAGGGACAGGCATCACCAACGCTAAAGCTAGGAGAAAAGACAAAGTCTCTTGAAAATCCAAATCCAAATTATGGTGTTAATCCAATTGGCCTTGCACTAGCAAGTGGATATACATTTGTCGCACGTAGCTACTCCTACAGCATGAAGCATCTTGTAGATGTCATAATGAAAGGAATAAAACACAAGGGTCTTTCTTTCATCCAGGTTTTACAGCCATGCCCTACCTACAATGATGTCAATACGAGGGATTGGTATGCAGGGTTAGACAACACGGATCCCAAAACCAACAAGTCCATACCAAGAATATACGAGCTTGAACAGACAGGATATGAACCGGTTGTAAGACAAAATACTCGGTTAGAACTGCATGAAAAACTAACTCAGGCATTAGTCAGATCACTAGAGTGGTGAGACAAGATTCCAACTGGAGTGTTCTACCAAAATCCATTCATTTCAACATATGACAGAAGAATTGAGGAAATCATTCCAAATTACATCGAAAATCCTCCAACAAAGCAGAGAATCGAAGATAGTGGAAGAACATTGACATCTGTTTCCAAACTGCTCGATTCGTTGAAAGTTTAAAATTTTGAAGAGAAGATAAATTTTGTGCTACCAGTATTCTTGATATGTGCAAATAACATTCAGATCCTGCTTGTTCTACCGTTTAATTTTAGATATTCCCGTAATTCTGAGAGAGACTTGAATTTGTCATACTCATTGGGTTGTTATAACAGCATCCTTTAATTTTTTTCCTAAAAACATTTCTGTTTGATTACAGAAATTATTATCAATAGTCACGCTAATAGTCTAGAGCCGCAACATCTTAATCCTCAATAAATTGTGGATTTTAATTGTCCAGACAATCTTTAATAAAAAAATTTCAGAGATCCTTGAAAGATGTGATATTAAAAAGATGATAAAATTCTAACATTTCTTGAAATCAATAATGAGAATATCAGTGGTAGTTTAAAGAATGCCAATCTTACTTTTAAGTATGAAAAAACTTGAAGTGATTGTTCGGCCTGAACTAAAAGACAAGACTGTTTCTGCAATCAAAAAGAAGGGAGTTGGAGGGGTTACTACCTATCCTGTACAAGGTCTGGGCTCTGAAGACCCACCACTGGTGGGCCAGTACTTTTCTAAAGACAAGATAATCTGTATTGTTGATGATCCTAAAGTAGATGGCATTCTTGATGCAATTGCTAATGTAGCATGCACAGGTGAAAAAGGAGATGGTAAAGTCTTTGTAGTTCCTGTAGAAGATGCGCTTGACATTTGTACAAAGAAGCGTGGAATAGATTCTATCTAATTATGCAAAAAGATCAAGCATCATAAATGCCAGGCCAAAGATAATCATAGTCAAAAGGTATGGGACAAGAAATGAACCCACACCGTTTGTTCCCACAAGATATTGAAATCACCATATGTTGCCAATCCTACAGCAGAGTAAATTGCTGCAAGCAAAAATTCCCAATATGACTGCCAGTGTTCTCTGTATGTTTATCTCATTTTTCTATTGAGAAAATAATACAATATACCAAATTTGATAATCGTATATTCATTTTGTACCTTTGGTAATCAGTACGGGGCACTTTGCATGTCCTAGCACTCCATTTGCAACACTTCCCAAAACAATCTTTCTAAAACCGGTTCTTCCATGAGAACCCATTACAATAAGATCAATTCTGTTGGCATCTGCAAAAGACACTATTCCATCTGAAGACGAGGGATTGTGAACTACCTTAATTGAGAGCTGTACGTTTTTGGCTTTTGCCTGATCTTCTAGTTTTTTGAGCATGGAAGTGGCAATATCTTCTTCTTCATCCTGGATTTCTTGCATTCGCGTAATAGAAATTCCAGTCGAATCAGACACCTTGGATTGTATGACAGTCATTACTATTAGTTTGGATTCAAACTTTGCTGCAATCTCCAGTGCTTTCTCAAATGCCTTTTGGGAATATCCAGAACCATCAAATGGTACAAGAATCTTTTTCAATATGAAACGAGATAGACTTTCTAGAATTTATATCCTGTAATTGATTTTCAGGTTGAATGTTCTTTAAGCCACTTGCCGACTTCTGGCCAAAGTTTTTTGTAAGCCGTCTTGCTAATACACAGCCCTACATGACCTGTTGGAAATTCCAGAGTTTTCTTGTCATTACTAGAAATAACATCAGTTATTGTTCTGCTTGATTCTGCAGAAACCAGATCATCGTTTGTTCCAACTATGTTCAACACGGGCATGGTAATTTTTTTGAGGTCTATCAGCTTATTTCCTAGCATCATCTTGTTTTGAATCAACAGATTATTTTTGTAAATGTCATTTATGATCTGCTCAAAAGCCTTTCCAATGATTGGCACACTGTCATAAAGCCAAGACTCTACTGCTAAAAACTGTTTAATTTCGTTTGCACTTCTAGGCTGGCTAAAGTAAAAGAAATACTTGGAGGCAGCTTCCAGTGGATTGCGCAACCAGAATGCGATATTGAGAAACGATGATGGGACATTTCCAAACGTATCTACAAACTTTTTGACATCAAGTTCTCTGATCCATGACTCAAGTACTGTTGGAGATTTATCAAAATCAGCTGGTGTTGCATGCAGAACAAGACTCTTTACGTCTTTTGGGTGTAATGCAGAATAAATCAAAGACAGTATTCCGCCCCAGCAGTACCCAAACAGAATCACATTTCTAGAACCTGTAATTTCTTCTACCTTGTCTACTGCATTTTCAAGATAGTCATGTGCATAGCTTGCAAGCGACATGTTCTCCTCCTTGGCTGTGGGCATTCTCCAGTCAGTAGCGTACACATCAAATCCTAGCTGTTGGAATTGTCTTATTACACTTGTTTGTGGAAGCAAATCCAGTATGTAGTGCCTGTTTATCAAGGAACCTACCACCAAAATTGGTGTCTTGAATTTTTGTGGCGAGTCTGTTTTGTAATGATGAACCTCGAATCTTCCCTTCATCGGGATTACCTCAGAAGGTGTTCGATTTATCGCATCTCTGACAGGTTCTACTATATTATCATAATTATAGATTACATTTTCAAGATGCTTGTATAATTTATCATGATGTATTGAAGTGGCAAATCTTGTGTATGATTTAATAAAATTTGATAGTGTTTTTGAAAAATCAGATTTTTTTAAATGATTTTGTATTTCAGCGTCAAAAATGCCTCTAACCTCGTCTTGAATCTTTTTGCCAGTAGGTTCTTCTAAATTGGAAACACGTTCTACAGCTTTGGACCAAGAATGAAAAAGTGCCATACTATATTGCATTTGAAGATTCAACGAGTTTGAAAGAAAGTTATCGTAAAGTGAAAATACATTATCAGAAATATTCTTCGAGTCTGTCAATTCCTACTGCTACTACGAATTATCAATATAATGTTATTTCTTATTGCCAAGCTTGACTTTGGTTTAATAATCTAATTATCCAGTTCTTTGTAGAATATCATATTGCAAGATACATCAAAAACAGAGTGGCATACATTGACAGAAGAGCAGATTGCAACGATGCTAAGTGTCGATACTGAAAAAGGCCTTAGTACAGATGAGGCAAGCAACAGACTGCAAAAGTTTGGACCAAATACAATATCTGTAAAAAAAGAGCAAAGTTCTGTAATTTCGTTTCTTTTGCAGTTCAAGCAGCCACTGGTTTTGATTCTGATAATAGCTGGTTCCATAACTGCAATGCTGCAAGAGTGGGTTGATACTGGGGTAATTTTTGGTGTAGTCATAGCCAATGCGACAATTGGTTTTATTCAGGAACACAAGGCAAGTAGGGCAATTCAGGCCCTTGCGCAAATTGTAAAAACTGAAAATGTTGTAATAAGAAATGGCGAGAAGACAAGACTGCTCTCATACGAGATCGTTCCAGGAGATGTGGTTCAGCTGCGTTCAGGAGACAAGATTCCAGCTGATATGAGACTAGTTCACACAAAGGATCTAAAAATTGACGAGTCGGTCTTGACTGGAGAATCAATCTCAGTCCAAAAGCAGACAGAGGTTTTCCCATCAAGTGCAATGTTGGCAGAACGAAAAAACATGGCTTATGGTGGAACCTTGGTCACCAACGGTTACGGCATTGGAATAGTGGTGGTTACTGGCAATGAGACTGAGACGGGTAAAATATCTCAGACTATGCGCAAGGCAGAAGAGCTGGAGACGCCCCTAACAAGAAGAATATCTCATTTTAGCAAAAATCTTCTTTTTGTAATACTTGGCCTGTCTGTTTTGACGTTTGCTTTTGGGATTTTGGTAACTCAAAGATCAGCTACAGAGCTGTTCATGGAGGTAGTTGCTCTGTCAGTGTCTGTGATTCCTGAAGGACTGCCAGCTGCAATGACCATTACGCTTGCCATAGGCGTAGGATATATGGCAAAAAGGAACTCCATAATCAGAAAACTTCCTGCAGTAGAGACACTTGGCAGTACCACAATAATCTGCTCAGACAAGACTGGCACCATCACTGAGAACCAGATGACAGTTTCTGAGATTTATGCTGGTGGCAAATGTTACGAAGTATCAGGAACCGGTTTTCAACCAATAGGTGAAATCAAACACAATCAAGTTAACGTCAATCTCAATGAACATGAATCATTAAGAGAATGCCTGATAGCAGGATTGCTCTGCAACGATTCTGAGTTAATTCAAAAAGAGAATCTCTGGGAGGCAAAAGGTGATCCTACAGAGGTTGCCTTAATCACAGCAGCCCACAAGGCAAACCTAAAACAAACCCTAAAAGAGTCACTCTACAGGATAGATGCCATCCCATTTGAGTCACATCTCCAGTTTATGGCCACACTGCATGATGATAATGACAATTCAAACGAAGGGAGAGTAGTCTATGTCAAGGGCTCTGTTGAAAAAATTCTTGCAATGTCAACATTCCAACTAAATGATAATGCAGAAGATGAATCCTTGACAGAAGACAACATTGCAAAATTGCATGAAACAGCAGACAGTCTGGCATCCAAAGGTCTACGGGTATTGGCATTTGCAAAAAAGAAAACGTCAAATCAAAATCATAATGTAGAAATTTCTGATGTGAATACAGGTCTTGTTTTTCTAGGATTTCAGGCAATGATGGATCCACCAAGGCCCGAAGTGATTGAAGCCATAAAAAAATGCCAGAACGCTGGAATACGTGTAAAAATGATAACAGGGGATAATCTAAAGACTGCAATTAGCATAGGCAAACAAATTGGTCTGAATCAAACATCTACAAAAAATAAATTGGACATAACTGCAATTACAGGCAAAGAACTGCAAGAGCACTCAGAAAAAGACCTGGCAGAAATTGCAAACAAAACAGATGTGTTTGCAAGAGTCTTGCCAGAACAAAAATTTTCCTTGGTAAAGGCACTTCAATCCAAAGGAAACATAGTTGCCATGACCGGTGACGGAGTAAATGATGCGTCTGCATTAAAGCAGGCAGATGTGGGAATCGCAATGGGAATAACTGGAACCGAGGTTGCAAAGGAGGCATCAGATGTGATTTTAACTGACGATAACTTTGCATCAATCGAGGCAGCAGTCGAAGAGGGAAGAAGAATCTTAGATACTCTAATCAAGTTCATCGTCTGGACTCTTCCTACGAACTTTGGTGAGGGTTTGGTCGTATTGGCATCGATATTTGCTGGCATGCTGATGCCAATTCTGCCTGTTCAGATTTTATGGATCAACATGACTACTGCTTTGGCATTAGGGATGATGCTCATCTTTGAGCCAAAAGAGTCCGACGTTATGGAACGGCCTCCTAGAAAACCACACTCTCCAATTCTTACAAGAGATCTGATAGTTCAGATAATCGTTGTTAGTGCATGCATTCTGATTTCAGTATATGGTCTGTTTGAGTGGTCAATTGCAGATGGCAGCACTGAAGATGAGGCAAGAACAATTGCAGTAAATACAATTGTCATGATTGAGTTGTTCTATCTCTTTAATTGTAGATCTCTAACTAAATCCATTTTAAGAATAGGATTTTTTTCAAACAAGTTGATTTTTCTTGGAGTTGCAGTCATGATTCTATTGCAGATTACCTTCACGTATGTTCCAACAATGAATGAGATTTTCCATAGTCATCCAATTGGAATTGAATCATGGATGAAAATAATTGGAGTGTCTCTTGTTGTTTTTATTATAATTGAATTCAAGAAATTCATTAGCAATAAAATACACTTGGTTCAGAAAACATAGCAGCATCCATACTTGGATTTTTTAGTTGAGATGTTATCAAAGAACGACTCTAAAATTATCTATACATGTTGCTAATGTTAATTAGTGTAACAAGACATGTATGTTTTTAATCATTTTCATGATGATAATGCACATATGTTTGATTACAGTTAATTGAATTTTTTCTTATTCTCCAAAACAGAATTGACGATCTTCATAAAATCAATATGGTTTATTTTATTTGGCATTATTACAAAGACGATACCAGTGAATGTACATATTGAAAGAAACGTCAAGTTACCACTTTCAATCAAAGTATGATTGACTTTAATTATTTTAGAATCCAGTATTATTTTACCACCAATACCTGAACCTTTGAATTATTTACTATTCCATGTGCAACGCTTCCAACATAACTTGCCTTTGATGATCCCAAACCTCTTGAACCTATAACTATGATATCAAATTTGTTCCTTGTTGCAAAGCCAACTATGGTATCTACTGCATTTTTTGATGACGCAATTTTTTCATTGAACTCTATTCCATGACGGGCTGCGCTGATCTTGGCCGATTCCATGAACTTTTTTGCTAGTTTGCTCAAGTGTGCCCTGTAAGATTTGACATTTACTTCGTATGATGGAGGAAATTCTGGCAGTACATGCATACCGGTAATAATTCCTTGCGATTGCCTTGCAAGCGATATGGCATGGTTTAACCCTCTAATGGAGTTTGGAGAGCCATCCAGGCCAACAAGTATTTTTTTGAATTTGTTTTGTAACATAAATACAGATCGAATTAGCAAGATAATAGCATAAGCATAAATCTCAACATGGAATCTGGCCCTATCTTTCTCATGTATTGCCACCTGCAAACCAGATCATTTCATTTTGCTTTCCAATGACATGGTAATTTTTCTTCATGTTTCTTGTATTGTTATTATTCTCTAGATGTTTGCTTGATTATTGAGGCCCAGTAATCAATTAGGTTTTTGTTTATTTTTTCAAAAGATACTGAATTTTTATTGAATGCCTCGATATTTTTGGAAAGAATCTCAAGAGATTTGAGCACCAGTTGGTTTTGCAGATTCCAAGACATTGTAGTTTGGTCTGCAAATGACTTTGCAATCTCCATTGTTGCATCTGAGGAACTGTCGGGATTTATTCCTAGTTGTTCTGATACGGTTTGCTGAAGCAAAAGTGCATGCTCTACATTTTTTTTTCTTGATTCAATTATCTCTTGTTGAAGATCAGATACTGACTGAAGATAACTTGCAGCGTTTGCCTTTACTTCATTGAGGTATCTAGAAAGGCTGTTTTCAAAAGCGGCATATACGTCCTGGGAAATTTCTTTGGATTTTGATGATTCTTCTAATTTTTTAGGATGTTGTGGTGATGGGGATGAGGTAACGCTCAATTTGGAGAATATAATGTAATTTTAAAATTTAAAGTTTGACTAGATTTTCATTTTTGGTTTTAATTCAACCAGATGAACTCATCGAATATATTGTATCAATTTTTCAAAAGGCGAATAACAGTTTTCCAAGTATAGTACAATCCAAAGATCACACAGTTGAGGAGATTGCTCCGGTCAACTTTCCTCTTGGTTGACTGTTATTCAATAGTGTTACAGCAATGTACCTATTACAGATATTCATAAATTTCAAGAGTGAAAATATTTGATACATTGTGATACATTGTTGCGATATCTCTCAATAGTGAAAATTGTATGTCATGATTAAGAAATGCAATAGAATATTGAAAGCGATGAGGATGTAATGCTATTTCTCCGCCATTCATAAAGTGGATTTGAGACGATTTACATTTTTGACCTTGTGATGTGCTTCTGACGTATCTTCCTTATTCACTTGGCAGTCCTCATCAGTTTTCATAATTATAATCAGAATAGAATTCATTGTTTTTGTTTGATATTTTCAAGTTAACCTAACTAAAAATTCCCAATAATTGAGAAAGCATCAAGAAATATTGAAGCTTAAATGGTCATCGTTTATCTCAAACTCCTTAACTGGGCGATTAATTGAGTCCATGATGTCTTCTATTGCATATTTTTGAATCATACTCCACTTGTTGCCTAAACTGTGAACCATAGTATATCTTGCATCTCCTTCATCTGATTTTTTTATCTTAAATGGAATACCATGAGAGATACAGTTTTTTTTAATCGTTGCCAATGCAGACTCTAAAGTGATTTGACCGTGACGGCACATGATCTGTTTTTTCAGATCATCGGCACATATACTGCCCAATTTGTTAATGTCTTTCTTGTTTACTGAATTAACACATGTTTTGATAAATTCTGGACTCAGCCAAACATAACGCAGATCCTGAAAATTACTATACACTTCGTTATGTCTTGCTAAAATGTTGTTGACATGGTTGTTCAGCGTTATTCTTTTTTCACGTGACTCTGTTTTAAGACCATCTAAGGTGTCATTGTCTATTCTGAATCCCTTGACAGTATTATTGCCCATTTATGAAATTAGGGAGTTAGACACTGAAAAGTCTGTTGGTATGGAGACTTAATTAAATAGGTTGCAGTAGTGTTGGGTTGCGGTTATGTTTTTGAGAGATTTTGTCAAATCAGAGTTATTTTGAAGCGTGTGTGATCTCAAACCCATGGATTCTTTTTGTCATAATAGATTACCCTACAACTCTCAGAGCAAAAATATCTGGAATTTTCAAGTTCTTTTCCGCAGTTTTTACACTTTTGGTTCTTCATTAAAGGCCCTACTTCTAACTATCACAATCTCTGTATCAGAACCATTCATTTTGGCATGAATCTCTTTTACGTTGCTTTTGTACAAAAAGAGCTTTTTCCCATCATCATGTATCATTCCAGAGACATCAAGCAGTTTTGCATCAATCAAGCTTTGCAGCCTTCTATAAACAGTGCTGATTGGTATTTTTGTTTCAGAGGCAAGAACAGATGCACATTTTGACTCTGACCTTGTCACATCAAGAATCTGTCTGCAATACTTGTCAGAAAGTATGTTCAAAATTTTTTCATTTAACTCTTCATCTGTATGGTTACTAATGTAGAATGTTTTTTCTTTTGGTTTTTCAAGATATGATATCTGCATGGAAGAGTAACAGTAAATGAAATTTATTAAATTAGTATACACTTTCCAACCTTGGAAGCTACTGCAACTTTGTGATACATTGTATATACAAAATTAGAGATTTTGATTTTCTTAAAAACCATAACAGAAATATGAAAAAGGTAAAAAAGAAAAAGTCAGATAAAAAAAATTAGCTTGTTGGAGTCATCATAGCAGCACGTTCTTTGGCTTTCTTATCAACGGGCGCATCTATGTACTGCCCAGGTTTTGCTTGACAGTCACCTACATTTACTGAATATCCATCCAAGGTTTCAGCAATACATCCCTTGTCAGTAACTGCTATCACTTTTACCATCTCGATATTTTCTTCAGGTGCCACATACCACATTAAATATGCAAAAAGTATAACTGCACCTACACCAATAACTCCACCTATAATAAATAGGGAATTCTTACTAGATGATTTTTTTGGTTGCCTTTTGATTGCAGACATGAGGCAAAATTACGTGAATATCAAATAAAAAATAATAAGACATTTTCCACTAATGATTTTCATCTATGAAAATTACAACTTAAACCATTTGGATATTGTATGTAATGCAATAACTATAAAACAAAAAAAAGAAGGTTATTGAACCTTCACTGAAATTGGCTGCTCTATCTTTGTAGGAGTCTTCTTTAGAAGTTCAACAGTGAGGATTCCGTTGTTCATTTTTACACTAACCTTAGAGCAGACAATCTCCTCAGGTAGTATCATCGTTCTGTAATACTTGAGGTGAGATCTCTCACTTCTGATCTGTCCTTTCTTTTTTTCTTCTTTTGATTCCTTGTGTTCAGCAGTGATTTCTATCTGGGAACCAAAACGTTGACACTTATCTCCTCTTTTTCCATGCCTGGAATGTCTGCAGTCAGGACAAACTTGTCTCCACGATCATCTAGATCGCAAGATGTCTCTTGTGAGTTTTTGGGTAGATTCTTCCAGATTTGGAAAATGGCTTCCCATGTAATCAGAGTCAATGCATAAGCAGACTTTGTCTCGCCCTTGTAGTTTTTTTGGGATATTATTTTAGACAAGACAGACTCGCAGTGAGATTTTTTTGCATTCTTTAGCTTGATGTCTAATTTTGCAAACTCTTCAAGCAGCAGAGCAATACGGTCTGCATAGTAGCAGATACGGCCGTCTGAGTCCCATCAGTTTTAGCTTTTCAAGGAATTGGATTGATTTTGGACCTTCAGGTATTTTTGAAAGACGCCTTTTTGTGCATGCGATCTTTTTGGAATAGTTGTGAATGTCAAAGTCTGTATCATATGCATTATCAAGAGCAGTATTGTTGGCATTATCACTATGATTATCATCATTGTCAGACATTTGATCATCTACAAATGGCTGGTTTTCATTTAAGGCCGGAATTTTGCCAGAAGGGCGCCGCAACATAATACTATACGCCAGGTAAGCGATATAAGGTTTATGTTGTGACGCTCTTGTCACCAATGATTTTAGAAAATCAAAATTGGTTTTCTATATGATATAATACAATTACAACTTGAAAAAGTTTTCTAAATTAAGACAGATATTTCAAGTTCAAATCCCATTCGGTCTACCAACGTTATTTTACCATTTTTTCGGTAAAATAATGAAACTAAAAATAGATACACCATAATTGTGGAATTCATTAGATTATAATTGTCAACAATATGGCATCTCAGAATATTTTATTTTATTGTTTTATTCCATATCCCATCAGTACAGAATAGCATCCGAGTCCACATTGCTCACATATTGGTTTCATAGAATCTTTTTCTGCACTACCAATACAACATGGAAGTTTTTCTCTACCTTGGTGATCAACTGAGATTATGGCCCAGGTAGGGCAATCAACAGGAGTTGTTCCTTTTCCGCCCCAGCTTTTCTTCATTATTTCTAGCTGGTGTTTTGGATTTACGATATAATCTTTATATTGATTTGATTTTAGTTCTAGCAATCTATCTATTACTCTATCTCGTTCTTTTCCAAATGGCATCCATAATGGATCGTTTTTCATAAATGGAGTGTGAAATTGGAATCCAATTTTATTGGAATAATCCTTCCAATCATCAATTACATTTTCTATGGTTTTGTAGTTTTTAGAGTTAATAGTCATGGTTATCCAGATGTCTTTCCATGCATTTTTGCCATTTGATTGAACATAATCAATAACATTTTTCCTAGTGTTCTCCCATGCATTATCGCCACGAATTTGATTGTGAATTTTTTTGTCGCCATCAATTGATATCCAATAAAAGTAGATGTTTTTGAGATATGGAATTGGGTATGTTCCATTTGTAACAACGCATGCTCTTTTTGGGAATTCCTTTACAAACAACTCTACAACGTCCTTTCTCATCAGAGGCTCACCTCCCACAAGGGTCAACATAAAGACATGATTTTTCTTAAATTTCTCATCGATGATGCTTTTCCATTGCTCCAGAGTCAGATCTTTTTCTTCCTTTCTATTTAGCCACCAGTAACAGTGCTCACAGTGTAAATTGCATACGTTGATTATATCAGCAGACCCATAAAACGGACTTTTTTTGTTAAACAGTTTGTAACCTGCAAACTTTAACCCAAGATGAAAATACAAAGGAGACTCTTGAAGAATCTGTTTGAAGCCACGACCCATTATCTCCATTATTCTTTTTTTGGAATTTCAAAAATTTAACACTTGTTCAAAAATACGACTAAAATGATCCTTATCTTAAAGATTTTCAAATAGTGAAGATATTTTTTCAACTTTTGTTTTTAATGAAAAATTTTCTTTCCTTAAATATCAATTAATGTATCATAATGTATGCCACAACTACAAATTACTAAAGCAACGATGACTCGAATGAAGGATATTGTAGGAACGATCAATGTACACGATGGGGACTATCTGGTAAACGAAATGATTGACATTTTTGAAAAGAAAATCAGGAATTTGAGCTAGATAATGCTACAATTTCTTGCACTCTTATTACCTCTAAATTTCATAAAAGAAGGAATCAACTAATGGTAATTTGCAACAAATGCTATAATGCTCATCATGATCAGTGCATGGGAAAAGCTGGAATGTTTGACTGTGGTTGCAAGTGTTTTAAAAAATAAAGTCAAATCTATCATAAGGTAATTCGATGATATGTTTACGATGAAATTTAGTATTGCTTGTTTTAATTACATTCATTTTGATCAAACATAACGACTTATTACGCCATAGTCAAGAAACCATGTGAATGATTTTCTTGGAGATTAAATGCCTTCAGAGATAGACAGATTTCTACAAGATTGTTTTAAAAAAACCATTTTGATAAAACTCAAAGATAACCGGATTATTCGTGGAACTTTGCATTCCTTTGATGAACAGATGAATCTTTCCTTGATTAATGCAGAAGACATTACAGAAAAAAACAAGCCTGTAAATCTTAATAAGATAATACTGCGAGGAAGTATGATTATGACTGTATCTACTTTAGATAAATCAAGTCAATCATAATCTGAGTAGTGAATAACAATTACTGTTTGATAATTTTGATAAGGAAAATACTGATTATTTTCCAATTTCTCCAGCACATTTTGATGAACATGTTGAATCGTCAATCAAACTTTCATATTCCCTACCGCAATGAACGCATTTTCTAAAAGACATGTATTGTTTACGTATTCATTCTATAAAAGAAAACAAAATTTCTCAGTTGAATTTATTTATCTAATTCTATGTGCAAGGGGCAAAAAATCTTTTTTTCAAATACAAAATATGTAAGACCAAGTGCATTCTTCCATTTTTAATGTAAAATTAACTCGTTTTGTGGCTTTTTTCATGTTCTAGAACTTTATCAAAAGTATCGATAAACCTATCCACCGGAATTTGCATTTTGGGCAATTCCAATTCAATTTTTATTCTTTCCTTGCGTGAGACAATTAATACATAATGCCTGAATGTTTGTTTTTGCATTGTTTCTAACATCTCCATCAATATATCCAAATTCTGGCAAGTTTGATATGTTGAATTTTTTTTCACATTTTTTACATTTGTGTTTTTGTAATGACAAGACAGTCTGTTTTTGAGTATTGTTAAATTCTTTTTGTATCATAATGTTGTCTATTTCCATACTATAATAGAGTGCTGGTTGAGATGAGATTACTTTTTTAATTTTTTCAAAAACAAAATGAAAATAAATTTTATTTTATTTCATAAAATATTGTTAGGCTAGTTATGCAATGTTTCTTTGATACCTAACAGAACTGTTTCCCTTTCAAAGTTTTCAGGGATTGATTTTAGAATTTGTTTTGCTTTCATCTCAATACTGTATGGGTGTTGCACAGTAATATACCACACACATTAGTCACTTTACTACGGGATTTACTTTTACACAAGTATCAATCAAGATGTGATTTAGGCACAATCATCTGCCATTTCTTCATCTTTGATATTTTTTGGATCTAAAATATTGAGATGATACAGAATTGATTTTCTGTGAGACATTTTACATCAAATTATGGCTATGATGCCCAGTAAAACAATAAACGGGATACCAAATGCCATTCCTACTTTTTTATTTTTCATATCCTTATCTTTTCTTCTGTTATATTAACAGGACGAACCAATGATATTTTTGTAAAAATACCAACCCTTCTTATAGTTGAGACATCCTGCAAAGATATGTCACAAGACAGAAAAATGTACAAATGTACATGCAATGACTGCGGCAAAGATTCAGAAGTTCCTTTTGAACCAAAACAAGGAAGACCTGTATATTGTCGAGAATGTTTTCCAAAACATCGTAATAGTAGAAGATTTTAGATTGGTTTTGTTTAATTAATTTTGAACTCAATTATTTCAGATATTCTCAAAACCTCTTTTCTTTTTGATTTATGGAATATGAATTTATTATTTAAACGAAAGAAATTTTCTTGCACATTCAATACAACAAAACTCTCTATTTTTGCTTTCTAGTTCTTTTTTTACAAGTCAAACAATTTCGCATATCTAGTAATTTTTCCTCAATTTTAGAAGGTTATCCATAATATGATGCCGGAATTTTTTCCATGATCTTCAGGTCTTTTTGTACTCTCACTTTTTTTGTGGCTTCCTCAAAATGTCTCGAAGTTACTTTGATTTTTTCTATGTGTTTTTCTACATCTTTCTGACCAATGTGTTTTGCAAGAAACTCATGGATGACAAGAGATACTGCAGTGTTTGCAATTGATGCGACATCTGCTCCACTTAGACCATCAGTTGTACCTGCAATCTTTTCTAGATCTACATAGTCTGGATTGATTCCAGATTCATTCTTTGTATTTCTGTCAATAGGAATTACTTTTGTGGTTATCTCCAGTATCTTCTTTCTACCTTCTTTATCTGGTATTGGTACAAGTATTATTTTGTCAAACCGTCCTGGTCTAAGGAGAGCTGTATCAAGCATATCTGCTCTATTTGTTGCTGCTAACACTACAACTCCGTAAAGGCTTTCCATGCCATCCATCTCAGTTAAGAGTTGACTGACAACTCTTTCAGTGCCTGCAGCATCTCCACCTCCGCCTCTAATTGGAGCAATAGAGTCAATTTCATCAAAAAATACGACACATGGCGAGGCCTGTCTTGCTCTTTTGAAAATTTCTCTTATTCCACGTTCTGATTCTCCAACCCATTTTGATAGTAATTCAGGACCTTTTACTGAGATAAAATTAGATTCGCTTTCTGTTGCTATTGCTTTTGCCAACATGGTTTTTCCAGTTCCACTTGATCCGTGAAGCAAAATTCCTCGCGGCATCCTATGATTCATCTTACTGTAAAGATTTGGATACTTTAATGGCCACTCTACTGCCTCCTGTAGCTCACGCTTGATATTGTGTAGTCCTCCTATATCATCCCAAGATACATCCGGACTTTCAATAAAGACTTCGCGCATTCCAGCTGGTGTAACTTCTTGTAGGGCGTTTTGATAATCTTCATAATTTACAACAAGTTTTTCCAAAACTTTAGCTGATATTTTTTCATCTGCTAAATCAATTTCTGGCAATAGTCTTCTCAAACACTTCATTGCTGCTTCTTTACACAGATATTCTAAATCAGCTCCCACGTGTCCATGACTTATTGCAGCAATTTTTTTCAAGTTTACATTTTCTGCAAGTGGCATATTTCTGGTATGGATTAAGAGTATGTCATACCTTCCTTTCTTGTCAGGTATTCTGATCTCAATTTCTCTATCAAATCTACCTGGCCTTCTAAGGGCAGGATCTAATGCGTTTGGTCTGTTTGTAGCTGCAATGACAATTACCTTGCCTCTTGCTTCCAAACCATCCATTATCGAAAGAAGCTGGGAAACCACTCTTCTTTCAACTTCTCCTGATACTTCATCTCTTTTTGGAGCGATGGAATCAATCTCATCAATAAAGATAATTGAAGGAGCATTTGCTTTTGCTTCTTTGAAAATTTCTCGTACCCTTGCCTCACTATCTCCATAAAATTTACTCATGATTTCAGGACCAGAGATGCTGATAAAGTGAGCGTTGCTCTCGTTTGCTACCGCTTTTGCCAAAAGAGTTTTGCCGGTTCCAGGAACTCCAAAAAGCAATACTCCTTTTGGAGCTTCAACCCCAAGCTTTTCGAAAATTTCTGGGTGTCTTAGTGGAAGCTCAATCATTTCTTTTATTTTTTTTACCTCATCAGTCAAACCGCCAATATCTTCATATGATATTAGTGGGACACCTCGCAAAGATTCGGTTTTTTCCTCAATCTGAAATAATGTCTTGGGAGTAACAATTACTGCCTCAGCATTTTTAGGAATGACTCCCAATACCTGAAATGCCAATCTTCCCCCAAAGTATGGCACCATTATGTTATCGTCTTTTATCAGAGGTATGTTTTCTAGACAGTCTGCAAGGTACTTTTCATCAATTGATGGAATAGAGTCAAGTGGTGCAACTATGATTTTTTCTGCAGGAACTGCCTTTATTTTTTGAACTTGAATGCTGTCAGATATTGCTGTTCCAGAATTGTTTCTTGTAAGGCCTTCAAGTCGAGCGATTCCCTTTTTTTCATCTGCTGGATATAGCGGTAGGCATTTTGCAACGGTTCTTCTTTTCCCTTTTATTTCTACAACATCACCTGTTGCTGCACCAAGTAAACCCATAGAATCGTAATCAATACGGACTATGCTTCTTCCAACATCACGAGAATATGCTTCAAGTACTTTGAGTGAAATAGAATTTTTAGTTATATGTTATACTCTTGTTCCTGAGCATTATACCTTGCTATCTTGATATTCTTACCCTTTTCCACTGTGAGATGTTAATTATCTAGTATTTCGCATGTCCTCTAAGATAGTATTCATTGAGGCATTCAATACAGCAAAATTCGCTATTGAACAGCTCGAATTCTTTGTCACAGTTTTTGCATTTAAGATTCATAATCATTGCAGAGTTGGTTCATAATGTAATGTCAAAGTACTTTTTACATTTGCCAATGTTCTAATTTTTTGCATGATGAATCTCTGTAAATGAATCGATGTGATTGACTCAGCTTTTGCTATGATATCATATGCACCACATGTTCCTTGAATTTCCTTGATGTAATCAAATTGTTTGATCTGAGTTATTACGTCATTAACTTTATCATTATGACAAGTAATCAACAAGTATGCAGTGTTAGAGGTTATGATGAGAACACCCACGTGAGTGCCATTATTACACCAACACTTGATAGATAAAATGTGTAATAGCTTTTCTTGTGTCTAAATATCATTTTAAGAAATCACTACTTTTTTGATTTGGTTCTTACACAATCCTATGCTACAGTTGTGACAAAAATATTCACCGCAGAAATTATTGCATCCGCAATTACATGTACATGAATAATCATTCAAGAGTTGAGCCTTCTTTGATGTCATGGTTTGCAATTGATACTGCAACTGCTCTTGTTGTTTTATTTTCTTTGTTTTTCATATCATATATAGAAACTTCTTCTTATATATACCGGCATATGAAAATTTATAGAATCTTATAAAAATATATAGAAAATTAGGCATAAAATCTGGAAATAAAGCCGGTATATATCCAAGATAAAGTCAATCTATCCAGGTTAAGAAAAATTATTGAAAAACTGAAATTTGGCTCTTGTAAAAATGAGACACTTGATAACGTAGACACAGGCAAAAAATCTGAAAAAAAACAAATAACGGATGTGGAAGAATAAAATGAAATATCATTGCAAGCAATGCAATTTTCAGTGGGAAGGATGGATGGATACGTTTGAAAAAGTAATCATCCATGAAAAGACCCACATAAAGAAGGACTTGACAAACAATGATTTGTAATAAATGCTACAATGAGCACCATGATCAGTGCATGGGAAAAGCTGGAATGTTTGATTGTAGCTGCAAATGTTTTAAAAAATGATCTGAAATATGTTACCAACATGTATGCACTATGCATCATTTGACAATCATAAATAGAGTCATAAATTATCCGTCAAATGGTTAATGGTCAGGAGGATAATCCAGAACCACTAACTATAGAAGTAATCCCTTTATGGCATGTATCATGGTATAAAAGAATGGTCAGGCAAACACCAAACAAATTTTAAAAAAAACTGTTCTTTTTACCCTATTTTGTGATGTTTTTGAAGTTATGATTGTTGGGCATGCTCTTTTAATTTTGAGAACGGATTTTCGTGATAACTTTTATCAAATTAGTGTAATTTAGACAAATAATCAATATCTTATAGTACTTTCAATGTTATACAATATGGCAAACTATTTGGGAGATAACAACAAAAGGCAAGTTCATGATCTTCTTAATCAAAAAGAAAATTGTCAAATTGATGAAATCATGATAGTACACAAGCGGCGTTTCATTCCAGATACTTTTACGCAGGCAAATTCTGAAGGATATGAAAGTTGTATTTGGTGCATTGGTAACTCTCAAGAGTAACACAATTATCGAAAATAATGTGAAATTTAGGTATAAAACTACAAAATTACGTTGATATATATCAAAGAGAAGCATTGTCAAAGTCATGTTTAAAAAAATAATTAAAAAATTAGAATTTGGTTTTTGCAAGACGAAAGTTACCGATGATATGGATAAAAGCAAAAATTTGAAAAAAGAGACCAGAGGAAAAAGTGAAATAAATGAAATATCAATGTAAATATTGTAGTTTTCATTGGGTAGGAACTTCGTATAGTTTTGATGAGGTACGTGATCATGAAAAAACTCATTTGGAAAAAGCAAGTAAATCTGATTTATGATACAAAGAAATAATTTCAGCTTGCCGTAAAGTTTGTAATTGTACCTAAAGGTTTCATTTAATTTTTAAGGCGAATTATCTGTTATTGTGGTTTGTTGAGAATCTTCAATTTTTGCAGAATATCTTCAATGATAGGTTCAATCTTTGCATTGGGCTCTACAGATATCAACACAAGATAATCACTAACTGGAATTGTGATTATTGCTACATTCTTTCTCTTTGATACAATGTAATCTAGTGGTCCTAATGTGCCATCAAGATCTTTTTTCATGAATAATTCCAGTGCATGCTCCATACACATCTTGTACTGATCAATCTCTGCAATTGGAACAATTCCTTTTTTGTAATCTCCTATCACAAGATGACCCATATCGTTTATGACTCCAACAAACCTGATCTCTGGCAAACTCAAAATGTACTTGCTTGCAGATTCCCAATCTGAAGTATCTTCAAAGAATAATTTTGACATCACATTGTATGGTTGTTGTTTGTATTAAGGCTTTAATTGATTTTTCAGAAAGTGGTTATCATCAACAAGGGTCATAATTACTACTTCAATCTAAAAATCTACTGGAATGTGCTTGCTTTGCTTTAACCACTCAACTTGCGGCAAGGTATAGCGCCATAAAATATCTCCTCGTCCTTCTGCACCAAAATCCCATGGTGCAATAATAACAATGTCATTGTCTCTTATCCAAACTCTTCTCTTCAATTTTCCTCGAATTCTTCCTCTTCTAGCAACGTCATCACCACACTTTACCATGACATTTTCTCCACCCATCATTTTGATTACTCTTCCAAACATCTCAACCTTCTTCAGGCAGTCTTATTTCTTTTAATGCACTTTCATTTTTTACTTGACGTTTACCCATAAGGAAAAAATTACTGTAATCGCAGTTAATAGTGTTTCATTTTGAAATTTTGATCAATTCAAAATTTACTTTCAGTTTATCACATGAAAATTTCATCAATATACTGAACATAATTCTACTTCATAATTCGGCAGGTAATATTCATCATGTTTTGAGGAAAATCAGAGAGAACCCGTTGATATAATCATTAGCACAACTCTATAATTCTCAAAGTACATAACACTTTGTCATACAAGATATCATCAACTCAAAAGATTACATTACTAATCTAGAAAAACATAATTCAAAAAAGAAAATTCAGATTATCCTTATGGCAACTACAAAAAAACCATTTGATAATGCAAATTATCACAAATCCATTCAGGAATTATAGTATTATCTACAGATTTTTGTTCTGGTCTAATCTTAGACCCTTGTATCGATTTCTGATAGTTACCTCAGTAACGTTTGCAGCTTCGGCAATATCTCGTTGAGTTATATTTTCACCATTTTTTACACATGACAGATAAAGTGCAGCTGCTGCAAGTCCCATTGGATCCTTGCCTGATGATTCTTCATGTTCTTTGGCAATTTTGAGTACTTTGGATGCATTCCGTTTTGTCTTTTCTGCTATTCCAAGCTTGCTTGCAATCTTTGCAATACATTGAATTGGATCAACAACTGGCATCTTTAGTTCCAATTCATGATATATCATTCTGTAACATCTGGCAATGTCTTTTTTTGGAATATTTCCTGCATCTGAAACGTCCTTTAGTGTTCTAGGGGTTTCTGTATCTCTGCATGCAGCATAAAGTGCAGATGCAATAAGTGCTGAGATTGAACGGCCTCTTACAAGACCCTTGTCAAGGGCTTTTCTGTAGATATATGACGCCTTTTCTATTACTGCATCAGAAAGAGAAAGTTTGTCTTTTAGTCGAGACAATTCAGTTAATGCTTGCCTGAGATTTCTGTCTGTAGATGCATTAACTTTACTTCTACTGTCCCAGGTTCTCAACCTCTCAATGGTACTTTTCATAGTAGATGTGAGTGGCTTTCCAGACGAATCTCGATTTAGAGGATTGATTGTGGTGGCAAGTCCTCTATCATGCATGGCAAGGGATGTTGGAGCCCCGGTTCTTGTGGGATCTGTACTGTTGCCATCTTTAGAAAATGATCTCCATTCGGGTCCAGAATCTTGCAACATCTCAGAAATGACATATCCGCATTTTCCGCAAAATCTTTCTCCCGTATCTCCATCAGTTAACATGGAATTTTTCCCACAGCGTTTGCAGACAGTATCAGTATTGATAATTTTTAGTACCATAAATAAGATCAATGTGAGTCATTCTTCTTCCTATAATAACCGGCTTATTTCGTGATTTTTCATGAAAATGTACAAAATTAAAAATTTCAGAATATTTTACATCCAGAATGACATACTTGTAGGATTTACTTTGATAGCATCCATTTTTGTAACAATTTTGATTTCAAAAAGCAGATTAATGAAAATAAATAGACGGCTGTGAGGTAACAGTCGGGAAAGAAACCTCCAACCTGTCTATTTTCTGTTTTTGTGTTTGAGGATTTTACATAAAAGCAACTCGTAGAAATTATCAGTATTTTATGGGGTTTGTCTCTGGTATCTTCATTGTTTTTTCTTGTCATTGTCGCAATAATTTCCAAACTCCGATTCCACCTACAATAATTGCAAGTCCAATCAAAATCCACATTACTGTCTTATTCCAATTCATGTTGCTTCCAATGTCAACTCCTTTCTTTTCTAGTATGTATCGTCTTAGCTCTTCGTGGAATTTGTCTTCAAACATAAATTCGTTGAAAGGGCGTTACAACATAATCATATGCGCCTTTGCGCGCCAGGTAAGCGATATAAGGTTTATGTTGTGACGCTCTTGTCACCAATGATTTTAGAAAATCAAAATTGGTTTTCTATGTGTTATAATACAATTACAACTTGAAAAAGTTTTCTAGAGGATTCAAATTTGGCTGGGAGCATGCATGTGATGCATGTATAGAAGTTGGCCGATTTTGTTCACAGAAATTAGAAAATTCTCATAAACTAACCAAATACTTTTGTCTATTGAACTCATGTAAAATGAAGTGATAAAAATAAACCAGATGTGAGTATCATCGTTGTTTTCTCACATTGGGTATGTCTTCATGTTGTAGCCATGCTTCCTTCTTGGTCTGTATCAGTGCCCAAACAGATCCAATTACGACTCCAACTTGAACTATTTTGGATACCATACCTAGATGTCCGATCTTTCCTGCGTGCTCCAAACCAAATGCGATTGCGCCTGCATCAGTTCTGGTAACTGCATACAGTGCGATTATTCCAATGGTTCCTGCTATGGTTACAAGATACGGAGCAGAACTGTTTGGACTCTTTAGCATCCAAAACGCAACTGGAATGTATGCTATTGCCACCACCAAAAAGAATGGTCCTTTTATCATGTCTTGCTCTTCAAATAGTTCTTCAGATGTCTCAACAAAGTAAACGGCAGAAGTTGCTATCATAAGACCAACGACAATCCCGACTAAAGATTTTTTGTTCATGTATCAGATATGGTTGAATTTGGATATATTGAGGAAGTTTAGACTGCAATCATTTGCAATTATTGTTCTAAAGACAAATGCCCATTAGACCTAGATTTGCAATCCAAAGAAACTACAGCGGTGTAGTTGTATTCAGTAAAAATATTCAATCATCTCCAACAACAATATGTAATGTTACCAATGAAGCAAGCAGCATGACAAGACCAAACTGGCCATGAAGAAGCTTGCCAAACAATTTGGAATTTCTAGACGATGTGTATTTTAGCAACAGTCCGCTTACCGTCATCACACTCATTACAATAGCCAAGGACAAAGAAACCGAATCTAGGTGTCTTGACAGCATAAAACCATGTGTCATTCCCGCAAAATACCCTATCGAATTGAGCATTATGTGAAAATTAAGCAATGGTCTGTAGACAGTTCTAATTTGTTTTGCAACTTGCATTGTTGAATTGCCTGTCTTTATGGCATATCTTCGGATTTTATTCATTGCAATAAATGGGATATTTGCAACTATTCCTGCTCCAACTGCAATCCATCCTAGGTTTTCTGCAACATCTTCTGCTTCATCATCGTCATCTGCGTACGCTAGTGTGGGAGTCATAACTAACAAAGACAGTAGTGAGAAAACCAGAAGCGATTTTGGGGTGATTTTTTTGATTGTCATGGTTTTGCTTTTTTCTTTGATGAGATCTTAAAAGCGGTGTAAGCTACTGAGACCACAATTGCTGCAATAGTTCCATACAAAATTACATTTCCCATTTCCGTGCCTAATGGAATTCCTTCATCTTGGTGTTCTCTTTCTCTTTTCATTTCTCCAAAACCAATTCTGTCCTCATCATTATCATCTTCTTCAGCATATGTAATTGGAATTACAAGCGTACCTGAAACTACAATTAAAAGTAAAAACATAATTGATATTAATTTCATGAATTATTCTGACCCGTTACTTTATGGATTTAAAGAAATAATAGAATTTCCACAAATGAAATCCAGTCATGGAAAATACAGTCGATCTTATATTGATTTATCACACTTCTAAAGTAATGAAAAAATACGATACTGCCATATTCTTTCTTTTAGCTGTTCTGGTACTTTCGATACCAACTAGTTTTGTTTTTGCCAGTGAAGACAATGATGATGACAGGTATGACGATGACCGAGATGATGACAGGTATGACGATGACCGAGATGATGACAGGTATGACGATGACCGAGATGATGACAGGTATGACGATGACCGAGATGATGACAGGTATGACGATGACCGAGATGATGACAGGTATGACGATGACCGAGATGATGACAGGTATGACGATGACCGAGATGATGACAGGTATGACGATGACCGAGATGATGACAGGTATGACGATGACCGAGATGATGACAGGTATGACGATGACCGAGATGATGACAGGTATGACGATGACCGAGATGATGACAGAATCAGTGATGGTTCCAAGACATCCGATTTCTTCAAAAGAGAAGTAAGAGCTGAAACCCTTGGTTTTCAGACTGAGATAAAAATAGAGATAGAGTTTGTCAGCAATACGACAGATACAAATCAACTAATTGATCAAATCATTGACAAATTCTCACTTACCAGAGAAGAGGCAGACATGGAACTGAGAATAGAACGTTCTGATGACCAAAGATTAGAAAAAAAATTAGAAGTTGAAATTGAAAAGAGAGGCAACACATCCAAAGTTGAAGTTGAACTTGAGACAGTAATTGACTCAACTAGCAGAGGAGCAATACTAGATGCTATTGTAAAAAACAGCCAGCTTACTAGAGAACAAATTAACGAACAACTCCAATTTGATTCTGATGATAATGACAACAATGACTTTTCAAGAAATGAAATGAGAACCAATTCAGATTCAACCGAGCTTGAAAAACTAAGACAGGAAAATCAACAACTAAGAGATGAGATTAAGCAACTCAATCAAAAACTAGATGACCTGCAGCAAATCATTATGGAACAGATGAAGGTCATAATGGATACTCTCAAAAATCTAAAATCTCAATAATTTTTTCTTTTTTGTTTTTTTATTTTAGGATAATTGTTCTAAATTCTTATTATTCCATTTACAATCATAAATTGAATACTTTGTGCAAATTCTTCATCTGATGTGAGTCCTTGGGCCCACCAACCTGCATTCTTCCTTAACCATTCAGGTATCTGTGTTTCAGATTCAACTTTCTCTGAATTTGTATTCTGTGGAATGATTATTACTCTAATCTTGATCAGATGTTCTAATCCTTTTGCAAAATCAGAATCAGATATTTGATTGGAAGACCACCATCCTGCATTGATTTTAATCCATTCTGGGATTTTTAACGAATCCTCTTGGTCATCCTTATTTTGTTGTGTTGAAACAACAATTACCTTTCCTATCATCCAGGGATGAATTGTACAAAAATAGTCAAAGGTTCCAGATTCCATAAAAGTAAATGACCAAGATTCGCCTGGACTATATAAGCCACTATCAAATTTCTGATCCATTGCGCCAGGCTTTCCACTTGTAACTGAATGAGGTTCAGAGTCATTATTTGGCCATGTTATTGTATCTCCAACATTAATCTTAATTTCTTCAGGAGAATAACAATTATGGAAAGTCGCACATAATCGATTGTGAGCACCCTGTGGGATATTGACTACATGTTCTGTTGCATATACAAAACTAGGAGGGATTAAAAATACTAAAAACAGCAGGATTAGAATAACTTTTTTTGAATTATTCATATTTCAATCTACAAAATTTAGTCTTGTAAAGATTAAAATCAATTTGCATAATTGAAAGAATGAATTTCTTGTCTTGGCTAACCAAACAGTTTTCCTCTTTTAGTTAGAGATACTATTGCCAAAACTACTCCTGCAGCCCCCAGAGACAATCCAAACACTGCAAAGTCGTATGCTCTACCAGTATCAGATTTTATCTCAATTCCAGAACCAGATCTGATTTCATTAACATCTCTTTGAATCTGAGATATTGCATTTTTTAGTGCAGCAACATCCGTGTTTGATGATGAACCGCTAGAAGGTGGAAAGTCAAGTATTGCAGTTGTCTCTACATCTTCTATTGGAACTTGTACATCCACTTGAATTCCTTCAACTTCTCCTTTCAAATCAATTGAGATACTGCCTGTCTTTGTTGGGATTACATGAGAATAATAGTGTCCAGGTCTTGGATCAGAGCCAATATCTAATACTTTGGTGACTCCTCCATATTTTGCAGTTACCTCTAAATTCTTAAAGGCGTTTTTTATTCCCGTTCGTACTCCTTCGGTTTCACCAAGCTCGCTTATCTTAAAGACAAAATCATTTCTGTACCCTACTATTGGCGGCTCGATTCCCCACCCAACATCAATCTCAATATTTTCAACTTCTATAGTAGTGTGTGCTGATGCTGGAGTCGTTGATCCGAGAACAAGAAATAGGACCAACAATACAGAAGCGGTAAAATATTTTCCGCATAGTTCGGATCGAGGAATAACAATTTTGACCATATCAGCACACATTTCATTATGTCTCCAAACAATATAACAACAAAGACTACAATGTGGTCAATTGCAGCTAAACTGATAAACTAGTAAAATTGCAAAATCATTAGAAAAATGAGCAGCAAAAAGACATCTAGCATCTCATTTAGAATAGATGAAGAATATGAAAAAGTGCTAAGAGATATAGCTGAGGAGAACAAAACAAGCCTAAACACTCTTGCAAACCAGATTTTTGGTCAATATGTAGAGTTTGAACTTTATGCCAAGAAATTTGGTACACTAAGAATGAGCACAGACACCTTTCGTAGAATGCTAAACAGTATAGATGAGAAAAATCTAATTGAGATTGCCACAAGATGTGGAAGTCAAGAAGTTAAAGAATTCATTTTGTTCAAATGGAAGAGACTTGACTCAAAGACTGTGACTGATTTTATTAAAATCTATTTTGATTTGTGCGGTTATGGAAGATGTAGTTTAGATAAAACAGAAGGCAATGTCATGTTTAGTGTACATCATGATCTTCAGGAGAAAGGATCCTTGTTTTTAAAACATCTCTTTGAGTCCTTAATTAGGACAGCACTAGACAAAGATTGCAAAACTGAGATGACTAGTGATACAATAACAGTTAGTTTTCAACCATAATGCTTTGAGTGCAATTGACTACATTGTAAACTGACCTGTTATATCAAATTCTGCCAATATTATACACATGGCTAGAACATGTAGAGGAGTATGCATTGAATCAAAAGGAATTCCGATGAGTAATAGTATCAGATATCAAAATGGGCAAAAACGATGTACTTTTTGCAGTATATTTTTAGAAGTGTCTAGTATTAGATGCCCCTGTTGCAAAGCAATCCTACGCACAAAACCTCGTGGGTAAAATCATGAATTTAGTTGAGGACATGACAAAAAATGGAAAAAATAATCTGCGTCAGTTGCAGAGTCGAAATAATTCAATACTACAATCACAATTACAATGGGGAAAGAGGTCTCTGTCCAATTTGTAAGACAGACTTTCCACTAGAATAATTATTGATTTGTACATGCATAATTTTATGCAATCTATGTTCCAAGAAATTTTTTCATAAGTGTTCTACTGTTTCTTTAGCTGCAATTGATTGCAGAGTAATCTTTCTAGTTAAATCAAATCCATACCAAGTATCAATGATATGTTACAATTAGTTACTATTCTAAAAGAAAGTAAGGATGACAAGTTTGCAAAAAGAGGGGTAAAAATTTGCCTTGATTGCGGTAGCTCTAATACTTGTTATAATCATAATGGCATTTTTTGCAAAAAATGTGGTAATATTAGAAGGTACGAGTGGGAGAAAAATGGGTACGAGTTGTAAAGGTATTTGTGTACAGCTAAAAAGTAGCAGTGTAAGCAACGGCCAAAAATATCTAAAAGGACACAAAAGATGCACATATTGCAGTACGTTTTTGATTACCTCTGAGATCAGGTGCCCATGTTGTAAGACTATTTTGAGAACCAAGTCTCGTCATCGAAAACATTTTTCTTAAAATTTAATTGCAAATAACCACAATGTAATCTTCTTGATTATATCTCATTGTTGTAAAGTTAAGTTGAAGAGAAATGTCTCAATCAAAACAACAAGAAAAAAAGATGCCATGGAAGTGGTATGTTGGATTTGTGCTAGCAGGACTGGCAATACTGTTGATGGTTACTCTTGTACCAATCTGGCATTGGTTTCCAGTAGAGATTACAGAACAGGGAACTGTAGTGGCTATTGTAGATAGAGGATGTGTGATTGATACTCCCTCAGTGTCCATGCCAGTGATTCAGGAATGTAGTGCACAGCCAGGAGAAACAGTTGAAGTAACTTACTTTGTTCCTGCAAAGGTTACAAGTGGATACTTTGAGAGAATGCAAGAAAGAGCTGCACTAGTCCAACCGTAGATTTTTTTATTTTTTCCAAATTTGGTGCTGATCACAGATATACCTGTTATTTTCCTTGTCATACATACAAACCATTCCACCAATATCTGCATCACACAATGAACATTTGGTGCCTTTTTTTGCTGTGACAATATGTGGTTTTACCATCTTTAAGCACTAGTTTTCAAGTAGACTAGTGTATATGCATTATCAAAGATAAAAAAAAAGAGAGAAGAGGAATTACTAATGATCTGGAAGCTCATGAACATTTAGTATGTATGGCTCTCCAATTGGATATGTGTCCCCATAGCTCCAAAAGTAGTACACTTTACCATATGTTTCATCCAGAATCGGAATAATTGATTCTAATTCCTTATCGGTGAGTTCCGGAAATGTTGCCTCTGCTCTTGGAAATTCTGTTTTGTGATAATGCCAGTATTGTTTTTCTTCTTCTGGAAGTTCATTATATTGCTCTGTTGTTATGACATATTCTATTCCGTATGGTTTGTCTTGGTCAGTCATTCCATATGGATATAGAAGACAAGATGCTGTCATGTCATCATAGACTTTGCAGTGATGATGAACTATGGTCTGCAAAAGATGGTCTACTGATCCAAGTGATCTTTCTGGATCAAGATGTCTGTTTGCATGAATGTGCAGATCATTGAAACCTAGAATGTTTGGATAGTCAATCTGTCTTGGATTCAATGTTTCATTGTATGCTGGTTCTTTTTGCATCATCATTTTTTGACCGTGTTGCATGTGCTGTTTGTCCTTCATCATGTCTCCCATCATGCTCATGTGCTGAGTCATGTCCATTGACTCCATCTTTTCTATCATCTGACTCATTTTCTGAATCATTTGGGACTGTTCTTGTGGAGTCATTGTCTGCCACATCTGCATCATTTGTGTTTGATGCTTCTCGTGAACTTTATCCATCCTATCTAAAACATCATTTAGATTTGTTTGAGATGACGAATCACTTTTAGGAGTAATTTTTTGCTTCATGTTTTGCCTTTCTTCAGGTGGCATCTCAGAGCATAGTCTGTCTCCACAAACCTGGTTTTGGGTTGCCTGGCCGTATTTTGATGTGTATGTGCCTTTTGCTTTTGCGGCATCTGCTGTCTGTGTAAAATCAACTGGGATTGTCATTGTTACAGCAAACAGGATTGTTGTTGCCGTGATTGCTGCAATCATTGTTTTTCTCATTATCTGCAGAACTTGAAATTTCATATATAACCAAAACACACAGTTTCCGATGCCGATTTCCGCATATGGTAATCGTATATGGAAATTGTCTTTTTCTGCATATATTGTGAAATGATTTTACAGACCATGAGACAAGTTTTAGATGTTCCCAGACACCCACAAAACCATTGCCACAAGAACCTACAAACACGAACATGTCTTGTTTGTAAAAGTAACAGCACCTGTGTAAACCAAGGGATGTATTGCAAATCATGTGGATTTTTGTGGGACATGAAAAAATGATGAACCATGGCAACTGCGTGCAAGGGAGTATGTCATCACTACAAAAGTAAAGGCATCTCAACTAAAGACAAATATCAACCAGGTCAAAAGAGATGCTCATACTGCAATGTCTTTTTGTCTTATGATGGGCTGCGTTGTCCATGTTGTGAAATGATACTCAGAACACATTCACATGGTACAAAACACAAGTCTACCAATAAGAACTAGTTCCCATTCCATCATTGTCTACAATTTGCACATCCAAAGCATCCAGTCCAAACACCACGTAGATTGCCTTGATTCTACTCTGGTAAAGAAAGTATTTTTTTCCGTCATCAGTAACAATTGAACCTGTAACCTTTAGGATCTTGTTTTCTTCTAGTTCATGAACACGTCTGTATGCGGTAGTCATTGGAATGTTGCAGTCTTTGACAATATCTACTACCGATTTTGGTTTTTCAATGGCATAATTCATGATGGTTCTAGAATATTCATCAGACAAGGCCTTTAGAATCGCCTTTCTAAAATTTGAATCCCTTGGAAGGATCTTAAAATCCGCCATAGTAGTCTGTTATGGTGCAATCCTTATTGCATATAATCTTGGTTTTGTAAAAACAAAAAATAATGGAATTTACATTCCCATCTGTTTAATGTCAGAGTTCCATGCCTTCATGCCGCCTTCTAGAACTTGAAAGTCAATATTTTCTTGGGCAAGTGCATATGTAGCAATTGTTGCCCTATTTCCTGAACCACAGATAACTATTACTGGTTTGTCAGTAGGAATTTCATCTGCACCATTAGGCTCAAATATTTGTGACAAAGGTATGTTTACTGCGCCATCTATCTTGGATTGAAGTAATTCATCAGGTTCCCTTACATCTAGCAGATAAATATCCTCATTTGCAGTAATTTTCTGCATCAGTTCTTCAGAATCAATTACAGCTTGAGAACTAGATACAAGATTTTCAGACAAATGATTCATGCCTCCATTGAGATAGAACGTCTTGATTCCCATCTGAGTCATGGTTTGCGCTGCCTGCTTTGCTTTTGTACCATCCTCATCAACTAAAACAAGATTGTATTGTGATGCAACATCAGGCAGCCTATTTTGGATTGTAGCCACTCGTTTTTCTAGTGTTGCTGAATCCACATAGTTATCATGAGATGCACCATTCAGATGTCCTGCTTGGTATTGTTCTGCAGTTCTAATATCGACAACCAAGACAGGTTCATTGTTTTGAAGCTGTGCAAAAACTGTTGTTTGGTCAATTGCATATTTGTCAACAGCATATTGAGAACTGTACTGTTCTATAGATAATAATACTCCAATTACTGCCACTCCGATGACAATTGATGCAATAATTCCTATTTTTTTAATTTGCATAGATTAACAGAGATGCTGACTGCTATTATACCAAAACACATTTTTCAGAAATAGTTTTCAGGTGTGGAAATCGTATTTCTGTAATATATTCATTTGAAATGTAAGTGAGCCATGAGCTTTTCTCACACTGTAAAAACCCAAAAAAGTATTGATGAGGCAATTGCAAGTCTCACTGAAAATCTTAAAGATATTGGTTTTGGAGTTTTAGAAATTTTGGATTTTAAGAAAATTCTATCAGAGAAAGGATTAGAATTTTCTGATAATTACAGGCTAATGGAAGTGTGTAATCCCAATCTCGCAAAACAAGTTTTAGAATCTAATCCTGATCTTGGACTATTATTGCCATGTACCATTGCGGTATATCAAAAAGAAAATGAAAATTATATTAGTTTAGCGAGGCCTACATCTTTGTTAGCAATGGCATCAGAACAAAATTTTCAGTTTACAGGAGAAGAGATTGAAAGTAATCTCATCAAAATTATAGATAGTGCAAAATAGAAAAAGGATAGATGGTATGTCTTTTTTTAAAACTGTTGAAAAGAGACGCTCAATCAGATCATTTTCTAATAAACCTGTAGAAAAATCAAAAATTCAGAAAATACTCAATACCTCAATGGCTAGCCCTTCTGCAAAAGGACTGCAAAGTTACAGAGTATATGTAGTCGAAGATGACAAGAAAAAGAAAAAACTGGTACCTGCATGTCATGATCAAGAATATGTTGATACCTCATTACTTTTGATATTTTGCACCGAATCCACAAAAATTAGAAAGGAAATGGGAGTAAGAGGAGAAAGATTACTGTCAGTCCAAGATGCTACAATTGCTGCAAGTTATGCACAGCTAGCTGCAACTTCACTAGGATTGTCCAGTGTCTGGATTGGAAATTTTAATGAAAAACAGGTTGCCAAAATCATTAGAACCAAACTACGTCCTGTAGTTGTTCTTCCAATTGGCTATGAAAAAAAATCCAACAAGAAACATTTTCCTCCTGAAAAGAAAAAGATTCAAGACATGATAAAAATGGTGTAAAACAAATAATGAAAGGCACCTATGCATTGATTCTAAATGTTAGAAAAGAATTTTCTTCTGATGTCGGTAGTCTAAAAAACATGAAATTCAAGAAAGGAAATTACATCTATGTAGGATCTGCTTTAAATTCTCTGGAGAAAAGAGTACAAAGGCACATCAGAAAAGAGAAAAAGATTCATTGGCACATAGACCGTTTAACCACATCTCAGCATTCATCAATTAAAAAAATACTATATCTAAAAACAGAGTCAAGACTAGAATGCAAACTAAGCCAGAATGTTGCAAAGTTACCAAATGTTATGCCAGTGCAGAAATTTGGTTCGACCGACTGTAGATCAGGATGTAAGTCTCATCTGTATTATGTCAATTGAATCTGATTGCATGTTCAGAGATAGTGGTTATAATAGTGTGTTTGGTCTGAATCAAAAAGAATAACCAAATCAAATCATACTTTTTTTCTTGACAGGGAACTATCTGCTCTTCAAACCATCTCTTAAGACAGAATTTACCACGTGAGAAAAACTGACGTTTCTTTTTGTTTTTCTTATCATGTTGGCCTGTCTCTCTCTTAGCGCATCTTCAATTTCTCTGTCAATCATAACCGAGATTCTACTTGTTTCTGGTTTCATGCTAAATTCACCAAAAAAGAAAAGAGAGGCTAGTAGTCTAGCACTACATCAGCTTCGGCCAGAACTCTCTGAAGTTTTGGCATGTACGGATGTGGATCAATCTCTACTCCGCGGAGAAGATTATCGACATCAAAGCTTCCAATACAGTGCTCACATGCAATCACTCGTCCACCATCGTTGATGAATGCCTTTAGAGCCTCATACTGTACAGTCAATGCAGTTGGTCTGTCATCGTCTGCAATTCGAACTCCGTCAACATCCAATAGTACTACAACATGTTTCCCGGCATCCTGAAATGCCTTGGCATGTTGAATTCCCATCATGGCCGAATGTCTTTCATGCTGACTATCAGGATCTCCACTGGTTATGTGAACAACATATAACCTGTCCATACCTGTGCTTAATCCTGCATGTAGTCTTTCTATCTCAAGGCCTTCTTGAGGCGCACCCTCTGGATAGACATAAGCATCTGCATCAAAACCTCCACTTTGAACAGAAATTGCCGCAACGATCAAAAGAGTTGCAAGGGCAGATCCCGTAATGGAATATTTCAGAATTGATTTCATTGATTGTATAATGGAACAATATTAAAAAACAAAATTGGGAGGTTCATCGAATGTACCAATATTACAATGCCAAAAAAATATCCTCAGAATGTTCTTTTTTATTATTGAGTAGTTTTGAAAACTCTTTTCTAAATGTGTATTTTAGCAATCCCATATTTTTTATCTCATAGTATGTTTTTTTGTCATTTGTTATTTTTTCTATTATGTCATTTTTTATTAATTCCGAAATATTCCACGATGTTGTCGCAGGACTCTTGCCAATTTTGGATACAATCTCCCTGAAAGTGGGAGTTCCTTTCACTATTATTGTAAAGAGGATTTTCTTTTTCGTAGGTTTTCTCAAGTTTCTTATAATATCAAATTCTTCTTCATCTATATCTAGAGAAAAATATCGGTGATACCTTGTGTATTTTTTTGATTTTATCTTTCCTTCTTTTTCTAATTTTCGCAGGTAATGCTCAGTTACACCCTTTTCTAGTCCAGTTTCATTAATTATACCACAGAAATGAATCCCAGGATTATCCTTGATGGTCTCCAGTATGAGATCTGATCTTTTCAACCTAGGTTTTGTTGATGTTTATCAATATCTAAGATTTTTGATGTATCTTGTATCTGGTTCCATCTTCATGGATGCATTCATCTCCGATGTGATGATGATTTTCATGTCCTTTGTGTTTGTGATGTTCTTGGTCTTCACAGTTGCAGGTTTTTTCCAATGTTTGATGGCATCAAACTTGCTATTAATAATAAAAATATGATTTCCAATATTGAAATCAAAAATATTAAAAATTGATTTGATTCCAACCAACTACATTCAAAAAACTAGCCATAGATAGTATCTCTAATCTGTTCTGTCTCTTTTTGTGTTTTTTTGATTCTTTTTTCAGCCTTGGCAGACTCATTTTTTATTATTTTAAGATTGCACGGTAGTTTTGGTATGAACATTCCCATTGTAAGGCATAATTTTGCTCCAGATTCAAAATCTGGACTATTCTTTGTTTTAGGAAAAAATAGCAAAACTATGACCCCTTGATTAGAAAATCTTCCTTGGTTTAACAACATACCTGGAATTCCGGGTATTGTAAGATCCAAGGACATCTCAATTCCAAGAGATTTTATCTCGTTTCTTGCATTCTCAGTACTGCCAATTGCAGCTATGTCTTTAGTGAGTTTTGGATTCATTACCATTCCTACAGTGCTGATTATCTTCTTGCAATGATGTTTTTTTGCATATTCTAACATTACCTTTGCAATTGCTCGTGAAAATGATTCGGGTAAAGACAGATGTGACAAAAATACTGCAACTTTGAGTTTTTCATTTACAAAGATGTTTACTGGATAATATGGAATACCACCTCTTACTAGACTTATTGGAGGAAAATCTACTGAGTTTAAAAAACCTGCAAGTTTAAAATCGGATGTACTTGTCATTGATTCTGCAGCAATACTGCCTGCAAGACCCACATTTGGAAAACCATCTATTACGTAGCCCCCTTCCAGATCACAATCCAGAAGTTCTGTTATTTCGATGATCATGAGATCAGTTATGCATTATAATCTAAAAGAAAGCAAGAACAATATCAAAGGTGAAAATGAACAAGACAAGATACATGAAAAATTATCTCAAATTTATTATTTGCATGCATGTATTTTCTGTAACAAATTATAGATAACCCACAATATTGTTTTGGGATGATTGCAAAACTGAAATGACTTGTGACACAATTAAGGTTGGTTTTCAGTCACAATTATAATTGCAATTCAACACATTGCAAACGGACCTATTATATCAAATTCTGCCAATATCTACTGTATGACCATAATCTGTAAGGGATATGCATTGAATCAAAGGGAATTCCTATGAGTAACAGTAAAAGATATCAAAATGGGTAAAGACGATGTACATTTTGTAGTATATTCTTAGTAGCAGGTATTAGATGCCCTTGTTGTAAAGCAATATTGCGAACAAAACCACGCACTTGAAATTTAATTTCAATTAACCAAGCACGCTACCGGATTATGTTTTATAATTATAAAATTAATTTGAAGAAAAATTAAAATCAGATGTTGAACATTTATTGGTTGAAAATTAATTCTACTTCCATCTGACCTTTTTTGAATTGGCTTTGAATTCCTTTTATTTTACTCTTGTACAAGAAAAATTTCTTTCCATCCTCATTTATCATGCCAGACGTTTGGAGCAGTTTATTGTCATGAAGTGTTTGTATTCGTCTATATACAGTGCTGATTGGAATGTGAGTTTCTGTAGCTATTTCCATTGCTGATTTTGGCACATTCAAAATTGTTTTTATGATGGAGCGACAATATTTGTCTGAAACAACTGAGAGTATTGCATCTTTTGTAATGTCTTCTTCTATTTTGAATGCAGATTGTAACTCTTGCATGATTATACTTAACAGGCTATGATAAATTATGGATACATATTTTCTGAATTTGGTTTTCAACAATGGAAATCGTAGTGGGAAATTGTCTATTTCTTTTGATGCCGTCCATAGATTTGAGGATCCAGATGTATTTATTGAGAATTGAATATGAAAATGAGTTTAATTTTTGAGAATATTTTATACTTTTTTTCTATTAATCATTAGCATATCCTCTAAGTTGATCATACAATGAAATCTGTTCTAAGCTTAAAACATCTGCTGTCTTAAGGTGAGCCTGAAGATGGATATTTCTTAGTTGCCACTTTATCTCGCTGCTATTTTTTAGAAGTTCACTTAACTCCTCAGAAGTTATAGATTTGTCCACAAACTTTCCATCAATTTCTCTTTCAATTTCAATAAATTGCTGGCCAAGTGGCACTGCTTGTTGAGACATTTCCTGATAGAATAATTCAATTTGTTCTTTCTGTTCAGGGGTCAAATTAAGTTCTTCAGACAAATCTAAAACGTGTCTTGGTCCTGGATAGCTATTCAATTCAGCTGGTAAAGCCATTCCTACTCCATGACCTTTTGGAATTCCTGTCAATTCTCTAGCAGTCAATGACTTTATTTCTCTTGTTTGCTCTCCTGCCCAAGGAGAATGAGTCATTGGTGTACTAGACATTTCTTCCTGATGGCCTTTTGGGTCTTCAGTTTCAAACATGATATATCCTACACCGATTCCAACAAGAAATACTCCAACTACGATTGGAATCCATAAAACCTGATTAAACGACATTTTATTCCCGATGTTTCAGATTCAAGAATGCGAATACCCACGTAAAATGTCGTATTGCCTGATTTGTTCAGGATCTAGGATTTTTTTTGTAGCTAAATGACATCGTAAATGTGTAAAACGAAGTTTTCCCCATAATTCTCCTGATTTTTTCAGATACTCTTGCAATTGTTGCTCAGTCATCTCTTCTTTTGCAAATCCATCATCAATCATTTTTTCCGTTTTGATAAACTCTTCACCTAATTCTTTTGCATCTTTTTCCATCTCATCGTAGATTTCTTGAGTCTGTTTTCTTTGCTCATTTGTTATGCCAAGTTGTTCACCTAGTTCTAAGACATGAATAGGTCCAGGATGGTGGTTTAACTCAGCAAGAATTGCCATTCCACCAAAAATTCCACCTCTTCCTCTTCGAATGATTTGAATATCTTTTTCAGAAAGGGATTTGATTTCTCTAGTTTCAAGACCAGAATATTTTGATTTTGTTTCACTCATGATATACTATTGTTACAATTATGAAATTAAAACATCAGTACAATTTCCAAAGTTGGTTTTTGTTTCATAACAATAATGCAGCTTTACTTAGAAGGAAAATACCTGATGAAAATATTATTAGAGAAAATACAAGTATGAGTTTTCTTGTGCTTATTTTATCAACTAATTTCACACCTAAAATTGAACCTGGAATAGAACCAATCAGTAACAGAAGAAGCGATGTGAATGAAATAGTATCCATCGAGTAGTGTAAAGTAGTTCCGACAAATGCCGCTACGATTCCAAATAATGCCATGGTTCCAGCAGCAATTTTAGGAGAATGTAATGTCTTTACCAAAACGGGAAGCATCATAGAAACTGCACCTAGTCCAGAAATTTGATAAATCAGGCTAATCGGGCTGCCTGAGAAAAGCCATGTAATGATGTTTTTCTTTGATGTGATTTCAGATTTTTGTGATGAATGATTTTCTTTAGTAATAAAATCAAGATGTTCAAAATCCTTTTTCAAAACATGAAATTTTATCAGGTACAGAGTCAATCCCATGAAGATCATTCCCAGAAGTAGAAAGATCATATTGTCTAACACTTGAGAACCTTGAGTTGTTTCAACATACTCCCAGATAATTTTTCCTAAAAACATTGATGGAGGGACTGGAATTATCATTACTGCCAATGCTTTCCAATTTACATTGTGGTTTTTTGCATGAATCGTTGCAGCTGAAATTCTAGTAAATGCAAGAAATGCAATACTTGTTCCAACAACAGCCTGTGCAGGCATTCCAAGAATAATGAGAACTGGAAAAAGCATAGGAGCCCCAATTCCAGATATTCCAATTGCAATGCCAATGCTAAAACCCACTATTATCAGGATAATTGCAATGATTGGCTCTGAAATTGCAGATACAAATTCTCCATTAAAAAAAAGCGTAAAATTTTCAATCATCTAAAAATCGCAGGGACAAGAGTAGTCATAAGTATCGTCAAAACTACCACCATTATCAGAGTAAGAGGTAACCCCACTTTGGCTAGTTGTTTTGTAGTTACATACCCACTCCCTAAAACAACTATGTTTGGAGGAGTACCCACAGGCAGAATAAATCCATAGCTAGTTGCAATGGCAACTGGAATCATGAATAGTAGTGGGTCCATATTTAATGATGTAGACAATGCAGCAGCTACAGGAATCAAAAGTGCCGCAGTTGCAGTATTGACTACAAATTGAGTCGTAATCATAGCAACTACCACCAACACCAGAACTATGACAAAGGGTGGGAAATTTTCAAGAAATTCCAATTGGGTTGCCATCCATTGGTCAACACCTGTAGATGTAAATCCAGCTGCTAAAGCAAGACCGCCACCTATCAGTAACAAAACGCCCCATGGAATTTTGATTCCTTCATCCTTTGATAAGATCCTTCCATTTTCTTTTGAGGGTAAAACAAAAAATGACATTGCAGCAATTATTGCAATTACCGCATCATCTATCATTGGAAGGTACGGCTTCCACAAAATATGAGTAATCCAAGCAGTTGCAGTAGCTCCAAATACTGCTAGGACTAATTTTTGATCACGTGTAATACTACCTAACTCTTTTAATTTTTTTACAATGACTTCTTTTTCATCAATAATGTTTGTTGATTTTAGTTTAAAACCAACATTAGTCAAATACCATCCCGCAATAATTAATGAAATTATTGTAACAGGAATTCCAATCATCATCCATGATGAAAAATTAATGTCAATCTCAAACATTTTGTCAGCTACAGAAGAACAGATGATGTTTGGTGGAGTTCCAACCAATGTTGCAATTCCTCCTATACTTGCAGCAAATGCAATCGAAATCATCAGGGAACTTCCAAATTTTCCTCGTTCCTCTGGTTGTTTTACCTGGCTAATCACGGCCAAGGCAATCGGCAATATCATCAAAGTTGTTGCAGTATTACAAATCCATGCACTAATTGATGCAGTAACTACCATGAATGCAAAAATAATTAGTTTGGGACTGCCATTGGGAATAATCTTTAAAGTTGTCAGAGCAAATCGTTCATGAAGATTGGTTTTCTGAATTGCTTTAGCTAAAATAAAACCTCCCAAAAGCAGGAAAACTAACCGATGAGCATAATTTGTGGCAGTATCTGAAAGAGGAGTTACCTGCATTACTGGAAAAAGCACTATGGGCAAAAGTGCTGCAACATAAAGTGGAACTGCCTCTGTGACCCACCAGGTTGCCATCCAAATGGCAGTTCCCAGGACAATTTGACCTTCAAAAGAAAGTCCCTCTATTGGCAAAAAAATGGTAATTAGGAATAATATGGGTCCTAAAATCAAACCAATTCTGCTGATCTGATTTCCTGTTTTACCAAGAATTTCAATCGGCCTTTTTTTAAGCAATTTTTGCCTCCCTGACCTTGCTTGGAGGAGTCCATCTCTTTAGGAGTAGAGAGCTAGATACAACAGAGACAGAACTTGCAGCCATTGCTAATCCTGCAAGTGCAGGATAGAGCAATCCAATTCCGGCTACAGGAATCAAAATTGTATTGTAAACAAATGCATAAAACAAATTGTATTTTATTTTGCTGATTGTTTTTTTGCTGATTTCTATTGCAGAAACCACATCTTTTAGCTCTTCTCTTACAAGAATAATCATTCCAGCTTCCAAAGCAATGTCTGTACCACCTCCAATTGCAATTCCAACATCAGATTGAGTAAGTGCTGGAGCATCATTGATACCATCCCCAACCATTGCAACAATTTTTCCTTGATCCTGAATTTTTTTTACTTCATCAACTTTTTCTGAGGGAATAACGTTTGCCACAATTTTTTCAATACCCAAGTCCTTCCCAATTGTCTTTGCAGTTTTTTCATTATCGCCTGTTAGCATTACAACTTCAATTCCTAACTTTTTTAACAAAGAAACAGTTTCTTTGGAGTCTCTTTTTGGCATATCTAAAAATGAGATAATACCTATCGGTTTGTTATCCAATGCGATTATTGAAACAGTCTTTCCTTGTTCTTGCAGTTTGATAACATCTTGCATTGCATTTTTGATTTCAATTTTTTCTTTTTCAAACAACTTTGGATTTCCAACAACAATTGTTTTATTTTCAAAAGTAGCTCTTACCCCACCTCCTGGAATGGATTCAAATGTGTCAGGATCTTTTACATCAATTTTGTTTTTTATTGCTTGTTTGACTACTGATTTTGATAGAGGATGCTCAGAATTTTTTTCGGCAATAGCTGCAAATCGTAAAACATCAGATTTTTCAATTGGCACATCTTGTTTCACAGTAAGAATATCTGAAATCTTTGGTTTTCCTTCTGTCAGAGTTCCTGTTTTATCAAAAACAATTGTCTGAACTTTGCCCAACAATTCAAGTCCTTGACCACCCTTGAAAATTACTCCATTTTGGGCAGCTTTTCCCATCCCCACCATGACTGCTGTAGGGGTTGCCAACCCCAATGCACATGGACATGCTACCACAAGGATAGCCACAGTAGGAATAATTGCAGCCAATATCAAGCCAGGAGCTCCAAAGAAATACCATGCAAGAAAAGTAATTATTGCCACGCCTATTACAATGAATGAAAAATATCCTGCAATTTTGTCTACCATCTTTTGCATTGGAGGTTTTCGGCCCATTGCGTCTTCAACCAATCCAACAACTTGAGAAAGGAACGTGTCACTTCCAACTTTGAGTGTCTTTAACAATAACGAACCTTCTTTGTTGATAGTTCCCCCAATGACTTTGTCATTGATCTTTTTAGTTACGGGCAAGGACTCGCCAGTTACCATGGATTCATCCACTGCTGAAATTCCTTCAATTACAATAGAATCTACGGGGATTTTTTCTCCAGGCTTAACAATTACAATATCTCCTTGCTGTAATAGTTCAATGGGAATATCTTCTTCGTTTTCTCCTCTTTTCACTCTAGCAACCTTTGGTTGAAGCTCTAACATTTTTCGGATAACTGAGGATGCCTTTCCTTTGGTTTTGTTTTCCAGATATTTTCCCAATAAAATGAATGTGATCACCATGACTGCTGCCATGTAATGAATATTTTCCCATACTGGAATAGGAAATGTGTTGACTGCGCTGAAAACATAAGCAGTTGTTGTTCCAAGAACAATCAGGGTATCCATGTTTGCTGATTTCATTTTGGCCATCTTGAAGGCACCGACATAAAATCGCCAGCCCATTCCAATCTGAACTACACTTGCGCATGCAAAAGAAAAGTAGGCTCCCTCAATTGTTCCTGCGTAAGGAAATCCAAGATACATTCTGGAGAGCTCACCTAAGAGTACAACAGGAATTGAAAAAATCACCCCAATAATAAACAGCCGTTTGATTTTTTTTGCTTCAATCTCTTCAGCAGAAGCTGAGAGATCTTCACTGAGAATTTCAAAACCTGAATCTGTGACATATTTTCGAATGTCTGATAATGAAAGCAAGGCGGGATTGTATTCAACACGAATTTGCCCTGTTCCAAAATTTACGGATGAGAATCGTACACCTTCTTTTTTTGCCAACAAAGTTTCTAACTTTTGAGCATCACTGGCATCAGATATTCCTGATACTACCAACATCAATTTTTCATAAACTACTTTGTATCCTGCATCAGTAACTGCTTTTTCAAGTATGTCTAGGTTAACTTTAGATGGATCATATTGCATGACGGCTTTTTCAGCACCTAAATTAACATCACATTTTTCTACGCCTGGAATATTTGAAACATGTTTTTGGATTGCAGAAACACACCCTGCACAGGTCATTCCACCAATTTTTACTACTGCCCTTTTTTGAGACTCTAATTTTGATTTATTCATTTTATCCACCATTGATTCTTCGCAATTCGTGTTGTTTTGGAAGTCAAAAAGAAAAAAAGAATTTACGCATATACACTTCTGAATTTAGCTTGAACCAGCAACAGAATTGAAGAATTTAGGTCCTTCAGGATCTCTCTCCATGTAACTTCTGGCTTGCTCATGCATTTTACCATGAGTTTCACTAGAATGTAGTTTGTCAAACTGTTCTTTGCTGTCCCATTCGGCTACAATTGTATATGTGCCCTCTTCGGATTCCAAAAGCCTTCTGGATACAAATCCATCATTTTTTGAAATCTCCTTGTTTGATTCATTAAACCAATTCTTAAAATCAGCAATAGAATCTTTCTTTATTGGTACGTTGCTATGAATTGCTACGAACATGTTGTAATTGTCACATTTCCATAATTAAGGAAGTATCACAATTTCCAATGTTGGTTGTAGTGTTGGTTCATTCGATAAAAGTACCAAAAAGCTAAAGAAGGATTTGTGAGACAGCAAGGTCTTAGCTATTTTTTGCTCTAACTTTTTGTTTAATTTTAAAATAATATCGTCATTTTATAATCATATCCAAAAAGATTGTTTTTACTACAAGTCCGTTTGATGCGCTAATTGCAAGTGTATGATTGCTTGATGACATGTTATCATTGGTCAGTGTCAAGTTTATGATCTTTGAATTTTCTATTTCGTTTAGATCAATAGTATCCGAAGGAAATGATGATGTCATATTTACCAGCTTCCCTGAAATTCCTATCGAACTTGATGTAGTTAAGTGAATTTTGGAATGGTCACCATAGCTCCATAAATTTTCAAATTCTGTATTTTTTGATAATGTGATTTTTACCGTCTTTTTGGATTTGTCAAGTGGAGATTCAAACTCTATTATGTTAGTATCTGAGCTAATCTCAAAGGGAAGCAGCAAACTTTTATCCACAACCCCAATCTTTCCAAGATTCCACTCAGAAAACCAAAGGTTATCGTGATTGGTAGGATCCGTATCTATGTTAAGAATCTGAACCAAAAAACCATCTTTGGGCCTACTTTGAATCTCGTATTCTGTTAATGTGTTATCTGTCAAATTGAAAAAAGCCACTCTGTTTCCAGTGTGTTCATTGAACCATATCCCTTCATTATCGCCGCTTGCTCTTAGCCAAAAAGGCAGTGATGTTCCAACCTGTGATAGTGGAGAGGTGGGATATCTCTTCCATTCTTTTGTACTCATATCATATTCAGTCAGAAAACTGGTTCCATGCTCAGTAGTCCATAATGTGTCATTTAGAATCAGAATATCTGTGGGGGATGCTGGAAAAAGACTTTCATGGTCGGGGATTTCAAGGGATTTCTTTAGATCTAAAACATCACCAAATTCATCTCTAATCACTAAAAATTTTACAATCTTGTTATCTGTTATTTGAGAGACCCATACAGCATCTTCTGATTTATCTAAAACTATTCCACTGGGTCCTGTATTTTCTCCAACATCAAATTCTGAAATCTCAAATATGTCTAGATTAGGATTTTTTTGTACAACTCCAACTTTGTTACTTTGCAAAGCAGTGTACCAGATTTCCCCTGTATTAAGATCGGACTTCATCTGAAAGGGAGCAACACTTGTGTAATTGAAAGATGTAAATTTTTTTGTTTCAGGATTGAATTGCAGTAGGTGATTAGCACCTGTTCTTGAAAACCAAATTGTTCCATCATTATTTTGTAGTATTGACCATGTCATCTAGTTATTGTCATTTTGATCAATATTGTTTTGATTGATCAAATATGATGCAATTATCTTCTCACTTGCAGGATCAAAATGCACCAATCGAGGAAGATTTGTGTCTGTAATCCAAATTGTACCTTTTTCATCTATCTCAATTGCATTGGGAAATACATTTTCTTGTAACTGATATTCTTTTACATATGAGATTTTTTGCTTTGGCTCATTGAAATGTGGCACATTTATTGGAATAGATTCAATATCATCCGATTCTTGTGATGTTAATTCATCAGCAATAAAGTATGAAACAATTGCAATAATGCCAATCATTATTGCAATAGCCTGAACTCTTCTCATTTAGTATGCCTCATTAGATATTCAATCATGACTAATTTTGATTTTTATGACCTGCAAGCAAAAGATACAAACATCATAGTAAACATTCCAGATTTTTCGTTCACATCCACAATTACAACAACATTTCTTGTCTTGCAAGGCTAGCTTTTACTCATTGTATTCAAAAAATTCTTCACATTTGTAACAGTATAATCTATGTGTACCATCAGTCAGTTCTGTCTTGACAAGATCAACTTCAGTATGAAGAGGACAGGTTCCCTTGATTTGTTCATTTGTTGAGAATCTAAAAAAACGCAAAATATCGGTTGCTGTAATGATGCCGGAAATCTCTCCTGCATCAAAAACTGGAATCTTTCTTATCTTTTTTTCAATCATGATATCAGATACTTGCAAAACTGACTCTTCAGGTGAAACATGAATAACAGGTGAAGTCATTACTTCAGAAATTTTTGTAGATGGAGAAATTTCATTGGAAATTACTTTGACTGCAAAATCTCTTTCAGTCATAATTCCAACAGGTTTGCTATTCTTCATTATTACTACTGAACCAACTCCATCATCTTCCATTATTTTTGCTGCTTGTTGTATGGTGTGTTCTGAATGAACCATCTCCACATCTTTTGTCATTAAATTTTTCACTGGAATTTTTGAAGGATCATTTCTCAAGATAAACAAGATATACTTCAAATCAATTTAACATACAAGATAATTTTCAAACTTGAAAGAAACTATATGCTGTACAATTACTCTTGAAAATAAAAAGTATCGTATTTTTCATGTAATTTTCTTACTTGTTTTTTACAAATAATCCAGAATTGTTTGTATTCTCCGTCAGTCATTGAACGTCCGTAACTGGAATAAAACCACTTTACAAACTCATCTTCTATTTTGCCAAACACAAATCCCAGATGAAAGTCCTCTGAGATTTTTATTCCAAATTGTCTTTTTGGTTGTAAATCGTCCCATCTTGAAGACATTCCTTCAAAGGAGTACTGAGAATTTTCAAGTAGGTTTTCTAGATATTTTATTGCAGTATCTTCAAGTTTCATGCTTATGATATTATTCTAGAATTGTTCCCCAACCACGCTCAGCAAGCTTCTTTGCAGTGGCAGGAAGGGTGCATGCAATCTTGCCCTTTATGCTCTCAATCCAAACTTTACCTTCACAGATAATGTCTTTTGACATCATTTCAGGCTCTGTAGTCATTGTGCTTTGTAATGATTCACCTATCTCTTGTGCAGATATGGTTCCAGAAACTGTCATGGTTTGTGCATTTTTTGGTATTTGAAGCGAGATCATACGTGTCTTTTCGCCCAGTTTGAATTCCTCATGAGTGATAGAATTTCCATCTAATCTTACATCAAACTTTGCGTCATCGCCATCACTTTGTTTTGCATCCAAGACATTTCGTGGAATTTGTATGGCAACTTTTCCTCCATCTTCTGTTTCTAGATTTAGCATAAGCATGTTTGATTGAGTGTTAACAAATGCATCAGATGCTGTGACATCCTGTCCATGAAAGTGAATCAAATCCAAAAAGACAGCCGGGGTCTCGAGTGTAACTACAGGCAATGAAATAGAAATTGATTCAGGTCCCAATATCAAAATCTCATCAGTTGCCTTTAAGGATGCATAAAACTTGTGTGTGTTTGGATTTACTTCAAGATCCCATGATTTAGAGTCAACATCCCAACTTGAGACAATCTCATTTGTGTTGCCATCTATTTTTACAATCTTGTTTTGTGTAAGATAAGAAGCAAAAATTTGGTGTTCTGCCGTATCCACCGCAATTGCTTGTGCCCTATCACCTAGAGAAATAGTATCAACAACTTCTTTTTCTAAAATGTTGATAACTGTAATACAGTCGCAGCCTCGATTAGTTACATAAGCTAGATGCCATAATGGATCAATATCTAAACCCCAAGGAGCTCCCAAAACTTGAATAGTTTCAGTAATTTGATGTACTGGAGTAGAAGAGTGTTGTGTACGCGGCACTTGCTCTAAAAATGAAATTTCATTTCCTGCAAGACTTGCAACGATTACGGTATTAGTTATAGGGTCTGCACGTACAGTAAATGGATGTCTTGGCACAGGCACAGTTTCAATTACTTCATCGTTATTTCCGTCTATGACGTAAATCAAATGTGAGTTGTAATCGGCCACGTAAAGTAGTTGGTTTGTTGGGTTGTAATCAATCGACCAACCACCTGTTAGAAAGTGCAAATCTGATCTATGTCCATAAGGTTGGTTTGATGTGGTCTGAATTGTAATCTCAGATTCTGGCAAAGGAATGGTCTTTATGAGTAGTTTTGTGCTTAATGCGTAGACGTCAATGCCTCCACTCTCAAATGCAGCAACGTAAATCTTATTTTTATCAGGAACTGGCTTGATGTCCATTATTCCTGATGAGGACGTGGTGATAAAACCAGCATCTTTGTTATTTTTTATATCAATTATTGATACTCGTGGATACTCAAAACTTGACACATAGAGGGAATCATCTACTAGTGCCATGTTCATTGGAGTACCTGTAACAGGGATTTTTTCTAAGACATGATGAGCAAAAGCACTTTCTTCTTGATTAGCATAAACTGAGAATGTAATTACAAAAATTAAGATACTTACTAGAAGAATTTTCATGATTTTTGTAAAAAAATACAAAATAAAAGAGAGCATCACAATTTCCAATTTTGGGTTTTAGAAGATATTCGGATTTGAAAACTCTGAAAATAAAAAAACAGATCCGTTATATCTAGAATCAAGCATATTATTTTGATGATAATACACTGTGAATGTGGAATTTGTAGACACCAAGTTGAACCTGAATGCATCGAAAAAGAATGTCAGTGTTGTTCTAATTTCCACTTGCGTTCTGGATAACACGCTGAAATTTTAATTATAATCAGAACTTGTAGTTTTACAAGTTTTACTAAAAAGAATTATTTCATCTGTTATCCACTAGATCTGAAATTTCTTAACTTCGGATAATCGGACTTGCTCTACCAGATATTTTCACAATATCAGAATCAGATGCAATTTTAGCTACTTGTTCTAAGTTCAACCTACTCATTGCAAGAAGAGCAGTTTCAGCCGTGGATTCTGCTTCCAATGCAAACTTGTCTCTTAATTCATTGAGTTTCCTATTCATATCCAAACCTGATTTGTATTCTATGACAAGAGTCACTTGAGGTTCTTTGACGTATTCCGAAGCCAGTTTTCTTTCCAGATACATTACTCTATGTACAAAATTAGGATCTACATTTGGTAATTTGCTTTGCAGGTTTGACAAGTACTGATCGTAAATAGATTCTATTTCTTGACTCATGACATATCAACCATTTCGATAATTATAAAACAAATTGATGAATATCACATATGATTTTCAAATTACAATAAATGCTATGGTTTAGAACCAAAAAGTATTTCCATTTTTCATTACTGACAATTGCGAAGAACTTTGATATTCTGATGCACCATGCCAGTGAATAGTGCCAGAAGGAATCAACACTGCATCATTTTCTTCTAATTCAATTGATTTTTCTATTCTGAGATTTGCCTTTGTATTGTCACTGATGGGGTCAATTCCAGAATATGCAACAAGATGACCTTTTCCTTTAATGGCAACAATAATCTGATCAGAGTCATGAAGGTGGAGTTTTGATCTTGAACCCTTCTCAAAATCAATAAAGTACATCTTTAATTCTGATGTGGATAGTTTTTCAGATAATCTGTTTAGTCTAATTTTGCCTAGCTTGTGACCCGTTTTATCAATTTCTAACTTTTGATTGATTTTGATTTTCTTAATGCTGTTCATGAATTGGGTGTCTTGTTCCATCTGGATGAATGCATTCGCCATTCTCATGTTTATGGGTACTCTTATCTCCCTTGCAATGCTCATCTGAGCAGTTACATTCAGTTGCCATGTGTGCCATGAAGCTAATGTATTATTAAAAAAGATTTATGATTTCCACCAATGATTTCCAAAAAAGGATTTTGTGTCTCTGTTCTAAATATGGTATTTTACAATTTTCTACATGATTCGAGGAGCCCCAAAATTTGTAATGATTGCGTTTTTTGCAATAGGAGTGCTGTTCATTGGATTCTCATTATGGGCCTTGTATCTGACTGATATTCCACAAGAACAATTCCTAGAAGATCCGAGATTTGAAGAGGAGTACGTCAAATATTATCAATGGTTGACAATATTTGGGATCGTATTGGTAGCAATAGGAGGAGTTTTAGCAGTTCTAGGACGCAAAATGATAGGCAATAAACGATTTAAATTGCAATAAATTATTTTATTACCATTTGTTTAATGCATTTCTTTTTCAGAAAATCTTTAGTAAAATCATAGGAATAGACAGTTGTGAGGCCTCATTGCGAAAAAATCTGGTGGCAGATGAGGTCAAAAACAAATTCTAACCATATTATTTTTTATTTTTCTCGATGTCATCAACAAGCAACTCATCTCCAACATAGATGTACGCAAAAAGCTCCTGGTTTCCAGTTGTCTCTATTGTCATCCATCCTGTGGGACCAAGTCCCTCCAGAACATACATTGTCTCTACCTTGGATGTGTTTCTGTCAATTACCTTGACCCTTGTCCTCTGTATGATTATCTCTTCAGAATGTGAAAAGATCCGGATCGGCTCCTGTTTGCCGTCCTTGTTAATTCTGACTAGTTGAATCTTCAGTTAGCAGCACCTTCATTGAATGCAAAGTTAATGCCATCTTGTTTGAGACAAACCAAATTCAGATTATCCAAACCACTCATTGTTGTGGTATACTATTAGTATACTATTGCATATATACTTTTAGTATACCGGGATTTATGGGCATTGTGAAGAGCATAGAGATTGTTACTAGAGTTTCCAACATGGGAGACAAAAAGATCATAATTATACCAAAACACTATCATGAACTACTGAAAAAACGCAATCTTTTGGACAAGGAAATAGCTGTTACACTGGAACAGCTTACCTAATTAGTGTTAACATAATCAAGTAGGAACATACAGTGTTAACATAAGCAATTGAATTTGTGCGCAATTCTTATCTACGATCATTGTGTTATTACTGTCTCATGAGGGAAAGCATGTCAACCCAATTAGAATTCCATATAAAAAACAGCAAGATGTCAACGCTGAGGCTTACCTATATTCAGAGGTAGGTAATCAAGCTGCCTGGCAAAAAGATACACCAGTTAAACATACGGTTAAACCAGAACAATTACGACATGCTAAACAAAATATCAAAGGATAAAAACCAAAGCCCAAGCACAGTGGGTTCACAAATAATATCACAGTGGATTGAGTTCTACTATTACAAGATACATCGGGGCGATGTAATTTTTTCAAGACATGTAATCAAAAAGTTAATCAGTATTTTGGACAAGTCAAAGATTGAAAAGGTTTCTGAATTTATGGCAAACCATATCATAAAAGAGATACGACTACAGGAAGGCAATGTCACATATCCTGTATTGACTGAGCACATTCTAAAATGGAACAGGGGAAACAGTCTAAAACTAAACAAGATAACAAAAAAAGATGCTGGCAACTACAATGATTCCTCAGACATGTTTATCTCAAAACACAGCCTTGGATGCAACTGGTCTGAGCTAGAATGCAAGACATACACAAAAGCCTTTGAGAAGATAGGACAAACGGTGACATCAATCGAATATGATGAGGATAGTTTTTGTTTTAGTATAACCAACAGATATAACAAATAATAAAACACAACAATTTTTTGCAAAAAATTATGCGTAAATGCTAGCATTTGTAGCATTTCTAGCATTTGTAGCAAAGATAACATGGGTGGTTATATGCAATTGGCACCATACCATGTTGCATGACATATTCACAAACACAAAACATCAAAACAAATCGCACGATAAATAGAACAGAAAGATTACAAGCATCATCGACACAAGACATATGTCTATGTCAAAACAAAGAACGTCAATTAGTCACAACAGTTGAGGAAAGTGAGATTGTCTGCAAGAATTGTGGAGTTGTTTTTGGTTTTGATGAGGAGGACAACAGCAACATCATTTCGTATCAACACTTTACAAGATCCAAAATCAACTTGTATCAAAAAAGACAAAAGGGTGGAAATCCACATGATGTAAAAAAGATAACACATATTCCCAATCTAAGATTGGAGAAAAGTAACAACTCAGACATCATTGCATTTGCAGATATTTGTGACAAGCTAAAACTATCTGATGTCATATCTGAGAACTGCTGGAAGTTATACTGTGATTTGAAAAGGCATACAGGGAAATTTACCCGAGCAAAGGTGATGTGTCTTGCCATTTACCAGACCTGCATGGACAGCTGCATTCCCTTTGATGAGGGAAAAATCCGAGACATGGTGTGCCAAAGCTTGGGAGTCAAAAATGCACCAATGCTAAAAAGCATTATCTTCAAGAGAGAAAAAGGAAAATACGGCATAAAATCAAACAATAAGGAGACATTCTATCTGAATTTGCATCTCTCCCAGGCACAACAAGACCATGATATCAAGGATATTACCATGCTAAGACGGATTGCAGCAAGATACTATGAAACCATTATAAAGCCGGCCTCTTCTTCTTCCTTAAAAAATAACGGATTATCACCTGTAATGAGAAATAATAATTCAGACTACAACACACTGGCCAAAAGGGCTGTGACACTGGCAATTCAGAGGTGTGCCATACAATGAGCAGCAACATACCATTAAAGACTAGAGTAGGGATTTCAGAGATACTTTCACCACCTGTAAGTGTGGGAATATGCACTCAATCTAACATTGACAAGTTTGCATATATTGCAAGGAATGATCCAGAGTCATTGCCTGAAATCAAGCTAACAAAAGTAGATGGAAAACTCTATGCAATTAATCATCACGATGTCATATTGGGATGTATGCAGGCAGGTCCAAGTGTTATCTCAGAGATTAATGGAGTAATCACAGATGAGAATTGTAAAGGATCTCATGATATTTTACTTGCACATTTCAAAGAGATTCTGGAAAACGAGGTGCTTAATCCAGTGTCAGTCTTTGATAGCATATACTATCTAGAAGAGAAGATGCAATTACAAAAACAAGACATACTTGAGATGTTGCATATCAGTGGGACACCATTTGAGAAAATAATTCTCTCCAAAAATAACAACCACATCTATGCAAAATCAATTGAACAGTTACAACTAATTGTAAACCAACTATCTCATAGAAAGAATCTGATACCATCCCAGGTATGTGTCCCGTTGTATGTAATATCAAGAATCTCAAGACTGAATGAAGAGTCGCATCAGTTGCAGCTGATAACTCAGATTCATTCAGATCTTGATGCAATGAGTGATGGCTCCTTTGCATGGACTACACCTGAACAGATTGATTCCATGATAAGATACATCAGACAGGATGCAACACACGAGGAAAACAACAGGGAAGAATCAACTATAGCCAACATGACAAAAACAAAAGACATAGGAATACCAGAAAAGAAATCAAAAAAAGAGAACAAGGACACAAAGCCCCAACCTGAAAAGACAGACCCTGAAACCCTTATGGTAAAAAAGTCAATACCCAACATGATAATCATCCCCGATGAAAAGACAGGCAAGCCTCAGATTCTTGTAAACAAGAGGACCGGCGCAGTATCAAAGATAGAGCCATCAGACAACCACAATATCATAAAGACCACTTCTGTAGGCACAAAACCACTCTATTCCATCCCGCTTGATGTCATAAATCACCTGAAATTTGACAAATCCCAGATAAAGCACAAGAACCTCGAGTCGCCAAGGCAGCTAATTGATGCATTGAAGACATTTCCAAAGGGTACAAGACTGTCCGTATTCTGGAGCGTTGCGCAATAGTAGTTCCATGAATGACGCACAAAACCACACTGTCAGAGCTTGACAGAAAGATAAAGGGTTTTTTGCTCTACAAGAAAAAAATTCACAGAAATTCCACATGCAGCAACATTATGGATATGTTGTATCCGGATGTATGGCTTGCCGTTTCACAAATAGCATCAAGGACACGCAAGCCGTACCTTTACACAAAAAAGATTGTATTGCAGATGCACTCAGACGGATATCTACTCCATGATGAAAAAAGATACAACAGAAAATATTTCCTATCAGATGCAGGACGATGGTTTGCAGTATGTGTGCAGTTGGATTACATATCATTTCAGTCATTGTGTATTTTGTCTCAGACATACTGCAAAGTCAAAAGGAACCCAAACAGCAAGGCAAGCTGCTACATGATATCAAAGTTCAGAGATGTATTTGACAAGTCACACGATGATGAAGATGGTATATGTGCAAGTGCAGTGTATACGCCAAGAAACATTTCACAGTCAATTAGAATGCTGACTGACAGGAATTTATTATATTGGGCAAACGAGGATTTTGTAAGGATCAGCCCAGAAATTTTTGTTTACTTGCAAAAATATGATAGGGACTTTGTATCTCTTGTGTCATGGCAGAGAAGAATGGTTGAAAAATGCCGAAAGGAACAATTCAAAGCTGTCATGACTAGTCCAGAAAAAAATAATCTGTTCTCATTAATTGGCCAAATCAATGAACAATTGAAAGGTCCACTCTGACTTCCAGAAATTTGGAAGTGAGACTGGACCTTTTGGGTTTCAGAGTTTTATTGTTATTTCTGGTTGTTCTTTGTGGAAACAGAACTACGTATCATTTTGCTGATATCAATGTTGGGCATTGCAGCAACATTTGATGTAAAGTCAAGAAAGATTCCCGATGCAATATGGCTGGTTTTTGGTGGGATTGGGGCTGTATTGTATATCTGGGACTATGATGATGGAATGACCTCATACCATGTCATTACTATTCTTACATCAGTCTTTGCAGGAATGATGTTATGGAAATGGAAAATAGCAGGCTTGGCTGATACGTTTGCTGTTCTTGCAATGGCCGTAATCCTGCCAGTTCATTACGAATTTGTAATGATGCCAATAATGATTCTGGTAACGGCATTTCTTTTGATGGTGGTTTTTGTTACTTTGTACAACGTGTCTCTGAATGTATTTGATATCCTCAGGTCAAGAAAGATGTGTATATTCTCTGAATTTTCAGAACCAAGATACAAAAAGGTTTTTGCATTTCTTGTTGTTCACAGAAAAAGAAGATTTGAAAAATTTGTCATTCCAGTGGAGAATTCAATGAGCATAACGCCTTATGTCAAGTCATTTGCGTTTCTATTATCTAGAAACAGAGTAAAAAGAGACAGCCAGTTACTGCAATCAAATGGAATGTATGTGCAAAGCATACCACCGCTAACAGTTTACATGTTTGGGGTTGATTTGTTTTTGTTGTTACCTGAAATTCTAAGTATCTTGTTTTCTTAATTTATATTATAAAATTAATTTCTAATTGATCTAAGATTTTTTTGTAATGTTGCGACCTGCAGGATTTGAAGGTTTTTGGGATTGTTTTGGTATCAGTACATACAAAATGAATTCTTAGTGAGATAAATTTGGATTAGATTGAACTTTTAGATCCATTTAACATCTTATGAATGAAGATAGATTCAGGTGGTCATGAAAAATAAAAAAAGAGGAGATGAATTTCTAGTCGTCTTCGTCATTACTATTTTGATGATCTAGAATTTTTTTGCATATTTTTTCTCCATTTTTAGTTGGCTCTAAAAGCATCTTAACATAGGGCGCTTTATGATCTGGTCTATCTTCAAGTTCACCATGAACTGCAGAGAAAACCTTACCCTCACATAATAGACCTAGGTTTTCAGTCAACGTGTGAGAATTATCAGGCTCACCATAAGACAGGTTTTCATCTCCATCATCCCAAATCCCCTTTACGATTCCTTGTACTGGTTTTACCACTACTTGAGAATCATCAAATCCAGGATTTCCAAATACATTGAGTTGGTGGGGTCCTTTTGGATTACTAGTATCATCATTTGTCATTTTATGGATATGCATACCATCAATATCATCTAATGCACCATCAGGCGTATGGTGATCAGTATTACTATCAATTAATTCCATACCAGTGACCTGAATTTTGTACTTTAGAGCTTTACCCTTTTTGTCTAGCCATGCAGTCATCTTACAATCCAGTTCCTCAAAGTTTCCTGGAGGCAAAAATTGTTCTGCAAAGGGTGTTATGATACAGTTTTCAGAAACAAAGCTAGGTTTTTTTTGAAAATTTAGTTTTTTTCTATCATCATGATCATCATCATCTCTGTCTGCAGCAGCTTGTTGTATGTTGCCTGCAGTGATTAACGATGCAGATAATATCGCTCCTAACGTTATTACAAAAAATGCACGTGTTTTTGAATTCATTGATTGAAGTTTCTTTATTTTTATTCTTAATCAGTTTGGTATATTCGTAGAATGTACCTATTTTTGTTAAAAAGCCGGATTAAGAGTGTGGTGATTATTTTGATACCAAAATAATGTTAATGCTGTGAATGATTTCTTGAATTATTTTGAAAATCTAAACCCTCATACAAATCACAACCTAATGAAAATTTCCTATCTTTTATCAAAATTTCTCATATCTTTTTGATTTTATTTGGGAAACTATTGGTCACTGTCAAACATCCAAAAACCAAGTGGACATCTTGACTCTGTAAGAGATTTTTTAGGAATAACAGACAAGTCAAAGATATCATGCTGCCAGGTAATCGTACCCATATCTATTGACGTCAAGCTTGCTATACAGTCAGCTTCTAATATTCTGGGATTGCCATCAAAGAACCCATACCACAACACAGTACGCTCCTTTGAGATCTGGTGGAACGGCGCAAAAAAGCAATTAAAGCTAGTTCTGGTATCGCATTCCCCTGAAGACTTGGAATCATTCAAGACTTCATTCTCACAAATGTATCCCAATACCACATATTCTGACCTGAAAACAATTTCACCGGAATGGTACAACATATCAAAAGAATACAAGATATTTGACGTGTCAACTCGCCACGGTCACTACAGTACCCTGTTTGACAGGTCAAATGCCCATAGTACCATCACCAGAGTTGCAAACACGATACAGCTTGCTAATTTTGCATGGATTCAGTTTGTATTTGCACCATACAATTTTACCCCGTATCTCAAGTCTCACCACAACCAGCTAAACCGCAGAATAAAATTTGTTACAAGCAAAAAGTTTCGTAGCTGGATTGATGAGATCAAAGATATCAAGCCATACGAGAATCCGGAAAACGGAATGGACTTTTACAACAACTACAAGACTATGCAGTCAGACACTTCACAGAAGATGCAAAAGTCGCATGTCATCATGAGCATCAGAGGATTGTTGTCCTCATCTGAAAATAGTAATTTAGAATCAATTCCATTTGATGATATAAAGTCAAACTATGAGCATCTAACCTCATACACATACAACTATTCAAAGTTCTGCAACAAAAAACCAAAGAGAGCTGGCTCTCCAATTACAATATCCGGAGAAAAGAAACATTTTGAACGCCAATCATTATTTGAGTTAAGGCTGATTCCTGCTGCAAAAAAGTCACTTGAAAATGCAATTAGTGGCTACTTTAATGCGTCAAAACTTACCGGGGATTACAAAATTAGAAAGCCACTACCATTTCTCGTACTGAATAATGACGAGATGTCTTTGTTTGTGCACCTACCTGATGCAGTAACTACAAAAAACTTGCAGACATCAAGGAATGTCTCATTGCCAACCAAGATAACATCAAAGAAGGGATTCAATCTAGGATATTTGCAAGAATCCAAGATTAATTTTAGCCAGTATGGTAAAATTGTAAAATCAACTGACCAACAATGCTCAGTAGTATCGCCTGCAGATTTCTCGAGGCATGGCTATATCGTGGGTGGAACTGGTTCAGGCAAGACCACACTACTAAGAATAATTGCAAAGCATCTGGAGACATCAAATCTCAATGGAGAGTTCCCAAACAGTTTCATTTACCTGGATCCAAAAGGTGATGACTCACTCAAGTTCATCGAACAGTGTGGCAAACAATCAATTGAAAACCACAACGTACACTTTTTGGATCCAATTGAAACTGATTTCTCAATCAATCCATTGGAATTACCAAGGTATTCTCCTGAGAAAAGACAAGAGACAGTGTCCCGATATGTCGGATATTTCATGGATATTCTAAAGGAGTGGTACAAACAGCAGCAGAGCTTTGTGCAGATGGAGAGAATCTTTCGCGTGTTGCTCTTTTACATGTACCAGAACAATGATGCACCAACTTTTTTGGACATGTATGATATCATAATAAACATCCAAGAAGAACAAGAAAAGTTTCTGCAGATAATGTTCAAGGCATTAGGGATGCCAGATTCAGAAGCAATGAAGCAAGCTTTGACATCAATTGCAACATTACGTCCTGAATCATTTGTGCCATTGCTAAACAGAGTTGAGCAGTTTGCAACAGACCCAATACTAAAAAAGGTGTTTTGTGTCAGACATGGAACCGTAAAGTTTGAAGATTTGATAAAACCAAACCAGTACACAATAGTCAGGATATCATCGCTACACTTGGCGCACCACATACAACCATTGGCAATCCAAGCTTTTGTCATAAAGTTGTGGTTTACCATACAGGAAAGAGCATCTCACACCACAGAGAATGACAGAAACTATGTCATTCTAGCTTTGGATGAGTTCCAGATAGTATCAGATTTGCATGTGTTGCCGATGATACTATCGCAAGCGAGATCATATCGTCTTGGGTTGTTGTTGGCACACCAGACTACGGCTCAAATTTCAGACTCTTTACTAGAAGAAATAACTGGAAACTGTGGGACTCAGCTAGCCGGAAGAATATCAGGCAAGGATGCATCAAAACTTGCAAACATCTGGGATCCTCGATTCTCAAAGGAGATTCAGCAGCAGCTAGCCTCGCAAGAAGACTATCACTGGACCATCAAGATGAGAGCAGAACCAGGCGAAGAACAGCCCACACCACTCCAGTTCTGGTTGCACAACCCGCCACCAAATCTCAATGAGAATGGGCATTTTCTTGATAATTTTATCTCAAAGCAAAAGAAACTGTATGGGAATTATGATGGAGATGATGACAAAAAAGAGAGTTCATTTGATGAAGATGACAATTCCTCCATTTTACAGCAAAAACAGATTCAAAGAGACAGGTGGATGAGACACATCACAGTTTCACTTCCTGCAAAAGAGCAATGGCAAATAATGGTGGCATTGCACAAAAACAAGAAGAGTCCACTCCTGCTAACTGAAATCACAGAGCAAGTCAGAGCTGAGACACGTGATGATGTCATATCTATACTAAAGAAGATGATAAAAAATGGAATTGTAGAAAAGGATGATTCAACCCGGAATGTAAAATATTTTCTGTCCAAAAAGGCTGTCAAGAACTATTTCACATTTGATGATACTAAAATTGGAACAGCTAAAGACATTTCAAGAATAACACAAAAGGTCATAAAAAATTATCTGGACAAGGGAGTGTTCATCACCATAGCATCTCAGAATATTGAAAAAGACAAGTATCGCCCTGACCTGATTGGATATCATTATGATGAGGAAAAATCAATCAGTATAGAGATAGAGTCGGCAAGTGAATTGACAAGCCATCCAGAACATGTCCGACTCAACATGGAAAAGTGGAAGGACATGGGATTTGACATGTGTCATTGCTGGTCTGAAAGCAAGAAACTATTGGAGGTTTATGATTACCAGGTAACGGACAAGAAAAATGTCAAGGCATTTCTAATTTAAAACACTTCATCTAATGGATTGTAACTATTGGTATCATCTTGCTTTTCCTGCATAGGGGTTTTTGATTCTAATTGTTTTTCATCAGTTGTTTCTGGATTGATCTTTTGAATCTTTTCAATCTCATTTTTTGATAGCTTGTGGTTTATTTTTCGTACACCAAATGTTGCATCATTAACCAGTTCAACATACAGAAAACTGCCTGAATGGATATTCATCTTTTTGACGATTTCAGATGGAATGCTAAAACACAACGAACCGCTGCCCTCACCCCATACATTTCTGATGAAGCAATATGACGGTTTACTACTGCTGATTCTCATAGCATGACATATTTCATTTGTATTTAACCTCCTGACTGTCAGGATAATCCGGACTGTCATGACCATCCTGACTATATTTTTGATGATTTGGTGTGAATTATGGGCTAATCAGGCACAAAAACACGACAAACTTCCCTAAACTGCACAAAATCTACAAAGTTCGCAATTATACCTAATAGTTGATAATTTTATTATTTTTTTCTTTTTTTGAATTTTAGATTTTCTAAGGAAAATCATCCAAGGTTAAATCAAACTGAATAATACCATTTCATGAATGAAATCCAGTATTTCAAACTATTAAAAGAAACAGTAAGAGAATCCAAAAAATTTGGAAGAATAATAATTGTTGTTAACAAGAATTCCCTAGATGTAGAGAAACACTAGACAGAATTGAGTCTGAAATCAGAAAAGTAGCAACTCTAAATTAAAAGTATCAATCATTTTATTTTGTATTTGGCATACAATAAACTAAATGTTGATTTTTCCCACAGACCATACTTTCTCAATCTTGTACTGATTCTTGTGATTGGCTACTTTTGTCTTTTGATGGTACCTATGATTTTGGGTCTTGTACCAGATTTTATTGTTAACCTTTCTCCATATGGAGTTCTTTTATCATTATACTTTGTACTGGGTATTCCAACCTATATTTACTCTAGAAAGATTTTCAGAGGAATCTCAGGGAGTACACGCTCTAAAATCTTAATAGTTTCATTTTTTATTCTATTTGGATTTCACTTGTTTCTGTTGAATTCACACCACATCTATTCTTATTTTGAATCAGACAAAGAGGACAGATTTTCCAAAATCGCTGAGGAGATTAGACAAAGGATTCCAGATGAGACAAGATTTGAAGGACTGTCAGATCCTGAAATATTTGAGATTCTATATACTGAACATATGTGTCTAGAAGAAGGAGAATTTTGTGAGCGATACCGTGATCTTCTCAGCATCTCAAAACCATAGCCTATCTAGTCCTAGAATTGTTTTTTCTCCATGTTAGGAGATATCTTATCATATAGACCAAAATTAGGCTCAACAGCACATAATACAGAATGGTCCCATAGGGAAACGGAAGCAATAGATGAAGTCCCATCTGTATTCCTGAAAGTACTGCCCATCCTACTATCGCAGTCAAGGTTACGATAATGATGATTTTGGTCTTGGAGTCAGCAGTTATGTTCATTTTAGTTTGAGGTTTTGTAATTGTGAATGTATTGTTTTCCATTTATTGAGAGAATCTATCATACTCTTTACAGAGTTAGAGATTCTTTTCAGGAGAATCAAGCAAATGATTAGCCTTTTTTGCTAGCCATTAATGGCATTCCAACAACAGCATTCATCCCATGAACAATTTGGACACTCTTTTGGAGACACACTATGTTTGCATTCTTCTGGAGTACAACCGCAATCAGCACAATTGATTTGCACAAATATGGTGTGATGCTCTAAGATAAAAAGTTCTTACTCGAATCAAAATTTTTGCCCTTTTCTGTTTCATTCTTTTAGAAAAATCAAATTCTTAGTTGTGTTATGATGATTATTTTGTTAAACAAAGCTATGAACGATTTATCAGTTCTACCATTCCCTTTTATCAAATTATTCGAACATACAATATGGAAATGGAAATACCTATACCCTGTCCCAAGTGCAGTGGAAAGATGCGTTGCATTTCATATGAGGGTGCAACGTTACAAATTTTGAGAAAGAGAAGCTGGCAGGTCTGTAAGACTTGTGATTTTGAGAGAAGCACTGATGATTTTAAGCGACTGCTTTGTTGTGTGTAAGAAACCGACAAAGATTGATTATCATTGTTCCATTATGTGACACATTTCTTTTATTCTCATTACCAATATTTTTTGTCACATCATAATCATATACAATGTCTTGATTTACATAAAAAATGGCAACTTCAAAGAAAGCAACCAGAAAAACTGCATCTAAAAGAACAACAGCAAAGAAATCAACATCATCAAAGAGAAAAACAGCAGCAGCAAGATCTGAAGCTTCAAAAAAAGGCTGGGCAACCAGAAGAAAGAACGCAAAGAAATCCAAAAAATAGCCTCAAATGACAGTATCTTGTAAGATAGACTGTCTTTATTTTTCTAACTGAATTAGTTCATTTAATATCGGAGATGCGATGTCTCGAGATAATGCCTGGTCTAATCTAATAAAATCAAGGCATAGTTTCACAGTTGGGAATAACTTTAGAAAATTTATGATTGAAAAGAAAAAATATTTTTTGCTTTTATTTAATTTGATAATACCATTGCATGAGAATCAAATGCAAAAGATGTTCACATAAACAGGACATTGCATATGACAGAATAATCTTTGATGATGAGGACGAGAAAGTTTTTGTCAGTTATCTTGCAGCAGAGATGGCAAAATCTGAAGATACAGGAGAATAAAAACAATATTTTTTGCTTTTATGAAAAAATTCCATTGCCATTTAATGGAGTCACCCAAAGAGTCTTGCAACATTTCAAAGAAGATTCATTGCGGCAAAGTAATTACTGATGAATATGCAGGAGAATTAGTCTGTCAAAAGTGTGGCGTCGTACTGGAAGAAAAGACTCCATCATACAACCAAGAAAAAGTGAAATAGAATTATCATAATTTCTGCCTTTTTAACAAAATAGTCATCTCATTTTATGAAATATGGATTTTTTCTTGTCATGTTGTTAATTTTTGGGACCTTTCTCATGCCACTCAACACCATGCAAAGCTCGTATGGAGATTCAGTACTGTTGTATACGGTTAATCAAGTAGCTGGAAGTGGGGATGTCAACACTGATACCCTGAGAAAAGAGAGATGCTTTGTTCATGTTCAGATTGATGTGTATTCAGCACATCATGGACCATACCATAGGAACAATCCTGACAAGACATTCTATCCGGGAGACGCATTTGAATATAGAACCACAGCTTGGAAGGATGGTTGTGGCAGCTTTTGGCAGCCATGTCCCATACAATCAACTCCAAACAATACTGTTCCAAACGGCCCTAACTGCATCAAGGGAGTCACATATGGCGGTGCATCGGATTCTGGAACGGGAGTGATAACACCAAGCTATACTGCAGGTTCGGTGTCCTTGTCAAAAAGGGCAATGGCAGAGCAGTATGTCTGTCACAAAGGCGATTCTGGATGGAGCTGCAGCTGGAATACCGTGTCTGCAAGCGCAACACAGGCAGTGCCTATGAGGCTGCCAAATATGACAGTAGACATGTGGACGGTAGGTGAAGAGTTTACTGAAAGTGCAGGATACACATCAAGGAATCTTGATGAGTCATATTATGTGTGGGATGCAATCAACGTGGTTCACAATCCAATATACCCCTTCAAAAACGATAGGGTTGGAACAATCTTTGTGGAGTATGAAAAGATTCATGATCCACTTGTACTAGAAGACGAGTTCTTTTGTGATGCATCTCTTTGTGTCAATACCATGGAGATACCCGGTTTCTTGCCATGGACTGGAACATTTGATTATGGCGGCGGCAACACAGTGTACAATGCCACATCATTAGAGAACATTGGAGAACATGAGATAAAGTACATTGCAAGACTGTACAATATCATTCCGCAGATAGACGAGTTTACACAGACCATTGATGAGTTGGTAGTGGAGTATGAACCAGTATACGAGAGTTATGTGTATCCTGTTTTGTCTGATGACAGAAAGGTTGCATTTGATGACAGGATAGGATATGCGTTACACTATTTTGGAAACGAGAGCACTGATGCAAACCCTGATGATGAGATTGGCATCCACGAGGACCGTCGTTCCAAGATTAATGATTATTTCTATTCGACTTGGGGTGCAGATCCTTGGGAGTTTGACTTTATTGATGGAACAGTTGGAACATCAGACTATTCAGATGATATTCAGTTAACTTGGGATGAAGCCAATCATGTTGGAATAATAACAAACGAGATTCCTGTTGGAAGATCAATCGAGATAGAAGACGAATTGATACCAACTGAATTTCCTGGAATCATTCCATATGAGGTCGGAGAGCATGGTACTGCCAACTTTTTGAAGGCAGGGTACGGCAAGATAAAGTTCAGCTATGACGGGTTGCTGGATGTAGTCTTGGATCCAGTACTAAAAATTCCAAGATACGAAAATGCAACAGTGTTTAACGTTTTGGAATCTGCAAACTTTGCAGGACATGAGGTATCGTTTCTTACATTTGATGAATACATGTATCCAGAGTCTTTTTTTCACAATACGGTAAACGTGTTGGCAGTGAATTCAGATGGTATGCAGGATGACTCGATAAATCTTTCAATAACCATGATTCCAAGAGAAGAGATTGCAGGCACCACATACCTTGACCAGTATGTGCATGACAAGGTAATCTTTGATACTGATGATGACGGGTTTGCGCAGATAATAACAGGACTTGACATGGATGGGAATGATATTGTCATAGTAAATGGCCATGACATCTATCCTCTTGATAATCTGACAATAGAGGGAACGGGAAGCATATCACTTGAAAAGACTAGGCGTGTACTATCATCATTTACACAATATGACACTACGATTGACCAGACATTTGATCCAAATGAGATAGTTGATGTGTCTGGCAAGTATCTGCTTGATACTGCAGATGGCATACTTCCAATTCCATTGACTACGGGACTTGATGCCTTGTCACCATATGTCATATCAATTACCGCTGATAATGGTTCCATAGAACATACAAACGAGTTTGACCACATCTGGTATGATTTCTCAATTGACTATTCCTATCAGCTAAACATGGATGATTCCAATTTGCTAAACATGCAAAGGGATCCTGCAAACATGAAGGTGCTGAAATATTTTTATGATGAGAACTTTGGTGTGCTAGAATCGTTATCGATTAATAGTATATCATATGATGAACTGCCTGAATGCTTTGGTGTAAAGTCAAGTGGTGCATGTTACATTTCGGTACCACAAGACCAACAGCTAGCAGAACTGGAAATTATTGGAGTAAACATGTGGGGCGGAGAATCCAAAATCACATTACCCCCGATTACTCCTGAGCAACTCAGTCCCGTATCTCCAAACCCAATTAATTCCATATTCAATCTTACACTGTTTGACTTTGTGTCGATTCTTTTGGTGTTGATGATTGTAACGTACATTCTGTACAGAGCAGTCAGATGGTATTTCAGAACGGTGCTCAAATAAGACATTGGTTCTTTTATGGAAATCATCTTTAGTTTTTGTGGCAAAACAGATCAGATTGCAATACAGGACATATCTTGGTGCAGATAACACTACAAAATACATTCAGTACAGAATCAACCTACCTGAGAAAATAATTAAAAAAATAGGATGGGAAAAAGAAGATCATATCACAGTATCAGTTGAATCAAGAAACGGCAAAAAGATGATATCGCTAAAAATCAAAGACTAGAAGTTGCTGTTAGTTCTTGCCTTTTATGCAAACCAGACATAGTTTTCTGTGAAATACCTGACCGTGTTTGCAATAATAATGATTGGCCTGATGATGGCCATTCCAAATTCTTTTGCGTTGTTGCCACCTCATCCTAGTGCAGACTATAACGAACAAGTCTCATGGCAGCAAGATCGCATGTGGCATCTTGGAAAGAATCTCTCAGCTGGGAATTCTTACACCTACAAGATCTGTGATCCCAAAACAATACAGACTTCTGCTGCAAACTATCACTACTTTACCCAGGGAAACGAGAATCACAATTCCAGTGTTTGCTATATGATAAAGATGGACTTTGTCAATCTGCTAACCTCTGATGAAAACCAGATTAATAGTGATGTCTGGGTGGTACAGGCAGCAATTAGTGATTTTGCAGCAAATAAAGACGTCAGATATTCCGTGTTTCATGTTGATTCACAAACTTTTGAAGTGAATTCAGCTGATACCATTCATCCAGACACCATAAAATATGCTGATTCGCTGCAAAAAACCCTGTTTTCACTTTTCAAGTATACTGCACCTGAGCCACAACTATTGCAGATTGAAACAGAATGGGGCGAGGTAACTGAAGCACTGCGTGAAAGAGGATACAACCCACACATGGTAGTGTTTGACGATAACCAGGAATATTCTGTGACTCAGAACAACATACGCATGATTGACAAACAAAACACTCCAGTTACAAGAAATATTTCAGATGCGTTCAAGGTAGGATATGAGATTGACATTTTTGATCCGCTCATCATATCTCAGGACAAGAAAACGAAAATTGTAGAGGAAGACAACAACAACGTGACAAGTTATTTTTTGATATCATCTGACTTGCCATTTCCATTATCTGCTATATCTTACAGTCCAGTGCACATAGTGCAGCCCCAAAAACAATACGAGTTTGAATTAGTGGAATTTCTTGCAAACAACAAAAATGTGGACATTGGAATAAAACCTGTTTTTGAGAAACCAGAAGAAATTGTTATTCCTGAAATACCAATTGAGACTGGCACAATTGCATTAACTTTTCCAGAAGACAGTGTTCCAGATGATACAGGTATTGTTGTTGACGATGTAGTTGTTGACGATGTAGTTGTTGACGATGTAGTTCCTGATGGTGATGTAGTTACAGATGACATTGTTACAGATAACGATAGTGTTGCTGTTGACGATGTAGTTCCTGATGGTGATGGCATTGCTGATCCTACTCCATCTGAGGATATTGACCATTCCAAGATTGCAGGACTAGTGGTGTTACTGGTTGTAATGATTGCAGTTTTTGTAGTCTTTAAGAAATTCAAGGAATCTGGATTCAAGACCGGACTCAAAAATACAATAAAGAAAAAACGACAACAGCATACAACAAAACAGATTGTTCAGTTTGATGACAAACTGCACATTGACATCAAGACCATTACTGATGTCAACTAGGCTCTTGAGCAATCCTCCCTTTTATACAAATGACACATCATATCTCAGATGAGCACCAGAAACATCGATTTGGTAACATTTGAAAATGACTCGGTACTTAATCAAAAATCGATTTCACTTCCCATAGGAAAGGTATCAATCAGGCAGACTGCCATACTGTTCTCAGGAATATTGGTGACATTTCTTGTCTTTATGACCACTGACAATGTAATAGTGGCCGGTTTGATCTTTGCAGTATTTTTAGGGTTGGGGTTGATTGGATCCAGAGTAATGGCTGCAGACCAGATGATAAAGAACCACCTGATGCTTTTGATAAGAGGAACCTCACTTGATGTCAAGCACGAATACATTGAAAAGAAAAAGAAAAAACAATCACAACAAACTGATAATAATGTCATACTCAATTCAAAACAAGAAAAAGAATTGCAAAAAAACAACAATGGATTGGTAAACCAGGCTCTCTCAGAGATAGAGTCATTACTATTCAAGAAAAAAGACATACAGCAAAAAGAACAGTATGAAAGTGATGAACTACAAGAGAAAGATACACAAAAATCTTCAGAAGACAAGAGATTCTCAAGTACAATAGAACTCACTGATCAAAACATTCTCAATGTCTCACTTTACAAAAAAACAAAACGGAACCAAAACTATGATGATAGCAATAATCCAGTAGAAAAGATGCTAATGAGCCTTTCAAAAAAACAGACTTTAACAGAATTATCCAAAGAAAAGATCACAGAACATGTCATTATAACGCTTGACGGGAAAGAACTAGAACAAACCCAATATGCAATAAAATCCAATAATGTCATTTCACTTGTATTAGAGAACAATCATGGTGTGGCCTATCAAATCAGTGCAACTGCAGATGATGATGATAATGAACATACAGTAACAGTCTAGGATAAACCACTGTGTCTTCTCCTTTTAAACAAACCAGAATAACTATTCAATGATTAGAAAAAAGGACGGTGAGCTGAAAGAAGGCGAATCCATTGGCGGTTTTTTCATAAAGCTGGTAGTGGCCCTTGTGGCAGTAATCATCGTTGCAACCATTGTACCTGACGTGCTTGGTGTGAACGTACAAGAGCTCTGTATCGTAGATGGCAGCATCTTGGGCGGAATCACTGCAAACCATTGTGGTGATGCTTCTGTGTTCCTGACTGATGCAGTCAAGACCATAATTGGAGACGGCTATAGCTTCTTGCTTGTGGGAATTGCACTTGCATTCATAGGCATTGGCGCCTACAAGGGAGTCACCTACAAGGTTCTACCTCCATTGCCACTAGGCTCTGCAAGAGCAAAAGGCGCAATAGTATAAGAAAACGACAAAATGAACAACAAAACAGACTTCAAGAAAAAACAGAGAATTCTTCCAGTCTTGTTTTATTCACTTTTGTTTTCTCCTCTCTTTTTTTATTTATTATTTTTTGACAGACCTGAACTGCATTTTTGGGGAATTGTGATGCCCTTGTATGGTTTCTGGGTTGTCATGATGTCACTTGACATGAAAATCACACTGTCCTTAAAACAGTTGATTTTGCAGTACGAGGCAAATCCGATATTTAGAGTTCTGTATGCAAAGTACAGAACATCGGTTACAGTGATGATCCAGTTACTAATTGAGTCAGCATTCATTTTTGTTCTGCCATCTCTAATGTTTCCAAGGGATTTTGGGGTGAAACTATTTTTTGACTATCAATCAAGTGCGATATTTGCAGGAATTGTTGGTGTCTTTCATTTGGTTGCATGGCGTAATAACAGAAAAAACATCAAAGAAATTCTAGAGAGTCAAAAATATCAGTGATTGCAATGCTAATAGTTGCCTTTTATGTAAATGATTCATCATGAATCGTGAAATTAAATCCATTTGCAGACAAACAATCTGTCAAGAAAAACTCTGAAAAAAATAATCCAAATAAAAAACAACACATACCATCATCAAAGAAAAAATCATCCCCCCACAAGTTTGCATTCAGTTACAGCATAATCCCTACAAACTTTATCAATCTGTCAGAAGAGGCCCAGATACAAAGACTTGGACAATTCTTTGACATTCTCAATGTTATTGATGACCGTATCAAAATCACAATGTCAAGGAGGATGGTGCCAATTACAGTGGAAGGACAAATTCAGAATATGCCTGTAATGCAGGTGCACCTTGAATCACATACCCCAATTGCCGATACCTTGGAGCAAAACAGGCTAGAGTACATCTCAGGTATTACCCCTCCACAATTTCAGATAAAAAAAGAGCATTTCTCCATGATGGAACTTGTTGAGATGATTCCAGATGAGACAAACAGTGATGACGACAATGCCAACACTGGAGAGAAAATATTCTCAAGAACATTTACGCTTGATGGAATCCCTGCTACTCTGCCTTATGCATGGATAACCAAAGTCTTTGACATCTGCTCTCAGATACAAATGTGGTACAATCCGCTTGACAAAGACGAGGCAATAATCAGGATGGTCCGATTCAAAAACATCATCTATGACGATGCAAAATCCAACAGGGCAACATCGGAGTTATTCAAGAGAGCAGATAATGCTGAAAACTCTTTGAGAAAAGACACAACACGACTCTATGAGGTTATCGTAAACTGCACTGTAATTGGACAAGACAGGAAATCACTCAAGGAAAACTGCAAGACATTCAAGAAACACCTCAAGAGGTATGGCGGGCATTTTAGTGCAATTTCTGCCAAACAAGCAAGCATGCTGTATGAAGGATTTGGAAAAAAGATAACTTTTGACCGTGGCTCCTGTGCAATCTTGTATTCGTTTGCATCAGCTGACATGCTAGAGATTCCTGATGGCATCCCATTGGGAATCAACATGGACTCCAAGGGTCCGATAATATTTGACATTGGAAAACGCACCAACTACAACATTGCAGTGATTGGCAAGTCAGGTTCAGGAAAGTCATTTACTGTCAAGATTTTGCTGAATCGTTTGTTGCAAAGGTTTCCTGATTCACATGTTTATGTGATAGACCCAATGGGGGAATACTCCAAGATTGCTGACTTTTTTGGAATGGATGTACTGTATCTCAAGGATGAAAAAGATCAGCTTGGTTTGGATCCGTTTGTTTTGCTGGAACCATTGGATGCAGCAGACATCTTATCTGAGATTACAAACGCGCCTGATGATGTAAAGAGACAGTTCCAGACATACTGTGGAAAGGCCAGAACCTTTGAGGAATTCTTTGAAATGATTCCAAAAAAATACAAGGACAGCCTTATCAATCTGAAGAAAGGTCCACTGTCTAGAATAATTCTGGGCAAACCAAAACTAAACTCTCAGAAAAAAGTGATAATGTCAATGGAAGGGGCAACAGGATCTGAGACAGAACAGATGATTTTGTTGTTACTGTTAAACAAAATATTCAAGATTTGCAACGACTTGCCTGCAAGGACAAGAAAGATTGTCTTGATAGATGAGGCCTGGATGCTGCTGCGAATGAGGAATGCTGCAAAGTATGTCAACATGATTGTTCGCATGGGACGGAAACTGAACATCACCTTTGGATTCATCTCCCAAAGACTGGAGGACATCTCAAAGGAAGATGACTCTGGAATTGGCAAAATCATTGACAACATGGAGACCAAAATCATCTTGGGTCTAGAGGAACAAGCAGCAGAGACTGCAAGAAATGTCTTGAGATTGTCTGATTCTGAGACAAACAAAATCCGTGCATTTAATGCAGGACATGCGTTGTTTCTCACAAAGAACCATAGGATTCACGCAAAGTTTATGCCAACGACACAGGAAAAAGAGATGTTTGATACAAGACCGTTGGAATAGACAGTATTTTCTTCTTCCTCTCAATTAATATTTTGGATTTTCACTGTTTTTGATTTGTTTTGGAATTTCACTTGCAATAGTGAAAGATATTTGAAAAAATGCTGGATGGGGCATTAGACAGGATTGAAAGACTTGAAAATTATAAGAGTAGTACTATATACCACACAGACAATTTTTGATTGTGAAGGTTTTAGAACTTTTAGAAGAGGAACTTCCAAAGTATATTGAAGAAGTAAAACTAAAACATTCTGAAAATGCCAAAGCAGTTGCATTTTCATCTTTCATTCAGAAAGTTTTTGATATTGAGTCTAAAGATCTAGATTTTGAAGTTCCAATTAAAACTGAAGTATTAGAAATGAGAGGTAGAATTGATGCAGTATTTGGAAATTTAATAATTGAATTTAAGAAAGATTTGTTAAAAAGCCTGGAAGAAGCAAAAGATGAATTAGAAAAATATTTTCAAGCGTTTAAAGAAAGATATTCAGATGCAAATTATCTTGGAATAGCTAACGATGGTATTAGATTTCAAGTATACCAACCGATTTTTGAAGATAAAAAAATTAAAGAAATTGAGAAAATTGATGAAATAAATTTAGAAAACAGTTCACCTAGAGATGTTTTTTTATGGTTCGATTCTTATTTTTTTACTTCTGAAAAAATAATTCCTACTTCAGATGATCTAAAAAAAAGATTCGGATTAGATAGTCCTACATTTTCAGCAATGAGAAGACAGTTAGAAGAATTATTTAACAAAGTTTTCGAATACAGACCTGTTAAAGTAAAGTATGATAGTTGGGCTCGTTATTTAGAAATTGTTTATGGAGACAAACCAAATGAGAAAAAACTTTTTTTCAAACATACTTATCTCTCAACATTTGTGAAATTACTTGTTCATATTAAATTAACAAAAAATTCTCAAAGGCAAAATCACTCAATTGTGCCTATTCTTTTTGGAGATACATTTACTCAATATGGAATTAATAATTTTCTCGAGGAAGATTTTTTTACTTGGATAATGTTTGTGACTATTCGTAAACAAGCAAGTAAGATTTTTGAAAAATTACTTGACGAGCTTTATGTTTATGATTTAGACAAGATTGATGAGGATGTTTTAAAAGAACTTTATCAAGAGTTGGTTGATCCCGATGTAAGAAAGCTTTTGGGTGAATTTTACACGCCTGATTGGCTTGCGGAGAAAATGATCGATGAATCTCTGCAAAAAAATCCTTTGTCAAGTGTAATGGATCCTTCATGTGGTTCAGGGACTTTTTTGTTTAAAACCATTAGATACAAAATAGATAGACTAAAAAAAGATAGATTATCCAATTCTGAAATTCTTAATCACATAGTTGAAAATGTGATTGGTTTTGACGTACATCCATTAGCAGCTATTATTTCAAAAACTAATTATCTTCTAGCACTTCGTGATTTGTTATCTTCAAAAACAGGCTCCATAAGCATACCTGTTTTCTTAAGCGATTCTCTCAAGGTTCCAACTAAAAAAATGGATGTTGCACTGGGCGTTACATTATTCGAATATACTGCTTTAGATAAAAAATTTGTATTTCCAGTAGATATTGCAAAAAATATGCAAAAAATGGATCAGGTGATTGATAGCTTACGAACTCATGGAATAGAATTTGAAAAAATCTATGATAGAAAATATGAATCTAGTTATGTAGACAATACTGTAATAGATGGAGCTTATGAAAATCTTGTCCAAAGTTTTAAGCGATCATTAGTGAAGGTTGTTAGTAAATCAGAATTAATAATTTTGGAACAAAATGTAAAAACTTTATTCGATCTTATAAAAGAAGAATCAAATTCAATTTGGACTTATGTTCTTCGAAATATGTACAAACCTATTGCAGTGTCTTATCGAAAGGTTGATCTCTTAATTGGAAATCCTCCATGGTTAGGATTAAACAATATGAAAAATGAGGAATATCAAGACTACCTAAGAGAACGTAGTAAACATTATCTACTTACAGAAAAGAGAAAAAGTCAAAATATTTCTAACTTGAATCTTGCTACATTATTTTTTGTTCAATGTGTAGATCAATATTTGGATAATAAAGGAAAAATATCTTTTGTGATGCCTCAAGGAATTCTTTTTGCATCACAACATGCTAATTTTTTGAAATTTGAAAAAATTCCTATAAAATTAACTCAAATTTATGATTTAGAAAAAGTTACTCCTCTTTTTAGAATATTATCATGCGTAATTTTTGGTACAAAAGGTTCAACAACGGAATATCCAATAACATCTTATGATGTGAGCGGCAATTTACCGTCAAACAATTCCAATTTAGAAACAGCAAAGTCAGTATTAACATTCAAAAAACTAGAATATTCTCCTGTAGAAAGAAAGGAAGAAAAATCATTTTATTATGATAGATTTTCTCAAGGCGCCCAAATTATTCCTAGATGTTTCTGGTTTGTAGATCTCTTAAGTGATAGTTTTCTTGGTTTTAACCCCGAAAAACCTCTTGTTGAATCATCTGAAAATAAAGATGCTAAGCATCCTTGGGATAAAATTAGGCTCAAAGGTAATGTGGAAAAACAATTTCTTTCTACGTCAATTTTAAGTAAAGACGTTGTTCCATTTGGAAATCTACCTCGAAGAGTAATTGTTGTACCATTACTTATGGATGAACACAATGTCAAATTACTTGATAATTCGCAACAAATTGAAATTAGTGGATTATCAATTTCAAAATATTTAGAAGATGCAGAAAAAAAATGGGAGAAAAATGCACCCGTAAAATCCAGAAAAAATATGACCATTTATGATAGAATTGATTATCAAAAAGATCTTTCTTCACAAAATCCTTTTCAGGGATACACGGTACTTTATGTGAAATCAGCAACTTATCTTGCTAGTTGTGTTATAGAAAATAATGAAATCAGTTTAATCCCAGTTGGTGAAAATAGTTTAAAGATTAAAGGTTTTTTTGCTGAAGGAACAACATATTTCTTTACAACTGATTCTAAAGAGGAGGCATACTATCTTTGTTCTATTTTTAATTCAAAAACCCTAGACGAAAAAATTAAACCATTTCAAAGTAGAGGTATGTTTGGCGGAGCAAGAGATATTCATAAGTTGCCTCTTTCATTTAATATCCTTAAATACGATTCTTCAAATAAAATCCACAAATTGCTGTCTGACGAAGGAATAAAATGTGCAAAAACTGTTAAACAAAATCTTTCTGGTTTATCAACAAAATCATCTGGTCAATTAAGAAAAAAAATTCGAACAATGCTTGAAAAAGAATTAGACATAATAAATGAAAAATCGAAACAGCTATTAAAATAAGTTTCAAAATTTTTAAAGACTGAACTTAGTTCCTTCAGTAATCATAGTTACATTTTGTTCAATAGTTTTGTAAACCTCTGGATGTTCAGTGTGAATTGGAAAAATGAGTTTTCCACCAATCTCTGAAACTGCTTTGAGAAGATCACTTCCTCTAGCATGACCTGAGCAATGACTCTGAAATTTATGCATACCAAAGTGATCAATCCATGCATTAAGTCGTTCCTGAGATAATTCTTGTTCCTCATTATATGGTTCAGATGAAGAGTGGATATATCTTGCACCCGGTTTTAGTTTCATGTCAATTAGAGCAGTAAAACTGTAAAATCCTATGGCACAAAGCACCTTATCTGGTCTCTGAGCAATTTGTTCAGCTGTCCATGTATTATGCAAATCTAAAAATTCTTTATCTTTACCTTTGTAATCTCTATCGGAGTATGTTCCAGATCCTCTTTTTGGAAGATAAATGATAATGTCTTCATCGTCAATATTTGGAACATCAAGATGCTTATCTTGTGAGAGATATTTTAAAAAATAAGCATCATTGATTTTTACAACAAACTTTCTTCCTGTCTGTTTTGCAATATTAAAAAATGTACGAAGTCTATCAACATCTTTGAAATTAAAATCTGCAAAAACTAGATTATTAGTTTCATTCACGGTTTGACTAGATTCTTGGTAAACTTTTTGTTCAGATTCGTCTGTTTCTTTGTCTGTTATTCTAGTTCCTTCAGTGATTAATGCAATTGGTTTTATTTCTTTTGCACGATTGATAAAATCACATGTCATCTCAGAGTGTGTTCCATGTAGTCTAATATCTCCAGTATATGCAATTGGACCTTCTGATGTCCAAATAATGAAACCATAGGCTCCAGGTACTGAGTGATCTACATGAATTGGTTCTACTTCTAATGAACCAACCTTGAATTTATCACCAGTTCTAAATTCATTAATTGTTCTTCTGATGGGAGAATCTTTTAGACTGTAAGGTCTTGGTTTGTAGTCAAGAATTTCTTTTTCAATAGTTCTTGATGCACGTTCTGATAATGCTTTGAGAATCAAATGACATGCTGAGCCCATATGGATTGGTATGTCTTCATGCAGAAATGAAATGTAATCAGCATGGTCTGCATGAGCATGAGTTAGAAGAACTGCATCAATATCTGGTTCTTGAGGTTTTCTACCCGCCATCACCATCAAATCATCTCGATAAACCCCTGGGATATCAGGTACTAGCCCCATGGTCAGAAAATCTACGATTCCATTGGAGGTTCTAGGATTGAGATATTCCTCAAAATAGGTTGCACGTCTTGAGAAACTCTTGCCAAAATCTAAGAAAACTTTGGTATCTTTATCTTCCAGCAGTATTTTATTTCCTCCAATTTCATTAACACCACCATAGAAGGTCAGAGAAGTCACACATCAAAGTCATATTATCATACATAAAAATACGATCAGATGATTACAAACCACAAGTAAAGCTCAAACTGTTCCTGATCTTTTAAACAGAGAGTAGTGTAAACCTATCATTGACTGAAAAAAAAGACAAGATCTCAATTTCCAGAAGACAACGAAATGCAGCATACAAAGCATGGGAAACAATGAAAAGACGGAAATGGGAATCAAGAGGAGAATTTTCTGAGAAGATAAAAGATTACATGACATTACAACAGATTTCCAGAGTCAATCATCCAGAGTTAGAAGAGAAGATTCCTGAAAAAATAGCAAAGGGGATTGTAAGTCTTTTTCATAAAACACCAAAAGATATTGCTTGTGGTAAATTTTGGGAGTTACGTTGGGCTTATGGTTGCCCTTTGGATTGTAACTATTGTTATCTTCGTGGTACAATGAGAGGAAATATGAAACCAAGTCCATTAAAATCGGAACACGTTCTAAAAGCCATTGATGAGGCATTTGCAAAAATTAAAACACCATCTATTTTCAATACAGGTGAGCTTTCAGATTCTCTGATGTTTCCATCGTTGATGGAGAAGATTGTAGATAAATTTGAAGAACAATCAACGCACAAAGTTGCATTACTTAGTAAAATGGGAACTCATCATATTGATTTCCTTATGAAAAAATTACGAAAACAAACAATATGTTCATGGAGTATAAACGCAATTCCAGTGGCAAAGAGATGGGAAAAGGCCGCTACTGATCCATACGATAGAATAGCTGCTGCATCGATGGTTGATTCGATGGGATATGACACACGAATACGAATTGATCCAATTTTTCCAATCTTCGAATGGAAAAAACACTACGAAGAAATTATAGATTATTTATTCTCAAAGTTGGAGCCTAGAAGGATAATTTTAGGCACACCTAGAGGATTATGGAAGACAATAAAGTATGCAAAGAATGCCAAAATAGACATGTCATGGGCAAATTTCTTCAATGAAGATTCTAGCTGGGGTAAAAAATTAGAATTTAACCAAAGAATGGAAATCTACCAATTTTTGATGGATAAATTAACATCAATCGGCTATTCACAATCCAAAATTAGCATGTGTAAGGAAACTACAGAAATGTGGTCTAAAATTGGACTCGATTACAAACCATTAACCTGCAGTTGCTATGGAAAAAATGCGTTATCTATTTAGCAAATTCAATCATACACTTTTCTGGATAATCTAATCGTTTAGTAGATCGATCAGTTACGTTAATAATTTTGGGTGGAATGGCTTTTTCCAATGGTCGTAAAACTTTGGTTTTAGTAAAAAGAAAAGGAGTTTCGGTAATCACATACTCATGAATTTCTTCTAAAAGAACCGTTTTTCCTTTAAAATGTTCAAAAATCATTTTTCCAACCTCTGAAATCCAGTATTCTTCATCATTATAATCTAACAAAAACGTTTGATTAGGATTTGTTCTGTCTGAAAATTTGTAATAACCGCCTTGGCCAACTTTCTGCATGGCTCTTTTGATTACCTCTAAACCTCTCCAATGTTTTGTTCCATAAACCAGATGGTAAATTGTATTGTTATCCGAACCAATCATTTCAAATGTTCTAACAAATTTTGCACCACCAACATTTTTTAGTTGTTGTACGTACAATTCTAAAAGAAACTTACGTTTTTCATCGGGTGTTTCATAATCATCTACGTCTTTCCAAGAAGAAGATGCATACAATCCATTCAATGCATTTTCTCGTAGCTCGTCATGAAATCTAAGTACGAAGCCAGACATGAAAGTAACAAGCACTTCACATTTGTTGTAGTTTAACATTCTTTGTATAAGGTTCATTGGCAAACCAGAAAATCCAAATGGATCTAAAAAAGCAAAAGTTGGAGCTAACTTTGCACCATCATTTTCTAATTGGTCTAAAGTTTCTTCAAGGGATTGTGCAAATTCAGATTTTTGAACATGGTAGAGTATTTGATCATCTTCTTTGTTTTCAAGTTCTGGGAATTTAGATTTTAACACTTCTTGTAATTTATTACATCTGTCCTTATCTTTTTCAATAAACCAAAAAACAATTTTTTTGAAATGTTTTCTCATAGAATGTTCTACAGCGGTACGTATAGCGATTACAGGAGAACCTTCTTCACCTTTTGAATAAACCCCAGGGCCAGCAAATCCATCAAGATATACTATTCGCCCATCAAATCTTGAAAGTATAGGAAACCAAGGTTTGAGATATTCACGAAGAATTTCATGTTTAGCGTTGGTATGGGGATCAAGAGGCCAAACTGTCGAATTAATTCCGGACAACTATATTTGATTTTATTTTAAATTCTTAATTTTTTCTATTGTTTTTCCTTTAATATTATCATAATCTAGTGAAAATAATGACTATGGAATTCATAATGGACTCGATTTATCCTTTAAATAGACTACTTTTATGGTGAGAATAATTGGCTGATAATTCTGCAATAGAATGGACTGAAGCCACATGGAATCCAACTACTGGATGTACTAAAGTCTCTTCAGGATGTAAGAATTGCTATGCTGAAGCACTGTCGAAAAGGCTCAAAGCCATGGGAATTAAAAAATACAAAAACAACTTCAAATTCACTCAACACAATAATGAAGTAGAGTTACCGCTTCGTTGGAAGAAACCTAAGAAAATTTTCGTAAATAGTATGTCTGATCTATTCCATGAAGAAGCAGAAATGGAATTTATTGCAAAATGTTTTGATACTATGACTAAAGCCCATTGGCATGTCTACCAAGTATTGACTAAGCGACCATCAAAGATGGCAGAATTTTCAAAATTATTTTATAATTATTTTGGATTTCAAATACCAAATAATATTTGGATGGGCACAAGTATAGAAGACAACCAAACAACGTGGAGAATAAAAGAACTACGTAAAGTAAAATGTTATACTAAATTCATTAGTTTTGAACCATTATTAGAAGACATAAACAAAGTAAACTTGTCAGGTATTGACTGGGCAATCATTGGAGGAGAAAGTGGCCATCATTACAGACCAGTAGAAAAAAAGTGGATTCAAAACCTAATCAAGCAGTGCCAAAAACAAAATGTCAAAGTATTTTTCAAACAATGGGGAGGATTTCGACCTAAAGCGGGGGGTAGAGTAATCAATGGAAGAACATATAGTGAATATCCAAAATTAAAACCAGTTGTTAATAAACAACAAGCAATGAAAATGGATGCCATAAGAAAAGAAAAAATAAAATTCAAGAAAATCAAGTTCAAAAAAACACTTCCTCCAATTTTGAATTTATAATTCAAAAAAATAATAGATTTGTTAACTCTTAAAGAACAACTTGATTGTATTAGAGAGAACATATCAAATCCTATATGGTCACAGAAAGGCTTTGATTATTACGAATTACTTACAAAATTGCATTTATTATTAGTGAAAAATAATCTTCGAAAATCATACTATGATGAAACTACGTTGGTTAGCTGTAAATATTTTGAAAATTGTTCTGATGACCAAATTGACGATATTATAATTGAACATGTTCCAGATTTCAAACCTAGAATTAATGCATTAAATCAACTAAAAAAAATTAGTGAGAAAATGGGATTGCAAACATACCTGATTAGACAAATACCAATCGAAATCAGAACAAAATGTTATGTTCCAGAAAATATTATAAAGAAATTTGCAACTAGTTTTAGTTGTGGTAAACAGATTTTAATTTTTAATGATAAAAAAATAGAATCAGAAATTAGGCAATTATTGACTGGCAAGAAGAGACTAGGAGACATACTAGAATATCCAAGATGTTGTGTTAATTGGATGGTTGAAACAAAAACCAAATCATTAGAAGATTGCTATAAATTTTATGAAGAAAATTTTGGTACAGAAGATCATGATAAAATGAAGGAATTTTTACTTAAAAATTTTGAAAGTGATAACATTTCAGGGAATAAAGAAAGAATGATTGAAATTCAAGATAATCATGTGATGAGAACAATTTCAACATATCCATTTGTTTTTCATCAAGCATGTAATTCATGTTTAAAAAATTCATATTCTTCTACTTCAAAATTAAATAAAAAATACAGTAATTTTGCTAAAAAAATTTCAAAAGAATTCCATGATAAAATTTTAGATGAGGCAAAAAGAATTTGGACATTTAAACAAACTTCGTTCAATAAAAGAAATCCATTCTGTTAGATCTTTTCTTTTAGTTTTTGGAAAATTATAATTTTGTTGCTTTTATCATAAAATTCTAAATTAAAAAAAAGTATCCATATTGAAAATAATTTGAGAATATAATACAATTATTTTATCAATTTCAACATATTTCCGCTGATGTCATTGAATTAAGAATACTATTAGAAAAGAGTCAACTCATATTTGAAAAAAGTAAAAAACACCTTGAAATAATGTCTCATCTTGAACCAACTACTAAAAATGTAAGTATGGTAATGATAAAATTATCAAGCTATACACTCACATATTGTACTCCAACATAATCTGAGCCATTCATCGCAAATTTTTTTCCTTTTATGCAAATAACTCATTATTTTTTGTGAAGTTTGATTTCCGTTCATCGCATGAAGGGTTTGTCTTTTCAATTCCGTTGATGATTGGGATTGCATTTATCATATTTGCCGCACTAATTGGGATATCCCAGGGGTTCGTAGAGGTGGGAGGTTTGCTTGTACCTGAACTAATCACGGACATGCCCACCTTCTTTGACTATGATGAAATAACTGGGGATATGATACTTGATGGTGCTGGCAATCCTGCAACAAACGAGAGAATTGACCTTTACTGGTTGTTGGTGTCAATTTCGGTAATAATTTTGGTTGCCGTTGCAATGATTGCAGTTCTGGGTTATGTCTTTGAGGTAGCAAGATGGATTCATCCCGGCACTGCAATTGGAATCCTTAAAAAAATTGTCTTGTTTCTGATTGTATTTTTGGTGTTCCCATTTGTGTGGGATATTTACGCGATAATCATTGAGAATTTTTCATTATTTTTGCTTGATCCGTTTGGCTCAGGCGATGATCCTGCAGACAGGACGCTGGAGCTATGGCGTGCAATGGGAAGTGTAATACCAGTAGATATCTTTGATCTTGATGCATGGGCCTCGGCATTCACTGATCCTGGTGCATTTGCACAAGGAATGATGAAAGATGTGTTTCTGGCATTGTTCAAGGGATTTGCGGTAATGTTCATGACTGCAATGATGTTTATCATCAGTACAGTCAGAATATTACTTACAATAATCATTGCAATGTCGATTCCGTTATTGCTCACATTGAGTCTGATTCCAATGTTCAGGTCAGTCAAGGACATGCTTGTAAAGAACCTGATTGGGTTGTCTATTGCGCCAGTATTTTCCGCCCTTGTATTGACTACGGGTCTTGCATACTTGGATTCGACTACCTTGTCTGCAATGCAGGACTGGTTTGCGTCCCTTGCAGTGGGATTTTTGGCAGTATTTTTTCCAGTGATGTTGGCACCAATGCTGGGAAACATTGTGACACAAGTTGGACAGATGATGTCTACTGCAATAATGGCAGGCTCCATAGTTGGAAGCATGGCAGGACAGGGTGCACTAGGTGGTGTTGCAAAGTCGTTGGGCAGTACAGCAGATGGAGCTGCTGCAATGGCTGGAATGAGTGGGGCTAGTGCAGGTCTTGGAAGTCTTGGAGGCAAAGAAGGCTCTGGAATGAGACCACCAATCTCTTCACAGGAACTAGGAATGGCAGGAATGGGTTCCCCTTCAATGGGACGTGTGTCAAGTGGAAGTACACCAATGGCTTTTGGAAATGATGCATTAACAAATACACCTGGAGTAATTGAGCATACACCAATTTCATTTGGAGAGAAATTCAAGACTGGAGTAAAAGGAGCTTTTTACGGCGGAAGTACAGGACTTGCCGCAGGAAGTCTGAAGGCAGCAGGGCACGTAATGCATATGGAACAGGCAGTAAATCCGATGGTCCATGACATTCAGAATGCTGGAATGAACAAAGCATTTGAAGCAGGACAGATCAGTGCAGCAAATCATTCCCTCAATGACATCTCAAAATCCATGGCAATGATGGATCCACCACAAATCAATGTGGAAACAACACAGGCCATAATGCCTGAGACTGGAGAATCCGCCATGGCAGTAACGAATCCAGGAGATTTAATCGACAATATGGAGAATCTTGACAGAGTTCACAATAGGTTTGGGACACTAGAAGGACAACAAGAATATCTCAATGTTCAAAGAAATAATGTACCTAATTTTGAATCTATAAAACCAGAGATACAGAATCAGATTGATCAAAGACTAGTTGAACAATTAGAAAAGCACCCATTCAGTGCAGAAAAGATTGTTGATGAAGCTAAAGTGAGTCAAGGACAGACTTTTCAAAATAGAATATAAAAAAATTAATTATTTTTCTTTTGTTCTCTTTCCCATTGTTTCATGGTCTTTTTGTACTCTTTAGAATCATAGTGTCTACCTGCATTGGCTCTCAAGACATTCAATGGGGTTTTCACCAAACCTATCATAAATTCACAAGCAAACAGATATTCTTGTTCAGTAAGATATCTTCCCAATACACTAATCCATGCTTCAGATCCAGAAGTATACAAAAATGCATTTTCTTGATTTTTAGGTTTTAGAGTTCCTTTAACAATCTCTTTGGTTAGCATTACATCAAATAATGTTGGAAGGGCAAACCAGGTTGGTTTATTTTTATCATTTTTTTGTAAAATAGAGGGCAGCCCATATCTAAACTGAATTTTTTCATCTTCAACAACAATCCCAACATTTGAGATATTTTCTGTTTCATATTTTACTTGAATTTCTCTAGTTCTGGAATTTTCTAACTGGAAGAAATAATCGTTTAATGTAACCCATGCATTTCTTTTCTCATCATACCATGCATCATTCCAAATGTGTTCATCCGGAATATTTTGAGGTATGTTTAGATGTCTAAAATATTCCGTATTTTTCGAATAATCTATTGCCGTTATAAGTTCTGAAATGTTTGATTTTGTTTTCGATATTTTTTCTAGTGTTTGTAATATTTCTTGTTGTTTTCCCGTACTTTCATCAAAATTATTTTCTAGTTGTACCAATGTCTTTTGATTTTCTTTTAACATTTTCTTCAAAAACGGAATCTGAACTCCTTTTGGGAATTTTTGATTATTTTGTGAAAGCATCAATTAGAATAACCCTCGTTTGCATAAAAAGACTGGGATTCTTTTGAATGTGAACCACAGTGTTTGGCAAGAATTGTGCTTAAATTAAATTGAGCATTTACCAACATGGAAGAGATAATCCACATTCCAAAAAACAAATTGCTTGAATTAAAAAAATCAGTGGACCAATACAGAAATGAAATAAAAAAGATAAGATCAGACATTGCACAATGAGTCCTTTAGTTATCAGTCCTTTGCTTGAGCAATTCCTCAAATATCAAATCAATCTTGTCTCCAAGTTTTTCCACATTCTCCAGTCTATGTACAATAGAATCCATAGTGTGCTGTTGGGATACGGTAGTCTTTTCTAACAGTTTTGCATCAAGAATATAACCGCATTTTGCACACCTCTGTCTTTCAGGGGTGTTATCGTGCTCACAACGTGGGCATTTTTTTAGCTGGGCAATGGCATTAGAGTTGTCTTTTTGCTTTATTCCGTGAAGCTCCAAAATTGCGTTTTCTGCATCCTTGCCAGAAAGATGCACGTATCTTGCAGTCATCTTTGATCCTGGTTTCCAATTGCCGTACACACGCAGCGTCTGATCAGAGAGTTTTTTTGCCAAGTGTGTAAGTTGAGAGTGCCTCATCAGATAGTTCCAGACTCGTTTTTTTATTCCCGCTTTTTCCTTGCATCTTTTGAGATGCTCTCGTAGATAACCATAAGATACACGCTTTGTTTTTGAGGACTTCCATAAGGAATACCATAACGGTGCATTAGGGTCATCTTTTAGTGGGTGCTCATCAAGCCACTCCAAGAGAGGCTTGAATGACACTACCAGTGCAACACTTTTGCTTCCAGTCTTGCCAAATGTACTGACCATGACATGGTCATCCCTAAAGTCAATGCCACCAACTCGCAAATGCAACAGCTCTCCTGGACGAAATGCCCCTTCAAACAATACCCAAAACATGGCCCTGTCTCGCTTGTTTGTAGTCTGGTTGATTATTGCATTTAGTTCATCAAGGGTAAGCAGATCTTTTGGCTGTATTCCTTGTTTGTTTTTGTCCTGATATCTTGAAGGAGAGATCCACTCAACCTCGTTTACGTATCCTCTCTTCTTGTCCCCAATGTCTCCAGTCTTTGCAAAGTGGACCAATCTCTGTAAGGTCAATGCATATGCAGACTTTGTCTCACCGGAATAGTTTTTTTGAGATATTAGATTAGAGAGTATGGACTCGCATTGGATTTTTTTGGCGTTTTTTAGCTTGAGGTGCAGTTTTTCAAATTCTGCAAGTATCAATGGGAGTCGATCGCCGTAATAGCAGAGGCGTGCATCAGATAATCCTACTAGTTTTAGTTTGTCAAGGAATTGGATACATTTTTGTCCTTCATGCATCTTGGCAAAACGATTTTTTGCCCATCTTATCTTTCTTGGATAGTTGTAGATATCACCAGAATCATCATAACCCAGAGTCTTCTTGTCATTGCCAGCATCGCTTTTTACCACATGAACAGATGTCTGGTTTTCATTTAAGGCAGGATTTTTGTCAGAAGGGAGCAACAACATAATAGTATACGCCAGGTAAGGGATTCGAACCCCTGCACGCTTACGCGTAGCCGTTTTCGAGACGGCCGCCTTACCACTTGGCTAACCTGGCATTTAATCTGAGATTATCTCCATAATAAAGCAAATCAGAACTCGAGAAAATACCAAAAATCAAATTTTGTCAATATCAAAGAGTTCATTTTGAAATTTTTCCTTGATTTGTACTTTAGATTTATTCCATTCTTCATCAGATATTTGATCAGAAAAGATAGAATGAAAATCATCACTTGATAACTTTGACCCTAACAAGTTTTGAATCTCTTTTTTCTCATTTTCAGATAATGGAAAGTATGAAATGAATTTTGTTACATTTTGCGTTTCATCAGTTTTAATTTCATAAATTTTATCAGAAAGATGTTCAGGCAAATCAAAATTTTTCATAACAAAGGATTCTTTGAAGCAATTAATAAAAATAGATTGTAAAATGTGGATTAATTGATGAATGCAAAAAAATTATTTCTTACGTTTGATAAAACCAACTCCAATCAAGACAATACCGACAAGAATCCAACCAATGGCATATCCTGAAAGATCCTCTTGAAAACTAACTGCTTCAGTAGCACCGATAGTAAGGGCCCAGCTTACAATGCCACCAATAATGAAGCTGATTCCTGCCCAAAGAAACCAGTTTTGCATAATTTTAAAAAATATTCTCAAAATATGGGTATTTCCTTTGTTTCAAAATAAGGACAAACACAAAATACCTCAAAAATTAAGAAAAGTCAAGAAATGGGGTTAAATCTAAAATCTCTTGTAGTCAGGGAAAAAACAAAACTAGAATCTTTTTCAAACAAAGTAATTGCAATTGATGCATATAATGCCATTTATCAGTTTCTGGCAATAATTAGAGGTCCTGATGGGATGCAGTTATCAGATTCGGAAGGAAGAATTACCAGTCACCTAAGCGGATTATTATACAGAAATATCAATTTCTTATCTTTAGGTATAAAACCAGTCTATGTTTTTGATGGAAAGCCACCCTCTCTAAAGACAGCAGAGATTGAAAGAAGAAAACAGATCAAAAAAGATGCCACTGTAAAATATGAAAAAGCAATAGCTGAAGGAAATCTAGAAGATGCAAGAAAATATGCACAACAAACTACAAGTATGAAAGATGGAATGGTAGATGATTCAAAGACGTTACTAAAATTTTTTGGAATTCCATTTATTGATGCACCATCAGAAGGAGAATCAACTGCTGCGCACTTGACCAACACAGGACAAGCTTTTGCTTCAGCAAGTCAGGATTTTGATTCTGTGTTGTTTGGTGCAAAAAGACTTGTAAGAAATTTTACAAATAGTGGAAGAAGAAAAATTCCAAACAGAAATACATACATTGACATTGAGCCTGAAGTTATAGAGACTCAAAAAACATTAGAGATGTTAGGATTAACAAGAGAAGAATTAGTCGATGTAGGAATTTTAATTGGAACTGATTTTAATCCAGACGGATTTGAAAGAGTAGGTCCAAAGACTGCATTAAAAATGATAAAACAACATAAAAGATTAGAAGATATTCCACAAATCCAAGAACAACTAAAAGAAATAGATTTTAACCAAATAAGAAAAATCTTTTTGGAACCAAATGTAGCAAAAGTAGATGAGATAATTTTTGACAAAGTTGACTATGAAGGAATTACAAATTATCTAGTAAGAGAGAGAAGTTTTTCAGAAGACAGAGTACAATCATCTCTTAATCGACTAAAAAAAGCAATTGAAAAGAAAAGTCATAACTTGGATCAGTGGTTCACTTGAAATTTTAATTTAATAATAAGATAAGAGAAATTCATAAAGTGCTACAAACAGAGGCAAGGAAGATTCTCAAAGACGCTCCAATAATGTGGCGAAGAGTCAATTCTATTGGGATTATTCTTGACTGCAATTCAACGTATGCTGCAAAACTAGGATATGCAAAGTCAGAAATTTTGGGAAAGCCAATTTTTGAGCATGTGCCAAAAGAATCTTGGGAGGCCATGAATGAGTCTCTTAAAACATGGTTTGAGACAGGCAAAGTAGTAGATAGAAAAATCATATTTAAAAAACAAGACGGAGGAGAATTCCCAGGAGTATTACAAGCAACAAGTCTTTATGATGAGAAAAAAAATCTCATTGGGAGCAATACCGTTATTTTTGATGTAAATGAACTCAGTGATGAAAAAATTACAGAATTTGAAAACTATTTCAAAGAGGCAAAAAACAGACTCGATGAGATTAAAAATAAAGATTATGAACAGTTTGATGAAAATTCAAAATCAGAGTACAATGGCTTGAAAAAAATGTTTGATATGTTATTAGAAATAGATCTTAAATCACTAAAAAAAGAATAACAGAGTTATTTGTTTTTAATTGACTTTTGCAGTTCCTCAAAAGCTGTTTGAACTTCGGTCACTGCAGCACCATCTTCTAGAGTACTAATATCGCCAATCTTATCACTATTTGCTATTGCCTTTAGGAGTCTTCTCATAATTTTTCCACTTCTAGTCTTTGGAAGTTTTGAGACAAAATAGATTTGTTTTGGAGTTGCAATAGCTCCAATATCTTCTCTAATTTTTGAAATTAATTCTTTTTCTAAGACATCAGAATTTTTATCTACGTTTTCTTTTAGAACAGCAAATGCAATAATTACCTCACCTTTTACTTCATCAGGAATTCCACAAACTGCAGATTCTGCAACATCATCATGGGATACAATACAACTTTCTAATTCTGCAGTACCTATTCTATGTCCTGCAACCTTTAGTACATCATCAGCTCTTCCAAGTAACCAAAAGTATCCATCTTCATCTTTAATTGCATAATCACCTGGATAGTAATAATTTTCATATTTTGACCAGTAAACTTTTTTGTATTTTTCATTATCGCCCCATAATGTCAAAAGCATTCCAGGCCATGGGTTTTTGATTAAAAGATATCCCTTGGTGTTATCAGGAAGATCATTTCCTTTTTCATCAACAACTGAAATTGAAATTCCTGGAATTGGTTTTGTCCCAGAACCAGGTTTTAGAGGGATTGTCTCTAGTCCAGGCAGAGGGGAAATCAACATGCCACCTGTTTCTGTTTGCCACCAAGTATCAATAATTGGACATTTTTCTTTTCCAATTACTTTAAAGTACCATTTCCAGACCTCGGGATTAATAGGCTCACCAACCGTACCAAGTAGTCGAATTGATGAGAGATCAAAAGAGTTTGGAATATCATCTCCAAATTTCATAAACATTCGCAGTGCTGTAGGAGTGGTGTAAAATATTGTCACCTTGTATTTTTGAATTATATTCCACATTCTTGAAGCATCAGGAAAATCAGGTGCTCCTTCATACATTACTTCTGTGGCACCATGAAGCAACGGAGCATATACAACATAGCTGTGACCTGTCACCCATCCAATATCTGCAGTGCAAAAAAATACATCAGAGTCTTTAATGTCAAATGCCCATTTGAATGTGGAGTACAAATGTGTAAGATACCCACCTGTTCCATGTAAAACTCCTTTAGGTTTTCCAGTTGTTCCAGATGTGTATAAGATGTAAAGAGGGTGTAAGCTATCTAGTTGCTCAGCGTTACATTTTTCTGATGCATTTTGCATTAAATCATTCCAAAGTTTATCTTTTTCATTAATTTTGATTTTAGTTTTAGTTCTTTCAAAAATAATAACGTTATTTACAAAATCAAAATCTTGTATTGCTTCATCTACAACTTCTTTTAGTTTAACAACAGAACCACGTCTATATCCACCATCAGCAGTGATAACTATTTTAGATTTTGAATCATCAATTCTATCTCTAATTGATGATGCACTGAATCCGGAGAAAATAACAGTATGTGTTGCTCCAATTCTAGAACATGCTAGCATAGAGATTGGCAGTTCGGGAATCATCGGGAGATAAATTGTAACTCTATCACCTTTTTCTACACCTAGAGATTTTAAAACATTGGCAAGTTTTTGAACTTGAATCCACATATCCTTGTATGTTAAGATTTTAGAATCTCCGTTTTCTCCTTCCCATAGAATTGCAGGTTTGTCAAATTTTGTTTTTTGATGAACATCCAATGCATTGTAAGAAGCATTAATTTTCCCGCCTTCAAACCATTTTGCAAAAGGAGGATTCCAGTCAAGCGTTTTATCCCATTTAGAAAACCAATAGAGATTTTTAGCCTGATCATCCCAAAAACTCACAAAATCAGACTCTGCAGATTTTCTAGTTTTAGTGTCATAGTTTCCAAGGCCAATTTCATAAGGTTTGGACATCAAAGATCTTAAGATTTTGAACTTTCTAAATTTAACTAGAGAAGAAAAAAGTGCAATTTTGAGGCTAAAATCAGTCATTTATTCAAATTAACAGATTCCAATAGGTAAAATTCTCAAAAACATTATTGAAAATTTTTCAAAATAATCTTGATAATGAGATTAAACCATTCATAAAAATTGACATTTACAAAAATTGCCTGAAGATCGAGCTTGACCCCATCTTTCTTAATTTAATAAAAATGAAAAAAATTATTGTGCTTCCATTCTAGCAAGCCAGTCGTTATCATTTTTGTCATCAGATGTTTCTGTTTTCACCTGTTGGGATGGTTCTGGGATTGTTGGTAGTGCTTCAGTCTCAATTGGAGGTTCTGGGATTGATTGTTGAGCCTCAACTGTAAAAGGTACTGAAGGTTCTGGTACTGGTTCTGTTGGTGCCTCTGGAAGGCTGGTCCGAACTACTTGTTCAGAATTGTCCAGATATGATACGGCTGATTCTTGTAGATGTACTTGTGGAGGTGCAATAGTACTTTGAACTTCCATATCAAGATCTGCAATTCTTCTCTGAACATTTGAGATTTCTGCCGTTTCGTGAGTTACATGCTCAATTAATTCTGTTGTGCATGACTTCACGGTCTCAAATGTTGATTCTGAGATTTCATTGCTCTTGTATTGTACTTTTGCATCAAATAGCAACATCTTTGCAGACTTTCTTTGCTCTTCTAACTCTGTCAATCTTGCCTCAAGTTTGGCTTTGATTTCATGTTCTGTTTCATCTAATGATACAAGTTTTGACTTGTATTTTTCATGAATTATTTCTGCATCTGATTTCATGTCATCATTTTCAGAAACAATATCTATCAAGGCCTTTAGACGACGTAGGGTTAGTTGTTTCTCGCGTAGAAGTCTTTGTGAGTCAAGTCTCCATTTTGGAATAAAAATAACAACATCGCCTTGGACTACTAATTGCTCATATTGGATTTGCTGTAAACCCTGAGAACCGCAGTCAATCCCTACTGATTGGATGCTTCCATCAATGTCAGTTATTGTTCCAACTACTTTACCCATGAATGTACCGTACATGTCTTTGACGTTTTTACCGATAATATCGATATCGTCGTGGGTCATGAGTACTGGTTAAGAGATTTGTATAACCCACAAAGTGTTAGAAAGGTTTCTAGTTTTGGTAAGATTATTTTTACTAACTCAAAATCACGATTTTTTGAGAAATTTTAAAATTCAATGACAATCAGGAAACATTATGATTCAACGTGAAGAATTAGAACAAATTTTGTATTTTGTCTCAAAGAGATGGATCGATATCACCAAAGAACCGAACAATAAAGCAATGGAAACTCTTCCAAGTAACTTTTGGATGAATTCAGTTGGCGGAAAAGCAGGTAAAGGAAGATGGATTACAGCATTAATGTATACAGAAAACGAAATGGATGCAAATGCATTCAAAGAAGTTCTATTAAGATGGCAGACAAAAGGAATGGAGAAAACACAAGCTCCAGATCTAATTCAAATTGGAAAAAAGAAATAGACTATTAATAATTGATAAACTTTTGAAATTTATTGTCAGAGTTTACAATTAATGAAAAGAAGATTCTGTCAGATCACTTTTCAAATACAGATGATAATGTCTTTGCAATAACAACTCCACAACAAGTAGATCGTGGAGCTCTAATGTCAAGGTATAGTAGAACCGATAAGAGCATGCGAAGAATATTCTTAGATGAATTTTTAAAAAATAAAAACAGAGGAGAAGAATTCTACAACAGAGTTCTATTAGAATACGGAGATGATTCTGTAGCAGAATTGGGTGAAGCACAAATTGCAATTGAAGGGTTATCAAATATTGCAGTAAAAAAAATTGAAGATAGAAGAATAGGTTTATCCTATTTAGAAAAATCATCAAGATATGTTGCATGGAATAAGAAAACAAATGGACAGTATAGATTCTATCGAGATCCAGAAATAATGAAATCAAAATTTGCGGATTTGTATTTAGATACGTGTAATTTTTCGTTTGATGTCTATTCAAAAAATATTGAACCTATGATAAATTATGTAAGAGAAAAATATCCAATTGAAAAATATTCTTTCAAAGACTCTAAAGAAAATAAGGAAAGATCATTTTCAAAATTAAGAGATGAAAAAGATATCAAATCGGCAACTATGATTTATAGAGGATCCACAAAAGCAAAAGCACTAGATATTCTCAGGGGTCTTTTACCAGCATCAACTCTAACTAATGTAGGACTTACTGGAAATGGTAGGGCATTTGAATATATGTTAACAGTTTTAGGCTCATCTGACCTATATGAAGAGAGAAATTTAGCCTCAAAAATTAAAAAAGAGTTGGATACAACAATCAAATCTTTTGTGCGAAGAGCTGATGACAAATACGGAAAAGCCCTGCAAGAATATCTTAGAGACTTGAGAAAAACTACAAGGAAAATAACACAAAAAGAAATCAAACCAAAAAAAGTTGTGGGAGTTCACACTAAACTTGTAGATTATGAATCAGAGAAGGATGCCATTAACAAAATAATTACAAGTATAATGTATGAGCAATCACCGAGTACATCATATCAAAATATTTTACAACAAGTGAAAAAAATGCCAAAGGAAGATAAAAGTAAAATAATCAATTCATTTACAAAATTAAGAAAAAACAGAAGACATAGACCGCCAAGAGCTTTTGAAAATACATACTATACTTTTGATCTTCTTAATAATTTTGGAATGTTTAGAGATTTACATAGGCATAGAGCTTTAACATTGCAAAGACAATTGTTAACCACAGAACATGGATATAACATACCAGAAGAAATCAAAATTTTAGGAATTAAAAAAGAGTTTAAGGAGTGTATGGATAGGACTAAACAAACATTTGATAAAATTAGAAAAAAATTTCCAGAACAAGCCCAATATGTTGTAAATTTTGCATACAATTATCCATACTTTATGAAATTCAATTTACGTGAAGCTTGTCATCTTATAGAATTACGAACTGTGCCACAAGGACATAAAGATTACAGAAGAGTTGCCCAACAAATGTATAATGAGATCAATAGAGTTCATCCGAATCTTTGTAAAATAATTAAATTTGCAGATTTAAAAGAATATGATTTAGAAAGATTTGAATCAGAAAAAAGAACTGCTGAAAAGAAAAAAAAGCTAAACAGATAATATTCTAATATTATTAAAAATAAAATATATCATGTCAGAAAAGATTTCAAAAACTCCTGAAGAATGGAAATCAGAGCTGACTCCAGAGCAGTATGAGATATGTATCAATAAAGGAACAGAGCCGCCATTTAGTGGGAAATATTGTTACATCAAAGAAAAAGGAATCTACAAGTGTGTTTGTTGTGATGAACCATTATTCAAATCAGATACAAAATTTGATTCAGGCTCAGGATGGCCAAGTTTTTGGGAGCCAATTTCAGATGAAAAAATAGAATATCTATCAGACACATCATATGGAATGGCTCGAACAGAGGTAAATTGTATGAAATGTGGTGCTCATTTAGGACATGTATTTGATGATGGGCCAAAACCCACCAATCTCAGATATTGCATAAACTCTATTTCATTAGATCTGAGTAAAAGTGAGGAATAAGTTGGTTTGAAAATTCTCATTTGAAAAAATTTCAATTTCATTCAAAAATTATTAATAAAACTCCACTAATGGTAAGAAAATCAGAGTGAGTTAAATGAGCAAAGATCACAAATCAAAAAGGAAAGAAGTAATTTGAGAATAATACTTTGCGGATTTGGTGTGGTTGGCCAAAGTTTAGTCAAACTATTTGTTTCAAGATCAGAGGACCTCTATGCAAAATATGGACTAAAGCCAAGAGTAGTAGGAGTATTTGACAGCAAAGGCAGTGCTGTTGATTCATCAGGACTAGACTTGGAAAAATTAATTGAAGTAAAGAAAAAATTTCAAACTGTAAAAGACTATGCAAAAACAAAAAACCAGATGTCAGGAATAGACATGATAAAAAATCTGGATGCAGATGTACTAATTGAAACTACGGCAAGTAACTACAATGATGCAGAACCTGGAATGACACACATTACAAATGCAATGAAGCATAAAATGCATGTAATATCTGTAAACAAAGGTCCGTTAGCATTAGCATTTCCTTCCCTTATGGAACTAGCCACATATAATCAAGTTATGTTCAAATTCAGTGGAACGGTTGGTGGAGGCACTCCAATTTTAGATTATGCAAAAAATAGCCTCAAAGGTGAAAGAATCACATCATTTGCAGGCATTCTAAACGGCACTACAAATTACATTTTAACAAATATGGCAAATGGACTATCATTTGATGCTGCGCTAAAGGATGCCAAAGATAAAGGATATGTTGAAGCAGATGAAACTTTGGATTTAGATGGTCTTGATGCTGCTGCAAAATTAGTGATTCTGGCAAATTGGGTGATGGATATGAAAGTTACAATGCCGGATATCAAGTGCATAGGTATTCGCAAAGTTACCACAGATGATATCAAAAAAGCAGCCAAGAACAAGTGCGCAGTCAAACTAATAGCATCATGCAATAAAGAACTTGAGGTAACTCCTAAAGAAATTTCAATTGAAGATCCTTTATGTGTTAATGGAACCCTTAATGCAATTGCATTTACATCAGAGCATTCAGGTACTCAGACAATAATTGGAAGAGGAGCTGGAGGAATAGAGACAGCAAGTTCTATACTCAGAGATTTGTTAGACATAAGACAAGAGATATCTAGAACTTGAAGTCAAACTTAATTTCAAAAAGTGAGACATCTGCACTTTTAAAAAAACTATCAGAAAAATGGGCAATTGATGTTCCTAAAATAAAAAATCTTAAAGTACACCAAATTTCAAATGAAGCTCAGATTATTACAGGACAAGGAATCAAAATTCTGAAAATAGATGAAGAATACATGCCATTCTTATCAGAAACTAGTACTCTTGAAAAATTCCCCTATGTTATGGTAGACATGGGAGCTGTAAAGTTTATGTGTAAAGGTGCCAATGTAATGAGACCAGGAATAAAAAATTATTCTGATTTTGAAAAAGACAATATAGTATGCATTATAGAAGAGTCACAACACAAATTTTTAGCAGTTGGAAAATCAATTGTTTCAAGTCAAGAGCTTGATAATATGGAAAAAGGAGAGGTTGTAAAAAACATGCATTATATTTCTGATAAATTCTGGGAAATTGGAAAAACTCTTTACGATTAATTTATTTTTTCAGTAAACTCTTCAGTTCCTTCATTTGTAATAATAAGAATATCTAACCCATCACCACTTGCAGAGTCTCTAAGTGCTGCTGAACGAACTGCCTTTTTGGCCAAATCGATTGCATCATCCTTTGTCATGTTTGGTTTGAATTGTGGATCCAAAACTCCCAATGCCATTTCAGCTCCTGTTCCTACTGCAGCGTATTCGTCTGGAAGGACAGAACCTAAGGGATCAAGTGTATACAGTATTGGTTTGTCAACATTACCAGCAACAATTACTTGAGTTAAAAGTGGAAAGAATCTTCTTTCATACATCATATTTGACATCATCTTTGCGATGGTGTTTGGAGGAATATCTCTTTTTAATTCCATTTTTCTAATTTTTGCAAGTGCAGCAATTTGTAAAGTAAGAATTTGCATGTCAGCCACAAGACCAGCACACGTAGCACCTACTTTGGGAGTAATAGGAAAAGTTTTCTTTGATGACTTGCTAACCAAGAAATTTCCAAAGGCTATTCTTTTTTCGCTGGCAAGAACAATGCCGCCATCAAATGTTATTCCCACTGCAGTTGCCCCTGGCATGTACATTGACATATTTCAAATGATTTTAGAGCATAATAAAGGGCTTTCTCCTTTTTCGTATAATTTACGAATAATTAATTTATAGAGTGAAAAAGGTCTTGCTGTATGGTAGGAGCAAGCATCCATGAAACAAAATTAAATGACATTACAAACTTTGGCCTCAGAGCAGCCATAGGAGTAATTTTCATAGTTCATGGATCTGGGAAATTTAATCCAGGATTTGCAGGATTTCTAACAGGACCTTTAGGTTTGCCTCCAGAGATGCAGATTCCCATAGCATTAGCAGAATTGATACCAGGAATTCTTTTGATCGTTGGAGTATTAACTAGAATTTCTGCTTCTATGATTTCAATAATTATGATTGGGGCAATTTTCTACGTCAAAAAAGCAGCTAGTTTGACAGGAGATGGGGCATATGAATTAGATCTCATATTACTTGCAGGATCTTTAGTGGTGATTGCTGCAGGTCCCGGAAGAGCATCATTGGCCCATATTATCAAAAAACTGCCAAGATACCTACACTAATTTTTTCCAAATTTTTCCATTATTAAGCAGATGCATTTTGTAGTTTTTTGAAGTAAATCAATTCGGGCAAATTCGTTTGGAGAATGTATTCGAGAAAATATGTATGTACTACCAATTGAGATGCAAGGAGATTTTAGGATATTAGTAAAAGAGAACATCGGTCCAGTTCCAGCATTTGAAACATTAAGAATAGAGTTTCCAAAAGACTCATCGGCAGCATCCTTTACTGTAGTGACAAATGGGTCAGAAGGATTTGTTCTTACAGCAGCCTCGCCGTGAAAAACTTTGATGTTAATATCAGAAAATCCTTTTGATTTTAAATGATTTTTGAGTCTTGAAATTTGTTTTTTAGGATCCATTTGAGGAACAAGTCTAAAATCAATTTTCACTAGAGCCTTTCCTGGTAGAACAGTTTTTGCACCTTCCCCAGTATAACCTGAAACAAATCCGGCAATATTACATGTTGCACCAGATACCAATGCTTTTTTTGCATCCATACCACGCATATTATCAACAAATGAATCAATGTCAAATTCTTTTTTGAAGGATTTTTCATCAAACGGTTCTTTGGAAATAAGTTCTAAATCAGTTTTTGATAAAGGCTTTACATCTTTGTACCAATCTTTAATGAGAATTTTTCCATTCTTATCTCGAATTGTTTTTAGTGCTTCAATTAATCTCCATGCAGGGTTTTTGATTAATACTGCCAAACTTGAATGAGCATCACGAATAGATTCCACAACAGACAATTCAACAAAAAGAAGCCCTTTCATTCCCAAACTAATAATTGGTTTATTTTTAGGATCAACATATCCGAATTCCCATATTACACCATCACAAGAAAATTTCTTTTTGTGTTTTTTTAAATAATCTTCAATATGTGCACTTCCAGTTTCTTCTTCGCCTTCTATTACAAATTTAATATTACATGGTACATCTCCAGTAGTTTTTAAAAATGCCTCAACTGCTTTGATTCTTGTAATTAATTCGCCCTTATCATCAGTAGAACCACGACCGAAGATCTTGTTTCCCTTTATTTTACCACTAAATGGTGGAAAATCCCACTGATCAAAGGGTTCTGCAGGTTGAACATCATAATGATTGTAAAACAGTAATGTTTTTGATGGATTTGATTTTGATTTGATTTCCCCATAAACTATTGGCGCAACATTTTTTTTCAATCTCAGAATTTCAGATTTTATTCCGGATTTTATCAATAATTTTTTGACAAGTTTTGCACATTCTTCAATTCCTTCATTTTTGGCAGAAACACTAGGTTGTCTAATTAAAATTTGTAAATCTGAAACAAGATTTTTCATGTGGGAATTTACATACTTGAGAGTATTCATATCACTATACAATTTTATCAAAAGGTTTCATTACACTGGCAAGTTCTTCTAATAGATCCATAGAAGTCATGTGCAATCCTAGCTTTTTTTGAGCAGACTTTCCAGCAAGTCCATTGATAAATGTGGCTGCTGCACAAGATTCCAAAGTATTACGATTTTTTGAAAGCATACCTGCCACTAATCCAGACAACACATCACCAGTACCACCAACGGTCATTCCAGGAGTTTTCTTCTCAATAAGAAAAGTGGTATTTCCATCAGATATGATATCAGTAGAACCTTTTAACAAAACAGTAATTCCATTCTCTTTAGCATTTTTTTCAACAAGAGAGATTCTTTCTTTTTTAGAATCTGGAGGTAAAATCCCAAATAATCTCTTAAACTCTCCTGCATGAGGAGTCACTACAACATTTTTGTCAGGTAAAAACGGTAAAACTTCTGGAATCAATGCACTTGCATCCAAAGAAAGACGAACATCTCTATCAAGTAGTGATTTTATCAGATTTATCAATGCAGTTTTTTCTTGAATTGCAAGTCCCATACCAATAGTTGCAGAATCAAGATTTCGTGGTAATGCACCAAGCAGTTTATTCACAGCACCCCGCGTTAATTTTTGATCAACTAAGGGAATTACAATAAGATTTGGAGAGATTGCTCTTGTTGGTGTAACGTTGATCTTTGGAATAGCAGTGTACACCAAGTCTGTTCCGCAGCGTAATGAAGCAATTGATGATAAAATAGGCGCTCCATGATAGATGTAGCTTCCTCCTACTACCAAAACTACTCCATTGTCTCCCTTTCTAGAGTTTGATTTACGTGGCGGAATGAATTTCTTAATATCTGAAAGTTGAAGAGATTTTCTTATCACAATATGACTGTCAAACAAAGAGGAATAAATCTTGTTTTGGTATTACCTTGAGGACAATGTACGAGATTTTTTGGTAGGTTTCGATTTTTTAGAACCTCGCTCAAAGAAGGCTTTTCGAGCATAGCATAAGTAAGTAGTATGACCAATGCCTTGAAATGAATGTCTTGTTTTTCCTTCTCTTGCCTCAATGGTTCGCAAAATATGCTCAGTGGACTCAATATCTGTGAATTCGTTTTCTACCAATGCAAGAGTCAATTTTTCTAATTGATTCATTGTAGGACAGATGGCAAAAATTGCTCCACTTCCCTTCAGCATTTTTCGAATCTGAGGGATTACAGTCCACGGATCACCTAAATCGATTAGTGCAATATCAGCATCATCAAATGGTAATTTCTTGGCAGTTTTCAAATCTAACTTTTCTTGTGTAACATATTTTGAGACTCCTGCTTTATGGATATTTTTTTCTGCAATCTTCATAAAATTTTCATCTACATCATAAGTGTAAACATGTCCACGAGGTTTTACAACACTTGCAACAAATGAAGTTAGAGAACCACTACCAGTTCCAATTTCGATAATTTTTTGACCACTGGTAATTCCGGCTCGTGCAATTATGTATCCAATGTCTTTTGGATAAACAATCTGAGTACCATGTTGAATTTTCATAATATAATCATAGATAGTAGGTTTTAGAAGATAGACATACTTGTCCTTGTTTGTTATTAGACGAGAACCATATTCTTTTCCTATTGCATCAGTATGTTTAATCACACCAATATGAGTATGAAGAGATTCTTTTTTTGAGATTTTTACAAGCCATTTTTTTGAATGATTAAAGTAAAATAAAACAGGAGAATTTTGCTTAATCTTATCCATGAAAATACCCAAGAAAAATTAGATAAGAACCTACTGATTCTTTGTATATCATATAAGATATAGAAATCAAGGGATCAAACAGAATAAAGATTTGACTTGACAATTGTAATCTTGTATGGCGACTTTAACATGAGATTATAACCATACATATTGGCTAAATATTCCAAATTTTAGATTGATTGATTTGCAAGTCAATACTGTTTAGAGATTATTGGTCATGTATGAGATAATTAATTTTGAGAGGTATTGTTAACTTCCCCAGGCCAAAGGCAACAAAAATACCATCATTACTGTAACAATTGGAATGCAGATGAGATCAAACGGAAGTCCATATCGAATCATCTGTCTTATCGATACATACCCACTGCCAATTGCAATGGCATTTGGAGGAGTTCCAACGGGCATCATGAATCCATAGCTTGTCGCAAATGCAACAGGTGCCATGAATAAAATAGGATCTAATTCTGCTGTAGAACCTAAAACTGCCATAATTGGGAGTAATAAAGCAGCTACAGCAGTATTGCTCATGAGTTCACTTGTTAGGATTGTAATGGTGACGATAATTAGAACAATCAAGAAAAAGTCAAGATCACCAATAAACAACATCTTGTCTGCTATCCAAGCACCTAATCCTAAAACAAGCTTGGCCTCAAAAACCAGTCCTTCTATTGGATATGAAAGAATTATTGTAAATAAAATGGGAGCTATTACAAATCCTGTAAATCGTAGTCTGTTGTGTAATGGAATCCACTTGTTAAAATTATTCATTAAATTATTCATGTGAGATTTTATTTAAGATTGATTCACAGAACAACATGTGTTTTTCAAATAATCCAAATCCTTATTGGTCAAAATGGTTCTTAAAATAGTGATTGGTTTGCACGCCAACACCCAGAGAGACAGCCAAGCGGGATATTGTGCACTCTCTGGGACATTACATTTTACCTGGTGCATCAATTCCTAACAAATCAAGGGATTTTTCAATTGTTGATTTGAATGAATTGACTAGACAGAGTCTAGCATCTTCCAGTTTTTCATCACTTAAATCTAAAACTTTGACATGTTCGTAAAAAGAATTGAAAAACACTGCCAAATCATGACAATATCTGGCAATTACTTTGGGAGACAAATTCATTGAGGCATCACGAACCTGAATGTCAAACAAACCAATGATTTTAATCAATTCTAGTTCTGATTTGTCATTTAACAAACCAAAGTCAACATTAATTGAAGATCTCTTTTTAGATTTTTCTAAGATTCTTGACGCTCTTGCATGAGTATATTGTATGTAAGATGCAGTATCACCTTCTAAACTAAGAGATTTTGTCAAATCAAATGCTATTACTTTATCAAGATCTTGTTTTATCATTTCATAACGCAATGTTCCAACGGCGACTTTGTGTGCAATTGTATCAATTTCAACTTCTTCCATTTCTGGATGTCGTTTTTTTGTTTCTTCAATGGTTTTGTTTTTTAGTAAATCATAAACTGCATCAGCATTAACGTATAATCCCTTACGGCCAGACATCTGAGCTTGTTTTCCATTAGTATCAAGACCCAATGTCTTTGCAGTATCTGCACTTAGCGTTACTGATTCATAACCGAGATGTACATATGCATCATCTATTGATTTGAATTTTGCCATAAGAGAAGTAATTATTTTTTGTAGTCTTGTTTGCCTCGAATCAATTACAGTTATTACTTTTTGTCCAGAAAAATTTTGTTTTGACTCTGAAGAATCTTCCAAAGTAGTTTGCCACAAAATTTGATTGCCAGGTTGGGTTTTTTCAAATTTTTGATAATTAAATGGATCATCTAACAAACCTAGTTTCCAAGCTGCGTAAGGAATATCTTTTGCAATGTAAGTTGCAGTACCATTACTTCTAACAATTACCTTATCTTCTTCGTTTTTATCCCCACGGATTACCCAACAGCCAATATTTTTTCCTTCTTTTTCAAATTCAACAAGTCCCATTTCCTTGAGTTTTTCAAATATTTTGGCCCATAATCCTGAGCGAATTATCTGAGATTCGAAATTAAGGCAATCATAGAAAATTCCAAAATTCCAGCAGGTTTCAAGTTGGCTTGATAAAACACGTTTAGTAATTTTATCAGCAAACTTTGCAGTTTCGGAATTTGGCTCTTCTAATTCTTTGAGAGTATTTTTTCGAATTTCTTCTAAACTGGGGTCTGTTTCATATTTTTCAGTAGTTTTTACATAAACGTCATCACCGCAATAATGATCAAATTTTTTTTCTGAAGGAGGTTCTAGAGCAAATCCAAAATGTTTGAATCCTACAATGATGTCTGCAACTTGTAATCCTGAATCATCTATATAGTTTAGAATATTTACTTTATAATTTGATTTTTTTAGAATTCTAGATACAGTGTCGCCAATAATGATATTTCGGATATGACCGATATGAAGAGCTTTGTTTGGATTTACACTGGTATGCTCAACAACTATTGTTGAATTTTTTCCAAGATTAATTGTGCCAAATTCATCTAAAATAGATTCAGATAGTATGAGTTGAGTTAATTTTTTCCAATCAGCAAAAAAATTCAAGTACCCAGACGGATGAGGTTCTGCTTTTAACACTAATGTGCTTTGGTATTTTGCATACTTTTCAGATAACATAGATGCAATATCTCTTGGGTTTTTTTTGAGTTTCTTTGAAAGCAAAAATGAGATGTTAGAACTTGCATCACCAAATCCATGTTTTGCTGGTTCAACTGAAAATGAAAGATCATATACAGAAAGTTCATCCAGTATTTTTTTTAGGTTATTTTCAATTTCATCAGTTATTGATTTGAAGGACAATTCTACATCTCCAATAATCTTGGTGCTAATTTATCTAAAGCCTCAATTACACCGTCACCTGCTTTGCCAGTAACGGTCATTGTAGCCTCAGATTTTACATCTTCTGCAGCATTTCCCAATGCAATACTAGTTTTGGCTACTTTAAATAATGGGATATCAGTTGCGCTATCCCCTATTGCAATTACATCATAAGGGGAAATGTTCAATCTTCTCATAATTTCTTTGAATCCAAATCCCTTATCAATTCCAGATGAATTAATATGAAAAGCATATTGGCTATCAGACAATAAAACATCAAGATTTTTTTCAGATACAATCTTTTTTGCCAGATTTAAATCAAAGGTTCTCTCTAAAACAACTTCAGTCATTCTTGGAAAGACAGATTTTTCTCGAACATTTTCAATTTCATTTTTAATTACATCAAAGGCCTTTTTGCATATTTCAATATCCCCTAGCTTAATGTGCTCATTTGCATCCATAGTGATACATCCGCCATTTTCTCCAACTGCAATTTTTGTTGTCCCTCCAAAGACAGATAACAAAAAACCTTCAATTGAAGAACGGCCAGTTACAAAAATAACATTATGTCCCATGGTTTTCATATGCCTTAAGGCAGCTAGAGCATCCAAGTTTATTCTACCCCCTCCATTTTCAGTTATTGTACCATCAATGTCAACTGCAAATGTTTTAGGTTTCATAGGAACCCTTTTTTCAACCGAATAATATTTGCTACTAACTCAAGCTCCGATCAATTCCAAAATTTCTGTTTGCCATTAATTATAATCATTGAAAAAGGAGTTTTGGGATCTATTGGCATTACATCTTTGCACAATTGCTAATCCACAAAAATAATTTTATTTAATAATATTAGAAAATTTCCCTGTACTAACAGAATTAGGATTCATACTCTTTTTTGAATAGTTCTAGTGAGAGATTAATTCTATTTTCAACATATTTTTGTTGGTTAGGAGGTAAATTGTCAAATTCAACACCTTTTTCAGAAAGCAAGGTAGACAAACGAGCCTCAAATTGAACTCGTAATTTTTCCTCCATTCCTTCTTCAAAGAAATGACCTCTAAACTGAATTACAATTCCCTCCAAAGTATTTTCTACATTGTCACAAAGTTTTGAAAGTAAATCATCAGATATTGGATTGGAGACCATCAACAGATCAACAAATACTATAGAAATTATATTTTTAATAGTTAATGAGAAGATACGCCAAAATTGATTAATGCAATAAATCAAGATTTTTTGTGAAGAAAGGTACCATTGAAGAGATTTTTAGTAAAGCTAAATTTGCAGATAATCCCAATGAATACAAAATTTTTTACAGAGATTTTGAGAGAATAGTAGAAAAACCACTACCAGAATTTATTAAAGAATCAAATAATTTTCAAACAATTCCCGTCTCAAGAATAGAGAGGATAGAAACAAGAAATACCATTTTATTTGAAAAGAGAAAACCAGAGGTAGAGTAAGTTTGGGAATTCCAGAAAAAATTAAAGCCATTCAAGATGAAATGGCAAGAACCCAAATTAACAAAGCAACAGAACACCATTTAGGTTTACTAAAAGCAAAAATTGCAAAACTTAAACGAGAACAAGAAGATAAAGATACAAAAAAGAGTGGAGCAAAAACAGATGGCTTTGATGTTAGACGGACAGGAGATGCAACTGTCGTTTTCATCGGATTGCCAAGTGTTGGAAAATCAACTCTTCTTAACAAATTAACAGGAGCAAAATCTACAGTAGGAGCATTTCAATTTACTACCTTAACTGTTGTGCCAGGAATGATGGAATATCGTGGTGCAAAAATCCAAATTTTAGATCTGCCAGGCATCATCAAGGGCGCCTCAAGTGGCAAGGGATTAGGAAAAAGAATTTTGTCTGTTGCAAGAAGCGCAGATTTAGTGTTACTTGTTTTAGATGTTTTTCAACCATACCATGAAAATGTACTAGTAAATGAATTAGGAAATATTGGAATCAGATTAAATCAATTACCTCCAAACATAACTATAGAAAAAGCATCTACTGGAGGAATTGCAATTGCACAGCAAGTAAAACTAACTAAAATCTCAGAACAACATCTTAAAGATATTCTTCATCTTTATGGAATAGTAAGTGCACGTGTTGTAATCAGAGAAGATATTTCTTCTGAACAATTAGCTGATCACATTGCAGGAAATATTAGTTATTCAAAAGCATTGACAATACTAAATAAAATAGATTTAGTAGATAAAGAATTTCTAAAAGACTTTAAAACAAAAATTAAAACAAATGTTATAGAGGTTTCAGCAAACTCTGACATCAACATTGAATTACTAAAAGAGAAAATTTATGAAAAATTAAGTTTCATTAGAATTTACATGAGGCCAAAAGGTGGAGAGACAGACTTTAAAGAACCACTAATTGCAAGAGAAGGAGACACCGTAGAGGACATTTGCAACAAATTACATCGTAGAATGAAAAGAGAATTTAGATATGGAATGGTTTGGGGGAAAAGTGCAAAGTTTGGTGGACAAAGAGTAGGATTGAATCATATTTTGCAAGATGAAGACGTATTAACAATAATTAAAACTCGCGGTACATAATTTTAGATCAAAAGAAACGAGATGGAACAGGAAAAAGAACAACGATGGTGTAAATTTTGTATGACAAAAACAAAACAACTTGTAGTTTTTCTTCCCGAAATGGCAACATACAAGCGTAGAAGACAATACAAATGCACGATTTGTGGGAAAAAAAGTTGGTTGCAAGGAAGAAGACCATCAGCTGAAAGTGTTTACTGAAAAAATTTCGATCAAAAAAAATTTTTTTGAAAAAATTTCGTTGATAAATTGTTATCAAATTGTGTAACTTTCTTTAGTTTAACTATAGAATAACAATGAAAATCTCGTTTTTTTAATGGCTATAAAAAGAAAAGCTGCAGCTAAACGTAGTTCAACACGAAAAGCTCCTGCAAGAAAAGCAGCTCCTAAGAGAAGAACTGCCGCAAAGAAAGCAGCTCCTAAGAGAAAAGCTCCTGCAAGAAAAGCAGCTCCTAAGAGAAGAACTGCCGCAAAGAAAGCAGCTCCTAAGAGAAAAGCTCCTGCAAGAAAAGCAGCTCCTAAGAGAAAAGCTCCTGCAAGAAAAGCAGCTCCTAAGAGAAGAACTGCCGCAAAGAAAGCAGCTCCTAAGAGAAAAGCTCCTGCAAGAAAAGCAGCTCCTAAGAGAAGAACTGCCGCAAAGAAAGCAGCTCCTAAGAGAAAAGCTCCTGCAAGAAAAGCAGCAGCAAAAAGAAGACGATAAACTCGTCAAAAATTAACAATCGTCATGTAGTGACGGTTTGTTTTCCTTTTTCTAATTTCATTTTCAGTAAATGATTATTTTCCGTGATTTCTATTATAATTTCAGCATATTAGTTTCAAAAATTATAAAATTCAAATTTTGTTACAACAATTTTTAAAAACTAGAATAGCAAAGACAAAAAAATTCTAAATAACCTTATTCTAATTGAAGGAAAGGTACAAGACAACCTCAGATAAAACAAATACAAAATACAAGTCATACTAAGGTATGAGAGATAAAATAAAATTCGATATTTGTTAACTTAGTTAACAAAGTTAACAGAAAGACTATAAGCAATAAATCGGAAATTTAATCATGAAAAGAACAAGAAAAGAAAATTTTGACAGAGAAACACTGTTAATGGGAATCATAGAAACAACAACAAACTAGTTGTCTTTTTTATTTAATTAATACCATTTACATTTCACAAATTTTACAAACAGTTTTTTCAAATCATACAAAGAGAACTTTTGACGATAGTAATTTGAAAATTAATTTTCTACAAAACCAATTAAACGTTATAAATGATTTGCCAAAAAATAAGCGGAATTTTATTTATTATTAAAAGCTAGCTGAACATTTGTTCTGGAGGCTTGGAATTTTTTTCCTTAAGTGATTTTTTCTGTACTGTAAATTTTTTATCAGGAGGCGTGATTGATAACTTTACAGCAGTGTTTATTGCATAATGTGGAGTTCCATCAGGATTTACATAGTTGATAGCTTTTCCTGCTCTGTCTAAATCTACTTTAACTTTAACAATGGTCCCATCTTCTAATTCAAATGAAACAAATTCATTTTCCAGACGTTTGTAATCTAACATTTTAAATTCTATTTTTTCTTTTTCACTCATATTGTTTTCATCTTTTAATTCCAATTAGTAAAGATAACTCATTAGTTTAATTTGCTCTTCAGTGGTGATGATGTTTTTGTTAGTTAAAATTTCAAGTAGTTCTTTGAATATTGCTTTTTGTTCAGATGACATACCTCCCGAAGGGCCTTTTTCACCAGGAGGGCCAGGAGGTCCTCGGGGACCAGCAGGACCAACTGGACCTTGTTCACCTGTTGGGCCTTGTTCTCCTAATGGACCTAGTGGACCTGTTGGGCCTCTTTCACCTTGTGGACCTTGAATTCCTTGTGGACCTTGTGGACCTTTTTCACCTGGAGGACCTGCAGCACCTCTTTCACCCTGCGGACCTTGTGGGCCTTGGGGACCTTTGTCACCAGCAGGACCAGGTAAACCTGTTGGGCCTTTTTCACCTGTTGGGCCTTGAGAACCTTTTTCACCTTTTTCCCCTTGAGGTCCAGGAACACCAGTTAGTCCTTTAGCTCCGGCAGGGCCTTGTGGACCTTGTGGACCTTTTTCTCCAAGCGGACCTTCAGGGCCTTTTGGGCCTTTGTCACCTACAGGACCAGGAGAGCCTACAGGACCCTTATCCCCTACAGGGCCAGTGGGACCTGTTAATCCTTTATCGCCAGGTGGACCAAGCGGACCTACAGGGCCAGTGGGACCTGTTAATCCTTTGCCACCAGGAGGTCCAATTGGACCTTGTGGACCTTTTTCTCCGGCTGGTCCTACAGGACCTTTTTCACCAGCTGGTCCAGGAGGGCCTTGAATCCCCTTATCTCCCTGAATACCAGTTTGACCAGTAGGGCCTTTTTCACCTGTTGGACCTTGGGTACCTGTTAATCCTTTATCGCCAGGTGGGCCTTGGGGACCTTTTTCACCTTTGTCGCCAGTTAAACCACGTGATCCAGTAAGACCTTTGTCTCCTGTTGGACCAGTTAATCCTTTTTCTCCCTTTTCTCCCACTGGTCCCTTTAGACCTTGTGGGCCTTTGTCACCAGGAGGACCAGTTGGGCCTTTTTCACCTTTGTCACCAACTGGACCTGTTGGGCCTTTTTCACCTTTGTCACCTTTATCTCCAGTAATTCCTTTATCCCCTGAAATACCCTTTTCACCAGGCAGACCTTTGTCACCAGGAGGTCCTTTGTCTCCAGTAGGTCCTTTGTCTCCTTTTTCGCCTACTGGCCCGGTTAGACCTTTGTCACCCTTGTCACCCTTGTCACCAGGAGGGCCAGTTGGACCTTTGTCACCTATGGGGCCTTGGGGGCCTATAGGACCAGATGGACCTTTGTCACCAGGTACACCAACAGGCCCAGTTGGACCTTTGTCACCTATGGGGCCTGGAGAGCCTTTGTCACCAGGAGGACCAGTTGGACCTTTGTCACCAGGAGGACCAGAAGTACCAATAGATCTAGTTTTTGGAATAGTTTTTTGTTTTGGTTCAGGTTTTGGTTCAGGTTTTGGTTTTCCACCTAAAGAAATATCAAAAACAGAATATAATGTAGAAAAGAGATCAGTTACAACAATCCAAATTCTTTCTTGATTGTAAACAGAAGAAGGGATAGGATTTTCATTGGAACCTAGTGTTTCAGAAAAAACCCCATCTTTAACTCTAAGATGAAAATTTCCTCGCCATAATGATGAAAATTTCTTGGATCTAATACTCTCTTCAGATGGTTTTGATTCAGTTATTGAGATTTGAACTTCAAATACGCCTGTTTGCCTAAATGGAGCCTGACCTTGAATTTGAATCCTTGGAGAAGACACAATCGTTTGTTTAAATTCCAAGTATTTCTATATTTAGATCGATTTTATTGACTTGACCATACTTTGAATTTTATTACTATTTTGTAGTCCTACGAAGTATCTCATTTATGACATGTGAGAAACTTACACTTTTGTCTGATTTTTTAATCTGTTCTGCCTGAATTTTTCTTAACTTAGATGCCAAATCTTCATCTAACATTATGGTTATTCTTTTTGCCATATTCTATGAAAAAACTGAGTTCATATAATTATGAATGATATTTTCCGATGTTGGTTATCAAACTTAAAAATGGTTTTTCTAGGTCCATCACCCACCACCATGCTTAATCAACATATGCTTAGCTATCCATCAGGTAAAAAGCCTCTAGATTGTAAGAGTAAAATGATTTATGAATGAATAACCACAGTCAATAATTCTTAGAGATCTTAGTGTCTGATTGAGTGTAATTGTGCCTGTTTTTCCAACATTTTTTTTGTAATTTTATCCGGTTTAATTTCCATGCTGGATTATATTCAAAGCACCATTGAGGAGCAGCATTATTGCAATAATTTCTATATTTTCAAAGATTTTTTCGTAAATTTTAGAATTAGGCTCAATTCAGGATAGTATTTATCTAGATAAAATGACAATCATGAGCTAGTGAAGAAACCATTTCAAAGAAAATCCAAAGAAAAGAAGAGCGAGGAACTCACGACAGAGTCCGAAGCGGAGAAGAAAGTAGAAGAGACTAGTCTTGTTGATTCAGATTATAATCGTAAAAAATTATTCAAAAAAGGTGTCAACCTCATGGCAGATGAAAAGCTTGAGGAGGCAGCAGTTGTTTTTGAACAAGCATTAAGAATAGATCCAAAAAATGTTGAAACTTTAATGAAATTAGGATATGCGAGATTCCATCTAGATGATCATGGAGAGGCACTCAAAATTTATGATAAAATTTTAGATATTGATGTAACAAATCCGGAAGCTTGGAATCTTAAAGCTTTGGTGCATTATGAACAACAAAATTATGCTAAAGCACTGGATTCAGTGGAGAAGGCCATTGAGTCTGATCCGACTTACGGGATGGCATGGTATAACAAAGCATGTTATTTGTCATTACTAAATCAAGTTCCAGAATCTCTAGAAGCATTAAAACGTTCAATTGAAATCGATGTAAAAAATGCTAGAAAGTCAGTAAGAGATAAAGATTTTGTAAATGTAAGAAGAGAAGAAGCATACAAGAGAATTAATGAAGTGGTAGTTTTAGAATCAGTCAGACAAGGATACCACACATTAGGAGCAATTGTATGGACTACATTTCTTGATAAAGCAGATGCAGACAATGCAATTAAAAAATTACTAGAAAAAGGATTAATCATTCAAAATGAAAAACGTGATGGTCTGAGTAAAATTCCAGTATATGATCTTGCAGCAGACGTTGCAAAAAAAATTGGCAAAGAGAAGAAAGGATTATTTGGAATTACGAGAAAAACATTACCAACTCCTGTAAAGAATCTCAAAGAACTGAGTCATGCAATTCAATCAGTTAAAGAATCAATAGAAAATGAAGACGTAGAAAAAACAATGGATACCTTTGAAGAATTCATTGATCCAACAAAATCAGGAGAGCAGATGATTGAACAATTCTTTGATGAGCACAGGGAAATAAGATTATGGAAAATTAGACTCAAAGACAAAGGAGAAGATTATTTGATTGAAAATAAAGGCAAAATGTTAAGTTTGTTTGAAAATATTGAAGTCACCATTACTAAAAAACTAAGAAGTGAGATTTCATAATTATTCAGCAGACAAATCCCAATAACTTGCATCCTCTTGTTTTTCTGTAGGTTTTTTCAAATTTTTCCATTCTTTAAAAGAACGAACATATAATTTGACATTGGGTAAGCCTACAGATTTTAGTGCATAATAAGCCAAACCTGAAAGAGTTCCTACACTTCCACAATATGTGATGATTTCAGAATCTCCAGAAACACCTCGATTTTCCAGCAATCTCTTCATGTCTTCTTTGGATCGTAAAATTTTATCATTTGTTGAAAGAGTTCTATATGGAAGACTAACTGCACCTGGAATATGTTGTTCTAGATAGTTCAATCTCTCTCTATTGTCAATGAGTAAAACATCTTCTTTTTCTTTTGATTTTTCTAAATAATCAGACGTTGCAAGAATTTCCGGATTGAGGTTTAACGAATGCTGTTTGCTTTGAATTTCTGGATTTTTAGCATCATTTTCTAATCCAAGTGATTTCCACTTGCTGTAGGTGGTTTCAAGTAAAGAAACATCAGAATGGCCAATGTATTCTAATGTCCACGCAACACGAGATGCAAGGGCTCCAAAGGTGTCATCATAAACTACAACAGATGTTTCATCATCAATACCTAAAGAGTTGAATAATTTTAAAACGCGTTCTGGGCGGTCATCAGACAGAAGATTTGCTAAAGGAAGATTGACAGCTGTTGGTATATGATTTTGTTTATAATCGTCTTCACGTCTTACATCAATTACACGTACGCTCTTATCTCGAATTTCTGATCTTAGTGAATCAATATCAACAGTAGTTTTGATACTTTTTCCTTGACTCAAGCTGCACATTCACCTTTACCAGTCTTTGTATGATAGCTAGTATCACTTCCATAATCAGAGTAAAAGTCTGGATCGTCTTCTTTGGTAGGAGGAATTGTGAGAGGTTCTAATATTTTTCTCAAATCATTAACAGATTTAATTTCAGAGTCTTCTTTGTCATTTACAATTCTATGAATCCACTCCTTGAGGGTATCGTCAGGTTTTTTATTCTCTTTAAAGAGCTCAATAATTTTCAAAATTGTAGGAATGACTCTTTTTGCAGGAACTCTAGTACAAGTTATTCCAAGCATTGTTTCCCCGTCTGAGCGTCCTCCTAAGGACATTTGGTAGTTTGGATACATCTCCCTGCCAACTCGTGCTCCACCACCAAAGAATCCGATAGTAGCAATACCATGTTGACCACAAGAGTTTGGACATCCACTAATCTTAATTGAGGAATCATGTAGGTCATCATCCTCATCTAGTTTAAGTTCCAAGAATTTTCTCTGAATTTCCTTTGCTAATCTATGAGAATTAGTCAAGGCTAGATTACAAGATGTAGTGCCCGAACAACCAATAGGCGCAGTCATAGTTAAAGCACCAGATTTTGCAAGACCGATTTCAAGTAATTTAGAATACAATTTTGGTAAATCATCTTCATGAACATATCTCAAGGCAATATTTTGGTTAAAGCCAGATCTTGCCTTTCCTTCAGATGAAAAATCTCTAATAAATTCTGCTAATGTGGAAAGCTGATTTGCAGTAATATCTCCAGCTTCCAATGTAATAAACACTGAACGATAGTCAGATTGTTTTTGTTTTACGGTATTTGTTTTAAGCCATCTTGCATAACCATCAGGTGTTGGATTTCCTCTCTCATCAGTAATTCGTATTGGTCTTTTGATTTCAGAAAGAGAATCATCAAGATCAAGATGAGTAATTACAGACTGGGTTGCTCTAACAATTGCTCGTTCTTTGAGAACAAGATTTTTGAATTTTTCCCATCCCATGTCATTAACAAGATAACGCATTCTGTTTCTTGCAAGATTTTTTCTGTCACCAAGTCTATCAAAAATTCTCATAACAGCAATTGAAGTATACAGGAGGTCTTCTTCAGGAGTAAATTCTTCTAGTTGATGACCAACAAAGGAACGATTACCCAAACCTCCACCTAAGAAAATTTTGAATCCTTTTTGTTTAGAACCATCAATTTCTTTTATCTGTGGAATCAATCCCACATCCACCATTCTTACCATTCCATGTTTTTCACAACAGGTAAAATTGAATTTGAATTTTCTTGGAAGGCTTTGAGCCATAGGGTTTCGCAAAAAGAATTTTGCAGTTGCAAGTGCATAAGGAGTTGAATCAAACTCTTCATCAGGACAAACTCCAGACAAAGGACTGCACATCACATTTCTAACAGAATTTCCACATGCTTCTCTAGAGGTAAGGCCAACTTCGGCAAGACCTCTAAAAATTTCCGAAACGTCTTCTAAAATGACCCAATGTAATTGGATATTTTCTCTTGTTGAAAAATGAGCACTGCCAATAGAAAATTGTTCACTGAGTTGAGAAATCTTTTCAAGTTGATGAGGATAAACCTCTCCTGCAGGCAACTTGATTCGAACCATTGCATAATCACTAGTCATTCTTGTACCATATGCACCATGTTGAAGTCTATACCTCCGAAAACTATCATCATCATATTTTCCTTGACGATATAGTTTTACGGTTTTTGCAAAGTCTTCTGCTTCTTCGGTTTTAGCCCAATTGATTTTTGGTTTTACAGAATCAGGACGTGACTGCTTAAGATCAGATACTGTCAATACAAGAAAGGTCCTTTGAGTTGTGATATAAATTTTTGATAAAGGGAGGTTTTAGGATGTAAATTTTCAAGAGAGGGCTTAATTTTCCTATATACAGATTCCCAGGTTATCCTTTTTGAGAATTATTAGTTTATCCTAATTTATTGAGGGAAAGTATTAATGGGTTCTAAGCAAAAATTTGCCATGCAAAAAGCTACAGTTGCAGAACAATCATCAAAGATATTTACCGAAGTTCGTGAAGTTGAAATCACACGCGCTATAGCTAATGAATTTCATTCAGTTTTGGTAGACAGAGCTGAATCAGATGTAATTATTATTGGTGCAGGACCTGCAGGATTAACTGCAAGTCGTGAATTATCCAACAGAGGATTCAAAGTGTTAGTAATTGAACAGAACAATTACCTAGGCGGAGGATATTGGCTTGGAGGATACATGATGAATCCTGTAACAGTTAGAGAACCAGCTCAAAAAATATGGGATGAGTTAGGAGTACCATACAAAAAAGTTGGTGAAGGGCTATACCTCACACCAGGCCCACACGCAGTTTCAAAATTAATTGCAGGAGCCTGTGATGCAGGAGTAAAATTCCTAAACCTTACAAAATTTGACGATCTTGTTTTGAAAAGAGGCAGAGTAGCAGGAATTGTTGTCAATTGGATGCCAGTTTCAGCTTTGCCAAGGAATATCACCTGTGTAGATCCTGTAGCATTTGAAGCAAAAATGATTATCGATGCATCAGGGCACGATTCAGTTGCAGTAAAAAGACTTGTGGATAGAGGACTAGTAGAATGGAAAGGAATGAATCCAATGTATGTAGATGAAGGAGAAGAGCACGTAGTTGAAAAAACAGGTGAAATTTACCCAGGATTAATTGCTGCAGGAATGTCAGTTACCGAAACACATGGATTGGCAAGAATGGGACCAACATTTGGCTCTATGCTGTATTCAGGAAAAAGAGCAGCAGAAATTGCAGCAGAAAAAATCAAAGAGTTAGAAAGATAAAGAATCAATTTTATTTTGATTCATTGAAAATATCTAGAATTATTTTCTACGACGAACCATCAGTTCCACAAATTAATCTAGACAATTTGATAGAGTTTACATTTAATACAACAGGGATCATGCCAGAAAAAAGAAAGTCCATACTCACCTATGGCAATGATAAAACTCCTGAAGAGATTGCAGCTACTAGAATCTTCAAGTTGAGTATTCCATATAGGAAACACATACCAACCATTGAAGAAATAGAATTTGAAAAAAAGAACATCATAGATACTTCTTCAAATCAAAACATCACATACTATGATGGATTTGAGTTACAAAATGTTCTAGGAAAAATAATTTCAAAAGAAGAATTAAGAGAAGAGATATTTCATGTGATTTTTACAAATAAATTAACATGCACCTACGATTATAGTGATTATCGTTATCACGGAAGAGCACTGATTGCAACAAATCCTTCAATAATTTCCACAACAGGGATCATTGAGGCTCCAGCAAAACCTCGAGAATATTATATGGAATTAATCACAAAATCAAGACAAGGAGTAAATTTAGATATACTTAAAGAAAAATACAAAGGAAGATTCTTAGAATATCATGATTCTAGATTATCAAAAATTATTGAAGGGTATTTTTTACAAGCATTATTTTATTATGAAACAACAGAACCATTTTGCTCAAACAAAGAATGTCGATTGTTTAATGCACATTGGCAAAAAGATCTTTTGCACTCACAATTAGAAATAGGTAGGCTTTGTCAAGATCATCAAATGTTATTAGAAAAATTGATATGAAATTTGATCAAATGGATTAAACTAGCGTTTTTTATGAGTACTTTTTACTTCATCTAAATCTTTGATCATCCATATGAGCAATTCAACTTCGTGTTTATCTAGATTTTCAATCTCATTAATTTTTTTAATTATTAGCGAATTTGTAGGAGATAATTGGTGGTTATCAATTATTTGAAAATCAGAATGATAAAATCTAGTATTATTTACTACCAATTTTCTAATATTATGACTTAAATTATTGAAATTAAGAGAAAACATGACATGATGGCAGCAGATGCAGGTGCAACGGTTCTGGAAAACAAAGATGAAGACATAAAGATGCCAGACAAAAAAAAGACAAAATTTGATGTCATAATTATTGGTGCAGGTCCTTCTGGATACACTGCAGGAATTTATTGTTCAAGGGCAGGATATGACACTCTAATTCTTTCAGGCATTTTACCTGGAGGACAGTTAGTAAATACAACAGAGGTTGAAAACTATCCAGGATTTGAAAATGGGATTATGGGTCCAGATTTAATGATTGAGATGAGAAAACAGACCCAAAGAATGGGCACTACAATTGTAGATGATGAGGCAGTAAATGTAGATTTTAGACGTCAACCATTCAAAGTTTTAACAGCATCCGAAGAATACGAAGGTAGAGCAGTAATCATTGCAACTGGTGCAAATCCAAAAAAAATAGGTTTAGAAGGAGAACAGACATTTGGAGGAAAGGGGGTATCATATTGTGCAACTTGTGATGGGCCCTTCTTTAGAAATCAAGAACTAATTGTGGTAGGAGGTGGAGACTCTGCAATAGAGGAGGCAACTTTTCTCACTAAATTTGCAACCACAGTACATCTGATTCATAGAAGAGACGAATTACGTGCCAGTAAAGTAATGCAGGATAGAGCATTTAACAATGAAAAGATCAAGTTTCATTGGGATTCTGCAGTAATTGATATCAAAGGAGATCAAAAAATGCAACAAGCAGTGATAAAGAACCTCAAAACAGGAGAGAGAAAAACACTTGATGCAGGAGGACTCTTTGTAGCTATAGGACATGAGCCTAATACAAAGCTCTTTGTAAATCAAATTGATTTAGATGAGGAAGGATACATCATTTTGAAGAATAAAACAAAGACAAACATTGAGGGTGTTTTTGCTGCAGGAGATGTACATGATCGAAGTTATAGACAAGCAATTACTGCAGCAGGATTCGGATGTATGGCAGCAATAGATGTCGACAAATATCTCACTGGAAGTTCTTAATCACAACTTGATTGTATAAATGAATAAAAATGTTCAATGCATCATAGATTACAAAAGATTTCAAGAAAAGAAAATTCACACTATACAACAATTTCAATAGAAAGGAACCAAATTATCAATTGACTAGGAAATTTCTACACACATTAAAGATTGGATAGTACTCACTAGGAAGGATTCATAAAGTATTATGCAGAAATTCCAGATAACACTTGAAAAGATTACGAAAAATAATTATAAACTTTTTTGTTGTCAAAAAGATGAAAATTTATGAGAGATAATACTGATGATTTAAAAAAATCTGTAAAAATACATAGTAAAAATTTAGCAAAACTAGGAAAGGAGTTTTCAGAAATCAAGTTTAATTATAAGGTATTAAATGAAACCAAGGGAAAATATTGGGAAACTCGGATTCACAATTTTAAAAGATATCAACAAAAAGGAATTGAGTATTATACTCAAGTTCATGCTTTGATGGATTTGACAGATAAAGAAAAAGCAGGAATTTTTTTACTTAGCCTAAGTAAACTGCATCAATTAGGAACAAAATTACTAGAATTATTTGAAGAGATAAAACAAAATCCGTCCATAATGTCCTCAAAAGACAAACAACAAAGTAAGTGGAGTAAAGAAATCAAAGATCAGGTAATTGATTATAGCAACAAAGCATTACAACAAGAAACAGACATGAATGCAAATTTTCGTCAGTTTTACGAAAAGTATCTAAAGAATATTACAGAATAAATCACACATCAATACGCCAATTCAGACATGTACTTTGCATCTTTTAAAGATGCTTCAAATTCATCTTCGGTCATAATGTTTTGTTTTGCATATACACTCTTGAATTTTCTTCCATCATCTGCAAATATTCCAACAACACAAGATTTACCTTCAATTGGATATTTTTTCATACTTGCATAGACTGCAGCTGAGGAAGGACTAATCAACAATTTATCTTTAGTATAGACTTCTTTTACAACTGAAAATGCTTCTTCATTGTCTACTAAAATCCAGTCATCAACCACACTTTCTCGTTTCAAAAACAGGTCAGGTTTTGCAGATTCCTCAAAGTTTCTCCAACCCTGAATCAAGTGGTTTTGTTGCGGTTGGCATCCAATGATCTTGATATTTGGGTTTTTTTCTTTAAGATAGGTTCCAATGCCAGTTATTGTGCCCCCAGTTCCAACTCCTGTAAAGAAATGAGTTACTTTACCATCAGTCTGCTTCCAGATTTCAGGACCTGTTCCAACATAATGTCCTTTGAAATTAGCCTCATTTGCATATTGGTTAGGAGAATAATAGGTGTCGGGTCTAGAAGATGCTATTGAGGTTGCAAGTGCAATGCTTTGATCAGTACCTGCACCTACTTTTGGACATAAATCATCGCTTGTTTCAAAAACTTTGGCGCCAAGACTTCGTATGATATCTTTTGTTTCATTACTTGCCTTTTCAGGTATTACAATCTCAACTTTGTATCCAAGTAAATTTGCTATTCCAGTTAATGCTATTCCAGTGTTTCCAGAGGTAGGTTCTATTATGATACTTTTTCCTTTAGTCAAGATTCCTTTTTCTTCGCCATCTTTAATCATCCAAAATGCAGCCCTATCCTTAACAGATCCAAATGGATTATGACCCTCTAACTTTGCATAGTATTCAGTATTCTCATTAGACAATGATTCTAATTTAACAAGAGGAGTATTTCCTACTTTACTTAAAACATCAGTATCAGTAACAGTTGTCATGATTTGACTTATTTCACCTTTTTAATTTGAAATGTAATTACATCGCCATCTTTAGATAGGTCCAATAGTTCATGGCCATTTCGTGTAACCCATCTTGAAATATCATCTTCTGCAGCAGGATCGTCTGCCGAAACGGTTAGAATTTCACCAACTTGCATTTTTTCAATTTCAATTTTTGTTCGAAAAACAGGTTCAGGACAAAATAATCCTGTTGCATCTAATTTTTTTTCAGCAGACATTTCTATAATTCATCATGGCCCCTGTGTCATATTAAAAGCTATTCGGGTTTATTCAATAGTCTAAGCTAACAAAAGTATAAATTTTTTCTTGTGGAAATATGCATATGTTTTTTCATTTATTTTATTAAAAATATTTTTTATATTCTATTCAAATCACATACATTTTTTCAAAAAAGAAAAAGATATGAATTTCAGTATCTTAAATGAAATAAATCTTAACAAAAAATATGAAGCTTTAACCACATCATAATTGCGGTAGAGAATTATGGGAAGATCAGAGTTTGTCCAAGATGTAAAAGATACAGAGGAATAAGATTAGATTACAACATACAGTTTACAACAGATAGATCGTTATTTTTGTATAGAAAAAATAATCCCTACAATGCCATCTTAAACATTGTTCCAAGATTACGCTCCTTCATAAAGCTAGGATCGTAGTTTTGAAAATTAATTTTTTGAGAAATTCTTTTCATCAAATAGATAGCAATTTTATAAAATAAAGACCAAAGATGGCTGTTTTGATTTGTATTATAAATTCTCAACATTAAAGTTAAAAGCCATTTTGCATTTGGGTAATGCTCAGCAATATATTCAAATAAATATTCTTTTGAATTGTTGATTTTGTATTTTAGATGGTCTAGTGTTTCATTTTGTAATGCATAACCTGTTTGAGAAATTTCAATTTCCCCCTTTTTCATAGACTGTAAGATATCATCCAAATTGTTTTCAGAATTTATCACGTTGACACAACGACCTAATGTTGATAATACATGGGAATCACTTCCAGAAACTTGAGTCATGTTATTATCTAAAGCAAATTTGGTTGCTTTAGCGTTTGATAAGATATCAACATTATTGCTGTTAAAGACTTCAACCATATCACATTTTTTTGCATCATCACGTAACGCATCAAGTAAACTAAATGGATGAGGTGCAGAAGATATTCCATCCTGTTTTCTAACTTCATCAATTAATTCATCTAGTGTAATGCCAGGTTGAATTTCATCATGAATTCCATAGGCTAAAACATGAGCACCAGTATCAATTGTTATTTCTTCGGCTGGAAAAACTTTGATATTTTGGAATTTAGAATGATTTTTTTTGTATTCTAAAAGTTGGTTATAACCATCAAGAGTGTTATGATTGGTAACAAAAATAGCATCTAATCCTAAACCATATGATCTTTCAAGCTGGTCTCTAATCGAAATATTACAATCATAGGGAGGTTCTTTAGTTCCAACATGAAAGTTTGAAAAAGAATTGTGGCAATGTAGTTCAGTTTTTACAGACAATTTTAAGTAGAATATTCAGGTTTAGATTATAATCCTATTGCAAGAGATTTGCCAATCAGCGAAAGAGGTCTTCATTTTCAGGTCGAATTAGATCATCAATTGAAGAAGGTTCATTTGAAAATTCATAATTTCTAATAATTGCAACTGGAGATTTCTTTGTTTTTTTCATAACTAATTCAGAGGCACTACAAAGTTCATCGGCAACGGCAATTGCGGTAACTCTCAAAGTCTTATCAAAAGAATCCAGAGTTCCTGCATAATCAAGAATAGGATTCATTCCTGATATCCCTATAGCAAAATCAGTCTGTCCCAATCTAAACGGACGACCAAAGGTATCTGCAATAATTATGGCAACAGAATTTTTTGTTTTATCAAAAATTTTCTTTCTGATTAATTCAGCAGAGACATCAGAATTAATTGGTAAAAGGGTGGCATAGCCATTTTGCACGTTGCTTTCATCAATTCCAGCATTTGCACAAATAAATCCGTTATTTGTCTCTACGATAATAATTCCGTTTTTCATTCTTACAATCTTTTTTGACTCTCTTAGAATTAATTCTACAATCCTAGGGTCCTTTTGATATTGAGAACTGATTCCTTCGGCAAGTAAGGAAGGAGTAACAGAAGACAGATCTACCAGTCTACCTTCTTGTTTTGAGATAATTTTTTGCGCAATAACTAGTATATCCCCTTCAGAAATATCCTCAGATTTTAAAATTAGTTCAACAATGTCGTCATCTGGTTCAATATCTTTTTTTATGTATACAGGTATAATTTCCAATTATCAAATATTTGAAACAACGGTAAATTATTGTTATGCAGTAGTGGTGGTTTTAAGTTCTGATTTGTAGTGTCTATTAATAATATCAAGTATTTTTGAAAGATCCTTTTCTTCTAATGTGGTAGTTGCTAAATCTTTTACCAAATCTTGAGCTCTATAGGCAATGCCTAGTCCACAAATATCAAATAATTTAACATCATTTGCACCATCTACGACACATGCAATGTCTTCTTTCTTTTCATTCCATTCATCTATTTTTATTTTAGCAGATTTTGCTTTATCAGAATCTACATTAATTTTTACACCATCTAGTTTTCCATCTTGAAAAATCAATTCATTTGAGAAAACATGATCTAGACCAAGTTCGTCTTTTAACCTGTCAGTCATTATTGTAAATCCACCAGAAACTGCCATTAATTTCCATCCTGCAGACTTCAAAACTCTACAAGCTTCTTTGGCCCCAGTCATAATCGGCAATTCGTCTGCAACTTCTTTACAAGTTTCATAATCCAATCCTTTTAGAGCATTAACTCGGGTTCGAAGACCTTCTTCCCAATTAATTACACCTTGTATTCCTTTTTTTGTTATTTCCCAAATTTCATCTTCTTTGTTTAATTTTTCAGCAAGAATTGGCAAATATTCAGCATCATAAAGAACTCCTTCAACATCAAAAATTACAAGCAAGTGTTATCTGATTTGCAGAAAAATGTTAATTATATTAAAGTTGATACTATATTTTTTAATTATATATTTTCATGAATTTTGATCGCAGTTATTATTTTGTAGCTTTTCGAAGTATCTCATTTATGACATGTGAAAAACTCACATTTTTGTCTGATTTTCTAATCTGTTCTGACTGAGTTTTCCTTAACTTAGATACCAAGCCATCATCTAACATTATAGTTACTCTTTTTGCCATATGTGTTAAATGAGTTATTTATTGTATTAATATGATCTGACTATTAGAAGGCTAGAAACTATTTCTTCATATGTTGTACAAAAGGATACAGTTCATCCTTGTGTGGTGTTTGGCAAAGAAAATTAATTATTGGGAATTAGAATAATACTGAAGGTAATTTGTCTTTTAATTCTTTAAATAGATTTTAAACTATTTTGGAAGTAAGAAACGTTAGCAATAAATCAAAGATAGTAATTGTATTTTACATGGATGAGTTAGAACACAAATATGAAGTTGACATAAATGAAACTGAAAAAAGACAAAGATTACCAGACGCAGTAAAAACAGAATTAAAAGAAACAGGCATGATGGATGACAAGGGTAAATTAAAACTAAAAGGAGTCAGTCCAAAGATGCTAAAAAGAATGAAACAAGAATATGTAGATTGTCCTGTTCTTAAAGAAGATATTCAATTTATTCAGTGTTTTATATGTCCGAATTTCCAAAGCAGAGTAACAGGCAAAGTTCTCTGTAAAGGTGATGACTTAAAGTTATAGTTGAAAATTGTCCACGAAAGGCTCATTAGTAAAATATTTCTTGGAATTCTAGTTTGAGTAAGCAAGACATAGGAATAACTGTTTCAAAAGATGATGATTTTAGTGATTGGTATACACAAGTTGTACTAAAGGCAGAGCTTGCTGATTATGCGCCGGTAAAGGGATTAATTGTTCTAAGACCAGATGGATATTCCATATGGGAATCATTACGAAATACCTTTGATCAAAAGTTTTCACAAAATGGAATAAGAAATGGATTTCTTCCTGTATTAATTCCAGAGTCATTATTAGGTAAAGAACAAAAACATTTTGCAGGATTCAACCCCGAAGTATTTTGGGTTACTCATTCAGGAGAAAATGAAGTGGGGGATAAACTTGCATTAAGGCCCACATCTGAGACTTTGGCATATACGTTATATTCAAAATGGATTCAAAGTTGGAGAGATCTTCCATTAAAAATTAATTTTTGGAATACAGCTTTAAGAGCTGAAATTAAAGCCACCAAACCATTTCTTAGGACATCAGAATTCTTGTGGCAAGAAGGGCACACAGTACACACTACACAAGAAGAAGCAGAAGAAGAAGTAATGAAAATTTTAGAAATTTACAAAAATACCGTAGAGGGTGAACTGGCAATTCCAGTCATAACAGGTAAAAAAAGTGAGAAAGAAAAATTTGTTGGTGCAGTATACACTACTACAATGGAGTCTATCATGCCAGATGGAAAAGCGCTACAAATGGGAACATCACATTTTCTTGGACAAAACTTTTCGATTCCATTTGAAGTAAAATTTGCAGATAAAGACAATGTGGAACATTTTGCATGGCAAACATCATGGGGAGTTTCATGGAGATTAATTGGAGCCATGATAATGATTCATGGAGATGATAAAGGTCTTGTATTGCCACCTAAAGTGGCACCAATTCAAGTAGTAGTTGTACCTATTTACAAATCTGAAGAAACAAAGGAGCAAGTAACTCAAAAAGCAAAGGAAATTCAAGAAGAATTAAAATCAACGAATATCCGTGCTCATGTGGATCAAAGAAGTGAATTAACCCCAGGATACAAATTCAATGATTGGGAATTAAAAGGAGTACCAATTAGAATTGAAATTGGACCTAAAGATATTGAAAAACAAAGTGTCGTGGTAGCAAAAAGACACAATAAGGAAAAAATTAGCCTTCCGTTTGTTGAAATTAAAAACATCAGCACAATGCTAGATGAAATTCAAATAGACATGTTTACTACAGCAAGAGAACAGAGTAGGAAAAATTCAATTGAAATTTCTGACTATTCAGAATTTAAATCAAAAATTGAAGAAGGTGGATTTTTCAAATCTCATTGGTGTGGCAAGCAAGAATGTGAGGAAAAGATCAAAGAAGAAACAAGTGCAGACATTAGAGTCATACCATTTGAGTCAGAGGATACATCTGGTAAATGCATCTATTGCCAAGAACAGAGTATATCCAAGCCAATTTTTGCTAGAGGGTACTAATTTTAAGTGATTGAACAGATTTCCTGAATTTTTTTGGCCGTATCATCAATATTGACATCAGGATTAGCCGAAACAAAGAGTACCTTGTCATCTACCAGAAAGGTCATCATTACTACATTTTTTCTTCTAGCAGCAGCATAGCTGACAGGTCCCAGATTTTCATCAAATTCTTGTCTTGTTCTTATTCTCAATACAGCTTCCATGAACATTTTTCTTCTTTCATTTTCATTTTTTAGTGGAATAATTCCATCTTTGAATTTACCTTCAACAAGATTCCCCATCATGTCTAAAAAGCCAGCAAACCGAATTTCAGGTTCTTTTATTAGAGATTCACATTTTTGAACATACTTCTCATTTTCATTCATATTTCGAATATGATGAATCATGATAAATACAATATATTGATTCCCAATCATGAGAGGATAAGGGTCAGATATAATAATGAAGAAAAGTGCAATTTTCTAATTGACTAGCAATCCTGAGCTTGAAAACAAAAAACCATTGTTAGACCAGTTTAGAGAAACAAGAAAAAGAACATCTGAACTAGTAAAAACTTTAGAGAAAGATGATTTTGTAGTTCAGACAGCGTTTTTTATGAGCCCACCAAAATGGCATGTTGGTCATGTGAGTTGGATTTATGAGGCAATCATGAGCAAGATTGACAAAAATTATGAATTTTACTCTAAAGAATTTTCGGAGTATCTAAATTCGTATTATCAGCAATTCGGAGTACCACATGATAAAGGATTACGAGGAATTATTTCAAGACCAACAGTAGATCAAATTTTTCAATATTTTAATACCATCAATCAAAGGGTAGAGAAATTCATTGAATCACAAATTCTGAGTGAAGATGAAAAAAGGTTAATCACGATGGGCTTTCATCATGAATGTCAACATCAAGAACTTTTAGTTTATGATTTACAACACTTACTTGCTGAACAATACAGACCAACTAGGAAAAACAAAATGCCAAATTCCTCAGCTATAGAACAAAAGTCAGTTAAAGTGAAAGGAGGTCTATTCACAGTAGGATATAATGGAAAAGACTATTGTTATGATATTGAATTACCAGAACATAAAGTATACTTGAATGATTTCAAAATAGATATTTTTCCAATTACAAATGAACAATATATTGAATTTATCAATGATGGTGGGTATGAAACCTACAAGTACTGGCTTTCAGACGGTTGGGAAAAAGTAAAGAAAAACAAATGGAGAGCCCCAATGTATTGGGAGAAATCAGATGGAAGGTGGAAAAAGAGAGATTTTCTAGGAATTAGAGAAATTAATCTAAAAGAACCAGTTTGCCATGTAAGCTATTATGAAGCAGATGCATATTGCAAATGGGCAGGAAAGAGACTTCCAACAGAAGCAGAATGGGAAAAAGCAGCATGCTGGAATGAAGAAAAACAAGTAAAAACAATTTTTCCGTGGGGAAATGAAAATCCAACAGAACAAAAATGCAATCTTTTAGAATCATATCTTTGGGGATGCACTGAGATTGGAGCATATTCAACAGGTAAAAGTCAATCAGGATGTTATAATATGATAGGAGATGTATGGGAGTGGACATCATCAGAATTTACTGGGTATCCTGGATTCAAAACAGGCTTTGATGAGTATAATGACAAGTGGTTTACAAATCAAAAAGTATTACGTGGTGGATCCTTTGGAACGCCTCAAATGTCTATTCGAGGAAGTTATAGAAACTTTTTCAGACTAGATGAAAGATGGTTATTTTCGGGATTTAGATGTGCCCAAGACATATAGAGATTATTTTTTTGAACCTAATGTCAAAGCAAAAAGATTGTTTTGATCAAGCCAAATATTTCTAATATCAAAACCAGATGTTCTTAGTAATTCTTTAATTTGAACTAGTTGGTATTTGTAAGAATACTCTGTATGAATTAATTCATTTTTTTGTAATTGTATTGTAAGATTTAATTTTGAAATTATTATTGATTGCTTTACAAGAGATTTCAAATACATTTCGATTCTTTGTTCTTTTTCATTATAAACTACATAATGATTAAAATTTGTCAAATCAAAATCGGCATCTAGCTCATCATTAATTCTAGATAACACATTTAGATTAAACTCAGCTGTGATGCCTTCTGAATCATCATATGCTTTTTCTAAAATGGATTTTCTTTTAACTAAATCAAGCCCAATTAAAAAAAGATCACCATGTTTCATAGTAGAATTAATTTTTTCCAAGAATTTTTTTCCTTCTGCAGGTGAGAAATTACCAAAACTAGATCCTAAAAAGAGAATAAGATTTTTTTTATTATCAAAGTTTTCAATAAACTCCAATCCTTCCTCGTATGTATCAACAATACCAGTAATTGAGAGATTCTCATAATCTTTTAAGAGAATTTCAGAACTTTCAGTCAGGATTTCAGAGATATCTATTGGAAAATATTCTATCTTATCAAAAATTTTATCAAAGATATCCAAAATTAGCCTCGTTTTAACTGAAGAGCCACTACCTAACTCTACAATTCTAAAAGAATCATCGATAAAAAGCGATAATTCCTCATGTAATGTTTTTAGAATAGAAATTTCTGTTCTAGTAGGATAATATTCATCTAATGAACAAATTCTTTCAAATAAATCAGAACCTTTCTTGTCATAGAAAAATTTTGGACTAATAAATTTAGGGTTTTGTGTTAAACTATAAGAGATTTCTTCGGCAAAACTTTTTTCAATTTTTGTAGCATGGGGTTTAAAATATTGTAATCTAGAATCGATGACATATTTTTTATAATTTAGATTATTTTGAATAGCTCCGCTCAAGTATTCAAATAAAATACGCTGAGCTTAAATGTCTTATCCCAAATTTTCTAACGATTCACATATTTCTTGATATAGTCGAATGTTGTTGTCAACACATTGAGTGAAATATTAAAAGTTAAACATTTACGCAAATTTTTTGTTAAAAAAGGAATTTTTAGTTCACAAGTAGTAACTGTAAAAGCTACAGATGATGTTACATTTTCATTAAAAAAAGGTGAAGTGTTTGTTTTAGCAGGAGAGTCAGGATCTGGAAAATCAACAATTGCTAAACTAATTTTAAAATCAATAGATGCAGATTCAGGAGACATTATTTTTGATAATCAAAAAATCAGAAATGATAAAGAAAGTTTAGAGAAAATTAGAATGGACTGTCAAATGATTCATCAAGATCCATATGATTCTATCAATCCACGAATGAAAGTTGGAGATATTATTTTAGAGCCTTTGGAGATTCATAATGTTGGCACCAAACAAGAAAGACAAAATAGAGTTACAGAGGTTCTACATGAAGTAAAGCTAGAACCAGCTGAAGAAATTGTAAAAAAATTTCCCCACATGTTATCTGGCGGGCAAAGACAAAGAGTGGTTTTAGCAAGAGCCTTGGCAATAAAGCCTAAGATTATTTTAGCTGACGAGCCTGTGTCAATGCTTGACGTATCGATTAGAGCAGAGATGTTAGAATTGATGAAAGAATTACAAAAGAAATATGAAATTTCATTTATCTACATCACACATGATTTAGCTACTGCCAGATATTTTGGTCAAAGAATAGGAATTCTATATCTAGGAAAAATTGTAGAGATTGGGCCCATTGATGAGGTACTGCTAAACCCGAGACACCCATACACGCAGGCATTAATTGATGCCATTTCAGAACCAGATCCTGAAAATCTTCACAAAGAAATGAAAATTAGAATTAAGGATCCTCCAGATGCAAAAATTACGAAAGGATGTAGATTCCAGCCAAGATGCCCATATGCATTTGACAAGTGTAATACAGAGCCAGAACTAGAAGAAAATAATGCAGAGCATTTTGTTGCATGTTATGTAGATTTGGATTAAGATGTCTTTACTGATGGAACCCGCTTGTCATTGTACGTTACTACATGGGAAACTCCATTTTTTGGATATACACCATAAATCAGTTTAGCTTTTTGTACAACAGAGTCTTTTAGTGACACCATAATGAATTGGCTTTCCTTTGCTCTTTCTTCTAATATAGTGGATAATTTTTCAGAGTTTGGTGCATCAAGATGTGCATCAACTTCATCAAATAGATAGAATGGAGATGGTTTTAGTTTTTGAAGTGCAAGAACAAACACAATTGCAGCCAAAGTCTTTTCACCACCGCTAATCGATGTCGATTCTCGTTTTGGTTTGTTTGGGAATTGAATTAAATAAGATATTCCAGAATTAAAAATATCGTCTTCGTTTTGCAGTTCAAGCCAAGCATTTCCTCCAGTCATCTTATTGAAGATTAAACGAATTTCTTTGTCAACCTTATCAAATGCATCTAGAAATGTTTGGCGTTTGTCTTTTTCTATGTTTTCAATGAATTTTACAATAGAATTTCGTTCCTCTTCTAGTGAATTTTTACGCGTGGACATTGAGCGATATCCATAAGAAATCTCAAGATAGGTTTCAGGAGCTTTGGCATTGAGTGCATTCAAAGAATTAAGATCAGTTGTCAGCCCTTGTACAATTGGTTCAACATCAAATGTTTCCATGTTTTTAGCAAATCCAAATGCAGATAAGATCTGACGTAATTTTGATTCGCTCTCATTTAGATCATGTAAATCACGATTTAAAGAATCAGAGTGTCGTTCTAGAGAATTGACCCGTTTTGTGAACTCTTTATCTTTATCAGTAAGAACCTTGAGTTTTTCATCGTATTCTTTTAATTTTCCTATAGAAGAGCCAGAAGTAGAAATCAATTCTTGTTCTTTTTCTCTTAGTTTCACTAATGTTTGACTTTTGAGCTCTTTTTCTTTTTCAAGAGTATTGATTTTGGTTTGTAGTTCTTCACGTTGTGAAATAAGAGAAGATTCTTCTTCATGAAGACTGTTGGCATGTGATTTTTCCCTATTTTCTTCAGTGTGTAAAGAGGTCAAATTAGAGGATTTGTCTCGATACTCGTTCATTATTACAGTATACTGTTTTTCAATTTCGGATTTTTTTTCATTAATTTTAGATAGTTGATTTGCAATACGGGTTTGTTCCCCACTTGCATAATTTTCTTCAACTATTGCAATTCTTTCATTCAGAGATTCGATATGAGACTCGTAAGTAGTTATTTCAACTGGAAGGTTACTATTTTTTTTATTTAATTCAGAAATTCTTTTAGAAAGTTGTTCCTTCATTTTAATGGCAGAGGAGATTCTTGATTTTAGATTAGAATAATTCTCATCAGTTGAAGCAAATCCCTTTTCTGATATTGAAAGCCTTTCCACATAGCTATGAATTGAACCTTCTATTTTCTTCAAAGAGTGTTTTTTCTTTAACACATATTTTTTCAGTAGGCTAATTGAATGAAGGAGTCCTTCAATATCTGTACTCATTGAGATGATTTTTGTTAATTTTGAGATTTTTGAGTTAATATCAATGATAATTGCACCGCCTTTAGCCTCAAAATACTCTCCATTTATGGTCACTGCCTTGTAGCCAAGTTTTGATATTCTATGTGCTGCCTCTTGAGTTTCAGTTAAGATCACATTACCAAACAAAAATGTCTTTAGTGCAGAATATTTTTCGTTACATTTTACATAATCAGATAAAACTCCTAAAACGGCAGGATCTTTTGGGAGGTTCAATTTGAATTTAGGAATTGCATCAAAAGGGATAATTTTCAGTTTAGGCAAATTTTTAGAGCGAACAACTTCAGCGATACTAAGCAAAGTTGCAAAGTCTTGAACAACAATTGATTTAATCCAATCAGAACTTGCTGCAAGTATAGGACGTTCATACTTTTTGTCCCAAGAAATCATCTCATAGACTAGTCCAACGATTCCAAGTTTTTCAGCATCTTCTTTTAATTTAGCAATTGTATAATCTTCATGCATAATTCCTTTGACAGTTTTAATTTTTGTTTCATATTGTGCTGCAGCTTTGCTAGATTTTTCTAAAATTAAATCGAGTTCTTCAATATCATGAAGAGTTTTAGATTTTTTATGATTTAATTTTGTAATTCTTGTTTTGAGTTCCTTAATAGTTGCATTATGATTATTGAGAATAGATTCTAATCTTATTTTTAGGTTTGATAGTTTCTCGATGTCTAATTCTAATTCAGTTAATTTTGAGGCGTTAAATTTTACTTTGGCATCTAACTCTTCTTTTTCGTGTTCGGCCTTCGATAATTTTAATTTTACATCATTTATCTGGTTTGATAGCAATTTTATTTTATCATCTATTTCAGATTTTTTTGATGCAATAGCAGATTGTTCATTTAAAATTTTACTTCTTTCAGAATCGATTAATTCCAAGTCATCGTTGATTTTTTTCTTTTTAGAATCTGTTTGATCCAAGGTATTTTGGATTTGTTGAATTTTTGATTCAAGCTCCTTGCGAGAGTGCTCAATAGATTCTAGTTCTGTTTTAATTTCGGGTATTCTTTTATCTATTTGTTGGACCCTTTTAGTTGATGCAACTATTGAGCTATTATCAATTTCATATTGCTCCATTGCTGCACTTAATTCAGAGTCAATGGCTGCCTTTGCTTGGCTATAATCATCTGCTTGAGCCATAAGTTTTGATTTTTCTGATTCTAACTGAGAGATTTCATTTCTAATTATGCTTCTTTCTTCCTCAGATTTCTTAATTTCAGAGGAAATATTTGTCAATGTTTCCTCTTTTGTGCATTTTTTACTTGTAACACCCTTGAGTTTGTTTGCTGCAGCAATTGCTTTGTAACGATTTAATTCACGCTCAAGTAGATCATACCTGAGTTTTTGGTTTCTTTCCTCTTCAAGCTCATCAATTCTTTTCTTAATTTCACCCATCTTTGCAAGAGCGATTTCTAATCTTCTATCAGCTTCATCAAGTTGCTTAATAGACTGGGCCTTTTTTTCATCAAAATAGGATAGTCCAATCAGATCCTCTATTGTTTTTCTTTTTTCTTCAGATGTAAATTCAGAAATTCGAGTAACAGTTCCTTGTTGAACTGCATTTAATTGTCCCAAACCTGCATTGGCCATATCAAGAAGATCAAGTATGTGACTTCGATTTGTTTTCTTTTTATTTAGATAGTAAGTATTTTCTCCATTTTCATCCATCTCCCTTGTTATTTCTACAACATCAGAATCTACTGGAATTTTTCTATCAGAATTATCAAAATGAACACTCGATCTTGCCATTTTTGGACCACGTCTATTTCCTTCTATATCATGAATCAGAGAACGTAGTTTGTCTACTCTCATTATTTTTGGTTTATTTTCTCCCATTGCAAAGATGATTGCATCTAAGATGTTACTTTTCCCAGACCCGTTGGGTCCTGAGATGGAGATCAATCCAGGTTCAAAGTTGACTATAGTATTTTTAAATCCAAATGACTTGAAACCAAAGATCTCAACTTTTTTTACATGAACCAATGATAATATTTGCCAAATTGGTCGGATAATCGATGGTTAACAAGTTTAGTTGACACAATTGCATAATTTTTCTTGTTACACTATCAAATTTTTCGTAATGCACAATTAGAAAGATAAACCTGGTCAATCCAAAAAAATCTCTACCTATAATTATCAAGGATCTCATAAATCATCATTGGTAAAGATAGGCATAATTCAAACAGGAGCATATAGAACCAACCAAGAAGGCATTAACTCAGTATCAAAATTTTTAAGAAATCTTGGAAAAAAGAAGGCTGAAATTGTTTGTTTACCTGAGCAATGGCTTAAAGATAACCGAATTTCAGATTTTGATGAAGAATTTTCGGAATTCAAGGATATTGCAAGAAAGTTTTCAATGACCATAATTCCAGGCGCATTTTATATGAGAACCAAAAGAAGAATAGCAATTTCAGCTCCAGTTATTGGACCAAAAGGAAAAATCATAGGAATTCAGGATAAAATTCATCCATTTGATTACGAGCGAAATTTAGTAGAGCCTGGAAAAGAGGCCAAAATCTTTGATACCTCTTGTAAATTCGGGGTGATAATTTGCTATGACATGGTATTTCCCAGAGTTGCAAATACACTAGTAAAAAAAGGAGCCCAAGTTTTAGTATCTCCAAGCAGAATTGTCAAGAGAGGCATCAATCCCTGGCAAATGTATGTTCAAGTAAGGGCTCTGGAGAATCGCGTCCCAATTATTGCAGCAAATGTCAATAATCATAGATTTGGTGGGAATAGTCTCATAATTGATCTTATAGAAAATAACAAAGTAGTGACACCAAAAATAACTCAATTAAGGGGAGAGAGTGCAACAGCAAAAGAATTCAAGCTATCAAAATACAATCAAATAAGAAAAAAGAGATTCTCAGACACTAGAAGTTTCAAATAGAAGTTAATCACCAGTGACGAATTTTTCACAGGCTGCCTTTGCTGCTACATCAGAGGTTTGCTCAATTGGATGTTTCATCAAATATGCGCTAGCTGGTTTTATTGGACCTCCAACTCCCCTATCAAGCGCAATCTTTGCAAGCCTTACAGCATCAATAACAATTCCTGCAGAATTTGCCTTGTCATCAACCTCAAGACGAACTTCCATATTGTATGGAATGTTTGCCCATTGTCTTCCTTCAATTCTCATGAACATGAGTTTTGTGTTACCCAAAAAGGGAATAAAGTCAGAAGGACCAACATAAATTTGGTCATCATCTAATCTTTCATCTAATTGGCTTTGAACACTCTCAGTTTTAGAAATTTTCTTTGAAACAAGTCTTTCTTGTTCTTTCATATTTAGAAAATCAGTGTTTCCTCCAACGTTAATTTGGTATGTTTTTTCAATTTTTGTTCCACGATCATTGCATAATTTTGCTAAGGTTCTATGAACAATTGTAGCTCCAACTTGACCTTTGATATCATCACCAATACAAGGAATGTTTTTTTCTTCGAATTTTTTTGCCCATTTTTCATCAGAAGCAATGAAGGACGGGATACAATTTACGAATGCTGTGTTTGTATCAAGACAAATCTGTGCCCAAAACTCTGTTACTTTATCAGAGCCCACAGGTAAATAAGATACGATGATTTCAGCACCAGTGTCTTTTATCACCTTTTTTACATCCTCTGCTATTTGTTCAGTTGTTTTGTCACTTTTGATTGGGTTGACTCGATTCTCTACCCATAATCCTACACCATCCAAAACAGGGCTTTCATAGACTTTGCCATCTGTTTTTGGCATTGACTCTTTTGGAACCCAGTTTACCATGTTTGGGTATTCATAAATTGCTTCATTGATTGGTTTGCCAACCTTGTTTTCACCAACATCAAATCCACACACAAAATCAATATCATGAATACCATATCCTGCTAACTTGTCATGAATAATACCAATTACTTGTTGTGAAGGATTTTGTCTATAGTATTCTATTCCTTGAATTAATCCTGAAAAACAATTTCCTATACCTACTAAACCAACTTTAATTCTGTCTGACATTCGAAGTTTGGTGTTATTTGGCGGGTTTAAAGTTTTCTTAAAAAATTGAGTAACGGAATTTGAACAAGGCAGGATTTTATAATCGACAAATAAAATCACATCATGATAGAGCCAGGTAGGCCAGTAAAAGACATACAAATTGATTCATATGCATCAATAGAAAATATTTTTGATGAATTATCACAGTCAGGTGGATTTGAATCTGTAAATCTATCTGATGGTTTGAATATCTTAACATCAATGATTTCAGATGAAAAATGTCTAAGATTTGTTTCATTTGTGGGAGCAGTCGTATCAACTGGTCTGAGAGGAATTATCAAAGACATGATCAAAAACAAGTGGTTTGATGTAGCAATTACAACTTGTGGTGCACTTGATCATGACATTGCAAGACATTTTTCAAATTATAAAGAAGGATCATTTACAATGGATGATAGAGAGTTAGCTGACCAGAATATTCACAGATTAGGAAATGTATTGGTTCCTATGGATAGTTATGGTCCACTAATTGAAGAAAAGATGCAGTTATTTTTAGAAGAAGAGTACCAGAAAGGGGCCAAAGAATTGTCAACTGCGCAAATTTGTAAAATAATTGGAAAGAACTTGGGAGAAGACTCTTTTCTATATTGGGCATATAAAAATGGCGTAGATGTGATAGTACCTGGAATAATGGATGGTGCAGTAGGAAGTCAAATTTGGCTATTTACACAAAAACACAGTGATTTTAAACTAAATTTGGCAGAAGATGCAAATTTACTGTCAGGCCAAATTTTCAAAGCAGAAAAATCAGGAGCAATGATGATCGGAGGAGGGATTTCAAAGCATCATACTTTATGGTGGAACCAATACAGAGAGGGACTAGACTATGCATTTTACATCACCACGGCTCAAGAATTTGATGGTAGTTTGAGTGGAGCACTGGTAAGAGAAGCAATTTCGTGGGGCAAGGTTACACAAAAAGCAAGGCAAGCAACTCTGCATGCAGAAGCTACAACAATTTTGCCTTTCATTTATGCGGCATTACTTTCAAAATTGAAAAAATAATTTTTCAGATGGATAAAAACTATTATTCAATAATTGACAAAAAATAGTATTGGATCCTAAAATGAAGATAAGAGAATTCAAAGAATTGAATTTGGAAGGAGGGTATCTCATTGATGGTTTTCCTTCAGTGGGATTTAGTAGCGCAATATCAACTGAATCAATGATTCATACCTCAAAATTTTTCTTGGCAGGAGTAATATCATCAGATAATTTTCCGCCTATTAGTTTAATTAAAGAGGGAAAACCAAATTTCCCTACAAGAATTTTTGTAAATGAAGAAACCAAAGTATCTATGTTCTTATCTTATCTCACTCTTCATGAATCACTACATAGATCAGCTGCAAAATTAATGCTCAATTGGGCAAAAAAGCAGAAAATAGATTTAGTGGTCAGTAGTGTTGCAGTAAAAACACCAGGACTGGAAAGATTGGTTGCTGTTGGAAGTACAGACTCGGCAAGACAGAAAATCAAAGAGGCAGGATTCAGAGTTTTAGAAAATGGAATTGTTCCAGGAATTCCAGGAATATTACTTAATGAAGGAAGTTTGGAGAATCAAGATGTAATTGTAATTCTTTTTCATTCAGATGGAACAGGTCCAGATTTCAGATCTAGTGCAAAACTTTGTGAAGCAATTTCAAGACTAGTTCCTGGCACGGCATGCAATATGCCACAATTACAAAGAGAAGCCGAGAAAGCAGAGACTTTGATCAAAGAAACACAAGAAGAATCAAAACATCTCAAAGATTCAATGTACAGATAATCAACAGGTTAATTTCACAAACAGGTTCTGAAATTATTGATAAAATGAATCAAATCTTGGATTTTGCAGTAATGGTAATTGTAATTTCAGCATCAGGAGTAATGGCTCCAGGTCCGTTATTTACAGCAAATGTGGTTTACGGTCTAAAGCAAGGAACTTGTGCAGGAATAAAAATGGCAGTAGGCCACACAATTGTTGAATTTCCACTTGTGGTTCTTTTAGGGATTGGAGTTTTTTCATTAGAAATTTTTCCGGAATTTAGAACAATAATTTCTATTTTGGGTGCATTAACTCTATTTGTTTTTGCAGGAATTCAAATCAGAGCAACATTGCTAAAAAAGCAAGAAAAAGGAATACACCAAAAACATGGGGCGGTTATTGCAGGAATTACACTTAGTGCATTAAATCCATTTTTTATTATTTGGTGGCTAAGCGTTGGATTCAAACTTATTTCAGATGCGATGATAATCTGGGCATTTGCAGGAATAATTGTTTTGTTTGCACTCCACATATGGATGGACTTTGCTTGGTTGGGAGCAGTAGCATACCTTGCAAAGAAAAGCGCCAAAATTCTTTCAAACAGAAATTACAAAATCATGATGATAGTTCTTAGTGCTAGTTTAGTATATTTTGGCATCACATTTCTTGGTGAGGTTATTTAACCACAATCTAGAATCTCGATTTGTGGTTCACATTGTTCATTGAACAAATCAATTCTTTCAACTAAAACTTCACAATATTCAGCATCAAGGGATTGCTCATAAGTTTTCAAATCATTTAGAAGTGACATGTGCTGTATACCACAGAAATTTCCAGACACAGATAAAACAACTACAGCCGCAAAAATTACTGAAAAGACTAAGATTAAATTTTTAATTTTATTTTTTTGAAATGTCAATTTCCATAGTGGATACATTACGCTGTTTTCCATCTTGAGAAGTAAGTGAATCAGATGAAATTCTAACATCACTAATTGTATAGCCTACTGTATCCATTCTTTTTACAATCATTTGAGAGACATCAACTGCCTGAGTAATTCTTTTTCCCCTTGCTTTTATTGTGACAGTATCTCTTGATGCAAGTTGTGTCAAAGTAGCTGAAACATATGTCATAATAGGTTTAGTACCAACAAAAATCACATCTCTTTCTTGAGGTTTGGTTTCTGATTTGGTTCCTATTGCAGCCTCAGGAGCTGGTTCTGGTGTCGTTTGTGTTGGTTCAGGAGCTGGTTCTGGTGTCGTTTGTGTTGGTTCAGGAGCTGGTTCTGGTGTCGTTTGTGTTGGTTCAGGAGCTGGTTCTGGTGTCGTTTGTGTTGGTTCAGGAGCTGGTTCTGGTGTCGTTTGTGTTGGTTCAGGAGCTGGTTCTGGTGTCGTTTGTGTTGGTTCAGGAGCTGGTTCTGGTGTCGTTTGTGTTGGTTCAGGAGCTGGTTCTGGTGTCGTTTGTGTTGGTTCAGGAGCTTCTAGTTTTGGTTCTGGTTCAGGAGCTTCTAGTTTTGGTTCTGGTTCAGGAGCTTCTAGTTTTGGTTCTGGTTCAGGTTTTGATTTAACTGAATCTTGAAATTCTGATAAAATATCTTCTGCATCTTTTGATTTTTTTTGACTACTCAATTTTTGTTCCTTACCCCAAAATCTTCTTTCGGTTTTATTTAATGATTAAGTTTCTGTTCTTTGACATAATCTTCAAAAATTTTTTCTACTTCATCATCATTTTTTGAATCTCTAACCTTGTTTACCAAAGATTCTTCTTCAATTTCATAACAATTCAAGACATCTTGTGAATCCTTGAAAACCAACAAAATCTTGTCTTTGAAAATACAGTGATAGAGCTTTTCTTTTTGCATCTTTTCGGGCTTGATATTGATGCCATCATCGCCTGCAGAGACAGGGTAATCCATAACCAACATGAGATTTCTCACTATTTAGATGAATTCAAAATATAGTAATAACAAAGAATTACATCAGAAATATTGGAAAATAGAGTAGTTTTCCACATTGATTTTGATTACTTTTTTGCACAGTGCGAAGAGATTAGAAAACCTGAACTAAAATCAAAGCCAGTATGCGTTTGTATCTTTTCTGATAGGGGAGGAGATAGTGGGGCTATTGCAACTGCAAACTATACAGCAAGAAAATTTGGGGTGAATTCTGGGCTTCCTATTATCTTTGCAAAAAAGAGACTAGAAGGAAGACCAGATGCCGTATTTTTGCCTGCAGATTTTGATTACTATATTGAAATTTCTGAAAAAGCCATGCAAATAATGAATGACTTTGCAGATGTTTTTGAATACGTAGGAAAAGATGAAGCCTACCTTGATGTGACAAATAGACTAGAAGGAGATTTTCAAAAGGCAAGCCATTTAGCCCAGCAGATAAAAAATGCAATTAGAGACAAAGTAAAGATGAGTTGCTCCATAGGAGTTTCTCCAAATAAACTAATCTCAAAGATGGCATCAGATTTTCAAAAACCTGATGGGCTGACAGTTGTTCCACCACAAAAGGTTGAAGAATTTTTAGAGTCATTAAAAATTAGAGACATTCCAGGTATTGGCAAAAAGACGGAACAAAAATTATCTCAAATGAATCTAGAAACAATTGGAGATTTAAAAAAACTAGACGTCTTTACGTTAAACAAAGAATTTGGAAGAAAAAGTGGCACATACATCTTTAATTCTGTAAGAGGCGTAGATGACGAACCAGTCAAGAAAAGAGAAGCTACAATTCAATTTAGTAAAATTGTCACTCTGAAAAAAGATTCCAAAGAATTAGAGTTTTTATCTCAAAACTTGGAGGAGATTTGCAAAGAGTTGCACCAAGTAGTACAAAAAAACAATAAGATGTTCAAGTCAGTTGGAATTCAATTCATACAGTCAGATTTATCAAACAAGACAAAATCAAGGATGCTCAAAAACCCAACTGAAGGCTTTGAAGAATTGAATAAAAATGCTCAGCAACTATTGAGAGAAGCACTAGTTGATCAGCAAAACACCATCAGAAGGTTAGGAGTGAAGGTATCAGAACTTTCAGATGTAAAGGGTCAAAGTAGTATTACTAGTTATTTTTAGCAACGGATTTTTGCTCAGCTTCCTTTTTTTTAAATCGCCTTGATTCAATCAGAATAACGATTAGCAGAAATACGAAAAGCCAAGGTAAGAACAGAATTTCCCCTGCAACTGAATGGAATTCTTCCCACTGTTCGGCATCAGTTGTAACTTTGAGGGCATACCACGAAAGAGAAAAGATTCGAATTACATTAACACCAATAGTTCCGCATATTCCTATTGCAAAGTAGATAGACTTTCTTCCTCTTGCAATGTTCATCTTTAGTAAAAATGCTCCCATCACTAAGGAATAGATGATAATGCTGTGCACACCAGCTGATGGCCAAAAGACCTGAAGTACCATTGGGCCATAATCTCCTCTGAGGAACATGATATTATCCCTAGCTGTTGCAACACCAAGATCAAATACAGTCACTAACCAAACATTTGTTTGCACAAGATATGGAACCACATACTGCAATGGACCTAGTGAATCATACGGGAAGAATGCATCAAGGGATAAAATTATTGCACTACCTCCCAAAAAGATAGGACCGGCAGGAGCTATACGAATCCATCTAGAACCAAAGAAGATACTAAGCGCTGTCATGATAAACAGAGTCATTACAACAAAATCCCATAACCATGTCCAAGAATAGATTAATTGAACGCTGTAAGATTCTGCTGATTCTAAAATGTAATCTCGAAGACCAAACTCCAACCCAACAAGATATGCAATTACACCTGCTGCAATTGGAATAACAGATAACAATCTCTTTTTGGATATAACAATCTTTAATCCTACTAGTTCTGCTACAACAAAAACAAGGGCAAAAAGAAAACCACCCCTTCCCTGGTTCCAGCTTAGACTAAAGGTGTCAGGAAATACAATCAATGCAAACAAAATAGGGCTGGAGATGATTCCGATTCCTGCCATTAGATTCCAATTTTGCATTATGATAAAGCTAAGAATTGTCCCATAAATAGTTCAACGTCTGGATTTAGTATAAGACATGCTAGAAAAAATCAGCAATGGTCTTTTGTTTTAATAGTTTGATCATATTTCCCTGAGAAAGCCACTCGTTTTTGCTGACGCTCATCTTTTTTGTTGCAATATCAAGGGCATTTTCAAAACTATCAGCTGTAAGATAATTTTGATTCATTGCAGAGCGTATACCTTCCCGGACCTGCCAGACGCCTACTGGAATAGCATATTCGGGCCTAATTTCTCTTAGAATCAGCACCCCTGATTGTATTTCGTGTTTGGCTAGGTATTCAGCAACTGCTAGCTTTGCAGCAAAGTAAGCTCCTGCAATTGCTGGTGGGTGATCAATTCCTCTTGCATCCTCATGGTCTGAGCCAAATCCCAAGATTCCATTTGAATACCACGCCTCTATCATCTCATATATCCACCTATGAGGAAACAATATTATCGAAAATATATTGCCTAGATGCTCAAAACTAAAAACTCTGCAAGAGTCAATCAAAGAATAGCCCAGTATTTCATCTGTAATGGATTTTGAAATGATGTCATCAGTTGCAGTAATGCTCCATCTTGTTGGAACAAGCTTTCTGTCTTTTCCCAGCATTCCAATGCTAAAGCATTTTTGAATCTTTGAGATTTGGATTCCTGAATTGTACAAATTTAAAACTGCGTCTTGTGCTTTGAGATCCTTGTCGTAGAATATTTTTTCAATTGACTTTTCAGCTGAAGAAATTGAAAACTTTGCAGACTTTATCTTTCTAACAGGACCAAAAGGTGCACTTTCTCCATCAAGTGAAATGTTTGATGATGTAGAGTTGTGAAACTCTAGATCAGAATCAGCAGGTTTTGTTGACATTGCAAGCTCTTGCAGGTTTTCAATGTATCTTCCCTCAGTTTGATCAACTGAAATTTTTTTTATTCCCCTAACAAGGTTGAGTCTAAAGTTTACAATCTCTTCTAGAGATTTTCCGCTCCACTCTTCTGGACTGTCTAATAATTCAGTATCGCCATGAACTGGTGGAACCATAGGTCCAACAAATACAGAAGGATAACTGTAAGAGCCAACAAATACTGAAGGTGGGCTAGAACCGCTAACAGAATCTGAAGATATGAAATTTCCATACTTTGATAAATTCTCATGCCATTTTGCAAGAATTGATCTCCTAATATCCTGAGAATTTGCATGCAATGAAAAATTACTGTTAAAATGAGCCTATTAACTTGCCTAATTAGTCAATTTGACACATAGTTAACATAACATGTTTGAGAAACAAAAGGGGAAGTATGACAATTAACAGAATAGTCTCTTTTTTGCCTAGCGCCACAGAATTACTGTACGAGCTAGAAGAACAAGACAAAATTTATGGTGTCACACATGAGTGTCATTACCCAACAGATGCAAAATCAAAACCTCAAGTCATTTCTTCAGTTATTGATTCTGAAAATTTATCCAGTAAAGAAATTGATCAAAAAACATGTGAGCTGTTAAACCAAGGAAAAGACATTTTTGTTTTAGATGAAGAAAATCTCAAAAAAGCAGATCCGGATCTAATAATCTCTCAAAAGACATGCGAAGTTTGTGCTGCATATACAAATCAGGTTAACAAAGCAGTTCAAATTTTACAAAAAAGACCATTACTTTATTCAATGGACCCACACAATCTACAAGAAATACTATCCTCTGTAAATGAGCTAGGAAAGATATTGCAAAAAGAAGACAAGGCAAGAGAGATTGTAGAATCTTTGGAAAAAAGAATAAAGAGAGTCTCAGAAACCAAGAGAGATGTCAAACCCAAAATATTGGCAATAGAATAGATAGAGCCGTTTTTTACTGCAGGTCATTGGATTCCTGAAATTATAGAGTTAGCTGGGGGTCAAAATATGATTAGCAAAATAGGTGAACATTCTAGAAGATTAAACATGCAAGAAATTATAGAATCAGATCCAGACATCATATTATTGATGCCATGTGGTTTTGATACGCAAAGAACCATATCTGAATATAATATTTTAAAAAACAACCAGGAATGGAATTCCTTAAGAGCAGTAAAAGACGGAAATGTTTTTGCAGTTGATGCAAATTCTTTTTTTAGTAAGCCTAGCATTAGGACAGTTACTGGCTTGGAGATAATAACAAAAATAATTCATCCAGAAAACATAGAACTAAAAGTTCCCGAGGAGTCATTTTTACAGATTAGGACAAAATCATTGTCTGAGTAGATAAATTTTAAACAAATCTTTGGTTCAAATTTGAATGGGGTACAACATGTAGGGGAATATAGATAGAGACATACATTTTACACTAAATTTTGTGCCTAAAACAATCAGAAATTGCAACAGGTTTTACTGATTTTTTGGATGGAAGATTTTGCACTAAGATTTATTATTGAATTTTTTAGATCTGATGATTGGTTAAAATCCACAGGTACTTGATAATACTTTAGAGATAAATTTCGGTTCAAGTAGATTTGATTATTTTAAAACTTTGTAGTATAAATCGACTAATTGATCATACTTTACAGTTTTAACAAATTCAAGTTTTGTCTCGTTTTCTATGTTCTTGAAGAGAGGTTTTCCTTTGCCTAAAATAATTGGAATGACAGATATTATTATCTCATCTATAGCTCCTTGATTAAGAAAAGATGCAATAATTTGTGCTCCACCAACCAACCAAATGTTTTCTCCTGCATCTGGAAAACCATCTTTTACAAATTTTTCAACATCCAATAAAAATTCAATATTTTCATCTTTATTTTGAGTAGAACTAGTAAAAACAAATGATTTTTTGTCTTTGTATGGATATTCTCCAAAAGTTAGTACTTGATCATAGGTGGTTTTACCCATAATCACAGTATCTATTGAGTCATAAAATGCACCATATCCAGATTCAGTAGCGTTTGGTAACCAATCAATTCCATCATTTTCCCTCGCTATGTATCCATCCAAGCTTGATGCGATATACACTAGAACTGTTGTCACAAGAGTTGTAATTGTTTCAGAGTTATAATGTTATATTCAACTCAAGATTTTGTACTAAATTTCAATAGGAAAATTAAATCATTCTTTATTCTAAAAACTAAAAATTAATTCCAATCATGATCCCACACTTCATCTGGAAAAGATCTATTGCTAATATCAATATCCATATCAATATCCAAACTATATTCAATCAAGTCTGGAAATTTACAGTCTGTATCTTTGGGAATAACAATTGACTCATGATGGAACATGTAGTATTGAACACCCTCTTTTTCTGTGATTCCTTGGTATTTTAGAACCCCTAACACTTTTGATGAATCAGATTCATAAAAAGACAGATTAGAAAATCTGTCCGACAAATGTATCAAACCACAGTTAACTACAAAAGTTTGATTTTTTTCTATTGGTGTAACATACGTAAGATTATCTTGTATTTTTGATTCCATGTTCAGTTTTCCATCTGTTACAAAATAATTAGAATTGAAGGTGACCTGAATTGTCCCATCATTGTTTTGCATGATGTGAGTCATTGACGCATAGTATTTTCCATCTCTATCCACTCGATCATAATGAGTGTCCCCTCCATTTCTAAATCCATCATTTTCTATCATGTATTCAGCATCTTTTAGTACATTTTTGATACTGCGAACATCTAGTGAATCAGTTGAATCATTATCTGAATAAATTAAGAAAAATATTCCAGATACTAAACTTCCAATGAGTACAATCAACCCTATTGCAAACTTGTCCAAATCTTATCTTCAAAATTTTAAGTGAAGTTAAATGTGAATCTATAACGGTGCAAATGAGGCTCAAATTTTGCATCAAATCCTAAATTGAAGACCAACTAGAGTTGGTCTTATCAATGAGACAACTACACTAGGAATCAGCTACAATCTTGGGTATGAAAATGGACGCAATTAATCAAAACAAAATACTTTGATAGAATGCAATAGTGAATGTTGTAATCGCCACACTAAACACAAAAATTCCATATGCAGAATATTTGATTATTTTATTCACAGTATTAATTCACATTCAGAATATTTAAGGGCAATTTTGTAGAGACTAATCTTTTTTAGAGAATATGTTGGTTCACTGTAAAAATTGAGAGATTATCAATTTAAAAAATAATAATATCAATTACAATAAAAAATTGTGACAATATATTCAGTTAAAGCTAGATACATTGAAGAAAAGATGAAGGAATTTTATCAGAAACTAACTGATGGTACAATTCAGAACCAGAAACCTGATGGGCAGGAGATAATTAATTCAATGAAACGTGCTAAAATAACTGAACATGATGTAATTCAATGGTCTGAGATGTGTTTTTGTTCCCCTCCATTAAAACATGAACGTGAAACTGTGTACAATCAATTTCTAACAGACATGGAAATTACAGTCATTGATGATTATGTAGAGTATGAGGGAGAATTGTTTATGGATTTTTTAGCAAAACAAAGTAAAGAATAATTCAAATCATGGGAATCTGTTCTTTATCCACTTACATGAATTTTCGTCAATGGTATGAGTACCATTATCATAGATATACAATGACAAAGAACCACTTCGCTCAAAGCCCATTGCACAGTTGTACAAAATTATTCCCAAATGATCTGCTGTCTGTGCAACGTAAAAGGAATAATTATTGTGATTAGAACAATTGTAGTTATCAGAACTATCGCAATCAAAATAACAAAATTTCTAGTTTTCATTTTCTTCTCCAGTATAATGTCAAACCAATTCCTGAACCTGCATCTATTACTATTGCACTAATTATTATCGGCAAAGTAAAGCTATACTCGTTAAAAATTCCAATACCTGAACCAAAACCCATGCTTTCTTCTGCTAGAAACCTTTTCTCAGATGCTAGTCTCAATGATTCGTCATCAGAATACGGATCATGTGGAACAATGATTTTTTCTTCTTGAGGATCTTCATCTAGTAATGTTTGACTTCCAATTACTCTGGTAGAACACATGTTAGTTTGACCTACAGAATTTTGTTCAGTAATGCCCCAGCCAAACACTTGATAGGTATTTCCTTTACTATAATTAGGATCACAAGAATTAAGCATTCTAGTTTCATTTTCACTAAAGTAGAGATTTACATTTGTCATAACAAAATATCCTTCTTTCAAATCTCCTTTCTGAACAGAATGTATCATAAAATGCACTTTTTGAAAATCTGAACCATCTTCTGTTTTGATCACGGTTCCTTGAAATGCCGTATCTGCATTTGCTAATGTCTCAAAGTAATCAGGATTTGCAGCACAAGAACATGCAAAAGATTCTTGATATACTAAAGTCGATATAAGTAAAACAGATACAAATATGAATAATCTAGTTTTCATTTTCTCTTCTCAATTAATTCTAATAATTCCTCAGGCAGACTGTCATACTGTTTTTCATATTGTTTAATCATGTCTTGGGTACTTTGATCATCAAAGTAACCATGAACCATTTTCCCAACAATATTTCCCAAGTCTCCTTGTTTGTTCATCTCTGAGAAAAACTTCCATTGGGATTCTGGATCGACAATACCAGTCATTGATTCTCTTTCTAACTGTCTGCGTTTTTCATTCAATGTTTGAGAGTAATCATAAATAGATTGACGCCATGGATCTAGTACTATCTTGCAAAATTCCCCATTGGAATAGTTGGATATAATATCGTCATAGTTGTGTGTTGCAAATCTATAGTCGGTATCACCATCAAAACAATGTAAAAATAATGATTCTTTGTCTGTTATTTCATGGGTGCATGAACTTAGATGAAAGTATGTTGATGCACTCTGATTTTTACTATTTATTGCAAACAATCCATAATGGATATTGGATTGATGACTTCTTTCATCTTGAATGGATAATTCAAGATTGTATGGAGCATATTTTTTTGTAAATATTTTATAATTTTCAGTCTGTGAGAGTTTTTTCATGTGCAGAGGGATCATCCTCTCAAAATCACATACGGATGATGGTTCTAAATCAAATCGTTCTGCCCAATGAGTGCTATTTTGGAATGGATAGTACCCTTCAAGTAACTTTACATGTTCAATTTCTAATCCCAGATAATCTGAAGAAATTTCTTTTAATTTTTCTTGCATTTGTTTTTTTGATTCATCAAATTTTTGTTCATTTCCTATCAATTGGTATTTTTTTGATAATTCATTAATTTGAACTAGTTCGTTAGAATGCTTTTCAAATGATATTGATTTTGGAGAATCAGGATTTTGATAAATAAGAAATAAAGTAGAAGATACAAGGAACGTCATTATGACAATTATTTTAAATTCAATTTTCATTTCCATGTTTTCCATAACAATCATCTGGCGACGCAACCTTTGTTACAATCTCCAAGTCATATTGAGGAATATCAATAATTATTGAATCAACATATGCATAAGCAACTCCAGTAGAGAAAACTGAAGAAAAAAGTACAAGGAGCAGAGGAATTTTCAAACAATGTGACTCAATTTAGGATATTCATAAAGTGTTCTGATGTTTGTTCTGTTAAAAAGACGGTTAGTTCAAGACTCTACAAGTTAAACCCCACTAGGAATCAACTACAATTCGAGTATCAAAAGGGACAGAAATAAGATAAAAATCAATTTTGATAAAAATAAGAATATGTTAAAAGAGTAAAAGATATAATTTTGTCAATGGTTTTGATGAAAACTTTCCTTATCGGACTGTCTGTTTGTTTGCCTATTGCAGTAACATCAGAAGTTTTTGCAGAGACCATCATTCCATATAGAGGAATATTTGAGTGTGGGAGATTCCAGATATTTTACTGATATTGGAAGGTTTTTAGTTTTTGAGGATATTGTGACTGGTAATGGAGAAGTAATTTGGGTTCCAGATTAAGGTGATGGCACAGGAGGTTATGAAATTAGTCGTTATACAATTTCTGACGATATTGGAAACAGTATTTCTTTTGAAGCTAAAGAAATATTTTATCAGGAATATGCTAATCATAAATTTACCGTTGGACAATATGAGTGGAAAATTCTTAATGGTACAGGCAAGTTTGTAGGAGCTACCGGTCAAGGAATGGATCGTGTATGGTACAAATTATCTGATATGTCATATAGAGGAATTTCGTCAGGAAGTATTATTCTTGAATAATTCTCTTAGCAATCCAAGATTTACTTAAAGACGATCCGAATCTTTAAATTCAAACTTTTTCTGGGAAATAATTTTTGCTCGATCCGCTTTAGGGACTTACCATATTATTCATATAATGAAATCTTGTCAATACTTTATTGTAGATTTTAGTTTTCTTGTTTTGTTGCAAATTCTTTTTGAGATACCAATGTATACTTATTAATTCCCAATCTCTTTCTTTCCCCCTAATAATCATGTTCATGATTTTTCTTGATTTCGTCTAAGGTTCACTTACTCTATTCCCTTGGTAATGAGGACAGGGCATTTTGCATGTCCTATTACATTACTTGCAACACTTCCCAAGACAATCTTTCTAAAACCTGTTCTGCCATGAGACCCCATAACTATCAAATCAACATTGTTGTTGTCTGCATAAGATACAATACCATCAGCCGATGATGGATTGTGGATTACTTTTATTGACAATTGAATATTTTTGGACTTTGCCTTTTCTTCTAGATTTTTAAGCATTGCAGTAGCATCTTCAATCTGTTCATCTTGCATTTCTCCAAGTCGTTCAATGGAAACTCCAGAAGAATCTCCTAATTTTGCCTGCAAGACAGTTAACGCTGTCAGTTTTGAATCGAATTTCGAGGTTATCTCCAATGCCTTTTCAAATGCCTTTTCTGAGTATTTAGAACCATCAAACGGGACTAGAATATTTTTCAATACGTGGTTGTTTATTTTTTTGAATTTATATCCTTTGAATAATTTTTTCCTACCTATCTGATTTTTTTTGTTAAAATTTCACCATGATTTTTTTAAAATACTAATACTTTACTCATGAGAGACCAAATTCTACATTTTTTTAAAATTATCAAATAGATTTTTTTATTTTGATGAGACATGGCCTGTCATTGCCGAGGATTTTAGAATTAAAATCATTATACAACTACAATGTTCAGGTCTAGTTGCTCTAGATTTTGGGAATAAGAGAGTTTATGCAGATTCTGAGATGTCATCTTGTAAGTTGACTACCTTGAATATTTTGACAACGTAATCCCCTTCAAAAAAGTTTGTTACTTCTCCAGTGTCCATATTCACATCTCTTACCCGGAACTTGTATTCGTAAGAACCGTTATCTTCCACATCAACTTGGGCAACATGTATTGGGTCATCCCCATTTTCTTCATTGAAGAATTGTATAATGACAGGATAGTCTTGTGCATGATTATCTATTTTGCCTTCAACATACGCCCAAGGCAGAGTATTGTCCTTTGGAATGTTTAGCAGCATGGTTGTCTTTTCAATACTAGTATCATCACTGTGTGGAATAACTGTGGTTTCTGCAGTTTGAGATTGTGGTTCTGCAAGAGAGTTTGGCATTACTGCGACTGTAAAGAGCACTCCAACTGAAAACAATCCCATAATTAGAACTGTGTTTCTTGAAATTCCACTTTTCATGAGGTTTTTCCTTTTTTGTGTTTTAAAAGAATTGCTCCAAATTTACACCTAATAGAAGGATAATTTCCAGAAACTAAGAGAGCATTCCAAGTGTGTTCATATAAGATATTAAAAGAATCGTTTGTCCCAATAAAGCCACCGGGGCGCTCATCAAGTTTTATCGAACCTAGATTATTTTGAATATCTAAAATAGTATTTGGGATATTTGACATGTAATTTCCAAGCAGAATAAATGGAGCAAATACTAGACCTGTTCCTGCTGCGCCAATCATCTTCAAAAAATCGCGTCTAGAGAGTTCATTATTTCTCTCTTGTTTTTTAGTCTACAGAGAACAGCTTTTATGCTGTTCCGACATGGTCTATAATATGTATTTCATATCTAAACTATGAGAAACAATTTTTTGAATTGATGTTATGATTGGAAAAATTCATTAATCAATAGTTTTAGGATTGTGGGTTTATTTTGCATTCTACTTTGAGTGATTTAACAGTTGTATAGTACGTAAGCACAAGTACTCCAATTGCAGCTATTCTTATTGGAATCTCAAAATTTGTCAGAAAAGAGGATGCTGTAGCTCCTACAGTTCCAAAAGTAGAGATTACTGCAAATCCAATAGGACCACAGCTACATGCACCTGCAGCAGCACCAATTATTGAGCCAAATACTCCTCCACCCATTTTCTTTTTTGAGCTTTTCAGAATATTGATTCGATAGACATTCATTGGAATTACCAATGCAGACAATCCAGACAAAATAACAATTAATGAAAATCCAATTTCTGTTCCCTTTGGAATATGACTGACTACATAGGGTTCAAGAAAAACATACTCAGAGATTATCAACAACCCCATAAGCATGGGTAAAAAAATTGCAGTTGCCAGTGCAATGTATCGGTGATTGGAAAATACGAGTTTGAGTGTGTTTGTCATTTTATATCATAGAATCTAGTACTTGCTTAAAAACCGAATAAGGTTGAGCTCCTCCTATTTGTTGCTGACCATCAGGGCCTACAATGAAGAATCCAGGAGTGCCTCGTACCCCATGTTTTTTTGCCTCATCAATATTATGTTGAACTCTTTTAGAGTATTTTCCAGAATCAAGACAGTTTTCAAACAATTCCATATCAAGGCCTAAACTAAATGCAAATGCTTTTAGGCGTTCAGAATTTGCCCAACCATTATCAATTTTTGATTCTTGGGAATTGTACAGTATATCATGATACTCCCAGTATTTTCCTTGGTCTTCTGCGCAGTATGATGCCTGAGCAGCTCTAGGTGAATCTCTACCAAGAAAAGCAAGATCAACAAAAACAAAGTTTGCCTTACCAGTATCTACATAATTCTCAAATATAGCAGGTTTTGTGTTATGATACCAATTATAACATTGATGGCATTGATAATCACCAAATTCCACAATAGTAATTGGCGCAGAAGGGTTTCCCAGAATTGAAGAACCCATTGCAGTTGAAATGGTGCCATGTGTTCGGCTCATATCTAAATTAACAGTTTCAGATTGGGACGATACAGAATAAGATGCAACGATTGCAATGATTACTGCAGTAACCACTGCACCTATTACAAGCCCCTTTCTCATATCAAAAAACACTGAAATTTGTTTAAAAAACTTATTCCAAATTATGAGAGGATTTTCTTTTGAATAAACCAGTTATTTTTGAAATTGCAGTGTCTATAGGACATTCTTCACATGAGATACCAGAATTGTGTTTATCAAGATGTTTTTCAAATTTTTTTCTAGATTCAAAAACAGAGTCACATCTAGAACAGTAAACTTTGGTGGTGTTATTTTTGGGTAATTTTTCCACAAACAATTTTTGCAACTAGGCCTTATAAAGATCCTGTTAAAAACCATCTTATGAAGAAAATAGCAAACAGGATTGTAACAGATTTTTTTGTTTTTGTCTTTGGAGTTTTATGGTTTTTTAGCATAAGATATCAAGTAAAGCCAGATCAATACAACATTATTGTTTATGATGTGTTAGGAAAACAAGTAAAACTTGATGGAATTAGAACAAGTTTCAAAACAAAGGAAGTTGCGACAAGTTTTCTAAAAGAATACAAGAATCGTTTTACACATTATGAGTTTTCAATAGCAGAGACTATTCCTGAATTTAGGAGAAGATTAGTATTCTCAAAAATTTTAAGAAATCAAAGATAGTGTATTTTCATGTGGTTTTGATGTTCTACCTCATATTGTGTAACAAACCCGCAATGAGAACACGAGAACATTTCAGGTGGGGGTGGAGATGGCTCTCGTTCAATAGACTTGCCAGAAATGGATTTAATTGTGATTATATCATTACTAGAAATTACCGCAAAATTACGTCCCTCTCCTATTGAATCTAGAAATTCTCTAATTGATGAAATAACTACATTTGTGTCTACAGGTTCGTCATCGAACATGGATAATGTAAATTGGTGGTGTTTTATGGTAGGGATGGCTGCAACCTGATCAGATACATAGACTAGCAACTCATTTTTGATTGATGCAACATCCTTACAATCAACTGTTAACATAGTCACCTTTTGCAGACTCAATATTTTAGTTTAACACATATTTTGAAAATAATTATTATGGTTTGAAAGTATTCAAAAGAGATGAGGGACTCTGAGACATTTGGAATAGAAAAAGGACACGGAGAAGAAGTAGTGACCTGGCTCAATGAACAATCAAAGACTCAAAAAACAAAATTAGAAGCAAGATTATACAATCACATACTAAGCACAAAAAATTTTGGAGATTTTGAAATGTTTTCTTGGATTGGGGATGTGCAAATAGCAAGAAAGATGATAATAAAAGCTAGCAAAAGATTCAAGATCAAAGTGATAGAAGGAGGATACAAACCAAAAGAAAGAGTTTTCAGAATGAAAAAATTTGATTATGCCAAAATTAGAAAAGGAGACAAGACCTTAGGCCACTTAGAATTAGAAGCATCAAGATTTGGAAGTAATCACTGGGAAGTAAAAGATGAAGAAAGAAGATAAACAAAATCAACATGAGGAAATAAAATGAGAATAGGAATTATTGGAACTGGGATGTTAGGAAATGCAGTAGGCCTGCATTTGTTAGATTCAGGGTTTGAATTAACAGTATACAACAGAACAACTGAAAAGACAAAAGAACTAGAAAGTAATGGTGCCATAGTAGTTGATTCACCAAAAAAAGTAGCCGAGAATTCAGAACTGGTAATAACTATTGTTAAAGATGCAAATGCAGTTAGGCAGGTGTCTTTTGAAGAAAAAGGAATCATTGAGGGAAAACATGAAGGTTTAACAGTTGCAGATATGAGTACCATCAACCCTTCAGAATCAAAAAATATTTCAGAACAATATGAAAAAAATGGAATTACTAAATTAGACATCCCAGTCATGGGAGGACCAAATGTAGCAATTTCTGGAGATTTAGTAGTAATGGCCTCCGGAAATAAGACAACATTTGAGAAATTCAAAAAAGTATTTGAAAAAATTGGAACCAAAGTTTTCTTTTTGGGCGAGAGTGGTACTGCGCATTCAGTAAAATTAGCTATGAATCTTCAAATAGCAATGCTTGCACTTTCTCTATCTGAAGGAATAATACTGGTAAGAGGAGCTAAGGTAGATCCCAAAGTATTTCTTGAAATTCTCAATTCAACTTATTTTAAAACGGGCATGAGCGAGAATAAAGCATACAAGATGATCAAAGATAAATTTCAAGCCACATTCACATTAGAAAATTTGAATAAAGACATCAAAACTATTGTTGAAACTTCAGATTCCTATGGACTAGATCTTCCAATGATCAAAAAAGCCCTAGAAATTTACCAAAATGCAACAAAACAAGGGTTTGGACAAATAGACTACACAGGAATTTTAGCATATCTCAAAAAAATAAATGAATAATATTTTTTGATCAAAATTAAGACTGATAACTACCAAAAATTCTATAAGTTACTCCAATAAACGAATATTATGCGAATGAAAGATAAAGTTGCAATTGTAACTGGTGCTTCAAGCGATATCGGAAAAGAGGTAGCAAAGAAATTTGTTGAAGAAGGTGCCAAAGTCATTCTTGTTGCAAGAAATCTAGAAAAATTAGAAGTGGTCAGAAAAGAGATAGGAAACGAAGAAGCAACTGCATCAGTTCCATGTGATTTAACAGACGAATCACAGGTCATGCAAGCAATTAATCAAATTATTAACAATTATGGAAAAATAGACATTCTAGTTAATAATGCAGGAGCAATTAATGATCCTGTCCATTTTCACGAGATGGCAGATTCAGAGATAAAAAAATTAATTGATGTAAATCTTTTTGGAGTTTTTCATATTACAAAAGCAGTTTTAGGAAAAATGTATGATGTTAAAAACGGAGTGATTATCAATATTGGTTCCATTTCAGGTGACAGAGCAGTTCCAAGAGTGCATTTGGCTGCATATTCAGCAACCAAAGCTGCAATCTCAATGTTCACAAAGGCAATAGCAGTAGAATATGCACGAAGTAACATCAGATGTAATTGTGTGAGTCCTGGAATAATAAAGTCAGGAATGATAAAGGTATTTTTGGACGATCCTGATGCAAGAAAAGTGTTAGAAGATAGGTTACCATTAGCAAGAATAGGAGAACCAGAAGATGTTGCAAACTCGGTATTATTCTTAGCTTCAGATGAAGCTAACTGGATTACAGGTGCTATTCTAAACGTAGATGGCGGAAAGACAGCTTCAGAAGCTTAAACCCTTTTGAAGTAAAGTTTTTGCAAGTAATTGAGAAACTCTCAAGGGTTCAGGGTATGAACCTTGTAAGGTTAAATCATCGAGTATCTTTTGCACATCATTGGTTGTGCATCCCTCTTTTCTAACAAAAACAACATGGTTTGTTTTTAATGTAATCTTTTTCCGACTACCTAGTTTATTATATTGAGATAATTTTGATTCAAAGGAATTTGGAAAATGATGTTTTAGTGCAGATTCTATTCCAGATGAATCATGGTAAGTAACTCCGATGATTGGAATTTTCAGATGTTCATATAATTTTTTTACATCTATTATATTATACAAAGATACGATCAATCCTGAAATTAAGACATAGTTAATGTCAGGTCTTTCTAATTCATCATACATTTTTAGAATTACATCAGTTGCATCATCTCCTTCCAAAGTAGCGCTGCCAAAAACAAATCCATCTATAAGAAAATTTCTTCTCATTACTAATCCAGATAAGATTGATTTTTTTGAATTTTGTCGGAAACTTTCAGCAATAGCAAGGCAACGCAATCCCTTTTTTTCAAGATGAAGAGATCGCATTTTTTCTCCTAAGATATACCCTATAGCTAATGCCGGCAACACCCATAATAATACCAGTAATAACAGACCACAAAGCAAAAGAGGATATTTCAAACTCAGCCAATTAACAAAGCATAGCAAAATAACGCATCTAAAGTTTCGGTTTAAAAAAACAAGATCCAGTATCTGAAACATCTAAATAGATTTGATATAAAGAAAATTCATGCCTGATAGCACATGTCCTGAGTGTGGAAAAAGACTATTTCATGAAAATGAGACCACACTAAAAATTCAAGAAACAATTCATTCAAAATTCTGTAGAAAGAAGATAGGCGAAACTCACAGTTATATGCACAGAGATCCAGCACATATGAGTACATTTGATCCAGAAAGAGAAAATGATTCAACAGGATCACCAGTTTTGAAAAAATAGCGGTCATACATAATACTCAAAATTATATCCAAGCATTTAGAAATCAAATTAAATGGTACCAAAGTTGAATTTTGATTTAGTTATAGTAGGTGGCGGTCCAGCTGGATCTTCAGCTGCTTTTGAGGCAGCAAAAAAAGGAGTTAGTGTGGCCCTTTTAGAAAAAGAAGAATCAATTGCCCAAACAGTAAGGACAAGTGGTGTTACATGGATACAAAATATTAAAGAATTTGGAATTCCAGATGATTGTTTTAATCCCATTACAAACTACTCGTTTTGTTCACCAAATAATGAAGTGACAATTAGCGATGTAGTGCCAAGGGCAGCAGTTTTAGATGTTAGAAAAACATATCGATGGTTGGTAGAACAAGCAGAAAAAGAAGGTACTGAAATCTTTGTAAAAACAAACATCAACAATGTTAAAAAAAATGACAATGGTGACATTATTGGAGTTACCGGTACAAACCCTCAAGGTGAAATTGAATTTAACTCCAAAGTTGTTATTGATGCAAGTGGTTTTCCATCTACGGTTTGCAAGGCAATGAATTTTGCTACACAATGGAAGAGATTTGGAGCAGGTGCAGAATATGAAGTAAGAGCTCAGAATGTAGACAAAAATACATGGTGGTTAATGGTGGGCCAAAAGTATTCGCCAGCAGGATATGCATGGATATTTCCTGTTTCAAAAGATATCGTAAGAATTGGAGTCGGAATTGGAAAGCCTGAATCACCAATTGATCCAACTGAAAGACTCAAAGAACTAATGGAGAACAAAGTGGGACCTATCGGCAGATTAGGAAAAATCACACCAATAGAATTCCACTATGGATTAATTCCAAATGATGGGTTATCAAGAAAAACAGTTTACAACAATTTAATACTAGTCGGAGATTCAGCAGGACAAGCAAATCCATTGGTTTTAGAAGGAATTCGATATGCAATCAAATTTGGAAGAGTAGCAGGTAAAGTGGCAGCTAAAGCTATCAAAGAGGGTAAGACAGATAAAAAAGCACTAGAGCCATACGAGGAGAATTGGAGAAAAGAGATCCAATCAAAAATAAATTCTGCAGGAAAAGTACAAGATAGATGGATTGGACTATCTGATGAGGATTGGGATAAAGAGTTAGACATTATCAAAGAATTAAAACCTGAAGAATTTTTAGATTTTATAAAAGCAGATTTTGGACTCTCAAACATGCTAAAGTTAGCAACTCATCATCCAAAATTGGCAGTAAGACAGCTGTTCAATCTAGTCAAGGGTGCTAAAGGGTAAAGCTGTCTATATTCAAGAATTTTCAGAGCATCAAGTCAGGGTAATTAATTTGTGATTTTTTGATTCAATTTTTGACTTGATTGGGATATGTGTTTGAAATGTATGCATACAAATGGCATGAAACTGTTCATTTGTTTTTGTTCCACACCTTTTGCAAATCAGTCTATTTACTTTATTACATTCTGTGCATTTAGCAAAGTTCTCAAGCATACCACCACATATTCTACACGATTCATCAGGCAATTTTATTTCAATTTATGATTGGAAATTTCAAATATAAGAAACACGTAGAACTCGTTCACTCAAAGACGAAGATTATAATGTAAACCAAACACAATACCTTTCAATGGATGCAGTACGAAAAACTTTTGATGAATGGGCTCAAAATGGCAGAGCAGAATTAATGGAAAGAGAACATGGCAAAAATGTATTAAAATTCCTAAAAACAATTTCTTTTGACAAACCATTTTCATTTTTAGATGTTGGATGTGGGAATGGATGGATAGTAAGGAAGGTTGTAAAAGAAAAAAATTGTAAAAAAGCAATAGGTATAGACAAAAGTAAAAAAATGATCAATCAAGCAAATAATAAAAAAATTTCAAAGAAGGAATGTTTTATTCATACAGATATCCAATCATGGAAATATAATGGAAAATTTGATTTTGTGTTCTCAATGGAATCATTGTATTATGCAGATTCAATTGAAGAAGCATTGAAAAAAATCTTTAAAATTTTAAAACCTGAAGGACAGTTTTTTTGCGGCACTGATTTTTATACAGATAACAAAGCAACTGCCAGATGGGCAGATATTATGAAAATTCAGATGCATCTTCATTCAAAACAAGAATGGAAAAAATTATTCATAGAGGCAGGATTTGAAACTACAACCAAACAAATCAAAGATCCAAAAAGTAATAAAAAATGGAAACGAGAAATGGGAACATTATTTGTTATTGGTAAAAAACCAAAAAGACAATATTCAAATTAAATTAAAAATATCACATATCGTGTGAGCTGGAGCACGAAATGCTGCTACGGCAGAGGAAACTCCTCCCTCCATACAGGAAATATGATCCGGAGATGGATAATCAGAGATGGTTGGCAACGGAGCAGAAAAAAATCCGACCTGGCGCACGATGATGGCAAAACCTGAGATTTCCAGAGAAGGAATGAAAAAGCCGACCCATATGGAGCAAAGCCAAACAGAACCAAAGGTTCCTGTACCAGGTTCAGGTAGGCTGCAAAGCGCAATATCGTGAAAACAGAAGGAGGGTTACTCCCAGCACACACCAAATTAATAGTTCAGAAAATTTTGAAATTATCTCATCGAACTAACATTGTCTTTACAGATTTGGGCATTACATCTACAGGTTCCATCACAAAAGCATGCACCCTGCATTTCACAATCACATTCAGAGCCCATTTCAGCTGATGCTGCACATCCACATGCTGCCTCTTCTTCAGTACTGGTTACTGCAGGAGGACTTTCTTGTTGTGGTGGAGGACTTTGTTGTTGTGTAGTTTCTTCATAGACGCTACGGGTTTGAGCATAATCAGATTCATCGGCTAATTGAGCTTCTCCTCTGTTGGTTTGATAACCTCCAGCTGAAGCACTTGTTTGGTATCCTACTAGTCTGTTGGGGTCAATACCTGTCTGACCTTGCTCATTTTCTTGTCTCTTAAGAGCACGGTTACTAAAAATAAAGAATCCAATGCCACCAATTGCTGCCATACCTGCCATTCCATATACAATCATGACTGGAAACTCACCAGTTGAAGTTGTTGCATAACCCTCTGGAGGAGTTGGAGTAACACCTGCAATTTCAACACCATCTAAAATATCTAATGCACCAAATCCAATTACTGCAAGGTTTCCTTGATCAGATGATTGAACACTTCTAACAATATAATTTTGATCAGCAGAAATTTCTGCTTCAAATATTCTTTCCACTTGTCTGCCTTCCCTTATACTGCTTTCACCCATAGTCCAACTAGAAACAACAAATCCAGCGATTGTCTCATCTAGTCCAAATGTCCCGGCATCAACATTGATTCCAGTAGGATCAAATAAAAAGTGCCAGTTTGTTAATGGCTGCTCTAAGATAAAGTCTGCATCAAGCAAGTTTTTATCTAGAATTCCTTGAGCTTCTGTTCCAGATACAACATTGTATACTACTGGTTCTTCATCTCGAATCAAGTTGATTGGATGATTAATGTCAACTCCATCAATTACAATCTCAGCATCTGTTGAAATTCCTCTCCAACCCAAGTCCACTAGTGTTCTTTGTTGGTCCTTGGTAATTACATAATCAACTAAGGTTCCCTCAATTACCACTTTATAATCAATTGATGTGTTGAGGTTTCTACCTTTTAGGTGAAAGTCATAATTTACGGTAAGATCTGAAATTCGTGCTTGGCTGTCATCATCTGCAATGTTTTCATTTAAATTTTGGATTAAATTCTGAACTCCAGGATTTGAGCTGTCTGCAGTACCTTTGATAGACCATTCTTTGGTGTGCAATTCATCAAATAGTTGACCACCGTTAGGATATTCAATAAAGAATGTTTTTTGATAATTCATTTTAAAATTAGATTCCTCAAAGTTTGGATTAATTCTAGCATCCAACTGCGCTCCCCATGCAGTCGAACTAGTACCAAATACAATCAATCCGGCGATTAATACTGTTAAGAGTACAGACTTTGACACTATTAAAATTTCATTAGTGAAAGTAATAAACTTATCCAGGGTATCGGAAATCAGATCGAGTATTTTTGAAAAAGTAATATGTAGTTAATAATTCAGATTTGAACAGTTTTAGGAGAAAATGCAATGATAACAGTACTAGCAGGAGGAACAGGTTCAGTAAAATTAGTCAGAGGTCTTGTATCTCAAGAATCCAAGGTTAATGTGGTTAGTAATGTAGGAGACAATTATTGGCTTTACGGACTTTATGTTTGTCCAGACATCGACACTATTGTTTATGGACTTGCAGATTTACTTGATCAAGAAAGAGGGTGGGGAATTAAAAAAGACACCTTCAATTTTCTAAGGCAAATGGAAGTTTTTGGTGAAGAAACATGGTTTAGAGTAGGAGACAGAGATGCGGCAACACATTTGATTCGAACAAACATGTTGAAAAATGGAAAAAACTTGAGTGACATAACCAAATGGATGTGTGAAAAATTTGCAGTTAGTGCAAACATCATACCTGTAACTGACAACAGTGTTGAAACAAGAATAATTACAGACAAGGGAGAATTACATCTTCAAGAATATTGGGTAAAGCATAGAGGGAAAGATCCTGTAGAAGGAATTCAATATATTGGAGCAGATAAAGCTCGTCCAAATCCAGAAGCAGTAAATGCAATTCATGATGCAGACCTTGTAATCCTTGCACCAGGAAATCCACTAACATCAATAGGTCCAATGTTACAAATTAAAGGAATTAGAAAAGAATTATCAAAAATAAAGAAAAAAGTTGTAGCAGTTAGTCCACTAATTGGAGACAAAGCAATTACGGGACCTGCAGCAAAATACATGGAAGCTGCAGGAATTGAAACTAACGCATATGGTCTTGCAAAGATGTATTCAGATGTTTGCTCAAACATTATTGTAGATTCCAAAGACAGATTGCTTGTAAAAAAGATTCAAAACCTAGACATGAAAGTTTATGATACAAAGATTACAATGAAAAACAAAATAGCTGAAGATGCATTGGCAAATTTCATACTAAAACAAGTACACGTATAATTTGAAAATTGCTGCAATTATTCCTGTAAAGACTTTCTCTGAAGCAAAAACACGAATAAAATTATCTTCTCAACAAAAAGTAGACCTCTGTAAAATTATGTTAGAAGAAATTCTACATATATTATCAATTTCACCTCAAATAGAAAAAATAGTAATTGTGACAAAAGAAAAAAAAGCCCTAGAGTTGGCCAAAAAGTTCAATGCAATATCAATAATTGATAATGAAGAAGAAAGTGTCAACAGTGCAGTAGCCCTTGCAGACAAATACCTTTTGGAAAATGATTTTGATGCATCAATTGTTTTTCCTCAAGATATACCGTATATTAAAACTCAAGATATCGATTTTATTTTAAATTACAAAATTCCCCCAAATTTTGCCATAGTGGTACCATCAAGGAGATTTGATGGGACAAATGCTCTTGTTAGAATGCCAGTTGATTTGATGGAAACTCATTATGATGAAGACAGTTACAAAATTCACATGAGCACTGCCAAAGAACACACAAGAAATGTAGCCTTGGTTTTTGCAAAAAGGATAATGTGGGATGTTGATAATATCGAAGACTTGGAATTTATTTTAGAACAAAATGAGAAACCAGATATTACTCAAAAAATCAAAGATGTTTTAGATTCAAAATAATTGTATTTTTAGTAAAAAGAGGGCAATAGTAGCATAGATCAGCAACAGACTTATAAGAAATGAATCAGCAAATGTTAAATATTATCATAAAACGTTAGGGAAGGTTAGAAAAATGGTTAGAAGTGTAAATCCAAAAGACAGATGCCCAAGATGTGGACAGGGAACATTGGTAACAGATGCAAATACTGGTGAGAATTTCTGTGGAAAGTGTGGATTTGTAATTACAGATAAAGTCGAAGAATCCGGACCAGAATGGAGATCTTTTTCCAATGAAGGAGAAAACAAGAGCAGAGCAGGAGTTCCCACGTCTCTTGCAATGCATGACATGGGTTTGGCAACCGTGATTAATCCTCAAAATCGAGATGCAACTGGAAAACCACTAACAGCATCAATGAAAAGTACCATTGAAAGACTAAGAACTTGGGACAATAGAAGCCAAGTTCATGAACCTGTTGACAGAAATTTCAGACAAGCGTTTAGTGAACTTGATAGATTAAAAGACAAACTTGCAGTAGGAGATGCAGTTATTGAAAAAGCAGCTTACATTTACAGAAAAGCATTAGAAAAAGGACTGGTTAGGGGTCGTTCAATTTCAGCACTTATAGCTTCGGCATTGTATGCTGCATGTAGAGATACTGAGACTCCAAGGACGCTAAAAGATATAGGACAATCAAGTAACATTAAACGTAAAGATATTGCAAGATGTTATCGTTTATTATTAAGAGAACTTAATTTGAAAATGCCGGTAGTTGATCCAATAAAATGTATTTCACGAATTGCCAGCAAAGCAGGATTATCAGAAAAAACAAAAAGAAAGGCAACTAAGATTTTGCAGACTGCTGAAGAAAATAAAATTTCTGCCGGAAAAGATCCTATGGGATTAGCCGCAGCTGCTCTTTATGTAGCATGTGTTACAAATGGTGAAAACAAAACTCAACGAGATGTTGCCGAAGCTGCAGGAGTTACAGAAGTTACAATTAGAAATAGGTACAAAGGCCTCAAAGTAGCATTAAATCTCTAATTTTGTTTTAACATCAGAATAAAAGTAATTTAGAATTAGAATCGTTGTAGAAATAATTCCAGAAATTAAGAATATAATTTCCATTGTACTTATCAGAGGATGGTAAAATGCGCTATCAAGGGTGATTTGATTTATTTGAGATACAAAATTTGCATAAGAGAAAATAAAATAATTTGTCCCCCAATGAACAAGTATTGCAGAGAGTAAACCAAAGCGAAAGTACAACCATCCTAGAATAATTCCGCTGGCAGTAGCTTGAGCAAATTTTCCTTCACTCCAAGGCTCGCCAGTAGCAATGTGTGCAAATCCAAAAATCACTCCAACCAGTACAATCAAAATCAAAGCCTTTTTTGGATCTGAAGCATGTAAAGTTCCACTTGGATTCCAAAGAGATTTGAAAAAATATTTTACAGAAGATTTGTGAGAGTACAAAGTAAATAAAGGAATTCCAAGTAACAATCCTCTGAATCCTATCTCTTCTACAAGAGGAGCCAAAGTCACATAAAAAAATTGAACCAAGTCATTATCTGTTGGAGGAGGCAATGTTTGGATTCCAAAACCTTCTTGAGTAAAAGTAACGATTACAGATGCAAGAATCAAAACTGAAAACCATTTTGTGATTGAAACAAGATAATTGGAGTGAGAATCTATTTTTCCATGAGACAGAATTGGGGAAAGAGTTTGAAAAAAACCATTTTTAGGTCCAAAAATTGCAATCGAAAAAAGGATTGCATAAATGGACCACAAAATGACAAATGCATCACCAACGGTAATCTCAAAAGACATTTGGTATTCCATGCCGGTAAAAAGGTCTAACTGATCAAGAGGATATTCAAAATTAATGTCTCCACCAATGTCTGTGTGAAATACAACAAACATACCCAGTGGAAATGATAAGAGCATCATTCCAAAGATTACAGATAAAAGTGCAGAATATGGAATTCCTAGACTTTGAAGAATTTTATTTGATTCTCTCAATTTTGGTCTAATGAAGTTCTATACTTGACTCTGGAAAGCCTAAATTTATCAAAGTATCTTTGATTGTGTCTCGATGATCCCCTTGTAAAAAGATGTATCCTTCTTTTGCAGTTCCACCACATGCATATTTGTTTTTTAGTTCTTTGGCCACGGTTTCCAAATTATTCAATTTAGGATCAAGGCCTTCAATCATAGTTCCTTTTTTCTTAAATCTCCTAGTTTCCAGACGAATTATTATTTTGGTACTATCTTTTGCAAGTTCACCACAAGCGCATAAGTCTTCAGGTAGACCACAAGTATTACAAATTACCGCCATACGTTCTATCATAATTCGATTTTACGCACTATTAAGCCTTGTTTGAAATTTGTAATGAAAAATAATGATTTTTTAGATGGAAATTCCATATTTTCTTGTGTCAAAGGACCTTACAAAAAGAGCAGCAGAAATGCTTCTAAATGGAGCAACATTGCTTAGTGAGCCATGTCCATACTGTTCAGGAGTACGAGTAATAAAAGAAGGTCATGCCTTATGCATTAACTGTGGAAAAGAGCCTGAACAAAAAGAGATTCCCAAAGAGCCCAAAAAAGAAACTACCAAAACAAGTTTGGAGGTAACCTTGGAGACAAAATTAGAAGGACTATCCAAAGAACTAGAGCAAGAATCCAATCATGAAAAACAGCAAGAGATTCTAAAATCGATCAATTCTATCATAGAAACTCTCGAAAAGATAAAAACTAAACAATAAAGTTTGAATGCAAATTTTTGTGTAACAATAAGCAGATAACATTAAGCCAATATTTGCAAAATTATATGGTTGATCTGGGAACTAAACTTTGTACATGAAAAAGATTGACCTCCATAGATTCAGAATTTTGAAATTATTTAATACCAAAGACTGGATGTGCTGACTTTAACTTGATTACTGGTAAATATGGAAACCCATGTTGAAATTGGTTTGTAAATTCAGCCTTTCCTCCTTTATGTCCTGAGTACTTTAGGAACGGTCCTTTTGGTTCATAATCTAATATTACATAATTAAAACAAAAAAAAGTCTTGTCTAGATCAATTTGTGTAATGTATCCAATTAACCATTTTTTCTTGTATGGAAACGCAAGTAATGTAACCTCATAATCTTCAGGCCATTCTGGATCATATGTCAGTCTTGCAAGATCTCCAAGATCATGAATCTTTATTGTCTTGAATTTGTCTTTGATAGTTTTTGATTGTTTAATTGAAAAGGGCAATGAATCCAATTCTACAATTGGCGCATAGGTTCCAGTCTTTGTAATCTCATCTACAAATGATGCTGATTCTTTTCCACCTAATGGATCATAAGAGACATATCTTCCATTTTTTTCTGATGATACAAAAAAATGTAGAATCGAGCTTGAAAGTATTTTCCTAGTGGAAAAAATATTCTTTTTTTTGTATTCAAATTGATATACTCTTAATGGGTTTTCTCTTAGAGCACAAACATATCTTGCAAAATCTAAAAAACTTGCAACTTCTACAAAATACTGAATGACCAATATTCTAGAATACTGTACGCTCTGATTAATGTTTTATTTGTAATTTTTAGAATGAATCTTGAAGTTATTGTCATCCAGAACCGAAATGAAAATTAGCGTAACATCGACATTTTGTTTCAATGCATTCATTTCTTCCTGACCACAGATGCCACTTTCAGAGTATAATCATAAATTAATTAGCATAATTTGAAACATAACAGATCTGGATTTTTACGCCTACCTGTATCAATATTCTCACAAGATAATGCCTAAATCCTACGAATCTACTGTCTTCTTGAACCTAAAAAATACAAATTCTATGCAAACATTGTCTACATATGGAAAAAATTTGTTGGGCAAACACTGAAAATTTTAATGATGCTGAGTTTGTAATTGTAGGAATTCCTGATGAATCCCAATCACATGCACTAAGAAAAGGCACTGAAGAGGCTCCATCAAGAATACGACAAATTTCAAATATTCGAGATTCTTACGATAGAAAAGATTCTATATCTTTGGGACGTCCTTTCAGAGGGACTGAAAAAAAAGTCTATGACTTTGGAGATATTACAAGAAATCAAATTAACGATACATTTGGAAAAATTTCATCATCAAAAATTCCTATTTCAATTGGAGGTGATCACTCCATCACTCGGGACATCATTACATCAATATCCAAACCAGATGAAAAAATTTCACTTGTATATTTTGATGCACATCCTGATTTTGTTAGCTCTCATACAAACTATTATGGTTCAGTAATTACTGATCTCCTTTCACATATTGAAATTGAATCTAGTGTTCAAATAGGAATACGTACACCTGAGAAAGAAGAATTGGATAATATCAAAAAACATCATTTTCATGTCATAACCCCTTTTGACATCCACAAACATGGAATTGAAGAAATAACAAATTCCCTAATTGACAAATTAGGTACAAATGTTTACGTTTCATTTGATATGGACTGCATTGATCCTTCGTTCGCTCCAGGAGTTTCTGTACCTGTACCATTAGGTCTTAACAGTGTTGATTGTGTTTATTTGTTGCAAAGAATTGCACAAAAAGGAATCATAGGCATGGATATTATGGAAGTGTGCCCTAGTTATGATGTCAAGGATAGGACGTCACATTTGGCCTCTAGAATAATTTCAGAAGTTATTTTTTCGGCAGGAGAGAACCATAATGACTGAATTTGAAAACGAATTCACATGGGGAAAAGCAGTTTCTACAAATTCTAATCAAGAATTCCACGAAAAATTTGAAAAAGGTCTTGATGAGGCAAAAAAAGAACTTGGAAAAAAACATCCTATTGTTATCAATGGCAAGGAAATTTATTCTGACAACAATTTTTCTGTAAATTCTCCTTCAGACACACGAATAAAAATTGCAGATTTTCCAAAATCTACTATTTCTGATACGGAAAATGCCATCTCAAGTGCAAAAAATACGTTTGATGAATGGAGTAATTTCCCATTTCAAAAGCGAGTTGAAATATTCAGAAAATGTGCAGATTACTTTTCATCAAAAAAATTTTTCCTGGCAGCCATCATGACTTTTGAGAACGGAAAGAATCGTTTTGAAGCTATGGGTGATGTTGATGAGGCAATTGATTTTATGCGATTCTATGCATATCAAATGGAAGAAAATAATGGTTTTTGCAAACAGACCTATCATCCAAACCCACACGAAAAGACTCAGACAATCATGAAGCCTTATGGTGTATGGGGAATAATCTCGCCGTTTAATTTTCCTTCAGCAATAGCAATTGGAATGACAACGGGTGCATTAATTACTGGAAATACTGCTGTTTTGAAACCTGCTAGTGATACTCCTCTGTCTTCATTTTATTTTGTCAAATACTTGTTTTCTAAAATTCCTGATGGGGCATTAAATTTTGTCACTGGTTCTGGAAGTGTGGTGGGAAAAACTTTGATTGGGAGTAATGATGTTGATGGCATTGCATTTACTGGTTCAAGGGAAGTAGGCATGCATGGATTTCAAGAATTCACAAAAACCACAACAAAACCCTTCATTTCTGAAATGGGTGGAAAAAATCCTGTCATCGTTACAAAAAATGCTGATCTGGAAAAGGCAGTAAATGGTGTTATGAATGCAGCATTTGGATATGGCGGTCAAAAATGTAGTGCATGCTCTAGAGTTTACATCCAAAACGAAATTGCAGAAAAATTCATTGAAAAGTTAGTTCAAAGAACAAAAAAGATCAAAGTTGGCATGCCCTGGGAAAAAGATGTTTTTCTTGGCCCAATAATTAACTCAGATGCAAAATCAAAATTTGAAAATGCTTCTGATCTAGCAAAAAAAGATGGTCATGTGCTGACTGGTGGCTCTGTCATTAAAACAGAACAGCTTGAAAATGGTTATTTTGTGGAACCTACAATAGTTGAAAAATTACCTGAGGAACACCAGTTAATGAAAGAAGAATTGTTCTTGCCCTTTTTGTGTATCCAAAGATATGATGATTTTGATGAGGCACTAAAACTTGCAAACAAATCTGAATATGGATTGACTGCAGGGATTTTTTCAGAAGATAAAAAACAACTAGATGACTTTTTTTCAAAAATCCATTCAGGAGTAGTATATGCTAACCGTTCTGCTAGCGCAACAACTGCTGCACTGGTATCTAGTCAGCCTTTTGTTGGCTGGAAGCACTCAGGAACTACTGGAAAAGGAGCTGGAGGGGGAAACTATTTACAACAATTTTTGAGAACTCAAACTCAAACTCGGTGTGATTGAATTAAAGAGCTTCCAAGTAACAAGATGTTTCTCTTTCTTTCTTTGATTCTTCTAATAGAATATGCAAACCAATTTGTTCCATACGGAATATAGTCTGAAACAATAAATCCATTTTTTACAAGATCTGGTTTGAGCTCTTCTCTAATTCCTTTAAGAAACTCAAATTCAAATTTTCTTGGATATTTTTTTGATAATGCCATTGCTTTTTTTAAGATGTGATTGTCATGGGATGCAATCGCAAATTCATTACTTTTTTTGAATAATATTGTCATTAATTTAATGTAATTTTTATCAACATCTTCTCTAGTCCTAAAGGATATGCTTGGTTTTTCTCTATATGCTCCCTTTACAAGACGAATTTTGGCACCAATTCCTATTAGATGGTTTAGATCATCTTCAGTTCTTTTGAGATTTGCTTGCAAAGCAATTCCTAATCTTTCATATTTTGAAAAAAATGAGCTATACAACTCAATTGTTTCATCAGTGTGTTCTGATGACTCCATATCAAGCCAAATAAACACATGTGCATCACCCATCTTTTGAATAATTTCTTCTAAACTTTTGTAACATTGTTTTTGACTAATTGATAATCCTATTTGTGTGGGTTTTACAGAAATTGCACCTCTAATCTTCCATTTTCTAAAAGAATTGGCAATTATCTGATATTCATTAATTGAATTTTGAACTTGTTTTTTTGTCGTATGATATTCTCCTAATTTGTTGATGATTGCATGTCTTCCCATCTGATATGCATTTTTAGCTGATGATAATGCATCATCAATTGTATCTCCTGCAATCCATTTTTTTGCGATTTTAAACAAAAATTTTTCCATTAGTTGCATTTTTTTCTATTATTTCTTGGTTACAACAAGAAAAAATAATTTTCATACTTGGTCATTACTCGCTAAATAGTATTTTGCCTGCAAACCTACCATATTTTGATCGATTTTTGTCAAAAATACTGATTTAAGGTCAAATTTCAGGCATAGAATAAAGTTTTTATGTAAAAATTCGTGGAGGATAGCTAACATGAGTAGTAAGAAAAAGTCAGCGCCACTCCCAGCATCAAGCGGAGGTCTTATGCGTTTCTTTGAAGACGAAACAAAAGGATTCAAAGTTGATCCTAAAATTGTAATTTCAGTTCCAATTAGCTTAATTGCAATCTCATGGGCAATTGAGATCTTCCTAACTCCGTGATAAAAAAAAATGGAAAAACATTCAGACGATGTTTCAAATATACACAACAGGTTTTCCCTTACACTCATCAATCCATCATCACATTACTTTTCCCTAGTTGCATCCCTAATTATTGCAGCAGTAATTACAGTTACAACCTATTTAGGATATCTTGGATCAGAAGAGTTCCTGTTTAGAATTCCTCTAGTGGTAGGTGTTTTAGCAGTAACGCAGTTAATTGATACTAGATTTACAAAAAAGAAAGAATATTCCAAATCACTTCATGCATCCCTTTTTGGAAATATGTTATGGATAGTAACTCTACTTATGGGATTGTTAGCAAGTTTTGTTTTATCTAAAGAAGCATCTTTGTTTTTTGTTACATTTGGAATGATATTGTTTGCAAGTTTTAGAATAGGAATTTTCACAACCACTCTAGGAGCTAGTATCAAAAAGGCATGGGCCATTTGTTTTGTGCAACCACTTGCAATGTTTTTAGTGTTAATTCCACAAGAAATGTGGGTAATCACTCTTACAGATCCAATATCATTAGGGTATGGATTAGCATTTTTGATAATTGCAAGTGTTTGGTCGATATTGACAGATAGAGCAGGAAGACCAGGAATGGAAAGTACACATAAAACAATTCAGGCATATTTAGCTTCACAAGGAAATGACTTTACTGAAGCTGAAGAAATAATGGAACAGCGTTCAAGTAAAACCAAAGTATCCACATCTCAAATTAGATTACTATCATCAAAAGGAGATAAAGAATTTAGGATGGTTTTGCCAGAAATTCATCCTGGACCATACCATCCGGTAGGAGGAAGCAACATACCTTATCTAATTTACAAAAACCTGGATTCTTCAGCCATGGTCATGCATAGCATATCAGACCATGCATTAAATTTACCATCAAAAAATGAGGTAGAAAATTATCTAAAAAATCTAGGAAGTAGTAGTGTAAAAGAAGAAGGGCTTGTTTGCACAGAACCAGTAACAGTTCAAATTAACAAAGCAAGGGTAATTGGATTGTTATTTGGAAATAACCCATTATTGTTTTTGTCACTTTCACCTCACGGAATGGAAGATATTCCAAGTTACATGAAAACAGAAATTGAACAATATGCAAAAAATAGAAATTATAAAAGAACTTTGATTGTTGATTGCCACAATGCAATGGGTCCTGAAATTTCTAAAGAAGACGGCGAAGACATGTTAAAGGCAGCAAAGTCTTGTCTAGACTCATTAATAACAAAAGAGAACTATCCAATTGAATTTGGATATGCAAATTCGGATGATATGGATGTCTGGACTGAAGATTTAGGAATGGGAGGTCTCGGAATAGTATGCCTGGTAATAAATGGTAAAAAGTATTTCATTGGATGGGCAGATGCAAATAATATGGAAAATGGAGTTAGGGAAAAAATCATCGAAAATTTTGCAAAAAGAGATTACAATCTACTAGAGATTTGTACATCAGATACACATTATGCTCCAGTAAAGGCTCGAAACAAAAATGGTTACTATCAACTAGGTTTGATTACAGGAGCTGAAAAATTATCAAAGTGGTTTTTCGACATTACCAAACAAGCTGAAACAAGCACTACTTCTGCAAAGTATGAAATTCTAGAAAATCATACGGATGTAAAAATCATGGGACAGGGAATATTTGAGGATTATTCTAAGGCACTTGATAATTCCTTGAAAATAACAAAAGGATTTTTGATTGGTGGAGTATGTCTATTCATTTCTAGTTTGTTTTTATAGTCTTCATCTGATCAAGGTTTCCATAAAATTCATCAACAAAAGAGGAGAATTGAAAAATTGGGACTATAGGAACGTTATCAATAAAATTAACTTTGTCTTGATACAAAGTAACAATTACAGGAACAGCTATTGCATTTTGAGTTTTTGAAACATACTGTTTTGTTCTCTCTATTTGCTTTTTTACAGCCTCATTCAAGGCAGAAGAACTGTATCGTTTCCAATGTTTGCAATCAATTAGCATAGCTACTCCTAAACGTACGCCAATCATATCTATTTCCATTCTAGGTTTGGTTAGAATTTGATTTTTTATAACTGCAAAATCCTTTGAAAGAAGAATTTCAGCTACCAAGCCTTCAAAATCGCGCCAATCCAACATAATAGAAATTTCATCAATGGGAGAACCATTTTGAAGTAATTTGATTGCTAGCTTTAGTTTGTCACCGGGTTCAAAAAAATAACTTCCTTCTGTTTTTGTTCCAATTCCATTTTTTATAAATTCATCTAACATTTTTTTTGAAACATTCTCAGATTTTTTTGTAATTGCTGAAAAATCTTGTAACGATATTCCTCCAGGAATGATTCCTCGTAATGATTCAACCATGTTTGTAGAAAATTTCAATCTCATTTTGTTTTGTTTACAAGTAGATATAGGTCTTGACGGTTATTAGACGAGGTTATAATGAAATACAAGCAGAATAGATTTTATTACTTACATGGAAAAATATCAACATGAAATCATTGCTAGTAATTATACTAGCTCTTTCATTTGCAACTTTGATTTCCGCCGAAGTATTTGGGGAAAAAGTTACTTTTGTTGATAATGTAAAATTTATTCAATATTTAGATGAGAATACAGCATTAGAGGAAGTAAGAAATGGAAATCTGGACATTTATTACTATAAAATTTCTTCAGACAGGTTAGAAAATTCAGAGTCTAGAAAAGGATTACAAGTTTTTGATTCCACTGGCGGGTCTTATAGCATTTTAGTTAATCCAGCACAAACAGAAAGTTTTAATCCATTTTCAGAAAGAGAGGCAAGGTTTGCCCTAAATTATCTAGTAGATAAGAAATTAATCGTAAATGAATTGATGGGAGGTTTTGGTGCACCTATGACAACATACTATGGTCCTTCGGATCCTGAATATCTTACAATTATAGAGCAGTTAGAGGAATTTAATTTCAGATACAATCCTTTGCTTGCTGAACAATTGATTTCAGAGACGTTAAACAAGAAAGGAGCGATAAAAAGGGACGGCAAATGGTTCATTAATGAAAGCCCCATAGAAATTATTATTTTTATCAGAAATGACGATCCAGTTAGAAAATCAATTGGAGAGATTTTAGCCTCAGAATTGCAGAAAATAGGTTTTGAAGTAAAGAAGGAATTCGGAGATTTGAATAAGGCTTTTGTGATAGTTTATGGTTCCAATCCTGCTGATTTGAAGTGGAATATTTACACGGAAGGATGGGGAAGATCAGCTTTTGTAAAATATGATTCTGTAGGATTAGCTCAAATGTATTCTCCGTGGTTCTCAAATATGCCAGGATTCAATGATCCATCCTATTGGAATTACAAAAATGACTATATTGATTCTATAACACAGAAAATCTATACAGGAGATTTTAATTCAGCAGAACAAAGGAACGGTTTGATTCAAGATGCTGTAAAGGAAGGAATTAGAGAATCTGTAAGAATTTTTCTTGCAAGTAAAATTGATCAATATGTAGCAAATGAAAAAATTAGTGGGATTGTAAATGACTTTGGTGCAGGAGTTCCTAGTAGGTTTACACCAATTAATGCAAAAAATGATAACGGCGAATTAGTTATTGGTGTAAAACAAATCTATCAAGGTGCGTGGAATCCAGTAATGGGTCTGAGTGATACGTACAGTAGACAAATTTGGGGAATAGTTTCTGATCCTGTTACATTCAAACATCCTTTTTCAGGTGAAACTTTTCCTGTAAGAGCCAATTGGGATGTAGAAACAGTTGGCCCACTTGATAAGATGGATTTACCAAAGGGTATAAAGATATGGGATGCTAAAAACAAAAAATGGAAGACGGTAAAAGACGACACTCAATCGATTAGTAAAGTAACCTTTGATTTTGAATTTGCTAATTGGCATAATGGTCAAATGATGGATATGAATGATATTTTGTATTCATTGTATTTTACAATAGAATGGGGAACTCAGACTGATGAAAATGACAAAACCTTTGATACAGAATTTACTCCCAGAGCAGCTCAAATAGTTCAGACAATCAAAGGAATCAAACTAATTGATAAGGATACCATTGAAGTGTATGTAGATTATTGGCATTTTGATGATGGAGAAATTGCAGATTGGGCATCTCTATGGAGTACAGTACCCTGGGAAATTTCAATAGCAATGGAACAGGCAGTGATTGATGGCAAAATATCATACTCTAGATCTGGGGCTACAAGTAAAAATGTCAACTGGGCATCACTGATTATTCCAAAAGATGCAAATCTAATTCAAGAATATTTGGAGAAATTAAAAGAACAAAAACATATTCCATATTCACTTCAAGAATTTGAAGAAAGTTTTGAATATTTTGATTCTAGATATAATGCATCGATAAAATGGATTGAAGATAAAAATCACGCAGTAATAAGCAATGGACCGTTTTTCTTAGAATCATATTCACCTGAATCAAGAACAATCACAGTTAACAGTTTTGACGACAAAACCTATCCATTTGCTTTAGGGCATTGGTCTGAATTTGGAAATACAGAATTTCCAAAAATCTCAAATGTAATAACACCGGATATCATCAATAAAAATTCAGAATTTGCTGCAAAAATTGAAACAGTAAATGCCGATTCTATACTTTATTTTCTATCAGATAGTAAAGGAAACATCATTTCATCAGAATTGATCAAAGTAAACTCAACTGCAACAGACATTAGTTTCACTGAAGATACATTAGCAAATCTCGATGTAGGTAGCAACAACTTTAAGATATTTGCAATTTCTGAAAAGGTATTAAAACCTGATTATTATTCAACAAGCTTTTTGGTAACAGATAATACAGAAAAATTACCAGATGTAAACTATGACAAAGTATTATTTGAAAAAGATGAGTTGACCAATTTAGCATTAATTCTAATTCCTATAGCAGTACTCATTCCAACCATATTAATTATCAAAAAAAGAAAAGATAGTCAAGTTAAACCGTAATCGTTGAGAATTTCATCAACTTGTAACTCTGAATTCATTTTGGAGTATTCATCTAAAAGATTCCGATTAAGCTCATAAAATGTATGACCCCATTTGAATTTGTCAAGTAATTCAAGTGCTTCTTTTTTGAAACCTAGGATATACATAGCACCAGAAATAGCCTCAGCAGTTGTAAGCTTGTTGAGTTTAGCATAGTTTACAGGATTACCTGCCAACAAAGGAGGTAATTTTCTTTTTATTCCACCAAATTTTTTAGAAAATGCTTTTTCTGCTAAATTCCAAGAGCAATCAATCCCAACTATCGAGTTAATCAAGGGTCTATCTTTAGGAAGTAGAAAGTGCTCTGAAAAAGGGTCTAAAACCAAACTGGCAGAAGATATTTTTTTAATGCTTTTTACAAGTCCGAATTTTACCATTTTTGCAGCAGTACATTTCTTTGGATCATCCTGATAAAACATCAATACTTGAAGTTTCATGAGATAACAAACTACAAAGAGTATTTTGAATTTACTCTAGTGTTTTGTAATTTACCTTATAATAAAATCTAGATACTTGATCTTCTTTCACTATATCAACATTCCATGTTGAATCAGGTAAAAACACATCAGAGGATTCTGGCAGAATATCAAATTTTTCCAAACGTACATCTTGACCACTGTATCTTATTTTTAGATTCATTCCATCAATCATAAATACATCATAGATTTGCCCGGGTTTTCTAGTTGATTCTTTTACAAGGCATTCAATTTCAGGTCCTATAATGCAAACACCAGATTCAGAAGTGATTCTGAGATTAACATCTTTTTGATCCTCCTTTGATGTAAGCAAAGAACCAGTAATTACTCTTGGTACAAGTTCATGTTCATCAATTGTTTTTTGTTCAGTAATAATTGATATTTGAGATTCTGAAATCCTATTTTGCTTTTCAATTACAGTAGATGGGAATTTTGTTGTGGGTTTTTCAACAACATCAAATGTTATAGATTTTGCTTCAAAATCAGCATCAACTGTCATTTCGTAGGTTCCAAGGCCTGAAGAAGAATCAGGTATCAGAAATTGGTATGTAAAGGAACCAGATGGGCTGGGTCTTATTGTGGTTACTTCTCCAATATGCACACCACAGAAGAATGAACCGCAAGTGATGTCTGTTTCAGATTTTTTTATTACACTAACATCGAATTTTTCAAGATAGATCAGTTTGTTTGGTTTTCCAGACAGAACAACCACGTCACCTGGATGGTATTGAGTTTTGTCAGTTGAAAGTAATAAAGAAACCGGTTCATCAGAACCAAACAAGAAGTCATTTGCGACAGTAAAAGTAGATTCTACTTTTTTATTTTTATACAATGCTTGTACTTTGTATTCACCCTCGGAAAATATTGTAGGAGGCAATTCAAACAAACTTTCGAATTGACCACCTTGTTTTGGATAAATCTGAGCTTCGTGAATTTGCTCATATGGGAATGTACCATCAAGAACTCTCAAGGTGACACGGTCAGGAATAACTAAACCTTCGCTTCCCTGTTCTCGGGTAATGAGGTTTCCTATTACCTTTAATTTTTCACCTGCTTGATATAGAGATTTTTCTGTTGAAATAAAGAGAGGGCTTGCATCAAGAGAATCATGTTCTGGATTTGAAGAAACCTTGAAGAAAATATTTTTTCCATAACTATCAGTTGAAACCTTTATTTTATAAATTCCATAATTTGATTTTGAGACAGAGCGGTCATCGATAGATTTTACGGTTGTTGGTTTTTCAGATATTGGGGTTTTCCAAGTCCAAGTGAATTGTTGTTGATCAACAGTGGCACCGGACTTAATTTTACTTCCGTCGGGTTTAGTAAGAGAGATGGTTACAGCATTATCACCAGAGGGTGGAATAATGCCACTTAGAACTAGGGTTTCACCCAATCCAAAAATTTCTTTATTTAATGAAATAGAAACACCATTACTTAGTTTTAATGGATCAATTATTCCCACAGTAATTGTTTTTTTCAAGTCCAAATATTTTGCTTCAATCACATAGTTTCCTTCTTGGAAGATATTCTTTGCAATATGTGTTTGAATTGAAAAACTACCTGATGAAGTAGGAACTGCAGTGAACTCATAAGATACAGCTACACCATCTCGGTGTCTTGTTTGTGCACCATCAGGCAATGCAATTATCTGTAGAGGAGTACCATCTTCATTTGATATAGAGATAGTTACAACATCAGTTTCAAAGCTTGAACGGCTAGAGGGATTTTCAATGAATCCACTAACCATTAACGTTTCACCTAGATTGTAAACCGATTTTGATGTAGAAATTGTTAGAGGCTCTTCAGATTTTATAAAGTCCTCAGGATTGGAAACAGCATGAATCGTAACTGAAGATGTGCCTATTTCTTTAGAGACTGTAATTTTATAGTCACCTAATCGTAATTCATTATCAGGAATTTTAAAAGAATATGAAAAAGAACCATCACCTTGAATTTCTAAACTATCTAAAATTTTATACCCAGAATCACTTCCGCCAGAACTTAGGGCAATATTTTTAGTTTGAATAATTTCCAAATCTAATGAGCTTATCCAGATATTGTTTAGTCGGCCAGTTATTTCAACAATATTTCCCAGTCCATAAGCCTCCTTATCAGTCCATAAAGAAATGGGTTTATCTTCTTTGAAATCCTCAATCACTTCAAAAGTAGTATTGGCAGAAATATCAGAATATTCACCAATTATCTCATAAGTTCCATAAACAGGATTTACCGTAGTTAGAAATACAGTTGTAATGAATTTTCCATCAGTTGGAAACAAATTACCACTTGAAATCACATTCCCCAAAGGATCTTTAATGTTAAAGTTGAGACCTTCAAAGGGAATAATTTCAGTAGTAATTCCGGTAAGAGTAATTGTTTGACCTGGAATATATTGAGATTTATCTGTAACAAGACTTAGTTCAGAGGATTCAGATATTTGTTCAACTAAAACTTCATCACCTACAGTAAAACTTGCTCGAGAGGTAGCATCTGCATAACTTACAGATAAATCGTATGTGCCTTCATTTACTCCAAGAACTTGCTGTAGAGACATTGTTGTTTTAAAATTCAAATTCAGATCAGGATAGAGTTCAACAATCTTATGATATTCAGGCCCGGAAATTGTCAGAATAATTTTTTCGGGTTGAAAATAAGGAGTAGTAATTACCACTTCTTCAGAAATACTGCCTGAAATAACTGCAGTTTGGCCAAACAAGTATGTTGGGCTATCAGTAGACAAAGTTACAGATACTCCTTCTTGTACTTCAGCTAAAGATTGTTGTCCATTTGTCGAACCAGCATTAGAAGTTTCAAATTTCCAATCAGTTACAGAATCAGTATCATAGCCATCGAAAATTCTTTGCCAAGAAAGAAAATTATTTTCTAAATCAGAGAATTTAGGAGTTTTATCAACCACATTTCCAGTTTTATCCCGTAACTCTACTGATTCACTGACATCTGTAAACCAGATGGTTTGGTATGAGTATTTCAAAAATTTTCCAGGTTCAATAATTGTTCCTTGAGGAATAGTCATGGTTTTTTTCAGAACTGTAGTTGATGCAATCTCCCAACCACTCAAATCAACCTCAGAGTTTGTAGGATTGTATAGTTCTACCCATTCAGAAATATTTTTAGAATCGTCTCCTGGAGGATTGATATCAACCTCATTTATCACAACATTATCTGGGAAAGATTGAGCACTAGCTGGAATTACTAGGACACCTATAAGAATAGAGAAAAGAATAGGAATTTTTGTATTCATAGCTTTTTTCAATTTTTAATCATAAATTGCCTCATTTTAGAATGGAATTGAGGAAAAGTTGAGCTAGTTGTTAAAGTTGACCTCAAATATCTGACTCTTTTGTAGTTTTTCATGCTCAAAATACAGATTTTTGGTATTTAGAAGATCCGTAGGAATTATTCTAAATAGAGCCTTCTGAACCAGTGAAAGAATCTACAGATGTTTTTACACCACTAGAACCACTTGGAACTGAGGGAAATTTGTCACTTATCTGAGTTTCTGCAACAGCTGCGGCCTCTTGTAAAATAGAATCAGTCTCTTGTGATGAAAATGTAGAATCTGCAAAGGAGGAATCATCAAGAGTTCCAGGCATCATATCTCCAAGCATATTACCCATTGATTCTAATTCGGCACTAGCTTGAGGCATTATCTGGTTCATAGCAGGGACTACGGCTTTCATCGTAGATACTGCGGGCTTCATTGAAACTATTGCATCACCTACAGCATTTACTGTAGTCAATCTGAGCTGTGTTCTTTCTACAGATAATTTCATGTTTCCTATCATGGATCTAGTTTTTCTTATTTGGACTAGTTCATTTGCAAGAACTTTGGCTGCAGAAATATTCCCATTCTGTTTAGCTTGAACAATCTTGTCAAAGAGTTTTTTCTCTTTTTCAGATAGCTGGTCTGTAGTATTGCCTAGCTTTGATATTGGCCTGTTTAATCCTCTAATTGTTCCTTCCACTCTTGGTTTTAAAGGAGGATCCTTTTTCACCAAGCCCTGAAGACGTTCTGAAATGCCTTCTGAGGATTGTCTTTGCCAGGCTTGTCCAAAGTTCGACATGAAATAGAATTTTGAAATTTTAACTTATGATAAAGAGCTTAAAAAAATCAACAATTGTGATCAGATTAACACTACTTAGTCATCAGATTAACACTACTTAGTCATCAGAATAACCTAAAGTCATCAACCAATCAAATTTTCACTTACCCTACTTTCTCACTGTAATGATACCTTAGAATATTTTTCATCAAAGGATAGTAAATCTCATTGGATTTGTGAGATGATTTGCTGTGAGATAATAGCTTTTCACAGTACTGTCTCTCCTCTGCAGTTAACTGCGATGAATGCAGATAGTTTTTCTTTGCAGCCAAATCATACAAGAATGAATAGTATTCTTGGAGTATCTCTTTTTCTTTTACTTCTAATAGACTCATTTGTATTTCAAAAGTGTCATTGCAGACAAATTATTTAGGACGTATCTTACTTTTTGATTATTCTAGGTTCAAGATTTGAATTTTTTTAACTAGTTTAGTTCAATTTTTGAACATCTGTGGGTATCTTTGCAATATGAGACTGAATAAACATGACTATGGCACAAACACTTTCCAAAAATAACATCATAATTGATGATATTGACAGACAAATTCTAAACTTGTTGATTTCAAATGCAAGAGATTCAACTAGAACTATTGTAAAGAAACTAGCAGGCATGGGAGTAAACATGTCTGAACGAGGCATAGGTAAGAGAATAGCACGACTAGAAAAACTAGGCATAATTCATGGCTATACCACAATGGTTGATCTCAATCAGGTAAACATGCCAATTTTGAGACTAGTTACTGTGAAATTTACATCTCCAAAAGACTTTGTAACCAGACTAGAAGAGATGAAAGAGTATCTAAATGACGCACCATACTGTGACTTTTCAGCAAGAACAAATGGGAATATTGACTGGATTGAGCTGAAATTTTTCAACAATCACGAGCAGGCAAAACAAGAAGAGGATTTGTATCGAGCATGGTTTGGAGATATCATAGAAGATTACAGATCATATGACCTTGACATCCATAAAATGGGATGGCAGTTATTTGATGAGGATGATTTTAATCGGTTTATCCAAAATATGTGTAAAAGGGAAGGCTCAGAAACCTGTCCAAACATTAAACTCCAAACTAGGAAAAAACACTAGATAGGCACACAAATTCATTTTCTGAACTGCTCTAAGAGCTCAATTCAGTTTCTGAATAAAATGATACGATATAGTTTGCTCCATTTCAAGTAGTTTGACAGCTACATATCATTTGAGAAAACATGAGTACCTATGATATACAACAAGTCTCTGAGAATACAAAGACAAAACTCGGAGTAATCGGTCTAGTTGCCTTACCGATAGTTGCAGCAATGTATTCCTCTGGAAGCATGGCCCTAGAACAAGTACCTCAAACACTCACAAGCGGAGTATTTCCAATTGGGTTTACCTTGTTCTCATGGGGTATTGCTGTGAAATTGGCAACAAAGTTGAGAAAGTAATTACTTTTTCAATTTTTTTGTGATTAATTGTTGTGTTTTTTAAATTAGATTATGTTGTATTTACAAAGATAACGAAAAATAAAAAGAAGTTATGTAGGATTAGTACATAGGTTTGTGGCACCAACAGCATCAACATCAAATCCATCTCCAATAGTACTATGATCAGTTATTCGTACATATTCAATACAACCAATATCTGAAAGATCATATGAAAATTCATGTACATCTTTTGTGTCGTTATCGTATCCTTTTTTAAACAATGGGTTCCAATTTTTTCCATCAGAGCTAACCTCAACTATTGCTCTTTCTGCGGTTGTTTTTCCCCAAGTTGCTTCATAAATTTTCAGAGTGTTCATGACAGGTTGGTTGAAACTTACTGTTATTTGACCACCAATACCAAGAGAAACAAAACTAGAGGATCGATCATAGGAATTTGGTTCATTAAGAGCGTTTATTGGGGCTGATCTTTTTACCTCAATTAGATTATTGTCGCGAGATTTTCCGGGATTATAATCCAATAACCATTTTGCGAAGTATTCTGTGGAAGAATATGGCATTGAATTAAGAGTTTTTAGATCAAGAACTGCTTGTTGAATTTTTGGATTTGAATTAATTTCTAATTGTTTTATTTTCTCTTTTAGGAGTCTTATTTCTTCTTTGAGCATTTTTATTGTAAGATCTTGATTTTCCTCATCTGATTCATCATCTTTGTTTTTTACTTCACCAGATGAAGTTTCTTGTGTATTTTGAACAGTTTCCACATTTTGAGTAATTTTTGTAATTGTATTTTGATAAGAACTGTTTGTCTTAGATGCTTTTGTTGTTAGATCGACAAAGTTCAGAGATGATTTTTCCTCATCCTCATATCTTGGTAGTTTTCCTTGGTCATCAAAATGCTTTTGAATATCGGGATCTGAAAATCCAACCTCAATATTAAGATCTTTTACAAGTTGAATCATATCTATTCTAGGTATTTTTGCAGTTTCGTGATATGTAGTTCGAGCTTCTTGCAAGGATCCTCCATTTCTAAGAACTTTATGCATGGCATCTCTTGCAGCATCTATTTTGTTCTTCTTGTAATCAAAGAGACCTTGAAAGATATGTTTTGTATCATCGTTTGAAACTTTTTTTATAAAATTATTAAATGCAGCAAGTGGTGTAAATTCTTCATTGTCTTTGAACATTCTTTCAAGTTCTTGTTCTAATTTTTCTTTTGCAATACTTCGTTGTTCATCCAAAAGTTTTTCTTGGTTTGATTTTTGTTGAACGATAGAAAATTGTTTTTTAGATTTTTCTATATTCTCAAGAATTTTTGCAATCATAGGATCATTAAGATTAGCACCTATAACTATGGTAAAATCTTTTTCAGTATCATCAGCAAATGCATTTGTTGCACCAATGCTAAACACAGAAAACAACATAACAAAAGCCAATGAAAATGCCAGTATTTTTTTTGTTGATGTTTCGTCATTGTATTTCATTAAAGGATGAAATCTAAAATTTGCATATAATAATTAGTTAGAAGATAATAGTAATGGTTAAAGGTATTTTTGTGATCATTTTTTTGAAAATTTATGTACATGTCAATCACACTGAATGTCAAAAAATAATTTTTTAAGAAACAATTTGAATTAATTTTCGGAAAAGTTTTCGGTAAACATATCAATGATTTAGAAAACCATATTTTTAGAAAAGAAATGTCAGTTGTGAAAATTATTTATTTTAATTGTTTTAAGCCATTCGTACCATTCATTCATTTTTAAAATCACAATTTGGACATTTTTTATTTTCAATCCTTGAACCACAATCAACACAAATTCCTTCTCCCACATCAATTTCTATCGCCTTTTTCTTTCGTCCAACATAGACTTTAATTCCAAAATACATCATAATTACAATTAATGTAGCATAAATCGGAGCCATAAAGGGTAACAAACCCACCATAAACAGCAATAACCCCACTATGAGGAGTAGATCTCTTCTCTCAAAATTCAACAGTTTGAAAGTTTGAAGGAATTCATAAAAACGTGCCGGAGCTCAGAGCCATTAGTTTTACTTCATCTAAAGTCATTACTCTAACTCTTCCTCATTGCTCGGCAAGAATAGTAAACTAGTATTTGATAATAAGATAATGATCGAGTAGAAGATCGACTAGATTTCAACCTTATTACTAAGCGGGTTTGCATACAATTCAATTATTTCTAATTCCAGAGGAAATATCATCTCTTTACAGTGCTACAAAAGCAAATTTAAAAAAATCCAAAATATATTCGGAGTCATCCACACAAGTGCAGGATCTTATGTAAAATATTTTTTTGTTGAACAGTCAGCTTCAAAGTTTTCTTTTGCCGTCTACAAAAAAACATGTTTTTGTTTGTTTCATAAAAGAAAAAGTAAATAATTGCATATATTTTAGATGTTAACTTTGTTAATAATAGTAACAAAAAATCAGGCAAAATTATCCACAGATTTAATTTTTCATGAATCCTATCTGTTTTAGTATAGTTTCAGGTTATGATGTCTTTTATTATCTACCGGGCTCATTAAATGTGAACCCGATAGGTAAATGGGATCGGCGAGATTTGAACGCGCGACCTCTGCGTCCCAAACGCAGAATCATACCAAGCTAGACCACGATCCCAGTAAATCGTAAAATTTGCCCAATTTAAGCTTGACAGATAATGATTTTAAAGGCTTACAAAAGAACACAAAATTGTTGCAACTCGAAGACTATATCAAGGCAGGAGAAATTGCTGCTGAGGTAAGAGAAAATGTAAGGAAAAAAAATTGGATTGGAAAGACTGTTTATGAAATATGTGAAGAGATAGAAGGAGAAATTATCAAGAGAGGTGCAAAATGTGCCTTTCCTGTAAATACAAGTATCAACGAAGTTGCAGCACATTACACTGCAGAACCTAATGATTCTATTACAATTACAGATTCAGATTTAGTAAAGATTGATCTAGGTGCACAGATTAATGGACATATTGCAGATACTGCAGTAACTGTTTGTTATGATGCACAGTATGATGGCTTGGTTCAAGCTGCCGAAGATGCACTAAATAATGCAATGTCAATGATTAAGGTAGGAGTAAAGGCAAGCGATATTGGAAGAACTATTGAAACAACAATAAAACAAATGGGATACAAACCTATTGCAAATCTTAGTGGACATTCATTAGAACAGTATACTATTCATGCAGGAAGATCAATTCCAAATATTTGGTCTATTGGAGGATTCTCACTATCAGAAAACACAGCTTATGCATGTGAACCATTTGTCACTACAGAAGAGGGAGGAGGATTTGTAAGAAATGGAAAAATCAAGAATATTTTTGCTCTAAATTCAAGAAAGAAGACAAAAAATGATGAAGCAGATAAATTATTAGATTACATTTGGGAGAATTTTAACATGTTGCCATTTGCGTTAAGATGGATTACAAAAGAATGGGAGGAAAAGAAAGCCAGAGAACTATTAGAACATCTTGTAAAGAAAAAAGCAGTTCAGGCATATCCAATATTAATAGAAGTAAATGAGAAAAGAGTAGCACAAGCTGAACATACATTTATCCCAAATGAAAACGGGGCCACAGTTACAACCCAAGCTCAGTAACCACTTAAAATTAAATATAATAAATAAGATCTTTTTCGTCTAGTGCAGAAGTATCTGATGAATAACCCGAAATGCTTCCAATGAGTTTTGTTACTGTGATGTTAACTTTAGATAATATTTGTAAGAATGACTAGTGTATTGAAAAATTTAATGTTGGATTTATTATTGTGTATGGAATTACATCCATGAAATTGTCAAAAGGAAATTTAATATAATTTTGATTTTAAAATATAACTAGTACGGAAAAATTTTCAGTATAGATCAAAAGTTATTTTTCTATAGTTTCGCCAAAGATTTTTTCTATTCTCATCAGTCCATCACAAGAATTACATTTCTGAGTTTCAGAATACAAAAAATCCCCTTCTTTGAATTTTCGTTTTCTTTCCATTTTACATAGTTTACATTTTTCAATAGTGTAGGCTATGATAATTTTTTCTTTAGAAAATATCATTGAGGAACTCCAATGGTGTTTCCAACACCAATTAGTAAAATAGATTGTCCAGGTTTTGTATTGTCATTAATCATTTCAGATATTTGAGAGTGTACCTCATCTGCCTTGTCTGCAATTTCTTTTGTCATTAGAGTTATAGCTTCTTTTACTGATTGTTTGATAACAATAGCAAAAATGGGGATATTATTTTTAGATGCAATAGATTCAATATGATATCTCTCAGTACCTATGCCGCCAATAGCTGCTCCAAAACCTTGTGCAATTGTTGCAGAGTCTTCTCCTTCCATTTTTAGTGCCGCGTCAATCATGATAATTATATCAGGTTTATTTTCTAAAACAATTTTTTTTACCGCTTCACCAGGTCTTCCAACACAAGAGCCTGGTCCTTCAGCCTTTAGTAAAAATAATTTTCTGCCTTCGTATTCAATTTCAGAAAGAACTGTTTGAAATGCAATAGTTTCTTTTTTAGAATTCAACATCATTTTTCCTACAACCATAGGCCCAATTCCATCGCCTACTGGTTGACCTTGCTTAAAAGCAGGAATTGCCTTTCGAATTGCCTCTGCTTCTTCCATTATAAAAGGAAGAATCATCTGTAATGGCAAAATTAATGGATAGTTGTTTTGTTTTTTTGCAGTTAAAAATAGGTGATTAATTATTTTGTATATCATCTGTAAGGAAGTTGCAATTTCAAGAAGAGTTTGGACTTTGGTTAATTCCAAATCACTGGTTTCAGGAGATAATGATTTTACATGTTCTCGAGTATAGTCTTCTCTTGATCTTACAATGTGTTGAACTTTATCTACTATTCCATTTGGATCCATATCTACTGGCATGATAGTAAAATAATCCAAAAACCTATCAATTTTTTTTGTAGGATCATATTTTGGATTCATAGTTTGTTTAACATAATCTATGAGTTCATTTCTAGATTCGTTTTTATACAATTCTAATTTTTTTATGGCCTTTTTGATTTCTCCTGAAGTAACTTGTAATTGAATTCTCTGACCATAGAAAATAAAAATGAATATTGGAAGAATCCATATCAACATCAGTAACGGATTGGTTTCTTCTCCAAAACCAAAGAATTGATCAATATCAAAGTTGGTAAAATCCACTGACTCAGCGATCCTCGGATCTAAATTAAATCATTCGTCTCTAAATGACTCAAATTTGATCTCAAAAATTACTGAAATCGACTTCCCGAAAGGTGAAACAATGGCGAGTGCTTTTATTATAGTTCAAATACAAAAAATCTGAATATGCCACAAACAAAGCCTATTGTAAGCGTGGAAAATGTTGTAGCATCAGCTTCTGTAGATCAAAAAATGGATTTAAACGAGATTACCAGAACATTCCCAGATGTAGAGTATCATCCTGATCAGTTTCCAGGACTTGTCTTTAGATTAAAGACTCCAAAAACTGCAACGTTGATTTTTACTTCAGGCAAAATGGTGTGTACTGGGTCCAAATCAGAAGAGATGGCACGAAAGGCAGTAAAAACAGTAGTTCAAAAACTTCGAAAAGGCGGAATTAAAGTAAAAAAAGATGCAGTTGTTGAAATTCAAAATATCGTAGCTTCAATTAACTTGGGCGGAAAAATTCACCTCGAGCAAGCTGCAAGAACATTACCTAGAAGCATGTATGAACCTGAACAATTTCCAGGACTCATCCACCGAATGCTAGACCCAAAGACAGTGATTTTGCTGTTTTCATCAGGAAAACTTGTCTGTACTGGAGCAAAGAAAGAACCAGATGTCTATAGATCTGTAAACAACTTACATGCACTACTGGAAGAAAAAGACCTAATGATTTATGACTAAAAACAGGTCATAATCCATTTTCATTAATTTTCTTAATTTAGATTAAAAATGAAGTTTGTTAGAAAGTAAATTTCCAAATTGTTAATTATTTGATTGGACTACCCAATGGAACCTCTTCAACAACTGTCAACCAAAATGGTTTGTCATCAACGTCAGCTGCCAAGAGCATTGCGTTAGATTCAATACCTGCCATTTTTTTTGGTTCTAAATTAGCAATTACAATTACAGTTTTACCTACAATATCTTCTGGTGAATAATATTGAGCACCACCAATAATGACATCACGTTTTTCAGAACCTAAATCAATCGTTCCTTTGATTATTCTAGATTTTCCTGGAATAGGTTCAGTTGCTATAATCTTTGCAACTCGCAGATCTAATTTTGCAAAATCTTCATAGGTTACATTTAACATAAAAATCACTAAGTTATCTTGTTAAAATGAATTTCGAATCTACATTAGATCCTTTTTTTGAATTCCGCTGGTTTCTATATCATATTTTAGTGCTGCTGGTAGTTCTTGGTATTTCTTATTGACCAAAATTATTATTTGATCATCAGGGACGTTTACTTTTTTTAGTAATTTTCCTCGTTGGTGTGCATAAGCATTTTTCCAAAATCGAGCACCATCAAAAGTTCCTATTTTTGGCATGTATTTGGAAGGTTTCATTTTTTCTCATAGTGTAAGTGACTGTGATGGAAGATTGGCAAATGCCATTAGAACCGGAGTTACTGTTCTGGAATTTAGGCATGTTGCCCATCACAGTCTATTTGAAATTAATTAAGAATCTAATATATTTAATGCGGTATAATCAAGAATAACATTGGCAGTAATCGAAGTATCAGTTGAAATTGGTGCACCAGTAGATAAAGTCTGGGAAATTGTTTCAGATATTGATAATGAACCAAAATTTTGGAAGGGAACTAAAGAGACAAGAAATATTTCAAAGGAGGGAAACAATATCAAAAGAGAAATTACAATTGCATTTAGAGATCAAAAATGTCTTCAAGATGTAAAATTATACCCCAAAGAAAAAATTGAAGCCATATTTACCAAAGGAATTATTGATGGAGTTAAAATAATCAAATTGATTCCTCAAGATGGAAAAACAACAGTTGAGACAAAATGGGATATCAAACTTTCAGGAATGATGGGAATGTTTACAGGAATGCTAAAAAATCATATTAAAAGTGGAACTGAACAAGCTTTACAAAATATCAAAGAAGAATTAGAGAGATAAATTTATGGAACTTGTAATTGATGTTTTCAATTATTCTTTAACTGCAATTATAATTGGTATTTGTGGAGCATGGGCATATCTAATAAAATCAATGATAGACTCTTTTACATTAACACCATATCTTGACAGATTTGAAGAAAAAGAACATAATCTACCAAGAGTTTCAATAATTCTTCCTGCAAGAAATGAAGAGGAACATATTGGGAATTGTTTGAATTCGTTAATTGATCAAGATTATAAAAATTATGAAATTGTGGTAATAGATGATTCCTCTGAGGACAATACAGAAAAAATAATTTCTGAATATGTAAAGAAAGATTCGCATATTATTCATGTATCTGCAAAACCAAAACCCGACGGATGGATGGGGAAGAATTGGGCATGTATGGAGGGATATAAAAAAGCAACAGGAGAATTACTGTTATTTACAGATGCAGATACAAAGCACTCAAAAAACGTGATATCTCTTTCGGTATCACATTTACTTTCCTTTAATCTTGATGCATTATCGGTAATTCCGAAAATGCTTTCGTTTGATTTTTGGACAAGAATCACATTGCCTATGATTTCAACTTTTCTTCATACTAGATTTTCTGCCCTCAAAGTAAATGACCCAACAAAAAAAACAGGATATTTCTTTGGAAGTTTTTTCATAATAAAAAAAAAGGCATACCAAGAGGTAGGAATGCATGAAGGAGTTAAACAAGAAATTATCGAAGATGGTGCACTCGGAAAAAAAGTCAAAGAAATGGGCTACAAAATGAAGATGGTCAGAGGAGAACATCTCATCAGTGCCATTTGGGCTCGGGATAAGAGCACACTTTGGAATGCACTAAAAAGATTAATGATCCCACTATATCTTCAAAGTGGAAATATAGCCATAGGGGTTTTTTTTGCAGTCTTGTTTTTATTATTTATGCCATTTCCAATTTTGACATATTCAACATTTTCAGCAAGTGAATCCACATCATTTTCAATTCTATTTACAACATCTTTGTTAGCAGTTATTCTGATTTATACAGGTGCAATCATTGAAGTAAAAAAAACTCTATTTCTCGGAGTAACTCATGCAGTTTTTGCACCCATAGGAAGTCTTGTAGTGGTATTGGGTTTTCTGAGCGGATTACTTCAAGCAAAAAGCAATTCTTCAGTATCATGGAGAGGACGTAGTTATTCTATGAAAGATCATGCCCAAAATTCAATAAGTGTATAGTAGTAAGGCTTTTAGATAAAAAACAGACAATAAGGTCACGTGGATAAATCAAGTGGCTTAATTGGAGGAATTATAGGAGCTGTAATTGTTGTAGCAGTTTTTGCAGTATTTTTACTTCCAATAACTAGTTCCACAGAACCAGAAGTTATCGAGAGTAATGCAAGTATTCCAAGTGCAATTGGACAATCAAACCCATATACACAAGAACTTTCATTGATTGAAATTTTTGAGAAATCAGAGTCAGGAGTTGTCAGAGTTAATGTACAAAGAAATGAGGAAACAAGTGGATTAAATGGAGTTGGATCAGGTTTTGTTTTTGATAAAAAAGGCCACATCATTACCAATGCTCATGTTATCAGCGATGCAAAAAAAGTAGCGGTCACATTTCTTGATGGTCGTTCATATAATGCAAAGGTGATCGGGAGTGATGAATTTACAGACATCGGAGTAATCAAAGTAAATGCAGATTTGAAATTGCTTCACCCATTAACATTAGGAGATTCTTCAAATCTCAAGGTAGGTGAACAAATTGCAGCAATTGGAAATCCATTTGGATTATCAGGTTCAATGACATCAGGTATTGTAAGTCAACTTGGAAGATTACTACCTTCAGATTCAGGATATTCAATACCAGATGTGATTCAAACGGATGCAGCAATTAATCCTGGAAATTCTGGTGGGCCTCTATTGAATATGAGAGGCGAAATTGTAGGAATTAACACAGCAATACAATCAGCCACAGGCGAGTTTACAGGAGTAGGATTTGCAGTACCATCACAAACAATTGCAAAAATTGTTCCAAATTTAATTTCTAAAGGAGAATACGATCATCCATGGATTGGTATTTCGGGTAGAGATATCGATCCTGACTTAGCCAAAGTTCTTAATTTAACTGATGCCGTAGGATTTCTCATTGTCACAGTAATAGACGGTAGTCCTGCAGATAAAGCAGGTTTACGCGGATCCGAAGGCACAGTATCACTTGAAGGGATAAACTATCCAAAAGGAGGAGACATAATTTTATCTGTCGATGGAATTGAAGTTAGACAGATTGATGATATTTTAATTCATCTTCAAAGAGCAAAATCAGTTGGAGACGAAATGGTATTGGAAGTTTTAAGGGATGGAAGAACAACTAACATCACAGTCACCTTACAAGAAAGACCAAATGGCAGTTAAGAGAATCAAGCATAAATACTCCTAGAAAAGATTGTTTTCTGTTGAACAAACTTGTATTAAACTCAGAAAGTTTAAACAACGTTTTAGAAGATAAAGAGATCAATCGTGATGATATTATTCAAATTTATCAAAATTCCCTTAACAACCCAAATGAGTTATTTTTGGCAGCTCAAAGGTTAAGAAAAAAATTCAAGAGTAACTCGGTAACATTTTCAAAGAAAGTATTTTTTAATTTAATTAATTTATGTAAGGATTCTTGTTCGTACTGCACATACAAAGCAGAACCAGGAGAGAAAAAGATTTCCTTAATGTCAAAAAATCAAATTTCTCAATTACTCGTTCTTGCCAAAAAATATCGTTGTGTAGAAGTATTATTTGTCACAGGAGAACAACCAGAACAAAAATACCAAGAAGCAAGAGATTGGCTCAAAGAAAATGGATTTAGTTCAACTGCAGAATATTTAATCCATTCATCAGAGATGGCATTAGAGAAAGGAATGTTTCCACACACGAATGCAGGTAATTTGGAAATATCAGAAATGAAAGAATTGAAAAAAACAAATGTCTCAATGGGATTAATGCTTGAAAATATCAGTGAAAGGTTAACAGAGAGAGGAATGCCACACTATTTGGCAGCTAGTAAAAGGCCCAAGGCAAGAATGGAAATTTTAGAAAATTCGGGAAGATTAAAAATACCAATGACCACAGGAATCCTAGTAGGGATTGGTGAAACCCCAGCGGAGATAATTGATTCAATTTTTGCAATAAAAAAACTCCAACAAAAATATGGAAATATTCAAGAAGTGATTTTACAAAATTTCCAACCAAAGCAAGACACTAGGATGAATAATTTTCCTTCAGCTAATCAGAACTATTTCAAAATTATTGTTGCATTGTCCAGAGTGATAATGCCAGAGATGAACATACAGATTCCTCCAAATTTGTCTCCAAAATCATATCAAAGTTTTCTTTCTGTTGGGATTAATGACTGGGGAGGAATATCTCCACTAACGCCAGATTATGTAAATCCTGAATTTTCGTGGCCAGAAATTAGCAAAATAGAAGAAAATTCAAAAAAAGCAGGTTTTAATTTAAAATGTAGATTTCCTGTTTATCCAGAATTTTTTACATTTGTTAGTAAACAGTTAAGAAATAAGATGGCGATAATTGAAGATGAAGAAGGATTGGTAAAAGAGGAATACTGGAAATGAATAACATCGATTTATTGCTCAAACATGCAGATTCACAAGTTGCTGAAATTCTAAACAAGGCACTAGATGACAAAGAAATATCACCTCAAGAAGGCACAACATTATACAATACAACGGATCTCAATTTTCATTTAGTTGGAATGGTAGCCGATGAGTTAAGGAGAAAACGAGTAGGCCAGACTGTTACCTATGTTGTCAATAGAAATATCAATTTCACTAATGTTTGTATCAAACAATGTGGTTTTTGTGCTTTTAGTCGAGACTTTAGAGAAGAGGAGGGATATTTTCTTCCCACAGAAGAAATTGTAAGACGTGCAAAAGAGGCGCATCAATTAGGGGCAACTGAAGTGTGCATCCAAGCAGGGCTTCCGCCAGACATGGATGAGAATTTGTACGAAAATATCTGTAGAGCGATAAAAAAAGAAATTCCAGACATACACATTCATGGATTTTCACCCGAAGAAGTGCTTTATGGAGCATCAAGAGCAAATACTTCCATTAGAGAATATCTAAAAAGACTCAAAGAATCAGGAGTCAATACACTTCCTGGAACTGCCGCAGAAATTTTAGATCAATCGCTAAGAGACAAGATTTCGCCAGGTAGAATTAGCGTAAAAGACTGGATTGAAGTAATTAAAACTGCACACAATCTCGGAATCAATACGACATCTACTATGATGTTTGGACATATTGAGACGCCAGAAGACAGAGTAAATCACATTGCAAAGATTAGAGAAATACAAAAGGAAACTGGTGGATTTACTGAATTTGTTCCCTTAAATTTTGTTCATAGCGAAGCTCCTATGTACAAACATCAGCTCCATGAAGGAATAAAACAGGGAGGAAGTGGGAACGACGTATTACTAACTCATGCTGTTGCAAGGATAATGCTAAACAAATACATTGACAACATCCAGATGTCTTGGGTTAAAGAAGGACAAAAAATGTCTCAGTTATTGCTCATGTGGGGAGCAAATGATTTTGGTGGAACTCTAATAAATGAAAGCATTTCAACATCTGCAGGATCTGAACATGGCCAGTTACTAAGACCAAAAGAAATTAGAAGAATGATACGAGAAATAGGAAGAGTGCCAGCTGAGAGAAACACCAATTACAAAAAGCTTCGAATATTTGATGAAGAAAAAGAAACAGAGGAAGGATTGGATAATATAGCAGATCCTTCTCAATTCGGATCATACGCAGAGTTGATAAAAATAAACAAATTCCATTATATTAATCCAAGGAGAAAGTAATTGACTGCCTTTGGAAAGGCAATAAAATTTTCAAAAAAATTTGGAATTGATGAATGTGAGATAGTATTTGTAAAAAAGAAAACAACAACAATTAGAATTACAGATTCAGAAATTGCAGAAATTAAACAAAATTTTGATGAAAATTATGGCATAAGAATAATCCATCAAAAGAAGATATCATCATTTCAATCAACTAATGAAAATGAAATAGAAAATACTATTGAAAAATCACTAAAGACAGTAACGAATCTTAAAGCCAAGAACTTCTGGAAAAATTTACCTCTTACAATAAACTATAACCCCATAAATGGAACAAGAGATGAAAAATTAGAAAGGATTTCAGGAACAGATACAATTGACATCGCACAAAATATGATAAATTCTGCAAAAAATGAAAAAATTAATTCAATTTCAGGCTCACTTAATATTGTTTCAGAAAATTTTGAGATTGCGAATTCAAGTGGTCTTGAGCTAAAAGATAAGGCCACATACATTTCAGGGATGATCAATGCAGAATCAAAAATAGGACAAATTCCGGTATCAGGTATAGGGCAAGAATGTTGTAGAACATTGACAGAGTTTTCAGCAGAGAAAATAGGGCAAGATGCAAAAAAAATGTGCATCGAATCAATCAATCCAAAAAAATGTGAAACCAATACATACTCTGTAATTTTTGAACCATATTCTGTAGGAGAGTTACTAGCGTTTGTTTTTGTGTCAAATTTTAATTTTAAAATTCTTTCAGAGAGAAAAAGCTGTTTTTCAAATAATTTTCATGACAAAGTTGCCGTTGATGAGTTTAGCTTAATTGATGATCCACATGTTCCAGAAGGAATTGGAACAAAACCATTTGATGATGAAGGAATAAAAACAAATCCCAGATATTTCATAGAAAAAGGTATTTTCAAAAATACATTTTCAAATCTTTTTGATAGTTACAAAGAAAATACAGAATCAACGGGTAACGCATCAAGACCAGGATCTCCCATGGGTAGAAGCTCTGAATCAATTCCAATTTCATCACCTCACAATCTCAGAGTAAAATTAGGAAACACATCACAAGAAGAGATGATCAAAGATACAAAACTTGGACTACTAGTAGGAAGATTGTGGTATACTTATGCAGTTAATCCAATTAAGGGAGATTTTTCATGTACTGCAAGAAGTGGAATTAGAATTATCGAAAATGGAGAGATTAAAAATCCTGGAAAATCGGTTAGAATAATTCATAACCTGCCTATTTTATTGCAAAACATTTCAGCCATTGGCAATAATGAGAAAAATGTTCTCCAGTGGGCATCACTGCCTTCAATAACACCTTCAATTAAAGTAGAAAACATCAAGGCAATTTCAATTTAATATAGTTTTTCAATTATAAAATAGGTTTTATTCATCAATTAAGCAAAAAACTGGAAACAAGATATATCACATATGCAATGACAAGTCCAAATCCCATCTTCCTGTTAATTATGCCAGTCATCATTGCAATCAACAATCCAAAGCTAAACGCCATCATTATGACATAATCATAAAATACATCACCTGCTACAGCTACGCCTGTAAGTGCAGATGCCACTCCCATAATCATCAAAATGTTGTAGATGTTACTACCAATGATGTTTCCAACTCCAATATCCGAATGACCTTTTCTTATTGCAATTATAGAGGTAATCAGTTCGGGCAATGAAGTGCCAATGGCAATTACAGTTAATCCGATTATTCTTTCTGAAATCCCTAGGGTTTGTGCAATTATTACAGCATTGTCTACTGTAAGTTCTGCTCCAACATATAGAAGCACCACCCCTACACCAATTAGTCCCAATGCACGAAGATACACATTCTTTCTTTCTGGAAAAGATTCATCAATTTCTTCTTCCCGTTGAGACTTTGCTTGGCGATATGTGTAAATTGTAAATGCGATTAGTAATCCAACTAAAAGAAGTCCATCATATTGAGAAATTGTTCCATCTATAGATAATACAATTAACAGTAAGGAAAAACCGAGCATTATCGGCATTTCTTTTTTCAATGTTGTCTTTTTTACAACAAGTGGAATCATTATTGCAGCAACGCCAATTACCATGCCAATATTTGCAATGTTACTTCCCACAATATTTCCTAAAATAATGGCACTATGCTCACCAGCTGCAGCTATGCTTGCTGCAAGCTCTGGAGTTGATGTACCATATGCAACCACCGTCATTCCAATAATGAGATTACTGATTCGAAGTTTCTTTGCAATTGCAACACCCCCATTTACAAGCCAGTTTCCACCGTAACAGAGCATGACTAGTCCCAAAACCGTCAAGCCTGCATTAACTAGGACATTCAATTCCATGAAAAAACATCAAAACTAGCCTGTTTAAATGGGATGATTACTCCTTGTGACCCAGTATAAAGCAGATTTTGACCAAAGGCAAAAAAATTCATGATTTAATAGATAAAGGGGGTCAGCAGATCTTGAATATATCCTCTCAACATAAATCAGAAGTGCTGGAAAAAAATTGTCAAGTAAAAAATTCAGATAAATCAATGAGTTATAATGAATTAGATCTTTTAAAATATCAAAAAATCTCTTTAAATGGGAGAATTTCAAGTAAGAACAGAAATTAAATGGCTTTCCATGATTTTTTTCATTGACTAGAGCAAAATGACTGATCATCAAAAACTAAAAACAAAAAAACTAGTTTTGTAAGGTATCTTTGATACCTAACAGAACTGTTTCCCTATCAAAAGAGTCAGGGTCTATCTTTTGTTTTAAAATTTGTTGTTTCATCTATTCTCTAAAGTTTTATTTAGTCAAAGCAGAATAATAAATCGAATCTATATAGAATACTGTTTTTAAAACAAATTAAGAAAAACATTGTAAAAAAACAGAAGTTTGTAATTAAAGAAATATTATTTAGAGGACTCAAGACAATCTAAGAGTTTTCCATATTGGTGTCATTATAGTCATAACAACAACATCATTACAAGTTTTGATTAAAAAATTCATGAATTATTAACTCACGCAAATTTTGAAAAAAATTGTGAAAGTAATTTTTTACATCAAATGTATCATATGTCATAAAACAAATTTCAGGCATTAATTTCAAATCCAAGTTTAAGATATGACTGAAATGAGACTAAAAGTATAGAGATTTCATATTCAAGTGCCAATAAAAGACAGTGAATAAATCAAATGAAAAACAAAAGCAACATAATTCTCTCAATTAAAAAAATAAAATGTAAACAGAGATGGTCATCATACTTGTGAGACTTAATAATTATTAAATGGTTTCATAATTTACCATATGAATTTTAATATAATTTTGGAAATACTTTATATTTATCAATTTCTTATTAGAAATAAGAAAATGTCATGGGTGGTTCGATGTCCAACACATGGGAAGATAATAGCACAATACCGATGTGAAGGAATGACACAGCTGGAAAAACATAGTAAAGAAGATAAAATTGATGAACTCTGTTTTCTTTATGAGGATCCTGATAGCTAACCAAATTATGGATAATTTTCAGGAAAACCAGGAATTGGCATTTTCTTCAATTGGGTTTAGTCGTATTTTGGAGATAGTAAGAATACACAGCGCCTGCAAAATCCAAGTATTTTAACAAACTAGGCATAAATGGTGTAAAAAAACCAGCTATAAGGATCAACAAAGTTCTGGTTTAAGATTAATAAGGTAATATACCGTACCATACGGTATGATGCGAGCAAGACTAACATATGTACCTGTAGAGGTAGCAGATCAATTTGAAGATTTTATCATAAAAAGAGACGAGCAAGTACTTGATGCAGTAAAGGCAAGAACAAGGGATTATAGCACATTGTCCCTTTTGAAACTGCTGTATCAGCTTAGAGGAAATCCAATGACGTTTTCGGATTTGTATTCAAAATCAAAGATCAGAATGAAAAAGTCATTTCTGAATTACTTGCACCTATGTGTTGATTACAACTTTGTGAAAAAAGAGCCAGTAGGATCTAATGTGATATATTCTATAACAGACAAAGGAAGAATTATGCTGGACCTGTTCATGCAGAAAAACAACTAAACATAGCAAGATAAAAAATAGAAAACGTCTAACACTTTGGTTACAAAATACTTAGTCAGTAGAGTAATTAGACAGAATAAATCGACGTAAATGATGCAAAAGGGATTTCCAGAAGCAGAAGTATTTGAATTTAAAAAAATAGAACACAATAGCCCCATAATATTTGCAGGCTTTGTTGGTGCGGGATTGGTAGGTCCAATTGCAATTACTCACATAATTGAACAGTTAGATATGAAAGAGATTGCAGTATTGAGATCAAAACATCTTCCACCGTCAACAGTGTTCATGAAAGGCAGACTGCGTCATCCTTTCAGATTTTATGCAGATGAAAAAGGAACAGTGTGTGCAATAATTTGTGAAATCACATTAAGAATGGAAGGTCTTTATTCAATAGTATCGACGATTTTGGATTGGGCAGCAACAAAAGGCTCAAAGGAGATTGTTATTTTAGATGGAGTTGCAAGTAATGAACATGACAATAAGGCATATTGTGCAGCTGAAGAAGATTTAGTAAGAACAATGGCAGACCGAGACATCAGTATGATTCCACAAGGATTCATCACTGGTCTTCCAGGAGGAATTTTAAATGAATGTCTGGTAAGAGAAATTCAAGGAATTACATTATTGGCAAAAGCTAACAAAATATCACCAGATCCAGTGGCATCAGCAACTCTAATAGAGGCATTAAATAGATTCTATTTCATGAATATAGACACGACAGAACTAAAGGAGGAAAAAGAGAGAGTACATTCAGAATTCAGCGAATTGTCTCAGAAATACATAGAACACAGAGAAGAGATAGCTGGAATGTACATGTGATCGAATCATTAAGCAAATTCTTTTATTCAAAACAAATGGGCATCAAACTATGGCTTTAACTTACAAAAAAGCTGGAGTAGATATTTCTAAAATTAAAAAAAGCCAAGTCGCAATTGGGAAATTAATTCAATCAACACATAAACTGCAAAAAATGGCAAAAATAACACACGGGTTTGGTCATTATGCAGGAATTGTTGAGATACAGGGTGGAAATCTTTTAGCTACCCATACTGATGGGGTTGGAACCAAAGTTGTGATTGCAAACATGATGAAAAAATACAACACAGTAGGAATTGATTGTGTTGCAATGAATGTAAATGACATTATTTGTATTGGTGCAACGCCAATTTCATTTGTAGATTATATTGCTGCAAATAAAAATGATGTACAAATTTTTAAAAAAATCGTAGAAGGGTTGGTAAGCGGAGCAAAAAAATCAGCAATGCCAATTGTAGGAGGAGAGACTGCAATAATGCCAGATGTAATTGAAGGTAAAGGGTTTGCATTTGACCTGGCAGGAATGGTGGTAGGATTGGTTTCAAAAAAAGACATTGTTCTTGGAAATAAAATAAGAACAGGAGATGTAATTATAGGTGCAAAAAGTAGTGGCATTCACTCAAATGGATATTCACTTGCAAGAAAGGCACTTTTGTCAAAATATTCTGTAAAAGACAGAGTTAGGGGAATAGGAGTTATTGGAAATACACTATTGACTCCAACTGAGATTTATGTAAAACCAGTTTTAGAAATCGTTCAAAAATGCAAAGTAAATGGTTTAGCTCACATAACAGGAGGAGCATTTACAAAACTAATGAGACTCAAAAAAATAGGATACAATATTGAGTCCTTACCTAAATTACCTCCAATAATGGGGCTAATTGAAGAGCAGGGGGTAAAACCAGAAGAGATGTACAAAACATTTAACATGGGTGTTGGTTTTTGTGTGGTAGCCCCAAAAGATCAAACAACAAGAATTAAATCAATTTTCAAAAAGCATAAAATTTCAAGCCAAGAAATAGGGACAATAATATCAAAAAAAGGAGTTTTTGTAAACTCGTCTAAAATTACATAATTAGACAAATACGAAATATTTTTCGACTAAATATCGCCTTATATTGGCCATTTCTAAATCTAGATTGACAACAAATGGCAGCAGAAGCACATTTCATTGAGACAATCATTGGAGTTGGAATTTTATTATTTGCTGCAAAATTAATGGCAGAATTATTTCTCAGACTCAAGCTTCCAATAGTTCTAGGCGAACTGATTGCAGGAATGGTCATAGGTCCATTTGCATTAGGAGCTTATATCATTGGAGCAGATGGATTACCATTACTTCACATTAATGATGAGATTAGAGTTCTAGGAGAGATTGGCGCCATAGTTATTTTGTTCATGGCAGGACTTGAGATGACACCAAAAGAATTTCTCAAGGGAGGAAAGGCATCCTTTACAGTGGGGACATTAGGTGTTGTTGTTCCGTTTTTCGCAGGATTGGCAGTTTTTCAAGTATTTGGTTTTGATGCATTACAATCTATGCTTATTGCAACAGCACTTACTGCAACAAGCATTGCAATTTCCATTCAAGTATTAAGTGAATTTGGAAAACTCAAAGCTCCAGAAGCTCGTCTAATTATTGGAGCTGCAGTAGTGGATGATATTTTGGCAATTGCAGTATTGTCTGTGGTAACATCAATCGCAGGAGGAGATGGAGGAGTAGAAAATATCGACATCATGGAAGTTACAATCACAATTCTGCAGGTACTAGCATTCTTTGCAATAATGCTTGTGGTATCAGTTTTAGTAATCCCAAAAATAATTACACCACGATTATGGAAGGCAAAAGGCAGTGTAGAAGGAATTGCAACAGCGTCATTTTTTGGAGCAGCCGCACTTGCAGGCTCTATTGGACTATCACCTATCGTAGGAGCATTTGCAGTAGGCATGGCACTTTCTACAACCAAAGTATTTGAAAAAGTTGAAACATATATTGGAAAAATTGGTCTCATCTTTGCACCGTTATTTTTTGCAATTATCGGTGCACAAGTTGACTTTAGACAAGTAAGTTGGGAAATATTGATGCTTAGTGGAATAATTATTGTTGTTGCAATTGCAACAAAATTGTTTGGATGTGGTCTTCCAGCAATGATGTTTTTGAAAAACAAAGCTCAAGGAATGAGAGTTGGAATAGGAATGATTTCTAGAGGAGAAGTAGGATTGATTGTAGCCGGAGTGGGAGTATCCTCAGGTGTTTTGGCCTCAGATGTTTATTCAACAATTGTAATTATGGTTGCAGTAACTACAATCATCACACCAATATGGCTAAAGATGGAATACAAAAAGGAACAGAGAAGTGGTCAAGAACCAGCAGAAGTAAACAATTCCGAATAGAATCAAATTGTTAAATTTCAAAAAATGTTAAATTATACTGAAGTAAATTTACAAAGAATGTCAGAAAATCAAGCAAAATCAGGAATTTTAGCAGATGTTAAAGGTGCTCAAAAAGAAATCAAAGAGGTAAAAAAGATGATACTTCAAAGCGTACAAGAGGAGATTAACGAATTAAAAGAAATCATACAAGAAATCGAGGTAAATTCGAAGAGAAAGACAGCTGGTGCAAAGAGAAAGACAGCTGGTGCAAAGAGAAAGACAGCTGGTGCAAAGAGAAAGACAGCTGGTGCAAAGAGAAAGACAGCTGGTGCAAAGAGAAAGACAGCTGGTGCAAAGAGAAAGACAGCTGGTGCAAAGAGAAAGACAGCTGGTGCAAAGAGAAAGACAGCTGGTGCAAAGAGAAAGACAGCTGGTGCAAAGAGAAAGACAGCTGGTGCAAAGAGAAAGACAGCTGGTGCAAAGAGAAAGACATCTAAAAGGAGATAAACAACATGGTCCAAAATTTAAGGAATTTATGTTCAAATCAATATGATTTTGTATGAGTAAACTAGAAACCGAATTTTTAAGAGCATGTAATGAGATAACAACGAATTTGCTTACAATAAAGGAGCCTACTAAAAAACAAGTAAAAGAAGAAATTAAGAAAATATGTGCAAAATATTCTCTTGAAAGAATTCCTAGAAATCACGAAATACTTTCAATGGCAAAAGATTCAGACTTTTTAAAATTAAGAAAAGTATTGTTGAAAAAACCTGTCAAGACAGCGTCAGGAGTTTCTATAATTGCTTTAATGCCAAAACCCTTTGCTTGTCCACATGGGAGATGCACTTATTGTCCAGGTGGAGTTGAGTTTAATTCCCCAAATAGCTATACAGGTAATGAACCATCAACTCTAAATGCAATTGAAAATGATTATGAACCAAAATTACAGATCACTTCTAAAATTAAAAAGCTAATTTCATTTGGCCATGATCCATCTAAAATGGAAATTGTAATTGTTGGAGGGACATTTCTATTTATGCCAAAAGACTATCAAGAAGATTTCATAAAATCATGTTATGACGCTTTAAATGGAATAGAATCAAAATCTCTTGAAGAAGCTAAATCAAATAATGAACATGCAAAAATCAGAAATGTTGGATTTACAATCGAAACGAAGCCTGATTATTGCAAACAAAAACATGTTGATGCGATGCTAAATTATGGCATTACAAGAGTTGAGATTGGAGTACAATCATTACAAGAGAGGATTTACAAAATTGTCAATAGGGGTCATGATTATGACGATGTAACAGAATCATTTCAAATTTCCAAAGATGCAGGATATAAAATTGTGGCACATATGATGCCAGGACTTCCCACAGTCACTCCTGAGGAAGATATTTCAGATTTTAAAAAATTATTTTCAAACTCAGATTTAAAACCAGATATGCTGAAAATTTATCCATCATTGGTAATTGAAAACACCCCAATGTATGATGAATACAAGAGTGGAGAATACACTCCATACTCTGATGACAAAATGATCAAAGTACTAACAGAAGTAAAGAAAAATGTTCCAAAATGGGTTCGAATTATGAGAGTTCAAAGAGAAATATCACCTAACGAGATTATTGCAGGTCCGAAATCAGGTAATTTTAGACAAATTGTGCATCAAAATCTAAGAAAGCAAGGACTTTCTTGTAAATGCATAAGATGCCGAGAAGCAGGATTATCAAATAATAAAATTAAGGAACAAAAGCTCACATTAAACAGAATAAACTATGAATCATCTGGAGGAAATGAAGTATTTCTATCCTATGAAGATAAAAATGAGTCAATCTATGGATTTCTAAGATTACGAAAGCCGAGTGAAATGGCACATAGACATGAGGTAAAAGAAAACTGTATTGTTCGTGAGCTTCATGTTTATGGAAAATCGGTAAAAATTGGGGAGAAAGAAGAAAATGAGATACAGCATTCAGGGTTAGGAAAAAAGCTAGTAAAAGAAGCAGAAAAAATTTCGAAAGAAGAATTTAATGCCAAAAAACTTTTAGTGATTAGTGCAGTTGGGACAAGAGAATATTATCAAAAGATAGGGTATTCGTTATATGGGCCGTACATGGCAAAATCACTGTAAAGAAATGACAGAACAAGAAATTATTGGATTAGGTACTTGGATTGACAAATTAGCTTACGAATTAATAGAAAGAGAAAAAGATCTTGGACGGAATTTGGATCTTCTCAAAGTAGAAAGCGGACTTGGAGCATCTGGTGTTCCACATATTGGAAGTTTAGGGGATGCCGTAAGGGCATATGGAGTAAAACTTGCACTTGAAAATCTCGGATATAAATCAAAACTAATTGCATATTCAGATGACCTGGACGGTCTTAGAAAAATACCAGAAGGATTTCCAGACTCATTAGAAGAGCATCTAGCTAAACCAGTTTCATTAATTCCAGATCCATTTGGTTGTCATGAATCGTACGGAATGCATATGAGCAGTATTCTGTTGGACGGATTAGATAAAACGGGAATAAAATATGAATTTAGAAGAGCAATTAACACCTACAAGAAAGGATTGCTTAAAGACCAAATACACACAATTCTAAAAAATAGCACAAAAATAGGTGATAAAATTTCAGAACTGGTAGGACAAGAAAAATATCAAAAATTTTTACCATATTTCCCAGTATGTGATAATTGTAGTAGATTATACACTGCAGAATCTTTTGAGTATTTAGAAGATGAAAAGAAGGTCAGATACAAGTGTCATGATGCTGAAATTGGGTCAAAAATGATCAAAGGGTGTGGCCATGATGGAGAGGCAGATATTACAAAAGATTTGGGAAAATTAGCATGGAAAGTAGAATTTGCGGCGAGATGGGCTGCATTTGACATTAGATTTGAAGCATATGGTAAAGACATCATGGATTCAGTCAAGGTCAATGATTGGGTGGCAGATGAGATTTTAGAATATCCACACCCACACCATGTAAAATATGAAATGTTTTTGGATAAGGGAGGTAAGAAAATATCAAAATCTTTAGGAAATGTAGTGACTGTACAAAAATGGTTAGAGTTTGGAGATCCAAAATCAATTCTACTGTTACTTTACAAAAGAATTACAGGAGCAAGAGAACTAGGGTTTGAGGACATTCCTTCACTAATGAATGAGTATAACGAACTTGAAGATATTTTCTTTGGAAAAACAAAGATAGACAACCAAGCAAAATTGATAAAATCTAAGGGGCTATTCAAATATGTTAATCTGTTAGACATTCCCAAAGAGGCAAGCATTCATGTAAATTATAGACTTTTAGTAGAGTTGGCAAAAATTTTCAAAGAAAATAGAAAAGAAAGAATTATGAAAAAACTTCAAGATTACGGAGTAATTAAAAATCCTGATCCAAAAGTAGAAAAATTAATTGAATTGGCTGGAAACTTTGCTGATGAATTTGATCAACAAGAAAAAACCAAAATTGAATTGGATGAATCAGCTAAAAAAGCACTAAAGATCCTCTCAGAAACATTAAGTTCTGAAGGAGAACTAGACGATATCCAAAATACAATTTATCAAATTGCAAAATCAAATAACGTTCAACCAAGAGATTTTTTTAAAATCCTATATCAAATCATTTTAGGGACTCCCAGAGGTCCAAAGATTGGTCCATTTATTTCAGACATAGGAAGAAAACAAGTAGCAAAAACTATTGCAGAGTATATCTAAATGGCCCATAGCGAGCATAATCGATCAAAAAAGAGTGGAGGTTTTGTTCTGATAATTTTTGGAGCTCTTTTATTGTTTTTAGCACCAAATATCCATCCAACTAGTCCTGAATTAGGAGTGATGGCTCTTATCGGCGGAATAATCATAGGTGGTACTGGATTTTATATTCGGTTTATAAAGAACAGACCAAGGCAAGTCTAAAGAAACGTTCATCTTCTGGAGCAGGAGGTAGGTCATCATGGGTCTTTTTAGAAAGAAAAAAGAGAGCAAAGATGAAATAATCTCTGAGAAAAGTGAAGAGTTTGTTCTCAAAGAAGAATTAGAGAAAGAAGTTGAAGATTTGCAAACCCAATTTAGAGCAAAGCAAATAGAGTTTGACGAGATTAAACAAAAATTACAAAATGTAAAGGAAGAGTATGACCAGACAGTCATCAATTTGATGGAGGTAAAAAAAGAAACTAATCAGAAAAAAATGGAACTAGATAGAATTCAGATAGAATACAAAGATATTAAATCAAAAATAGAAAATGCAGATCAACGTTTAAGCCAAAGCAAAAAATCGTTTAGTGAATTAACTAAAGCAGAGTCAGATTTAGCCAAAATTAAACAAGAAATTCAAGAAATTTCAAAAGAACATGATGAGATAAAATCAAAAATTTCTGAAGAACAAGAAACATTGCATAAAATCCGTACACAACAAATTCAAGCACAAGAAGATCTTGAAGAAGTAAACTCTAGACTATACAATGCCAGACATGAATTGACAAATTTGCCTGAAGCTCAATTTGGAAATGATACAGTACTATCTATGAAAGAAAAAGATTTGATTGAAAATGAAACAATCAATCAAAAAGGTACAAGCGGAATTATTGAGGCCGCAAGTGTAGTAGTAGGTTCTCTAAAATCAAAATTAAGTATGAGAGAAAAGGAACTTGAAACAGTTCAACAACTATTAGAAAAAGAAAGAGAAGAACATGAAAAAACAAAAAATGAGCTAGAAATGATTAAAAAATCAACAGATGTATCTGAGAAAGAATCATAATTGCTGAAAATGTTTTTTCCATTTTGATTTAATCTCATCTTCTGTAACACCTAAATCATACAACGGAGATGTGACTTCTTTAACATCAAAAACATCAACTAAAACTATGGCATTAATTGGACTTTTGATTCCTTTATGTCGATAATGATTTAGAATTTCATTATATGTTTGACCGCTTTTTATGATTTTTGATTTACCTTTAAAGAGAAATCCCTTTCTCAATAAGGGGTCAATTACATTAATTTCAACATCAGGATTTTTCTCAAGATTTTGTATTGTATCAGGAGAACGAATGTCTGCAAAGGCTAGAGTATTGGAATTCCAACCAATGATTGTTCCTTTTGGAGATAAGTTTGGAGAAAGATCCTCTGAAACCGTAGCAACATAACCTAGTTTTTGTGTATCTAAAAATTTCTGAATTTGAGGTGAAATCAATCCCATAAATCAATCAGAGTGGAATAATTTAATTAATTTTTAATTTCATCTCATTGCTTCAGCAGCAATTTGTGAAAAGAAGAAAAACCCAATGCCACCACCAATTATTGCAATCCAAGCAACAATTTTTTTAAACGTAGTCATATCATTATACAAAAGAACGTATTATTGAATCTAATTGATCATCCATTCTTGGAGCGAACTGGATCGTGCTCTTTTCCAATATGTTTTGCCAGTTTAATTACATCATCACCAAAATCTTTTCCACAGTACATGCAATCAAATTTAAATTGACTAGACATGAAAAATATCAGGAAAGTATATTATTAAACAATTTTCATCAGAAAAATCATCCATAAATTAAACAATGCTCGCATTCACAGCTTGGTTTTTCTTTTGTTTTTGCAAGGCATTTTTTGTGTTGTCCTGCTTGACACTGGACACATATTTGATCTAGATTATCTACACTAGTATATTTTTTGGATTGATCAAATCCAAATCCTCCATCTTGGGGTCCAACCATATTACTGATAAACTAAAGTAGTATTTCTACTTCACTGAAAGGCCTTCTTGAATTGAATTTCTTAGTTGCTCTCTGTAAATTTCTATGATTCCTCGAATTTCAAACATGTCGATAAACCCTCCAGATGATGTACGAGTAGCCTTTAATAGATAGTGCAATGCACCCTCTTCAATTTTTCCAACATAATATCCATACAGAAAATCCCTTTCTTCTTTGCACTTCCAGACTTGTTTTATGTTTGGAAATGTGTGATGGATCTCAGATGGAATTTCTCTAATTCTCATTTTGATGTATTGTTCTAGAGATTTTCGAATTGAAGAGTCTTGAAGCAAGATCATAGGTAATTACAGATACTTGTTTTTTAGTCATTATTCTCATCAGTTTTTTTTGAATCAGGTTTATCCCACAAATGCATCGTCCCACGAATCATGAAAGAACCTACAATAATGGCGACGATGCCACCAATGATAAAAAGGAAAAATGTCCCTATGCTTTTCAGGCCTGCCAACAATTACAATATAATTAATGTATAATTATAATTGTCTGATATAGGTAAAATGAACTGCAATAATAAGAAAATTGGGTGTTACCATGATGATTCTATCCATTATGAAGGATATGGTAAATGCCTTGTCAAAGGTTGTAAATGTGAAAAATATGAAAAATAGAGTAAATTTCTTTTTTAGTTAAGGATGTAAATAAGTAATTGTTAATCAAAAATAATTTCTTTGTTTTACTTTACAATAATGTACTAAATTGACATATAAGATCATATTTTAATTTAGGAATTCTTTCAAAATTATTTACAGAAAATCATCAATGCAAAAATTAACCTAAAGAAGATAATTTGTCTTCAAGATGTTTAATCTCATCTTGGTACATCTCTGCTTTTGTTTGAACAAATTCTTTTTGTGCTTTTATTATTTCAGATAATGCAGTCTTGTAACCTGAATCACTTTCTTTTATAATATCGCATGAATCTAGAGTCGTTATATGACCGGTGACAGTAGCTGTTGCTCCTTTTTGATTAAATTTTACAATTCCCCCAAATGCTACAATCATCATAAATCCTGAATCAGCTTTGCATTTGTAGGTTACACGGCCAGTTTCAGTGTTAAATAACTGAGTGATCCCGCCTGGCATTTTTGTAACTGTAACTGTCATGAGATTTGAAAAAAATAAGGAGTATTAATGATTTTAGAAAGAATCTATGCAGGGGTTTCTGTTGCAGAAGCTTCAGTATCTGCTCCCAAGATCTTGTCTATCTCATTTATTGCAATTTTGTCTCTTCCAATTAGTTCAAACTTTTGTATTAACGATTCAAACTTTGTTTCTTCCTGAACTTGCTCATTGACAAACCATTCTAGAAATGCATAAGTTGAATGATCCTTGTCTTTTTGTGCAATTTCAACCATCTTGTGAATTGCAGTAGTTACAGATTGCTCATTTTTTAGAGCGATCTTTAGAATGGATTCAAGAGATTTGAAATTACTTACAGGTAATTTTGTTGCAGGGATTACAGCATTAATCCCCAAATTATTCAAATAATGAACAATTTTTAACATATGGGTTCTCTCTTCGTCAGATTGGGCGTAAAAGAAACTTGCACTGCCTTCGTATCCTGTAACCTCACACCAAGATGCCATTGCCATATAGCTATTTGATGCGTTTGCTTCAAGACTAATTTGGTTGTTAAGTGCCTTTTGCATATTTTTTGTAATTTTCATTAAATTGAAGACATCTTTCTTAATTAAAAATAGTTTCTGTATAGATAAAAAAACATCCTAAAGAAGACATGATCGGCATAATTCAAAATCTTGTGTTATGAAATCTTTAAATTCATTATCTAAAAATTATAAAATCTAGTAATCATAAATACAATTGCAAAACCAATAAGGAATAAGATTCCTGCCAAACTTAAGATTTTCAGATAAATTGAAGGCTGTAACTCTTTCTTCAAAAATTTTCCAGTAACTAATCTATAGTTAAAAATTGCAATTATAGGTGCAATCACAAAAGACAACACAGTTGCAAAGTCAACCAGTTCTTTTAGATTATCTCCAAACTGAAATATTACAACCAATGAACCTGTGGATATTATTAACAAAAATAAGATGTAAAACGTACGGACTTTAGTACGAAGAACATTTTCTTTTTTTGTAAAAATTAAATCCACAGTTTGTTGTAAGGACCTAGAATATCCGTCAAAAACAGCTATGATTGTTCCAAACATGACAGTAAAAGCTGAAGCAGATATTATCAGGTAGCTCCAGTCTCCAATAGTTTGAGTGTAAAGGGTCACAATTTTGTGCGCAAAATTTGCATTATTGTTGGGTAGTTCTTCACCTGAACCATAGAAGATAAATGCTCCAAGTGTTACAAACATAATGGCAAGAATTCCAGTTATCAGATATGCCAATCGAAACTCAAATAGGGTTTCGGTTAATTTTGGCCGATAGTTGGTCTGTTTCATTCTTTCCAAAGTCCACAAACTATTCCAACTTGAAAGATCAATGGCAGTTGGCATCCATCCCATCAATGCCAATAAGAAAAATATTCCAGAGGCATTCCAGAGTTCTTTTTGTTTAAAATCAGGAACTGGTTCTATTGGCCCATTCCACAGAGTAAGCAAAAATGCAGATACCGTAGAAACTAAAAGAACTATTGCAACAATCTTGATCAAACTATCAAGTGCCTTATATTTTCCAATTGCCAGAATCAAAACACAAATTACAAATAAAATGAAAACGGTCCACTCTCCAAGAAATGCAATTCCAAATAGATTTTCAAAAAAGCCAGTTGTTACAAATCCAACAGCTCCTGTAACAAAAAACATTGAAGAAATAGTTAAAAGAAAATAAAGCCACAAAGCAGGCTTACCTAATTTCTTATAACCATCAATAATGCTTGATTGGGTCACATTTGCGTAACGAGAACCAAATTCAAAGAAAGGATATTTTATCAATGTGGCCAAAATTACAAATCCCAATAACAGTAAACCAAAATCAGCCCCAGCTCTAGTGGATTGAACAAGATGAGACACTCCAATTGCAGTACTTGCGAATAAAATACCAGGTCCAGCAGTTTTTGAAAAGGAAGAAAACTTTTCTTTCAATTTAAAAATCCTTCAAAAAGAAAGCATATAGCCTAAAATTCAAACGAGTTAGAGCAACTTGTATTTCTTCCATGTAATTTGAAATTAGACAGGGTTAACCTTCCAATTTTCATCAACCCATACGCCAATTACATTAACACCTAAATTCCATGAAGAAATTACCTCCACGCTCTTTTTGACTTGAGTAAAGTGTTCCTCATTAGATACAGGGTTTCCTGCACAATCAAAGTGGCCAGATACCACAATTAATCCAGATTTATGGGCATTAATTGAGATTGCAACTTTTGATTTAATTGATTCGAGATCAGAAGCTCCCGCGACTTTCTTATCTACTCCTGGTTCAGTAATGGCATCAACATAGTCAACTGAATGATTTTCTTTAATCCAGTTTGCCAATGGAATTTGTATTCTACCATCCATACATGAAATTGATGTGGCAAATTTTCCTTCACTCATTATGATCTGATTCTAACAAAGGTCATACTTAAATTATTTTTTATGTAAATAACATCCACAGGTATGATCATTTACCATTCCTATAGCTTGCATTAAAGCATAACAAATTGTAGGCCCAACAAAAGAAAAACCACGTTTTTTAAGATCAGCACTTAATTGCTTAGATATTTCAGTTGATGCGGGTAAATCAGATAATTTTTTGAAATTGTTGTAAATTGGTTTGTAATTTACAAATCTCCAGATATATCTATCAAAGGAGCCAAATTCGTCTTGAATTTTTAAAAAGTATTGGGCATTTTTGATTGCAGACATAATCTTGAGTCTATTTCTAATAATTGAATCATTTTTGAGAAGCTTTGAGATGCTTTTTTCATTGAATTTTGCTACTTTGCTTGGATCAAAATTAGAGAATGCCTTTCTATAGTCTTCTCTTCTTTTTAGAATTGTAATCCAAGAAAGGTCAGCCTGAGCACCCTCTAGAATTAAAAATTCAAAGATCTTTTGATCATTATGTTCAGGTTGTCCCCATTCGTTATCATGGTACGAAATGTTTGGTTCTTCTTTTGCCCATTCACATCTTTTTATCATATATGAATTTTATAGAATGGGTTCAAATGTTTTTTCAATATCAACTACTTAAGATTAATAATCGTATTCAGAGTCATTTCATTATGAAATCTAATCAGCAGTTGATTCAGATAAATCGTAATTTTTTGATTTGCTTTGTTGTTTCTGCTTCGCTTTCTGCAGTTATAGCTCAATTATTATCAGATTATGAAAATCATCTCAACACAACAATTACAATTGTAATGGGCTATGTAATTTATTTTGGAATTTTCTCATGCTTGTTTTATCTTGATAACAGAAACAGATACAAGCAAATGAGTACAAGATTGGTTAAAAAAGAACTACTTGGTTTGATTTCTTCCTTTGGAGTAGGTGAAATAATATACCTTGGAATTAGGTGGCCCACACTTTATTATTTTTTAGAGATTCAAATAGAACCATTTATGGCATCAATAATTTCAGAAATAATTGCTACAGTGTGTTATATGACAGCAGTTACGCTATTTTTAAGAAAAGCAAAAGTGTTTTAAAAACATGATAATTTCAGATCTGAATCAAACAAAACCAGAGTTGTGGTGCTAAGCATTGCACCGAATCTATTTTCGTATGAAAAAACATCAATGCTTTGAAATTTACAAAAGAATTTGAATGCTAATTGCCAAAGCTATTAACACAAATGCAGTGCCAGCAATTTTTGAATATTGCATGATTTCAAGATTTTCAGGTAGAATTTATAATTATTGAAAAAATCTAACTTGACTAAGTAAAGGGTCTGAAAATATTTTGATAAACGGTAGTTTTTGAATATTCAATAGAGCTTCTAAATATAAGAAAACTCCTAGAGACGAAATTATAGAAACAAATTTCATTATGATCATACTAAATCAAACAAATAATGAATCTTGAAAGAATTCAATTAGCAGCAGATCTAGAGATTTGCAGAGTAGTAAATGGAATGTGGCAGGTGGACACGGTCAGATAAATGAGGATTCTGCAATATCTGAAATGATCGAATATCATAATTTGGGGTTTAATACATGGGATATGGCAGACATTTATGGGCCAGCAGAACTATTTTTTGGTAAATTTAAAAAAAAGATTAAAAACAAAGAAAAGAAATTGTCAGAAACACAAGGCCTTACAAAATTTGTTCCCTCTCCAGGATCCATGAGCAAATCCATCGTGGAATATTTTGTAGACCAATCAATTAAGAGGATGAACATAGAATCAATTGATTTGTTGCAATTTCATTGGTGGGATTATAACAATTCAAGTTATATTGATGCAATGGAACATTTATCAAATTTACGTGATGCAGGAAAGATTAAACAGATAGGACTAACAAATTTCAACACCAGAATCACTGAGAAAATCCTACAACAAGGATTCAAGTGTATCTCTCATCAAGTACAGTATTCGATTTTAGATCAACGACCAGAAAGTATGATGATTCCACTTTGTCAGAAACACAATATCAAATTACTTATCTATGGAACTCTTCTTGGAGGATTTTTTTCTGAAAGATATCTAAATGAAACAGAACCAACAAGATCTGATCTTACCACTCTTAGCCTACAAAAATGCAAAAACATGATAGATCTTTGGGGAGGATGGAAATTATTCCAAGAACTTTTGGAAGTTTTAAATCAAGTTGCAAAAAAACACAAATCAAGCATTTCAAATGTTGCAACGAGATTCATTTTAGATAAACCATGTGTTGCAGGTACAATAATAGGAACCAGATTAGGAATATCAGAACATAAAATAGATAATCTTAAGGTATTTGGTTTGAAACTGGACAAAGAAGATCAAGATAACATCAAAACAGTTACCTCAAAGTCAAATGATCTTCTGGAAGTAATTGGAGATTGTGGAGATGAATATAGATAAAATTTCCAACATATGAAAAAAGTAAGATTGTTATTGATTTCTTAAATATTTTGAGACCAGAATTGTATCAGAAGAGTTTGCATTTTGAAATCATGGGAATCTGGACAATACTTTCTGTTGATCATAAAGGACAAGAAAAACATCCATGTTGTATTGGAAGTTCAGATGATCATAACTTGAACCCTACTGAGAAGAATGTGGTTTTGGATGCCTACTCAATCATGTCAGGTTATGGAATCAAAGGAAAAAATCTTGAAAAAAAATATTTTTTCTAATTTCCTTCTATCTTACACTTTGATTCACCAGGTAAACAATAAACCTGAAATTTGAAGAGAGTAGTTTTTGATGATTCGCCATGTGTCACACTGATAAACGTTAAAAGGGTCTCCAAATCATCAAAAGATTTTGGAATCTCCCATGAGAAAATAAAATTTCCCTCAGAATTTGTAAATCCTTCAAATTCTCTAATTATATCTTCTCCATAATCTTCTATTCTTAGCGTAACCTTTGCGCCCTCTATTGGGGCAATTCCATCAGTTACATGAGAAATAATAGTATGTGTAGTTCCCCTTCTTACCATCTGGTCACCTTGAACATAGATTTGAAGATTAGATTGATGCAGAGTATCTCTTATGATAATATTGATTAAGTTCTGATCAATAAGAAATCGTAGAGAGTTTAGGAATTCATGATCAGTTATCTTTTTTTCAACCCACCATTGAAAATTTGTTTCAAACCATAACGGAACAGATGTGGTAATCGCATCATTTCCGAGACGAAAATATGTTGAAGTCATATTTTGACTGCCAAAATTTGCTAAAACTGTATACAAGCCTCTTTGAGAATTACTATCTATTAGAAAATATGTAACGTACTTTCCGGTTTCCAATAAAGGAGTTTGGATTACTTCATGGGAATTATCAGGTTTTATTATGGTAAGAGATACAGGTCCTGTTTTTCCGTAATCGTTTATCTGTCCTGAGATCTTCACAAAAAGGAGTTTCCCTTTTTCTGGAATTGTATAGAATTGAGCATTTTCATAAACGGTCTTTGGTAAAATTTTCTCTCTTGCCATATCTTTTAAAATAGATATTACAATATCAGAGGGGTAATCTTCATACAAAATTTTTTCTGCATTGTTTTTTATGTAGAGTGGAATTTCACTTTCTGAATATGCAGATGTAAATAAGGACATTCCAGACACAAGCACCACAATTATCATAATTTTCATTAATACTAAATTATCAACTAGTTATTGTCTCTATTATCTTTAAAAACCAATTAAGAATATTATCAGCTAAATCCTAAATAAAATAAATACTTCTTAAAGATCTCAAAAACATGGCAAAAAGTCTTAGTTGTGCAGATGCCGGAGCAGATTGTGGATGGTCTGCAACTGCAGAAACCGAAGAAGAGTTAATGGCAAAAGCCACAGAACATGTCAAAGAATCACATAAAGAACTGCAAGTAAATCCAGAACTTGCTGAAAAAATAAAATCACTCATAAAAGACGTATAGAAAAAATATTTTTCTTTTTTTCTTAAATTTGCATAATCTAAACATTTTGGTTTTAAATCAACTTCAACTAACTTCAAAGTAGGAATTTTTAGTAATCAAAACAAAAGAAAAGAGGTTAACAATAGTAATTTTTTTCATTTTTGATTTAATATTCGGTTTTGACTATATTGAAAGAGTATGATTAATTATATTCGTAAAAGAAGTGCACCAAAATTAAGGTATGATGATCTATTATCAGCTACCACGTACAGTAACTTGATTTCCTACTGAATGATTAATTCCTACTACTTTTCCAGGATTAGTTGTAATTACCATCAAGGTCTCACAAGAAAGACAGAGAATAGATGGGACATAATCAGCATATTTCTCAGAGGGACCAGTGGTAGCTAATACTGCATCATCTTTAAGATCCGACTTACCGCAATTAACACATTGAGAGAGGCGGTGTGAAATATGCTTTATTTTGTTGACATAGTAATGAACCAAGACACATAAACTGCAAAATAAGAGTTCTTAAATTATTTGGTATTTTAAAAAAATATCAAAGGAAGAAAAGGAAAATGACATCGTTTATTGATAAGAAAAAAGACAACGAGGTTTCAAATAAAAATGAATCAATCACAACAGAAGAATTAAAGTTGTTCTTTCCTCCTTTAAAGAAAGACAAAGGTTTTGAGTATTCTGGAAAGTGCAATTATTGTGATGTTGAGATTAATTTTTCAGATATCTCAGAAATTAAAATCAAGTTACAAAAAAATGGTTCACGAAAATTTTCTCTTTATCATAATGGATGTTACGATAGATATTTGAGAAGAACTATTGATTGAATTAGAATTATTTTTTTAATTCTATGTATTCTATATTTTCTCCACAATATGGACAGTAATTCATTGGAAAAAAGGCAATATTGCCATCTGCACTAATATCTTTAAAGTAAAGCTTTGCCCATTTAATGTTCCATAGTTGAAAATGTTTGTCATGCTCCTTTAGTTGTTTACAACACCACCACGTTCTGTGGTTATTTACTCTAAATTCTGTGAATTTCCCACATGTAGGATCATCGAAATATCTGTTATAGAAAATTTTCAATGTAAATCATTAGTTGAATTGCAATTACATTCATTTAACTTCAACAGTAGATTATAAGAGGTAAAATCTCTACATTACATAATTAAAAGAATAGAACTTGTGATAATTTCATTATAAATAATTCAAAGACATTTAGTTTCGTATCTTTTTGTCCCCATCTAAACGGTTCAGAATATTCATTGATGATTTTACAAAAAACATCATCAAGATAATCTTTTACAGGATTATCCAGATTTGAATCATCGTCGTCGATATTTTTGAGATATGTGATATGATTTATCTCCCACATGTTATGTGCTCTACCTGCAGGATTGTAGCTTCCCCCAAATTTTACGTATTTTTTCTTGCCATCCTTTTCATATATGACAACCATCTGCTTTGCATGAAGCATTTCATGAGTTACATTTCCATCATTTACCGCAAACTGTTTTGTTTCAACAATCCTGTTTTTTCTCATAAAATAGGCATAATATTTTGATACTTCTGCAATAATTGCATTTTCTTGTTTCTTTGGAAAAATGACATGAACTTTTTTATTTTCTTCTAGATGCTTTGTGACTTTATTTTCCAATTCTTCATCAGAGATGTGTAGATTTTTATTTTTGATTTGTTTTTTTACCCTGCTGTATTGTTTTTGTTCTAATCTGTTAGCAGCAGTAACTAAGGCTCTTGCAATTTTATCATCTGAAAAATAAGGAGTCATGATAAAGATTTCACTAACATCATCTCTTAACAACAAATCATGATAATCTTTTTGTGCATCTTGAACATATCCTGGAACGTTTACAGATATCTCCATTGATAGATTTCCAGAATTTGTAAAATTTGGAAGGAATTTCTCATTAAGAATTTTTCTATCCATCTCATAGATTTGTGTGATTTCATCTCCTTGATCAAATAGATTTCTGCGTTGATTTGCCATCAATAGAAATGACATAAGGGTCAATGTTCTAACAAATGGTCCCTCTATCAGATCCATTTGATCATACAATGTCTTGATGAATTGAGATTCTATTCCTATTCCACCTAAAAATGCAGCTTTACCATCAAATATCCATAATTTTATATGATTTGCAGCCAAAAAATCCGAAGACAGTGGATTCCAACTGTCATTAATTCTAACATCAATTCCAACACTTTTCATTTGTTTAATCATTTCAAGAGTTTTGTTTTGAAAGTCATCAACCAGATCAGGGTCCTGAACAAAAATAGAGACAAAACCATCAATCAAAAGACCAACATACATGTCAGGATTGTTTTGTTTTTTTTCTATCAGTCGTTTGCTTACTTCAATGCCATACTCGTCTGCTTTAAATCCAAGTTCAATACCAACTATTGATTTTGAGCTCTTGTTATCAATCCAATCATAGAGTCCATTAGGACTGGTATTCCAATGTTCTCCCATAGGTCCTCCATTCATGAAGGGAAGCATAGAGTTTCCCTTAACAGGCGTGATATTGGTAAAACATGCTACATCTTTACGAGAAATTTTCTTGTCATGGATAATTTTGTCTAATACTTGTAAATGCATTTCATCAGAAGAGATCGTCGGTCTTCTTCCAAGCAATCCACCAAGCGAGCGAATTATATCTCCAATTAGATGAATTACAGAAATTCTATCAATGAATTCTTCGCCAATTGTTTGAACAATATCATCGTCATAATAATGATTTATGTTACCTTCTCGATTTTGGGATTCAAGTTTCCATAATTTTTTTTGCTGGAATTTTTTATAGAGTCTTGACTTTGAAGAATCAAGAAATTTTTTGTTTTTAGAAAATATGTTTTTCAATTATTAAATAATAGAATATGCAGAATAATAAAAACATGCCAATCATGAATAATATTTTTTTAAATTAATTTACAGATCTAAACTTGAGTAATGCAGTTTTTAATAATATATTGAATCTCTGATGAAAAAATCACCTTCTGAGATCAAGCATCTTTGTGATGAAAGTATAGCCTCTAAACATCTAAAGTCCCGTTATATGAAATCAATTGGACAAAGAAAAAATTAGATTTTGACTTTTAGATTAAATGATTCCTTTGATCAATAACAATCTCAGAGAATCACAATTTTAATTGCTAGCATTATCTAAACAGGATCATAATTAGAAACAACATAGTTAATAATTTATAAAATCATATCATAAGGATTGGTCAATAAAATTATCATTCCTTCAATCATCATGGCAATAATTCTTAGTGCAACTGGTACTGCATATTATTATGATCTAGATGAAGACGAAGGAGATCCTGTTATTGATTTTGACGCAGAATCAGAAGATTATCTGGAAATACATTTTATTGATGTAAGACAAGGTGATTCAACCTTAATGATAACTCCTAGCGGATATTCAATATTAGTAGATGGAGGAAATAATGGAAGAGGTCATGAAGTAGCAAATTACATCCAAGGGTTAGGAATTGATGAAATAGATTTGATGGTTGCAACTCATCCTGATGCAGATCATATAGGAGGATTAGATGAAATAATTTCCACAATGCCTGTGAATCACGTAATGGACAATGGACAAGAGCATCCTAATCACACCAAAACATATCAAGATCATATGATAGCAATTGAAGGAATTGAGCGTACTATTGTTCGTGAGGACATATTATGGGTGATAAATGACGACACAAGAATAGAAGTCATTGTCCCATATGATGACGGTGCAGGCCTGAAACGAGATCTGAACTCGAATTCTATTTTGATCAAGACCTCATATGGTGGAACATCTGTTCTATTAACAGGGGACTGTGAAAAGATTTGCGAAAATAGAATTCTGGCAGGAGATATTGATGACTCCATCGGAGACGACATTAATGTCGACATTCTCAAAGTTGGCCATCATGGAAGTGAGACATCAACATCTGATGAATTCCTTTCTGAAACAGATCCTACATTTGCAGTAATTAGTGTTGGAAAAAATCAGTGGGGACTGCCGAAGGATTCAATTTTGGAAAAGTTAGAAGAACATCGCGCAGATGTTTATAGAACTGATGAAAATGGAACAATAATAGTTACAATAGATGAAAACGGAAATGTGTTACTTGGACTTTTCAATGAACAGTAACACACAGAATTAATATTCACTACAGAGTATTTTTATATCATCATAAGAACAAAACTTCGAATGAAATTAAACCAAATTATTTTGTTTACATTCATTTCAATCATCATATTATTTCCTATCACAATTTATGGAGAAGTATCAGTAAATGATGGGGCAACATATATTGAGAATCAATATGTTGGAGAAGAGGAATCAATAGAGCAAAGTCCATTGGATTCATTAATCGACACAATGATTGATGAAGTAATTGCAATATCTGCAACCATTTTGGCAACGGGTTTAGGCTCACTGTTCATGTGGCTTAGAAAGAAAGGAATTGAGATCACCCCAGAACAGGAAAAAATGTTCAAAGAAATTCTTACAACTAGATACAAAAAACTTGCAAAAGACAGCTGGAAGGTATTTAGAAAAGACGAGGCAAAGTTTGTAGAGGCTCTAAAAGAAGGAAGAATACCAAAGGATTTAGCAGAAACATTGAAAACCAACGGTAAAGAATTTGCAGATGAACTTCTAAAGAAAGATGAATTCCAAGACTTTTCGAAAAACCTTGCCAAAGGAACAATAGAAAAGATACTTGAAAACATTAGAACTGAACTCAAGAATGAAAATCAGAAAAAATTGTTAGATGTACTACCAAAAGTTGCATCAATTGCTGTGGATTCAGCCTTTAAGGAGAACAGAAGTGTCAAAGAGTGGGGAGAAGAAGCACTGAAAAACATCAAACCGTTGTTGGTGAATGCAGAGGCACTTGAAAAAGAATCAAACTTGATGATAATAATCCAAGCAGAGATTAACAAGAGGCTTCAGGCAGAAATCAACGCAAAGTCTTAGACTTCTCTATAAGAGATTAAGATCGTAGTAATAAAATATCATTATCCAAAAATACTAGATTTTTGTTCTAGTATTTTTTTGGCAGCAAGTGAAGCAATTGTCATGACAGTTAACTGGGGATTTACTCCTAATGAGGTAGGAAATACGCTGGCATCACAAATGTAAAGATTTTCAATGTCATGAGAACGACAATATGAATTAACAACCGAAGTTTTTTTATCAGCACCCATTCTGTTGCCACCTTGTGGATGAGCAGATGCCAATCTAAATGATCCCAAGCCAGAACCACGTTCATCAATCAAGGAAAGATCAGCTATACTTTCAAGAACAGTTTTTTGGATATGCCCTGTTATGACTTTGGTTGCACCAGCTGCAAAAAATATTTCTGCAACAGTCTTTAGTCCTTTGAGAAGTTTTTTCCCGTCAGTTTCACTAAGAATATAATCAACAACTGCATCGTTGCTCCAATTCAAAGAAACAGAACCATTTGCCTCATCCTGAATTAAAACACCTGCTATTGCAGAATAATCATATTTTTTAATAAATTCAGTATTTTCATTTCCTATACCAGGGGTTGCAGTCGAAAAAGTTGCTGGAGAAACAAATACAGATTCTATCATAAATCCTGGTTTTTTAGTTTTAACAATACCAAATTCATCACAATGAAATGCCATGGACAAGTCATTTTGTCCATTAATGACATGATCAAATTGTGCAATTACTGATGAGGCAGGATGAAAGCTGAGATGTTTTCCAATATGTCCACTATTATTTGCAATCTTGTTTTGAAGCAATAATTCAGAAGATGCAATTGCACCAGCAGATAATACAATAATGGTTGGGTTTACATCTATTGTTATAGTTTTATCAGAGGTTGTGTGAACAGCTTGGATTTTTGATATTTTGTTTCCATTTTTTAAAATTTTTGTAGCTTTGCAATTTGCATAAATTTCAAGGTTCTCAGGATCTGCCTTTTCCAAATAAGAAAGCAAGACGTTTTGTTTGATTCCTCCTTCATCTATGATGTAATTTTTATACATCCAATCTCCAGAATAACCTAATTTTTTACATCCAATCTCTAGCTTTTCATGAGATATACCTGCATCTGTTATTTTTCTTACTTGGATTTGTGTTTCTACTTCTGCATATTCATTATGTAATTCATCTTTTGAAAATTCAACCCCAGTTTCTGATTTCCAGATCTGGAGAGTCTCATCTGGAATTCGAAAACACATTCCATAGTTGATTATTGTAGAGCCCCCAACACATTCGCCTTGAGTAATGGCTAATAGAGGGAGTCTAGTTACTTGTGCACCTCTATTCTTCCATAATTTTTGTAAATTCTCTTCTCTTGTTTCAGATTTAATTTCATCATGAGTGTGATAATCACCCTTTTCTAACATTAGCACCTTGAGTCCAGATTGAGCCAGATGATATCCAACTACTGCGCCTCCAGCACCAGTTCCAATGATGCATACATCCACATCTTTTGTTTCATTTACATTAAATGATGTCTTGATGTTAAGAGTAGTCAATTGATATAACTCCTCCTTAGGACTTCTCCACGGTAGCCAATTTTGTCCCATGAAAGATGACTGGTGTAATAACTATATCCAATAAGGGCCTTTAATGCTACAGGTGCCAAATTAAGAATTTCAGATTCAGCCCAGATGTGCATATAGTCAACCTGATCTTTATCTGATAGATGGATAAATCTACTAAATCGAAACTTTCCTTTTGTCAGACTGATTAGAAATACTGCAAATACAGAATCAAAAAAGAAAAACAGTATCTTAAGGGATTCCAGATAAGACTTTCGCATTGATTCCATCATTTGTTGAGAAATTTTTGATGTATCTGCAAGCAGTGCATCATGTTGGTCATCATTTGGATCTTCTTTAGGAAATAAAGATTGGATTAATGCATCAAGAATCTCAATGTATTGATTAAATCGATGCATGGCATGTTTTACTCCAACTATGAATAACACTGCAAATACAGATGCAGGGATTATTGTCAATGTAAAATCATTTGTTTGAAGTAAAATCACCATTCCAAATACAATAGTTGCAAGTCCACCTATCAGAGCATATCGCTTTTGGGCGTTACCACTGCTCCATAGTTTTCCAAGAAAGATTACAAGAAGATGATTAATTTTTACTGTAAAAAAACCTATTCCATAGCCAATCAAAAGGGACAGGATCAAGTAGACAATCAGATCAGATGTTGACATTATTTGTCATACTCGTAATTAGTACAAATAATTTTAGAATATTATGACAGGATTTGCATACAAATTTAATTTCATAACAAGTCTGGTTTAAATCCTCCAAGTTTCACATTCATCTTAACCTGAAAAAGGTTCGTGGCAGATTCGATCGAAGTGGGGCGGTAACTTGTCTCTAAAGCAGCTCCGTCTATGCTCAGAAGTAGGTAATTTAGTAGTTTTTTAGAAAATAAAATGTGGAAACACAGACAAAATCTAAAAAAAGTCAGACTTCACCTATGACCATGTAGGATATCTCTTCTATTTTTCCATTTCCCACAGACCAAGTAATTTTCAATCGTTGCTTATTACAATAATCTCCAATTTTGAATTTTTCTGAAGAGGAGGGTCCACCAACCACCGGAGCTACGACGCTTAGTACTTTAATTTGTCTTAATCCTACAATTTTTGTAGGAGTTTTTTTGAAATTGCCTGCTGGGCCAATAGTCTTTTTTTCTGCTACATCGGCATCAGAACTATGTTGAATTGCATGATCGTCAAACATCACTTCTACATATCCACTTTTTTTCGTAGGCAAAACTATACCCGACATAATTTTTAATGTCATTGATTGAAAATTAGATTACTAAGTTTTATGTATTGCATAACAATTGATTTAATTCAATTCTCTTAGTCCTAGTGAGCATTTGTGCTTCAAAGAATTCCTCCTATATCTAGGTGGAATTATTTTAAGACTATGATGATATACGGACCCGACAGTCTGTTTGCTTTTAGCGGTATTTTGAAAATTAGTTTCTCATTGTAGTATAGATAATACAATTTTAAAACATATTGTTAGGTGCGAATCTCAATAGATTCAAATCAAAGTTAACGAAATAATTGGTGTTTTTCAAATCCAATTACCTTGATAAATAAACTATTGTAATTCGAAACAAAAAATCTTATATTTTTTAAATTATACTTTGTGGTGTGTCACAAAATATGAAAACAAAAAAGAAACCTTCTCATGCTTTACCAAAATTCACAAAACATCTTTCAAATGAAGCTCAACATCAATTAGGGGCAGTTCAAACATTATCTTCATTTCTCTCAACTGCTGGAAAACTGAGTATTACAGACAGGAAAACAATTGTTGAACAAGCTTTGGTACTTTTAGAAGATATCTATGTTCATCTTCCATTAAAAAAGGCAATGCATGCAGTTGATCCTATCCAAAAACTTAGACTTTTAAGACATCGTCTCTCTGAAACAAAATCCAATCAAATGAGACCAGAACTCGAATTTCATAAGGAGATGCTTAATATTTTTAATTCCATTCGAGATCTTCATACAAATTATGTTTTGCCAAGACCATTTTCAGATCATACTGCAGCACTGCCTTTTGAAATTGGCTCATACATACAAAATAAAAAACGAAAATTCATAGTAACAAAAATTTTTTCTGACACTCTTCCTTCTTCATTCAAGCCTGGTGTTGAGATCACTCATTGGAATGGGGTGCCAATGCATCGCGCTGTTGAGTTAAATGCTGACCGTAATGCGGGAAGTAACCTTGCAGCTAGATTTGCAAGAGGCCTTGAAACAATGACTTTCAGACCCATGTCTTCTTTGTTACCGCCCGATGAAGAATGGGTAACTATTACCTACAAAACCTTGTCCGGAGATCATCTGGAATTTCAAGAATCTTGGATGGTGTATTCTCCTGATAATGCAGGCACTGCAAGTAATCCAGATGTGGCATTGGCAAAATATTCTGATAATTTGGGAATTGATTTTCTTGCTGATCAACTTCATAATTTAAAAAAGATTACTTTTGCCCCAAAAAAATTCTTTGAGATAGAAAAACGAATGGCAAAGGCACAATCTTCAAAAGAAAAAATAAAACTTGCTCAAGGATTAGAAAGTATTTTTCCTCGTGCTTTTTATGCAAAAAAAATCAATGATGATATTGGATACATTCGTATCTACGAATTTTATATTGAACAAGGCCCAATTGAATTTGTTAACGAATTTCTCAGATTATTAAAACAACTTCCAAAAAAGGGACTGATAATTGATGTTAGAGATAATGGTGGAGGCTATGTTCTTGCCTCTGAGATGATTCTGCAATTTTTAACTCCAAATGAAATTATTCCTCAGCCTTTCCAATTTGTTAGCTCCCCAGTAACCCTTGAGATTTCACGAAACTTTGCTGATGCTAAACCGTGGGAAGATTCTCTATCGCGTGCAGTTAGTACTGGAGCAATATTTTCTCAAGGCCAACCATTAACTCCTTTTGAATATGCAAACTTTTATGGACAGCAGTACTATGGTCCAGTAGTCCTGATTACAAGCGCATTATGTTATAGTGCCACAGATATTTTTGCTGCAGGTTTTCAAGATCATAATATTGGACCTATAATCGGAATAGATGCCAATACTGGTGCAGGAGGTGCAAATGTTTGGGACTATGAGATTGTCCGTAGTGCCTTAAAGGGAACTCAGTATGAATTCAAAAGATTACCTCGTGGAACAAGCATGCGTGTATCTATTAGAAGAAATGTCAGAGTTGGAGAAAATGCAGGAACTCCTATAGAAGATCTTGGGGTGATTCCAGATATCTCATATCCACTTTCTCGCAAAGATTTGCTCGAAGGTAATGCTGATTTGATTAAAGAAGCGACTAAAATCCTTGCAGAATTACCACAAAGACAATTTGATATGACATTTGAAGATCATGAGAATACTATCGACATAGAGCTTATCTCTCTCGGGATTTCTCGTATTGATGTGTATGTCGATGGCAGACCTGTATTGACCAAATCTGTGTCTAATGGGGTAAATAATTTTAGCATTGAGGCTTTGAGCAGTACTACAAAGCTGCTTGAGTTTGTAGGTTTGAAAAGAAACAAAATTGTTGCTAAAAGAAAATTCAATTTTGAAGATTAGTGGATCTCAGGGAATGTAATAAAGAATATTATTGTAACGGACCCAACAGGAATAGGGTAGAAATTTGTCTTGATTTTGGTTCCAGTAGATAATTTTTTTAGTTTATCTAAATGACGATGATTCCATTTTCAACCATGAAAGTTATTCCTTTTAGAAAGTCATCATCGGAAATTAGTCCCTGTGACCACCAGTCAGCATTGTTCTTAATCCATGTTGGAATTACATCTTTTTCTGAAATTGAACCCTGAGTTGTAGATGAGATTTGTAATATCTTTTCTTTAATCAAAAATTGAATTCCTTGAATAAATGCGTCATCATCAATCTGTCCTTCTGCCCACCATCCAGCATTATTCTTAATCCAAGCAGGAATTTTAGAGGCTGAAATAAAATCGTCATTTAATTTTTCAAGTAGAGGATTTTCATCAATTTCAATTTCAATAATAGCAGATCCACTCATGGACATATCAGGTTTTTCTTGTTCTGGTCCTGTACCGTGAACAAATATGGAATAACGTACAATTCCTGCTTCTTCCTCTATTGGAATAAGATGATGAACTCGACCAAACTCAGTAAACAGTTTTTCTTCTCCTATTTCTTGTGCATATGATCTCAATTTGTTGCCTTGCTCATCTACAATCCAAATATCATAATGAATTTGATCTAGGATTTCAACATCATTATACTTGCTGATGAAATTTATTTTCCAGTCGATACTGCAGCCTTCAATTGGGTATTCTGGAGAATAGTTGTACTGAATCATCATGGAATACGTGTCTGTAGCAGCACGTTGACTTACATAATCATAAAATTTTGTAGGACACTCCAACAACTCTTCTTTTTGAATTGTTTCTTTTACATCCTTGAAAGGATCATTTACCACATTTTCCTCATATTTTAACAGGGTGAATTGATACTGTATTGGAGGGTTGTCGGCAGTAGTCCTGGGATAAGTCAATGCTTTAACAGGAAAAGGGAAACCATCCACTATCCACATTTCATTGTCAGTTTCAACATACCAACCAACAACCACTGCATCCACATTTCCAACAGCAGAATCTATTGTTTCTATTCGGTGTGGGATTAATGGAGCATCACTGCCACTCCCCAAATTACCAATATTGCCCCATTTGCCAGATCTAAACTCTTGTGGCCCATGAAGTCTATCATCTTCATTTGCAGTAGCAAAAGTAGAAAGCCAATTTAATGAAGACTTGATTGCAATGACATAATCAAAAAGAGCCTCATCAAATACTATGGGTTCAGGAGTAGTTTTACCAAGACCCCATGACCCTTTAGCGACTTTATCACCATCAATAATTACAACTTTTGCATCCCACAACGTTTCACTAATATTTTGAATCTCTCCTTTTATCCACATTTTCAATTCAATAGGGGAACAATCATTGAGATTTATTTCACATAAAGAATACTCAAAATAATTTCCTACTTCTAGACCTTCACCCAGATACCAGGTACCATCAACATCAACTCCGCCTGATATTTGAGCATCCTGACCATAAGAAAGAGGGGTGAATCCAATGCTACATAAAACAACTAACAGACTAATCTGCACTATCTTATTTTTCATATCTGATTTTCAATTAAAAAGATACCAGACTAAAGTTAACTGTGTCGATAAATATCAAGATAGATCTGATTTGGTATTAATTTCAAGAATCGATACAGATTATTTTTGTACCTCTTGAATGTCTCAATATTTTTGATCGAATCAACAAAGACGTGATATAGATCGTCTATCTCGTTAATACTTTTCATTGAGATTTCCATGTATCATGAGCATGTAATCGGAACTATTTTAGTCCCATGATAGTATACGGACCCGACCGGATTCGAACCGGCGACCTAACGCTCCGCAAGCGTTCGCACTATCCATGCTATGCAACGAGTCCGAAAAAGGTGATGAATTTACGCTTAATTTGGATTGCTATTTCTAGATTCTGCAAAAATGTATGGAGTGTCATCAGGTTCATTAAACGTCCACACAGTTGGGAGAATCATCGTACTGAGTACTTTAAGATCATATTTGTCAATCAGTGTTCCCCATCCAAATTCAGACATTGGATCAGGAGGATATTTTTGAGAAAAAGTTCCTACAAAAACCATCCCAAAGTTTTCCTTTAATACAGAGTTTTGTTGAATGTTTTCAAGTACTCCAGAAGCCAATGCAGTACCTCCCATTTGAGCTAATCCACCTATGAAAAAGGTAGGATGTGTTAATCTCAAAGAAGAATAATCAAAAGAGATGGCATCAGCACAGTTGGGATAAAAATTGATTCCAGTTGATTTTGATATGGAATTTTGCAAATCAACAAGCATGTTATCAATTTCAATGCTGTAAGAATCCAAACCTAGGATTTTGGCACAATAAGCAATTCTTCCATCTCCTGATCCAATATCAATTACTTGTTTGTAATCAAGAGTTTTTGCCATAAGTGAAGAAATGTATGCAGAAAAAATCCAAGTTGGCGAAAAAGGAGCACGACTCGAAGCATATTGAATGCTATTCAGCCAATATTTGTTAATGTCACCTTCATATATGATACAATTTACATCTGAAATTTTTTGTTCAAAGGAATTATAGTAAATTGGATTCTTTTTTGCAAACATATGAAGAAAGTTAAAATGTTCTTCTTCAAATGGAAATTTTTCAGAATTTGATACTGGAATTACTTCTTGGATATGACTTGTTCCCTTGTAAACTAGTACAAATTCTTGCTTTAGCTTAACCAGATTTACGGCAATCTCTTCAATCATTTGATAGTCCTTTGTCATATTGTTCTACGAATTCTTTAGTGCTCATCTTCTGACGCAATTCCTCGTAAAGTTTGGCCTCATCTTCAATGTCAGATTTTGATTTTGGTTCAAAGTCCTGAGATTGTAGATTTGCAGTAGTCTCCCGAATGGCATTTGTGAGTTGAACCATTATCTTAGGATGTATTTGAGAATTAAATCTAGAGATTTTTTGTTCGATTTCCTGAATTTTATCAAATCGTTTTTGATTGTCTTCTTTGAGCTGCTGTTTTAGCATGACAATCATAGAGGAAACATTCATGATTTGGTAATACATTTCAATAATTTCATTTATAGAAAGTTCAGATTTTTTGATTGCATTTTTGATAAAGTTTTCTAGTTTTTCAGATTCATCATTGAATATACCAGAGATATCAGAAAAAGAAGTCATCAAGATTAAAGAGATTGTAAATTTTTAAAAATGTTGGTATTTGAAAAAATCAGTTTTCTTTTTCAGCCTTGTTTACGTAGACATAATTCATTAGTAAACCGGCAATGATACCACCAACAATTGGTCCAACCCAATAGAGCCATTGAACTTCCCACAATCCAACATCACCTGCAATCAATGCTGGAGAAAATGATCTTGCAGGGTTCATAGATGCACCTGTAAGAGGAACACCAATTAGGTGAAGCACGAAGACCATTCCACCGATTGTAATTCCATGAATTCCTGCAGCAGCTTTCTTGTGAACTGCGACCATATAGATAACAGTGACAAGGAAGAAAGTGAAGATAATCTCAAGTGCTAGAGCTGACATCATATTATTATTGATTAAATCGCTAGGACCGCCATGTGCACCCCAGAAAACCTCTTTTCCTATCACAGGGAAAATAGCAGCAAGAGAAGCAGTTGCAATTACAGCACCAATTATTTGGAATACAATGTATCCAATTCCATCTGTAACTCCAATTTTCTTTGTGATGATCATTGGAATAGTGACTGCTGGATTGATATGTGCACCTGAAACATGTCCAAATGCATAAACCATTAGTGCAATAGCAGAACCGTGTCCTAAAGATATCATGATTATAGCGTCAATTGACAGTCCATCTCCAAATGCTACAACAGATAGAATTACTGATAATGGACCAAAGAATACCAAACAGAATGTAGCAATTGCTTCAGCAAGCCAATTTCTTGGAGTAACCATCAAGCAACAGCCACTTCAATTTCCATATAAAAGATTCGGACTAAGTTTTTGGTCATTGTAAGTAACGAAGTAATTAATTATGTAAAGAGTTTTGAAGAGATTATGATTTCAGAAGGCGATACTATACCAAAATTTGAAATTAATGATTCTGAAGGGAGTATAGTAAAATCCAGTGATTTTAAGGGTAAAAAACATGCAATCTATTTTTACCCCAAGGATTTTACTCCAGGATGTACAACTGAGGCAGATGAATTTTCAAAAGATTACAAAAAATTTCAAAAAGAAGGAATTGAAATAATTGGAATTAGTCCAGATGATGTCAAATCTCACAAAAAATTTTGTGATAAAATGGGAATAAAGTATCCACTTTTGGCAGATGTAGATAAAGAAGTTTCAAAAAAATTTGGTGTTTGGGGAATGAAAAAATTTATGGGTAGAGAATACATGGGAGTCATGAGAAGTACTTTTTTGGTAGATGAAAAAGGAAAAGTTTTCAAGGTGTTTCCAAAGGTAAAACCAAAAGGTCATTCAAATGAAGTCTTAGAAGAATTTTCTAAATTAAAAAATAATTAAAGGAAAAAGATGGAAGGAAGATCAGAACCCTTTGGGTAAAGTGCCTCTGGATGTTTTTGGTTTTTTAGGTTCTTGTTGTGGTTCGAATCCTTTTGGAAGAGAACCTCTTGTTGTTTTAGCCTGTTGTTGAGCTTCTTTTGCAATAATTTCAGCTTCGGCTTTTTCTCTTTCGATTCTTTCCCGCTCAATTCTTTTAAGATATTCTTTTTCATATTCTTCTCGTTGTTCTTTTATTGATTTTTCTCCTTTTTCACTTGAAGGCGGTGCTTGTTGTGTTTGAGCTTGTGATTTTTCCATTCCTTTTGGTAGTGTACCTTTTGGTTTTGTGGTTGCAGCTGGTCTTTCAGCTGGTTTTGTCTCAAGCTGGTTTTGTCTCAGCTGGGGCCTCTAATTCTGTAGATAGTTTGTTTAGTTTAGCTTCTAATTCTGCAATCTTGCTTTCAAGATCTTTTTTTGTTTGCTTTTTAGTTGCCATTTCTTACACTACACACAGTATTGTTTATTTACATTTTGACTAGATTTAGATGTCAAATGAAAAAATCAAAATAGATCATCCAAAACACAATCACAAAAATAAGAAATCAATACAAAACCAGATCTTAATCAGGTTCCCAAAATTGCATTATATACAGACAATTATTGCATCGCCATGATCGTACATGAATGCCATTATCAATATCAGAAACATACTTACCATTTTTTAATTTGCGTACATGTGGAAGATAGGACAGATCAGGATTGTCAAGCCATTCAGTTTGTCCACAGTTGTGGCATTTGATTTGTGGAGGCACATATAGAAAAACACAGGATTAATGAATAATTTTGTGATTAAAAATAGAAAATAAAGAAGTTAGTGAATTAGAAACCTTTTGGTAGTGTACCTTTTGGTTTTGGTTTTGGTGGTGGAGGTGGTGCTTGTTGTGTTTGAGCTTTTGCTGCTACACCTTCAACAGACATAAGTTGACCACTAAAGCCTCCAAAGAATTTACCTCCAGGATAGCTTGCAAATCTTGCTTTGGTTGCAAAGTATTGATTTGATGGAGCTGTATATCCAGGTACTTTGGTTTTTTGTTCATTCCAATTGGATGTTGGAACTTTGCCTACGGGGGCAGTTTTTCTAACCCAGTATCTGTGTGGTGCAGGTGAATAACCAGTTGTTATTGCTCGGTATCGGTGGAAATCAGTCATTGGTGCATCATAGTATGCATTCTCTAATGCTTCATGAAAAGTTGCAGGTAGTTGTGCTTCTGCTTCAGATGGTTTTGGTGCTTCAGCTGGTTTAGCTTCTGCAGGTTTTTCTCCAAATCCTTTTGGTAGTGTACCTTTTGGTTTTGTGGTTGCAGCTGGTCTTTCAGCTGGTTTTGTCTCAGCTGGTTTTGTCTCAGCTGGTTTTGTCTCAGCTGGTTTTTCTCCAAATCCTTTTGGTAGTGTACCTTTTGGTTTTGTGGTTGCAGCTGGTCTTTCAGCTGGTTTTGTCTCAGCTGGTTTAGCTTCTGCAGGTTTTTCTCCAAATCCTTTTGGTAGTGTACCTTTTGGTTTTGTCTCAGCTGGTTTTGTCTCAGCTGGTTTTGTCTCAGCTGGTTTTGTCTCAGCTGGTTTTGTCTCAGCTGGGGCCTCTAATTCTGTAGATAGTTTGTTTAGTTTAGCTTCTAATTCTGCAATCTTGCTTTCAAGATCTTTTTTTGTTTGCTTTTTGGCAGCTACCATTAGTTGAAATTTAAATCCGGGGTTTATTTACATTTGGGTTGAATTTCAGCCACAAAAAGTGATCAAGTTTTATAAACACATAGAAACTAACCATAATAATGGATGATTTTGAAAAAGAGTACCCAGGATTTGATTGGAAAAATACTCCGGCATACAAGCATCCAGGTGGAAAAAATTGTCCTTGCCCAAAACATGAATACATCAGAGAGCAAATTAACTTTACAAAGCAGGTTAACGAGAAAGGGAAAGAAGCATCAAAAATCACTCTAAAGTTTTGTCCCGATCATTATCGAGTATACATGGATGAAGTCATCCCTGCAATGCCTATGAAATATAAAATTCTGACAAAGATAGCACTAAAGCTTGGTGCAATTCAAGTTGAACAGTTAAAGTACATGGAATCAGAATTGTGTTTTTACTGCAAGTTTGGGTCCGGTGGACATGATAAAAAGACAGAACTCCCACCGATGTAGAATTTATTCTGGGCTAAGTAAAATTTTGGGTTTATTTGGAGTATCATGATGACAATTTTTTCCACATAAGGGACAACGTTTTCTATCAAGAAATATGCATTGACAAATATGCGAATCAAGATATGATTTTGCAGGTTTGTTTGACTCACCCGTTCCATTACAAAAAGGACACTGTGTATCTAAAAGCTCAATAATTCCATTTCCTTTACAAACTGCACATTTGTCATCAGCCATCATTCATTTCCCGAGTAGAGAGAATTAAAATGCATGTGTTAAAATTATTTCCAAAAAAATGGTTTTTACGTAAATCTAGTTAAGCTTATACTGTATCCTAATGCAGAAAAATAGTGCCAATAGAAGACACACATGAGTTTATCAGAGAATTAGAAAAGAAAAATGAGTTAAAAAGAATAAAGGTTCAAGTTGATTCAGATTTAGAGATTGCAGAAATTTTAAGAAGAGGAATGTATTCTAATGGACCTGCAATTCTTTTTGAAAATGTAAAAAATTATGACATCCCAGTTTTAGGAAATGCGTTTGGATCAATGAACAGATTAGAGATTGGATTGGAGATGACAGATTTTACAGAAATAGGTCAGAGAATTGTAGATATGACAAAGATGGACATTCCATCAGGTTTTCTAAACAAGATAAAAAAACTCCCTGAACTCTCAAAGATGACAGAGTCTTTTCCAAAACTAGAAAACAGCGGTCCTGTTACCGAAATTACATCAAATACTGCATCATTTGACGATATTCCAATTTTAAAATCATGGCCAAATGATGCAGGCAGATTCATCACTCTTGGTCTTGTTGCTACAAAACATCCAGAAACAGGAGTAAGAAATTTGGGAGTTTTTAGAATGCAAATAGTTGACAGTACACATGCATTGATGCATTGGCAAAAACACAAAAGAGGTGCACAACACAGTGAAATTTCCAAAGACAAGGGAGAAAAGATTCCAGCCGCAATAATTATCGGAGGAGAACCTGCAACAGTTTTTTCATCAATTGCACCAGTGCCTGAAGGACTCGACAAGTATCTTTTTGCAGGGATTACAAGAAAGAAAGGAATTAAAACTGTAAAATGCAATACAATTGACTTAGACGTTCCTGCAAATGCAGAAATTGTTTTGGAGGGATTTGTTGATCCAACCGACATAAGAGAGGAAGGGCCATTTGGAGATCATACTGGTTACTATACGCCTGTTGAACCATATCCAACATTCACATTAACTGGAATTATGAGGAGAAAAGATCCAATCTATCTTACAACAGTAGTTGGAAAACCAATCTTAGAGGATGCTTATATTGGCAAAGTAATTGAACAATCTTTTCTACCATTGATTAGAATGTTCCATCCCGAAGTGGTAGATTTTAGCATGCCTGCTGCAGGATGGTTTCAAGGATTTGCCATAGTTTCAATTAAAAAGAGATTCCCAGGACAGGCAAAAAAAGTCATGATGGGATTATGGGGAATGGGGCAACTTTCTCTAACGAAAATGTTTGTGGTCGTAGATGAAGACATTAATGTTCATGACATCAACGATGTGATTTGGGCAATTACAACAAGAGCTGATGCTGCCAGAGACACCATCATAATAAAAAATTCGCCAACAGATACACTTGATCCTGCATCGCCACTTGTTAACTTGGGCTCAAAATTAGGGATAGATGCCACACAAAAAACTAAAGAAGAAGGATTTCAAAGAGAGATTCAACAACAAGTTAAGGTAGACCAAGATACAAAAAATTTAGTAGATTCAAAGTGGTCTGAATATAGATTAGAGTAATGTCAGAGGATTGTAGAAATTATCACGTTCCTCGGCTTGATATCCAATTTGATGAATTGCATTCACAATGATTTTATCGGTAAGCTCAGTTGAACGTGCACCAGTGCAAGATACAACTTCTTCGCCAATAAGGGTTCCACCAAAATCATCAGCACCATATTGAAGTGCCAGTTGTGCCATCCCAATGCCATTAGTAAGCCACGAGGACTGAATATGAGGAATTAATCCATCAAAAATTAATCTGGAAATTGCAATCATTTTTAGTAATTGGATACCTCCCGTACCATACTCCACCAAGTCTTCTTTTTGTATCAGAGTATTGTTTGGCTCAAAGTTCCAAGGAATAAATGCCATAAATCCTCCTGTCTTTTGTTGTAACTTTACAATTTTAAAAAAATGCTCAACAATATCGTTGTTATTTTCAACATGACCATACATCATTGTTGCAGATGCAGGCAAACCAATATCGTGTGCTTCTTCCATGATTCTTATCCAATCATCACTTGAGATTTTTTTTGGACTAATAACATCTTTAACAGAGTCAACAAGAATTTCAGCTCCTGCTCCTGGTATAGATTGCAATCCAGCTTCTTTAAGTCGAGACAGAATTTCTTTAGTTGAAGATTTTTCTACTTTAGCAATCATATCAATTTCTGAAGTTGATAATCCATGTATTCCAATTTGTGGGAATTTTTCATGAATTGTTTTAAAGGCATCTTCATAGTATTCAATTTTCAGATTGGGGTTATGTCCACCTTGAATCAGAACCTGTCTTATTTTAAACATCTCCCAAGCAGTCTTTACTCTTGATTCAATTTGGTCTAGTGTCAGAGTGTAAGCATCTTCTGCTCCAGGAGAACGATAAAATGCACAGAATTTGCAATCAGTAATACAGACATTAGTATAATTCAAAATAATGTTATTGACAAAAGATGCTTTTTTTCCAAATTGTTTTCTTGTCAGATATCCAGAGGCCAATCCCATCAAATGAACATCATTGGATTCTAATAATCTAAGACAATCTTCTTGACTAGGTCTTTGTCCATTTAGAGAATTTTCAAGAATATCTCCAATGTCACTTTTGTAAAGCTGCTCGGTAGTTTGACTCAATTAACTTGTCCTCATTCATTTTCGAATTCTATTTATTCCTTGAGAGTAAAAATAATTAAAACAAAAACAGAAGTTGCCATAAAACAATCGAATCAAGAAACTATGTCATCACCCATCAAAATAGTCACGAATAATAGTGGAGTGCAATCAATTTTTCTCTGCATATTTACAGTTCTTTAGCCGCTCAATCTGCGTTTTTGAATTGGATTCCGCGGTGAATTTTGACAATTTCTTGATGAATTTTTAAAATATAATTTAGATGAACAGCATGTATGCCTAAGTAAATTGTAATACATTTCTAGGTATACATTTTCTATATTTCTTAAGATCAGCATAGATAATATTAACAAAATACAATATCAGCACACCAAGACAAACAACAGATCTCGTTATTTTTAAGTAGGGCACCAAAAGGAGATTGTTTCATGGTCTCAGGTCTTCAAATTAGATTAAACAGAATTCTTAGAAAAGGCAAGATGTTGTGTATCCCAATGGATCATGGGATTTCCAATGGACCCATTGAAGGTCTTGAGGATCCGGCTTCAATTATTTACAAATGTGAAGGGCATGGTCTCACAAGTGTCATTATTAACAAAGGAATTATCAAAACTCTACCAAAACCACCCAAAGTGGGAATTTTAGTTCACTTTTCAAGTAGCACATCATTATCATTATCACCTAATCGTAAAATGCTTACAGGTAGTGTAAAAGAAGCAGTTGCACTCGGAGCAGATGGAGTATCTTTGCACATTAACATTGGCGGAAAGGAAGAACCAGAGATGCTAGAACAGTTAGGAATGACAGCAGATCAGTGTCACAAATGGAATATGCCATTATTGGCAATGATGTATCCTAGAGGAGAAAATATCAAAGATCCACATGATCCAGAAATTGTCGCACATGTTGCAAGGATCGGAGCAGAGTGTGGTGCAGATATTGTAAAAACAGTATATACTGGTGATGTTGATTCTTTTGCAAGAATTGTAAAAAGTACACCAGTTCCCATTGTAGTAGCTGGAGGACCAAAAGCTGAAACAGATTTAGATATTTTACAGATGACTGAAGATGTAATGAATGCAGGTGCGAAGGGAGTAACCTACGGTAGAAATATTTTTGCTCATAAATCCCCAGAAAAGATGACAGAAGCATTAGCATCAATTATTTTCAGAAAAGAATCCGTAAAGGAAGTAATGAAAAAAATTGAGTAAGAATAGAGAATTAATAATTTCGCCAAAAGTTTCAACGGCACAATTAACAAAATTCCTACAACAATTAGAATCAGAAGGAATCAAAATGGTGTATTTGGATCCAAAAAAAATAGGAAAGAAAAAAACAAAGCTTGAAACTGTTTATCCATCAACTTTAGCAAGCAATGTTATTCTTGAAAAAGAAATTAGTAAACCTAAAGGAAAGAAAGTAGGAAGAAAATTCCAAGTTTTATCAAACGAAGATATAGAGAATATATTGATTGTGGCAAAAAAAGGCCTTGATTTTGTTATAGTGGAGGTAAAAGACTGGAAAATTATTCCACTAGAGAATATTATAGCAAAATTGCACAAAATTCACACCAAAATATTTGCAATTGCAAGAACGCCTGAAGAAGTAAGAAAAATGTTCTCAATTTTAGAAGTGGGAGTCGATGGCGTGATCTTTAGTACATCATCAATTAATGAGGTAAGAGAAGCTATGGTATACCTAGGTACCAGAAGTTTTGATTTAGAACCAGCTAAAATTGTTGAGATTAAAGAAGTTGGTGATGGAGAAAGAGTCTGTGTAGACACAGCATCTATGCTACATAAAGGAGAAGGAATGTTAATTGGAAGTAGATCAAACTTTCTATTTCTAGTTCACAACGAATCAGTGGGTTCCTCATTTACATCACCAAGACCATTTAGAGTAAATGCAGGGGCGGTTCATTGTTATACATTATCACCAGATGGAACAACAAATTATCTCTCAGAAATCGAAACAGGATCAGAAGTTTTGATTCTAAATTCAAAAGGAAAGGCAAGAAGAGTAACTGTAGGAAGATCAAAAATTGAAAGGCGACCCATGTTGATGATAAAGGCGAAAGTCAAAGAGGAGATAGGAGGAATTATAGCTCAAGATGCAGAGACTATCAGATTTGTAAAACCAAATGGACAACTAGTTTCAGTAACACATCTAAAAAAAGGAGACAGGGTCATGGTTCATGCAAAGACTGCAACAGGAAGACATTTTGGAATGGAAGTTTCAGACGAATATATTTTAGAAAAGTGAAATGCAATACAAAACATGTGTGTCAATTGCAGAAAATACTCCTAACAAAATAAAAAAGGCGGTAAATGCAGCATTAAAAAAATCGGATTATGCTGAAATTAGATTTGATTTTCTAAAATCAGAACAGATTCCAAAAACTTTAGAAATTATAAAAAAAGATCTTAAGAGGATAGTATGTACTCTTCGACCAAAAATAGAAGGAGGGGAATTTCAAGGAGGTGAAAAAGAAAGAATTACAATATTAAAATTAATTGCAGAATATAATCCATTTTTTTTAGATGTAGAATTTAACACAATTAGAAAAAACAAAGATTTAGCAAAATACCTAAAATCAACAAAGACAAAATTGCTAATATCATGGCATGATTTTAAGAAAACGCCTAATTTCTCAGATTTGAAAACGCAAATGAAAAAGATGAGAAAATTTGCACCAACAGTAAAAATAGTAACTACTGCAAAAACGATGGATGACAGTACTAGAATACTTCAATTATATAGTAAGAAGGAAAAAACAGATCTAATTGCATTTGCAATGGGAGAGGCAGGAAGAATTTCTAGAATTTTATGCCTTAATTTAGGCAGTCCATATACGTATGTATCGCTAGGAAAGCCAGTAGCACCTGGCCAATTCAGTATAGATGAAATTAAGAGAATTGTCAATCTAAAATAAAGGTAATTTAGAAATTCAAGAATCCAAATTGTAACACATATCCAATTAGATATTTGTGTATATAGTAATTGAGAGTTTAAATCAATCATATAATTGATGAAAATTACATGTCAACTTATGCTGTAATTGGAGACCCAATTGATCATTCATTGTCTCCAAATATTCATAGTGCAGTATTTAGGGAATTGAATTTAGATCATTCATACATTGCATATAGGATTCCAAAAGGAGAACTAAAAGAAGGAATCGAGTCACTCAAAAAAATAAATATTGCAGGATTCAATGTTACAATTCCACATAAAATTGAGATGATGAAATTCTTAGATAGAATGGATGAATCATGTAGTGTTATTGGCGCAGTAAATACAGTATCAAACAACAAAGGAATTCTGAAAGGATATAATACAGATATGGATGGATTTTTGGATCCAATTAAGAAAAAAAAATTAAAAATAAAAGATCGTAATATTTTGCTTCTTGGTGCAGGAGGTGCTGCAAGAGCTATTGTCGCAGGATTTTCAAAAGAACATGCAAAATCAATCACCATTGCCAACAGAACTTTAAAAAATGCAAAGACATTATCAGAGTTTTCAGAAAAAATAGGATTAAATTCCAAATTTATTAAAATCGAAAATGTTAGAAATTCTGCAAAAGATTATGATATAATTGTAAATGCAACCTCAGTAGGATTGAAAAATGAATCTAGCCCAATTGCACTTGATGAAATCGACAAAAAAACTATTGTTTACGATATTGTCTACATGCCATTGAATACAGACTTTTTAAAAAAAGCAAAAGAAATGGGTGCTGAGATAATTTATGGATACGAAATGCTTTTAGGACAAGCTGGAAGAGCTTTTGAAATTTGGCATGGGATAGAAGCACCTTATAATGCTATGAAACGAGCATTGTTAGGAGGAGCATAATGACTAAAGTAAAAGCAACAGTTCACGGGGCAGTTTCACTAGTAAATGCCATTGCGAATCAGAAAGGAGCAACTCTAGGAATAGAACTTAAAGTAGAAGTGATAGTCAAGACAAGTTCCGGAAAGGGAATAAACATTCAATCAGAGAACAAGAGTGTTAGTTCACGTTTGATAAACAAAACAATAGAAAAAATTGTTCCAAAAAAAGATTTAGAAAAAAATAAAATTGAAGTTATTCTTAATTCTGAAATTCCATTAGGGTACGGTTTAAAGAGCTCAAGTGCAATTTCTTCTGCAGTTGCATTAGCATGTGCAAAGATTTTCAGACCAAACATGTCAGATCAACAGATATTGCTTGCAGGAATAGATGCATCAATAGAAACCAAGGTAAGCATAACAGGAGCATATGATGATGCATGCTCATGTTATTTTGGAGGATTTAATGTTACAAATAACAAAAAGAAAATAAGAGTGCATTATGAAAAAATTCCTCCAAACCTAATTGCAGTAATATTTATTCCAAAAAATAGGAAACGTGGAAACCTAAAAAATCTAAAACTACTATCTATAGTTTTTGAAAATGCATGGAATCTTGCCAAAAAGTCAAAGTATTGGGATGCCATGATAATTAATGGGTTAGCAACATCTGCATTACTAAACTCGGAGCCTAAAATAATTACAGGATTACTGGAGAAAGGTGCATTAGGAGCATCAGTTTCAGGAAATGGGCCTTCAATTGCAGCCATCACTAAAAAAGAAAATGAAGCAAACATCAAAAAGGTATTTTCAATATTAGAAGGGACTATTATTGTTTCCAAAGTAAATAACAAAAAGGCAGAAGTTCATGAAGTGTAAAGTAGAAAAATCAAAGGTGTCAGGACAGATTGTTTGTCCTCCAAACAAAAGTTATACTCACAGAGCAATTTTTTTGGCCTCACTTGCAGGGAACAATAGTCAAGTAAAGAACGTCTTATTTTCGGATGATACAAATGCTACAATTGAAGCATGTAAAAAATTTGGGGCAGAAATTATACAAGAGAATTCATCAATAATAGTAAAAAATTCGATAACAACAAACATTTTGGTGCCTGAAATTAACGCCGAAAATTCGGGTACAACAATCAGAATTGCTTCAGGAATAGCAAGTTTATTTCCAAATGAAATTACACTAACGGGAGATTCTAGTCTTCAAAAAAGACCTATGCAACCATTATTAGATGCCTTAGAAAGTATTGGAGCAAAATGTATTTCAACTAACGGTAAACCTCCAATAAAAATAATTGGAGCGATTTCTGGAGGAGACGTCACAATACCTGGAAACTTTTCTAGCCAGTTTATTTCATCTCTGTTTATTTGTGCACCATTAACGGAAAAAGGGATCAATTTACTAATTGAAGGCAATCTGGTTTCAAAACCATATCTTGATGCAACTATTGCAACAATGAGAAAATTTGGAGTTATTGTTCAAACATTAATTCCATATAAAAGATACAACATAACACCACAGGTTTACAAATCTACAATATTTAATGTTCCAATTGATTTTTCAAGTTTGGCATTACTTCTTTCTGCAGCAGTTCTAAATGGAGAAAATTTTACAATCAAAGGAGATATTGGAAATTTACCACAAGGAGATGAGGTTTTTATAGATATTTTAGAACAATTAGGAGTCAAAGTATCTATTAATCAAGATGAGACTGCAATTCAATCTCCGGAAAAACTAAAGGGAGGAAAATTTGATTTAAGCAACTCACCTGATCTTCTTCCACCACTTTCAATATTGGCACTAAAGACAACAAATCCAATTGAGGTTGTAAATGTAAAGCATGCAAGATTAAAAGAAACAGATAGAATAGCAATCATCTCACGAGAATTATCAAAATTAGGAATCAGAGTTCAGGAAAAAGAAGACGGATTTATTTTAGAATCACCATACAGTCTAAAACCTGCAGAATTAAATTCAGAAAATGATCATAGATTGTTTATGGCGTTTTGTATTGCCGGAATGTATGTGGGAGATTGCATGGTAACTGATCCTGAATCAGTTTCTGTATCATATCCAGATTTCATTAATAGAATGAATAGTTGTGGAGCAAAAATTCAAGTCCAAAATTAAATTTAAAAAATTAACTAAAAGAGGCAAAAGGCGCGATCCTGTATAGAGTGAAAAGCATTCTCTTCACTCATAACGCTTTTGCGCTGATAACATGTCTTTTTCGCAGGATCGCGCAAATTATTCGTTAAAATTTGCACTTTTTTCCATGAATCATGTATGTTATTGTGATATTTAAGAATTATTTGAAAATATTACATAGATTATCCTAAAATTTTTAAAATTTTTTGTTTTTTTAATCAATGATCGAAAATAACTATCAAACAAATTATGAGATTTCCTTTAACAGAATGAGTAATTATAAGCAGCATCTGATACTCATAATGTATTGCCTGGAAGTTCAATCGGTCATCATCTTGTTTTAACTAGTTTTGGTGAAAGTCACGGAAAGTCTATTGGTGCAGTATTAGAAGGATGTCCTGCAGGATTAGAAATTGATGAAAAAGATATTCAAAAAATGTTAGATCAAAGAAGACCAGGACAATCATTAATTTCTACACAAAGAAAAGAAAAAGACGTTGTTGAATTTATTTCAGGTGTGTTTAGAGGATTTACAACGGGTTCGCCCATCACAATGGTAATTTGGAATAAGGATCAAAAATCAAAAGATTATGAGAATCTAAAGACATTGTTGCGTCCAGGTCATTCTGATTATCCTGCAATGATAAAGTACAATAACTTTAATGATTATAGGGGAGGGGGAAGATTTTCTGGAAGATTAACTGCAACACATGTTATGGGAGGTGCTATTGCTAAGAAATTACTCAAAGTAACATTAGGAATTGAAACAAATTCGTATACATTACAAATTGGCAAGATAAAGATGAAAACAGGAATAAATAAAAAAAATATGAAAAATATTTACAATAATGAAGTTAGATGTCCCGATAACAAAACTGCAATGAGGATGAAAGAATCTATTCTGGATGCAAGAAAGAAAGGTGATTCATTAGGAGGCATAATTGAATCAGTTACAACAAATGTTCCAGTAGGTTTAGGTGAGCCAATTTTTAATTCATTAGAATCAGATTTGAGTAGAGCAATGTTCTCAATTCCTTCTGTTAAGGGTGTAGAATTTGGCTCTGGTTTTGAGGGTTCAAAATTATATGGATCAGAAAACAATGACCTTTATGCCATCCAAAAAGGAAAGATTGTCACAAGAACGAATAATTCTGGAGGAATTTTAGGAGGGATTTCAAATGGCATGCCAATAACAATGAGAGTTGCATTCAAACCTGCATCATCAATATCACAAAAACAAAAGACAATAAACATCAAGACAAAAAAATCTGAAGAATTGCAAGTTAAAGGGCGACATGATCCATGTGTTATTCCAAGAGCACCACCCGTAGTAGACTCACTAGTATCACTAACATTAGCTGATCATGCTCTGATAACAGGAATAATCAAGCCAGTATTGTAGTGAAAATGACAGAGATCAGCGAACTTCGCAATAGAATGGAAGAGATTACAATTGACATGTTAAAATTGTTAAAAAAAAGGACAGATATTGCAAAAGAGATAGGTAAGGTGAAAGAAAACATTGGAAAGGGAGTAACTGATGAATCAAGAGAGAGGAATCTCAGAATCAAAGTCATCAGAATATGTAAAGAACTTAATTTTGATGAATCGATTGCCACAAAATTTTTAAATTTTTTATTAAATGAATCAATAAAAGTTCAATCAACAAATAAACAAACACATCTCTCAATTTTTCTTAAAGCAAAATCACTTGAACAAGAAGGAAAAAATATCATCCATATGGAAGTGGGTGAACCAGACTTTTTACCACCAAAAATAGTCAAAGATGCACTGGAAGAAGTATTTGACAAAGGATTTTTAAAATATGGTCAAGCTAAAGGGATGCCTACCTTTAGAGATGCGTTGGCAAAGTATGTTTCAAAAAAATTCGCAGTTGATGTTTTAGATGAAAACATAATAGTTAGCCCTGGAGCAAGATTTTCAATATTTACAGCAATTACAACACTTCTAAATCCAGGAGATGAAATGATCGTAATAGAACCTTCATGGCCTGCTTACAAAGACTGTGCATTAAATTCAGGAATCAAAGTAAGAACCATAAATACAACTTTGGAGAATAAATGGGAGCCATCTATTGAACAAATTCAAAATATGATTAATTCAAATTCAAAAATGATAGTTCTAAACTATCCAAATAATCCAACTGGGAAAATTCTTCCAGAAAAACTTCAAGATCAAATTGTAGAATTGGCAAGAAAAAATAGCCTTTACATTTTAAGTGATGAAATCTATTCAGAGTATGCATTTGATAATTGGAAAAGCATTCTTTCATACAATTATGAGAAGAGCATAGTTACTCAATCTTTTTCAAAATCACACGCTATGACAGGATTTAGGGTAGGGTACGCTATTTCCAGTCCAAAAATAATAGAAAAAATGGCAAAATTGGAAGCACTTTGCTTAACAAATGTTTCTGAGCCTACACAATATATTGCAATGAGGGCTTTGGAGGCAGATACCACAAACAATTCCAAAAAAATAAAAACCAGACTAGAATTACTGGCTCATGAAAGTAAAAAAATAGACTTAGAATTTGTTATTCCGGATGGTGCCATGTATATTTTTGCAAAGATAAATCAAGAGGGGTTTGACGGCGTAAAATTTGCAAATGAACTACTAGAGAAAGGACTTGCTGTTGCACCAGGAGAAGGATTTGGAGATTATAGGAATTTTATCAGAATTTCTGCATGCCAAGACGAAAAGACACTAAAAGAAGGAATGAATATACTTAGCAGTGTAATGAGGAAGAAATAATGAAAAAGAAAGTAACAATTATCGGTGCAGGTGGTCAAATGGGTCAATGGTTTGCAAAATATTTTTTAGCCAATGATTATGAGGTAACAGGCTATGATGCGGAAAATAAGATTTCTAATAAAAATATCATTAAAGCTGATTCACTTGTAGGTTCAATTCTAAATGCAGATTATGTTGTTTTATGTACTCCTACTAGGAGAACACCAGAAATTATCAGATTGATAGCAAAAGAGATGAAACGAGGAACATTTCTGATAGAAATTTCCTCTGAAAAATCTAAAGTGGTGTCATCATTATCAAAAATGCCTGCAAAAATTAATCCAATATGCATTCATCCTATGTTTGGTCCAGGAGTAAAAACCCTCAAAGGACAAAATATCATTTCAGTTCCAGTCAAAGATGCTAAAAAAGAATTAACTGTAGCCAAATCTCTTTTTGCAGGTGCAAATTTTGTTACGATAGATGCAATCGAGCACGACAAAAAGATTGCAGTCATTTTAGGACTAACTCATTTGATGAACCTCGTTTTTGCAAATATAATTTCAAAAGACGACAAAATTTCTTTAACAGAAAAAATGTCAGGGACTACTTTTAGGATTCAAAAAACATTGGCAGAGAGCATTATGACTGAATCACCAGAATTAATTGAAACAATTATAGCAAATCCTGAAATCAGAAGAGTGGCAGAAGAGTTATGGAAAGACATAGGAAGGTTGCTTACAGCAGTTCAAGAATCAAAGACAGAAGAAGTGATCAATTATGTAAAGTCTTGCCAAGAAAGATTATCTGAGAATACAGATTTGAGAGAATCCTACAAGAAATTGGCAAAGATGGCAAAAACTGTCGAAAAATAACTGCAATGCGCTCAACTAAGATAGTTACTTCATTTATCAAAGATAATGAAAAATTATTACTTCTAAAAAGAAGTGATAAAGTAAAATCTATGAAAGGCTTGTGGGCAGGCATTAGTGGAATTATTGAAAAAAACGAAGATCCATTAACTAGAGCAAAGACAGAGATTTTCGAAGAAGTAGGTATTTCAGAAGACAAAATCAAACTAATTAAAGCAGCTCAAGAGATGAGAATAAGTTCTCCTCAATACGAAAATCACGAATGGATGATTTTTCCATTTTTATTTGAATCAAAAGAACCTAAAATAAAATTGAATTGGGAAAATTCAGAATATACATGGATAAATTCAAATGAATTAACAAATTTCAAAACAGTTCCTAGTCTTGAAAAAGTTCTATTCAATCTTTTGTAGATTCTCGGTTTCTTTAACATATTTTTTCTGTTGTGGCAACATCATATAGACACAAGCACCACCACACATAGTACAAGGAACATTGTTTCCCGGATGTTGACCTGTTCTACTATGAATTCTTGCAGCCTCTTCTGGATCAATTGAGAGAGCAAGTTGTTTTTCCCAATCCAAAGTACGACGGGCCTCAGTCATTTCCATATCCCATTTTATTGCTTTTTCACGAATCTTCACAAGATCACCTGCGTGTGCAGCAATTCTGTAGGCAATCAATCCAGCCTTTACTTCTTCAGGATTAGGTAATGCAAGATGTTCAGAAGGAGTAAGATAACATAAAAGATCGACTCCTTCAGATGCCGAAACTGCAGCACCAATAGCACTTGCGATATGATCATGACCAGACGCGATGTCAGTAACAAGTGGACCTAAAACATAGTATGGAACATCGCCAATTAGAGATTTTGCCAATCTTACATTTGCTGCAATTTCGTTAAGAGGAACATGCCCAGGACCTTCTACCATTACTTGAATGTCTTGCTCATGTGCTCGTTTTGTCAATCTAGCCACATTAATCATTTCTTGAATCTGTAATTCATCATGAGAATCCAAAATGGAGCCGGGTCTAAGAGCATCACCTAAACTAAACGTTACATCATATTTTTTAGCCATCTCCATAAGATAATCATAATGAGTAAGATATGGATTTTCTTTATCATGTTTTAACATCCAAGCAGCAGTGATTGTCCCTCCCTTACTAACGACTCCTCCATACCTTTGTACTTTCAAAATTTGTTTTGCAATTTCTTTTGTAATTCCACAGTGAATAGTGGTATAATCAACTCCATCTTTTACATTATTTTCAAATGCATTAAGATAATCATCTTCAGTTAAATTCAATGGATTTTTGTGAACTTCAACACCATAGTTGTAGGCTTCATAAATTGGAACAGTTCCAAAAGTAATTGGTGCAACATCTAAAAGAGTTTGGCGTATTTTTCTAACATCACCACCATCACTCAAATCCATCATAGTATCTGCATGATATTTTACTGCAACTTTTGCTTTTTCAATTTCTTCTTCAAGATTTACATTTAGAGTAGAAGTTCCAATGTTAACATTGACTTTTGTCTTAAGCCCTTTACCTATTCCAACATTGTGAATATTTTGAGGTCTTACATTATTACTTGGAATTATAATAGAACCTTTAGCAATTTTGGATACTAACCAGTCAAGCGTAACATCCTCATCTTTGGCGACTTGTTTCATTTCATCAGTAGCTACACCCCTCCGAGCTGAATTCATTTGAGTACTCATTATGATAAAATATGTCCTTACCTGATTTAAACAATCGCGAATGTAGAAAGATGATCGCTAAAATAATCAGTAACATGAAAAGAAGAGGAGATCTTATGCCAAGAAGAACTTCTAAAGATCTAATGAGAACAATAAGATAAGGCATTCATTGTTGTTGTGAATTCCAAAGTATGAAAGATGAATTCTGTTCCGCCTAATGTTTCAAACAAGAATCATCATAACTTATCAAGATTTCTCAGATTTAGAGGGATTAGATAATTTGTATTTCCAATCTAATCTTAATGACCTTATTCAAAAAAAGCACACAATATGCTTAGAATAAAGAGTTTACAAAAATTTTTTTACACTTGAAACATTTCTAAACAAAATTTTTTTTAATGGATATTGTGTCGAGAGTAAACACACTGTACAAACTAATTTCTTCGGAGGATTCTTTATCAAAGACATTTTTTATCATTCAGCAAGGAAAAAAAATTGTTTACGAATTAAAAATTTAGAACTAGGATTTTTTTCTAATAAAAATTCTTCAGAGTATAGAAAAATAAATTAGGATTGATTCTTGTGAAAGAATATAATGAATTTACTATCCATTGGAGGTTCAGATCCAACCGGTGGAGCCGGAATTCAAAGCGATATTAAAACTTTTGAAGAATTAAAAGTACATGGGTTATCTGTCATTACAGCAATTACTGCTCAGAATACATCTAGAGTAAGTTTAACTCAACCAGTATCACAAAAAATATTGAAAGAACAACTAAATGTAATTTTTTCAGATTTTAAAATTGAAGGCATAAAAATTTCTATGGTATATAATTCATCAACAATCAAAACGATTTATCGCGAATTAAAGGATAAAAAAATCCCAATAGTAATTGATCCAGTAATAAAATCTACTACAGGAGGAATGCTTTTAAAAAAAGAAGCAATAAAGGATTTTAAAAAATTCTTAATTCCATTGGCTACAGTTATCACTCCCAACAAACATGAAGCTGAAATTTTAACACAAATGAAAATACAATCAAAAAAGAATCTAAAAGAAGTTGCAGAAAGAATTCGATCATTAGGAGCAAAAAATGTAATTATTACAGGAGTAGAAGAGGGCAGAAAAATGTTAGACTATATTTTTGAAGAAGAAAAACAATATTTCCATTCAGGTACAAAAATTGTCAGAATTAATCACGGAAGTGGATGTAATTATTCTTCAGTTATGATTTATGAATTGGCTAGTGGAAAATCAATTAACGAATCAGCAAAAAATGCAAAAAAATATACCTATGATTCTATAAAAAATGCAAAAAAAATAGGAAGAGGTATCGCAATTGTTCAAAGTGAAAATCAAGACATCATAGTAAAAAAATTGGATGAAGTCATTTCGAATTTAATATCAATTAAAAATATTTACAAACTAATTCCAGAATGTCAGACAAATTTTGTCTTTTCAAAAAAATCACCTAAATCAATCAAAGACATATTGGGAATCGAAGGGAGAATTGTCAAGACAGGAAAAAGAATTACTATTGCAGGAAATTTGGAATATGGAGGCTCAAAACATGTTGCATCGGCACTTTTTGCAATGAATAAAAAATTTCCAAGTATTTGTTCTGCAATTAATTTAAAATATCAGTCAGAGACTTTATTAAAGTTAAAAAGGAAAAACTTCAAGATTTCTAGTTATGATAGAAATAAAGAACCAAAGGGAAATAAAAAGAAAGAAGGAGCATCCATAACATGGGGAATAAAATTAGCAATAAAAAATTCAAAGGTTCCACCAGATTTGATTTATCATAAAGGAGATTTTGGTAAAGAACCCATGATCATAATTTTTGGCAGGACACCATCAGAGGTCTTGGAAAAGATTTCCAAAATTACATAACATAAAAAAATCATATTCAACGAAACAAAAGGATATAGTTTAAATGAATTTAGAAAATAGTATTACTTAGATAGGAAAGATAAAAAAAAAGGGAAAAGTAAAAACAAGAGAGGAAAATTATAACAAAGTCCAAAAAATATCAGATAATATTCAGGATAAATATAAAAATAAATGTTGAATTTCTAAAAATTAAGTGAGTATTAAAAAATGAGTGAGATAATAATACGAGAATTGGAAAAAGAAGATTTGTGGAATGGTTTTTTAAAAGCACTAGATTCTCTTCGCGAAGCAAGCAACATTGAAAAAAGCAAAGCAGAAGAAATTTTTAAAAAAATTGATGCAAACGAAGATCACATTGTAGCCGTTGCTGAATTGGATGGAAGAATCGTAGGCTCAACTACGCTTCTAATAGAATCCAAATTTATCCATAAAGGAGGAATGGTAGGCCACATTGAAGATGTGGTTGTAGATAACAATTACCAAGGAAAAGGAATAGGAGAAAAAATAGTCAGATTTTTGTTAGAATATGCAAAAAACAGAGGATGTTACAAAACTATTCTTGACTGCAATGATGATGTAAAGAAATTTTATGAGAAGATTGGTTTTAAACACAATGCAAATGCTCTAAGATTTGATCATGTCTAAAAATATTCTTTTTTTGGACGCTTCTTTTTTGTTTTTAACAAAATCACCCCAACAATAATTACTGGTGCAGAAATTACCATGAAAAGCAATGGAACCAATTTAACTGATTCAGTAATGTACTCTTCTGGGATTTGATCTATAAGAGAATAACAAATGGCCATTCCCACTAACATGATAATCCCTCCTCCAATTATCATCAAACCAATAGGTTTTGAACCATACCGTCTTGACATTAGAAATGAAAGTGCTGCCAATATAGATGCAGGAGCAACTCCAATTGAGATAAACTGCAAAAGCTTTGGATTAGCTTCAAACTCAATTCCAAATTCAAAATCATCAGGAACATTAATCATGAAATAGTAAATTGAGATCATCTCACCAGAAAACATTGCAAATAGACCAATACTAGCTACTGCAACCCATTTTTCTAATGCCATAGTGTTAAAAAATCCAGTTGATAAATAAACCATTCAGAAAAAGTCACATAATACCAACAAGATTGGCTAATTCTTTTCTACATGCAGCACCAAGTTTCTCAGCAGCCTGTTCAGGAGAGAGATCGTTTAGAAATATCCCATAACCACGTTCAAGACCTGACCAAGACTTCGTTATTGGATAAACTTCAACATGCCAATGAATTTGTCGGCTATTTTTCTTTTCAGGAGATAAATGAAATACTAGATTGTATGAGATATTTTTGATGGTCTTGGATAGCCCCCCAAGTGTAGCTCTTAAAATTAAAGACAAATCATTGATTTCCTTTTGTGTAATTTTTGAAAAACTTGTGATATGTTTTTTTGGAGAAATCCAAAATTCATATGGATATGAAGGAGCCCATGGACAAAATGCAATAAAACCTTCTGTTTGAAGAACTTGTCTTGGACCACCAATCTCTTCATTTATTGTTTGACACATAGGACATACGCCTTTTTCATTGAGTATTTTATGTGATGCCTCTGCTTCTTCATCTATAATTGGCGGAATTGTTGAGAAAGTTAAGATGTTTAAGTGAGGATGAGGATTCTCGCTCCCTGCAAGGTCACCTTGATTAGCATAAATAGAAACATAGGTTACACCTTTTTGGGAATATAGCCATCTTAGTCTGTCTTGGACCACAACTAGAACATTAGACCATTGTTCAGCATCAATTGTTGCAAGAGTATCTTTTTCTTTTGGAGATGCAACAACAATGTAATGATAACCATAAGCAGGTTCGCTGTAATGGGGTCGATCACTGTAAGAATTTTTAGTATCAACTGACACAATAGGATTCTTGCTTTCAAAAACTCTAATTGACCAACCTTTAACATACTCATCTTCGCTGTCTTGAAGACGTTGTAGCATTCCATCTTTTGCAACTAGTGAAAGTATAGAGGGATTTGTCATGGATTCATTACCAGGAGCATAAGGAGATTTTTTTGGATCAACAATTTTGTCATCTTTTTTTGAGACGATCATAAAACGTTCAGAGACATAATCTTTACGCATATCCCCCATATTTCATATTGACAGTTAAAGGATGTAAAAATGTTTACGAAGATACAAAAAAAGGAAAAATTTAAAATAATAAATTATTAATTTAATTAAAACATAAAATAATTATCAAAGTCCAATTGTGGATTATGTTTGTAACAAGGATCGCCAAATTATGATGAAAGCTTTAAACTAGACAGATAAATGTTCAAAAACAGGTCGCAATAATGGACAATTCTAATACACATATGGTTTACGTATTATTAGATGGAGTTGGAGACCTTCCTCATCCTGATTTAAATGGAAAAACCCCACTAGAAGCTGCAAATACTCCAAACCTAGATAAATTAGCAAAGAACGGAGTTATCGGAGAAGTAATTTCAGTAGGTAAAGGAATTGCTCCAGAATCAGATATTGCAGTTTTTAATATGTTAGGATATAAATTTCATCATGCAGATTATGCAGGACGCGGAGTTATTGAAGCAATTGGAGTAGGTATTGATTTTAAAGATGGAGACTTGGCATTAAGAGGAAATTATGCAACGCTTGATGAAAAAGAAGTCATCATTGACAGAAGAGCAGGAAGACATATTGAAAAAGAGGACGCAGTAGGAGTTGCAAAAGAAATTGAAAACCAAGTAGAATTTTCTGAACCAAATACATCAGTAGTAGTATCTCCAACAATAGGACATAGAGTAACTGTAAGAATTAGAGTAGATTCAAAGAAATTATCATCAAAAATTACCAATACTGACCCAGCATACAGCAACATTGGAGGTATGGGAGTGGCAAAAGCAGTAGGGGATTTCTTAAAAATAGAAAAGTGCCAGCCTCTAGAAGAAAATGAAGATGCCAGATTCACCTCAAAACTGGTTAATGAGTTTAATGAACAATCAATTAAAATCATGAAAGAAAGTCAAATCAACAAGAAACGTAAAGAGCAAGACAAAAAATTACTAAGTTGTATCCTATTAAGAGATGCAGGAAACAAATATCCAGATGTTATTCCAATAAACGAAAAATACTCTATGAATTTTTCATGTATTGTTGATATGCCTGTTGAACTTGGAATTTCTGAAGTTCTCAAAATGAAAGCTTTTGAAGCTGGAGGACTAACAGATTATGAAGAAAAGGCAAGAGTAGCTGCAGAAGCAATGGATTCTCAAAATGCAATATATGTACACCTTAAAGGACCAGATGAATTTGGTCATGATGGAGATGCAATAGGAAAAATGAAAAATATTGAAGAAATTGATCAGAGATTTTTTAAAACACTTCTTGAAAATATTGACTCTAGTAAAGTTGCAGTTGTAATTTCAGCAGATCATTCAACACCATGCATCAATAAGGGACATAGCGATGATCCAGTTCCAGTTTTAGTTTCAGCAGATTTTATCAAAAATGATGGGACAACAAGAATGACTGAAGAGCAAGCAAAGAAAGGAAGCATAGGTCTTATTCAAGGCGCAGAAGTTATTGAAACATCTTTGAATTTAATTAAATCTCAAATATAATTAATGTATTTTTTTCCTGCATTTCTTTAATTTTTTCTCGAATTCTATCAACATCTATGGTAGTGTACATTGATGGCGAATCACCAAGTTTTTCTAGTGTCCGCTTGAGCATACCTATTCCAATGCTGTTTTCATTTTTTTGTGCATGAGCAAATGCTACTGCTAAAAGTATTATGCCTTGGACAAGTTCTTTCTCACGTCCAAAACACTTTTTCCAGACGCCCTCAAATGCTTCATGACTTTCCCAGAATCGTTCGTTGTTAAAATAAAAAATTCCATCTTTAATCCCCTTCTCTTTAGCAATTTCTTCTTCAAATACATGTCTGGCATTATCTAAAGAGCCAATAGGACTAAGTTTTTCGACTAAAAATTTCATTTTATTTTGATCTACTGAAACATCAAATTCCACAAAATCACTTGCAACACGCGCAACTCTAATTGATGCTTCCATATCAGAGCACAGATCTCTTGCTTTATGAACAAGTTCTTGGGAATTTTTAGGAAAATATCCCTTATTTTTCAAATGTAGCATATAGCGCTCCATGGTTCAAATTGAACGCAATTTCTTAAATTTCTTATCTAATTACAATCAAGGTTTATATGAAATATCCAAAGGATTTTGGATACATGTCTATTATTCAGACCATAACTGACGTAAATAACACCTTTCTATCTAGAAGAGAGATAACCTGTAATTTTGCAGGATTAGGCGGAAAACTCCAAAAAGTTGAAGCAATAGATATGATTTCAAAAGAATTCAAACTTGATGGCAAAGTCGTAATTCCAATGAGATTGCAATGTCATGTAGGAAAACCAGAAGTTACAGGAACATTCTATGTTTATGAGGATGAAACTTTAGCAAAAAAACATGTCAATCCAACAATATTTTCAAGATTAGAAAAATCCAAAGCAAAAGTAGTTGAAGCAGAAAAACCAACAGAAGCTGGAGATATAGAAGTCAAAGCAGAAGAAGCAACACCAGAAACAAAAGAAGAGGGTAAGTCTGAATAATGGCCGGAAAAAAAGGGTCGAGTCCTAATGTATACAAGTATTTCAAAGTAGATGGAGACAAGGTCTCAAGAATTAGAAAAATATGTTCAAGATGTGGAAAAGGTGTTTTTATGTCAGAGCACAAAGATAGACATACATGCGGCAAATGCGGATTAACAGAGTTTAATCGATAATTTTTGGAAAAATTTATCTTTGTTCTACGTATTTTCAGATTAAATTTTGACAAACAATCAAAAGATAATAATAGTATTAATTCACAGTAAACAAAGTTATCATGAACTATGAAAAACTGTGTAATGAGGTTCTAGATTCAGACTCAAAAATAAGATTTGCAGGAGTCTTAAATTCACGAGGAGAGTTAACCACGCAAAAAAGTAAATCCAGTTCATCTTTGTTATCTGAGGATGAAGTGAGAATGTCAATTCACTACACATTTGAACATTGGAATCGAGTTAAAAATCTCGAACATAAACTTGGAAAAGAAAAATCATTTGTAACAGAACATGAGAATGTCACTCTTTTTAGCTTATTTTTTGATGGAAATCTACTCTTACTAAGTACAGATCCAAACTCTAATTGCTCAAAAATAATTTCAAATGTAAGAAAAATAATAACAAAAAGTGTAACCGAGAATAAAACAGAACCAAAAATATCTAAAATAAAAACTAGTCCAAAAACAAAACTAACTAAAAAAAATATTTCAGAATTAAAAACTAGGTTAGAAATGTTAGAAAAACAAATAGATACACTTTCAAAAATGTAAGTCAATACAATTTTTTCTTGTGAATTTTATTGCTTTTTTGTTCTAATTCGTCTAGTTTTTTTAGAAAAACTGGATCCAATTTAATCTTCGAGATAGATTCTGCAGATAATTTTATTGTATTTGCATCAAGAGAAATATTGAATTTAGGTAGATCCTTGTCTATCCAAAATTTTATTGCTTTATCTTCTAATTTATAATCTCGAAATCCGGCTGGGAATCGTTTGGTTATATGATTAAGTAATGTTCTATCCCTAAACACCGCTTTTGGTTCAAAAAGTCTTGTCTCATCAGCATAAATATTTTCAAAAAGATTACCAGATATTTCATCAGAAAGTAATTCCATTTTCGATATTTTCCTAATTAATTCTAAAAAATGTAAAAATTCATGCGCTAATATAGCGTGAATTGTGCCTTTTAATCCATAAGCAACAAGAGGAGCAGAAATTTGAATCACTACTTGAAATTGATCCTCAAATGTTACAGGAATGGTTCTCGCAAATAAAATCCCAAATGAATAAGGATTGGAGCTAGGAGAAGAAACAATAATCGAGGGTTCAACATATGCAATTGGAAAACGAATTCCAGATGCTTTCTCTATTCTATTGATTCCTTCAACCGTTATGGGAAAACGTTTTAACACAAGATCATAAATTTTGTTAGGAATCAATCCCTTATTGTGAGCATCTTTAATTCGGATTAATGGATCCAATGTACCACTTCCAATATATTGAATGTAAAAAGGTTAAATCTATCTGGATTTGGGTTTTCCTGATTTTGATTGTTTTTTTCTTCGTCTTTCAGCACGTTGATCTGCATGTCGTTGATGCTTACCTTTTTTTCTAATTGGCATGATCAATCTAGAAAATCAGCTGTTAGTTATTTGTTGTCATTCCAATTCAACTTTATGAAAATCAAATTTTGTGCAATAACATGGATTGTGAAGAGTTTGACTTATTCCAGGATTAACATTATCAGATTCTACAAAGCGTTTTATAGGAAGTCCACCTTCAGCCTTAATTAATAAAGTAAGATTCTTTTTTGAGGTCTTCTTGTATTTTAAAGTAAAAATTTTCTTTTCAGATCTTTTTCCAGATTTTTCATAAACTACCACAGGATATTTGACAATATTTTTTAATTTTTTTAGATTCTTAGAGTCAATTTCATCCTGAAAATTAATTTGAAGTTCAATGAGAGAAGTAAATTTTGGGTTTTTTTTTGGGATTTCAGAAATTATTTTTAAATTGTTAATATGAATTGAATCGAGGTTTATTTTTTTTGGAAGAATAATTCTTCTTTTGAGAGGGTTTTGGATTTTAACAAAAAAAGGTCTTCCAGAACCTAACACCAGGCTTGATTTGTCATCTCCTCCAATCCATGTGAATTTTGCAATAGTTCCACCAAATTTTGAAAATAGATACTGAGAGATTTTTCCTTCTACACTATCAAATTCAAAAATTCCATGAAAAGAACAAATTCTACAACCTTTTCCAGAACAATTTGAACAAGATTTCTGTTTTTGAGAAAGGCCTCTTTTTGTTTTATTATATCTTCCTTGTAGCAAAATGGATTTTGAACGAATATGACAGGACTCATCTTTGAAATTGATTGTAAAGGTAATCTCAGGATCTAGAAAATCAATTCTTTTCTTGGTCTTTCTTGAAAACTTTTTTGTTAATTCCTTTGCGATACCCGTTTTAACACCATCAATTCCACGAAGTTTGTATTTTGAACGAATGTAATCATCTCTATCAATAACAGATGGCTTTATCATTACACCAACAATCATAGTAGAGTACTCATATTTCAGATGAGATTCCAACATTAATTTTAGATAAGGTTTGAGATTAGAAAGCAAGTTTTTACAAATATAACATTTTGTTAATGAAGAATTGAATTTTTTTCGGATTTTTTTACCTAATAAATCATTTGAAGATAAATGGAGTTGTTTCGAAAATAATCTGCCTAAACAGTGATCACATAAATCATATTTTTTAATAATTTGATCAGCAATAGGAAGAATTTCTTTAAGAGTAGTCATAATTTAATTTCTGTTTTGATTAATGGAAAAATCTAGCCAAAACCCATACGTCTTAAAGTACCTTGCATTTGTCTTCCTTTTGATGCCTTCATCATATTTTTTGAATTTTTATAATTTTTGAGTAGCTCTTTTACTTCATGTTCTGGCCATCCAGATCCCCGAGCTATTCGTTTAATTCTAGAAGAGTTTAATAAATCAGGATCTGCTTTTTCATCTTTTGTCATGCTTTGAATAATAAACCTCCATTTGGAAACTCTATCTTCCATTTGATCAAGTTGATCATCTTTTACCATTCCAGAAAGTCCAGGCATATTATCAAGTAAGCCTCGAAGTGATCCAACTTTAGTTACTTCTTCTAATTGATAAAAAAAGTCATCCATATTCATTTTACCACTGGAAATTCGTTTTAATCTAACTTCATCACCTTCGTTTTCCAATCTTTTTGCAAGATCTAAAACAGCTTGAATATCTCCCATCCCAAGCAATCTTCCGACAAATCTTGTGGGAGAAAACTTTTCTAAATCATCAATTCTTTCACCTGTTCCAATGTACATGATTTGAGCTCCAGTAGCTGCAGAAGCTGCAATGGCGCCACCTCCTTTTGCAGAGCTATCTAGCTTTGTAATTATAATTCCTCCAACTGGAACTGTCTTATGGAATGCTTCTGCTTGATTGAAACATTGTTGTCCTATGGTTCCGTCAATTACCAATAAAGCAAGATCAGGATTTGCAACCTTGTTAATTTGTCCCATTTCTGCTAGAAGATCTTGTTCTTCTTTATGCCGTCCTGCAGTATCAATAAGAATTACATCAAAAGGCATTCCTTCAAAATGTTTTAGTCCATTTTTCACAATACTGGGAGAATCTTTGTTATTCTCTTCACCGTATACTTCAATGTTTGATTTTTCACACATTGTTCGTAGTTGTACTAGGGCTCCAGGGCGGTATGTATCAGCACCAATAACTCCTACTTTGTACCCTTGTTTCATCAAAAATTTTGCTAGTTTTGCAGTAACAGTGGTTTTGCCACTACCTTGAATACCCAACATGATTATCCTATTTTGTTTTCCGGGTTTAAAATCAAAATCAGTCTCTTTTCCAAGTAATTTTGCTAATTCATCATAGAGTATCTTTACAATGTGATCCTTTCGGGATAAACCTGGTGGAGGAGTTTCATTCAGTGATCTTTCTTCTAATTGCTTTGTTATTTCAAGAACTAATCTAACATTTACATCAGATTGGAGTAATGCTCTTTGAACGTCTTTAGATAGTTCTTTAATTAATTCCTCATCGATGCCTGAGGATTTTACAATCTTCTTTATGGCACCACGTAAATTGTTTTTGAGGTTATCAAGCATTATAATTTAACCTCGCTTCCATTATTTCAAACCTTCCTCTATATCCATCCCATTCTTTTTTACTTTTCACAATTTTTATAGGATTGGAAAACAATGGGCAATCTAAAACAAATGTTTCTGCTTCACCACCTTCAAAATTCAAATTAAACCCAAATTTTTCAGACAAAGAGATCAGAGTATTAATATCATTTTTAGTAATTACTTTCCCTAACCATGAGTCATCAAGGCCATCCGAAGAAACACTTGTGATAATGAAAACAAATTTTGAAGAAATTAAATCATTCATGTATTGTTGAGGATTACTTTTCCACAGAGGTGCAATCGATTTTAGATTTAATTTATTACAAATATTTTCAAATTTTTGTTTTTGGTATTGGCTGTTTATTCCACCATGAAGTAATCCTTCAATTCCAAATTCATCCTTTGCCTTTTTTAAGATTTTTCCCAATACAGATTCCTCTAGTTCTGGATCATTGGATTCAGAACTCCACATTAATTGCGGAATTTCCATAGATTCTGATTGTAAATAAGTCCAGTGTAAATTTGGGTAATGAAGTAAATGACTTTCTTCAGATTTTGGAAAAATACTTAGAAGACATTTTATCTCATGTCCCTTCTTTTTTGCTAAATAAATTGAATAAGTGCTATCTTTTCCACCAGAAAAAAGGACACCTAATTTCATAATCTTAGACAAATTTAGCCAAAACAAATCTGTTGGGATTTGTTAGGAGTAATAATAACAGGATGCTTCATTACTCATAATCCTCATCAACACTCAGACGGCTTTTCCGCTCATCATCAGCATCCATATTAACTTTTGATACGCATTATTTTAGTTCTGTCCATTACTTTCCAATATTCGACATTTTGACCATTTTCTAATTTACCTTTTATTTCGTCATCCACCATTGTAACATCAATTGTTTCAAAGGTTTCTGAATCCATAATTTGGATTGTTTCTCCAATAATAGAGATAATTTGACCAGTTCTTTTATCGATTAAAGGTACATGAATCTGCATACTAACAGGTCCAACATGTGGTCTTTTTTGGTCATCAAAAACTCCCACGCCAACAATTCTTGCTTTGGCGGCTCCATGTTTTCCTGGTTTCGAGGTGTCATATTCAACTATTCTACATGGTTCTCCAGTCACTTGATCACCCACTGGGAGTAGGATATAAGATCCAATTTTTAATGAACCAAGGTCTGCAGGTTTACTCATGAAAAAACAGTTTTCTGTCGAATATTTAACTTGTACGCATATAAAATGTCAAGAAAACAATTGTAAAATTTTCCTGTATTTTATTTTCTAAAATTATTAACTACCATAAATGATAAATCAGATTTTTGTTAATACATTTCTGATCTTTAGATAGAATTAGAATTTTAACATGAGAACCTTTAGAAGGATAAAATGTAATTTTTGATATGAACTTTCTAGAATAATTTCCTCTAAAAGGAAAACTTGATTTGCTTCATTTACCAATTGTTTCATTTTTTCATATTTCAATTTGAAACACTTATGCTCTCAGAGTAGTTTTTTGATAATTTATTCAAATTGTTTTTAATTAAAAATATACTTTGTTATTTTTATGAAACAGTCTGGGAAAATTATAACTTAGCCTTTTTAAAATACAAAATTTTTGGAATTACTTGATATTATCTAAAATAGAAAGACTCATCAAATTAGTCATTATCAAACCTTTTCTATTAACATCTCGCCTTGTTTTTTCACAATATTTCTTTACACTTTGATGACTCTTTTCACTTGCTACTTCAATAATTACAATATTATCAGCATAAGGAAAAGTAAATTTGGATGGGATTTTACAAAAAGTGTCCATATAACCTAGTCCGGCAACATAGATTTTATCTCGCTTTAAGAGAAGATTTGCAATTTCTTGCAGGTCCTCATCAGATTCTGCATATTCTAAATAATAAATTGAAATAAAATTTGTGTCTCCTTGGAACTCTCTCTCAAATAGATCATCTTTTACATTGAAGACAAATGATGTCTTTTCTTGATTGTATTTTTTTAGATCTTGTGTAATATTATATCCATCCTTGAATTTTGCCAAGAGGTAATGATTTGTAGAGTCCGAAAAGTAAGGTTTGCTTTCGCCAGAAAAAGTACCGGTTACAAAATATAATTTTTCAATATTTTCGGATTGCAACCATTTATCTTTTAATTCAACAGATTCGTGGTTATGAAGATAAGAAGCACACACATAACCTGAAAAAGCTAGTTCGAGTTTATACACAGTGCCAATTCTTGAAAAATACTATTTATGCCTATTTGAACTAGGTCTGATCTGCTTGAAAATTTGATATCTTCGATAGTTTTTTAATACTAGAATGTTTCGAAATTTTGTCCCAAGCTAGCTCAGCCTGGTAGAGCTTCCGGCTGTAGTTGTCGGCTTTGATGGCTGACCGAATAACAGCATATCAGGCATACAGAAACCGGGTTGTCGAAGGTTCAATTCCTTCGCTTGGGACCACAAGCCTTTGAATTTATTTAAACATTAGAAATAAAAAATGAATTAATTTAAGAAAACAAAAATTACTCTTAAATTATAAAAAATATCTTTTGCCTATGCTGATTTTTTGACTTTTTGAGCAGCTGGTCCTTTCTTACCTTCGCCTACTTCGAACTCAACTTTATCGCCTTCATTGATGAATCCATCAACATCTGATTTGTGAACGAATAGATCGTCACCAGATTCTCTTTCGATAAAACCAAAGCCTTTTGTACGGTTGAACCATTTTACTGTGCCTTGTTCCATTTGACTTGGGGTAATATCAACCCGTATATTAAGTAGGCACTTAAAACGAGAGGACAGGAAAATTACCTTCAAAAAAAGATTGAATTTAGAAATCTTTTGGAATATGATTATTTGTTTTAAGCCACTCTACTTGAGGTAAAGTAAATCTCCAAACAATATCTCCTTTTTCTGATTCATTAAAGTCCCAAGGTGCAATTATCACGATATCATTATCACGTATCCAAACACGTCTCTTTAATTTTCCACGAATTCTACCACGTCTAGTAATACCATCAGTGCATTTTATCAGGACATTTTCTCCACCTAGCATTTTAAGAACTCTACCAAATAATTCTCCCTCTTCTGGTAATCGAATTTCTTTTAAGTCGCTTTCATTTTTTACTTGACGTTTGCCCATACTAATTGTTCACATCATCATCATATAACTGTGGGGATTTTGAAAAAGATTTCATTAATTTTGCAAAATTACAAAGAGATTTTATTTATACCCAATTAGATTTCAATGTGGAATTCAAATGTATTCAAGATTGCTCCCAATGTTGTATTGAGAGAGAGTATTACCCTAATAAAAAATTTGGAAAAATAGGAGTATTGATACTGCCAGAAGAAAAACAAAAAATAGAGAATTTGGCAAAAAAATATAGAATAAAGATTACTATCTTACCAAGAATAGGAGTATCCTTTAAGGAAAATGAAAAGCCAAAAGTATTAGCATATCAAATGATGGGAATAGAAAAAAATGGAAATACATGCCCGTTTCTTGACACTAAAACAGAAAACAGATCACCACATGGTGGTTATCCATGCAAAATTTACACAGATAGACCATTAGCATGTATGACATACCCATTGACTCAGATTAATCCAATTGAGCTTGATCAAAAATGCAAATTTTGTAAGGAGCATGGTACTGCAGACAAGAATTTAAATTCAGAAATAGAATCCCTGTTAAAAATTAAAAACAAAATGAATACCAATGCACCTTTCATATGGAGGTATGCAACGGGAATTGGAGAAGAATCAGATCAAGATCAAATCAAGTCAGGTTGGATTCCTGATGATTGATAAAAATCAACTATGGATTGATTACAGCACGACCAAGAATCTTTCTTGCCTTCAAGTCCTCCAAAGCTGTATTAGCCTCGTCAAGAGAATATCTTTTGGATATCATCGGATTAATAACTCCCTTCCTTGCAAGATCCAGTAATTCAACCATATCATTGTAATTTCCAGTGTAAGCACCTTGAATTATGATAGATTTTAGAGGAATAGTAACTAATGACATTTCGATAGAGCCCCCAAACAATCCAACTAAAACTAGATTACCTCTTTTTCTTAGAACTGCCAATCCTAATTTTGCTGTTGGTGGTGCATTAACAAAATCAACAACACTATCTGCACCTTTGTTGTTACAGATAGAAATTATCTTTTGAGAAGTTTCAGGATCTTTTGAATTGAGAATAAAGTCTGCACCCATTTCTTTGGCAGTCTCTAATTTTTGATCATCAAGATCTACACAAATGATTTTGGCTTTTGTTATTGCTTTTGCAATCTGAACTCCCATCAAACCTAAACCTCCAGCTCCAATAACTACAAGAAATTCCGGAGAATTTTGATTAGATTTTTTGATAGCGGTATATGCAGTTAGACCAGAACATGCCAAAGAAGTAGCAGATTCAGGATCAATACCATCTAATTTTGCCAAGTATTTGTAATGAGGAATAAGAGAGTAATCAGAATAACCACCATCTTGAAAAACTCCAAGAGATTTTGGTGCATCACACAAATTTTCATTTCCAACCTTACAAGCAGGACATTCACCACAACCAATCCAAGGATAAACTAAAACCTCATCATCTTTTGAAAAACCAGTAACACCACTACCTACATCAACAACAGTTCCAACAATTTCATGTCCTGGAGTAACAGGATATTTTACACCCCTATCAGTGACTTTCATAAATTGGCCATCTCCCAAATCATAACCCCCTTCCCACAGATGAAGATCACTATGGCATACGCCTACTGCCTTTACCTTTACTAGAACCTGATTATCTTGAGGTTGAGGGTTTTCAGATTCTGAAATTTTCAATGGTTCATTTGGACCTGTAATTCTAGCAGATTTCATAAATTAGTAATTCAACCTTAACAATATAAGAGTTGACTGGATGTGAGAAAAAAATAGAGCCCTTAGATATTATTGAATAAAAATTGAAATCAGGATGTGAGTGAAGAACAAAATCTAAGTATATCTTCCGCGCCGGTAAACGTTTTATTTAATCCGCTTTCAGATACAAAAAAAGAGGTTTGGGAAATTGATCTTATTCAAATTTTGAATTTACTAATTAAGATTCTTGAAAAGAGTGGAAAAAAGGATCTAAGAGTTGCTGGAATGGCAGCTTTATCATCTTCTTTAATATACAGAATGAAGGTTGAAAGTATTTTTGCATTACAAAGGGCTGCAATAGAAAAAAAACCATTAAAACAACGAACAGATGTAGACATAGAATTAGTCGATATTCCTTATAGACATGAATCTACATATCCAGTGTCATTAGATGATTTGTTAGGATTATTACAGAATCTAATTGGAACAATGGCAAATCCACAATCTAGAAGAAATAAACAAGTTGAAATTGAACCAATTGAACCACCAGATTTTCAAGAATATTTCATTTCACTTGAAAGTATAATTGGAAAATATGAAGATTTGATTATTAGAAAGATTACTCCAGAAGGAGGAGGATTGCTTCAAAACATCATAATAGATCTTGACGAAGTTGATTCCATAAGATGTTTTTTCGCAATTTTATTTTTGGCAAGAGACCAGAAGATAGAATTAGAACAAGTTGAAGACGACATTAAAATTACTTTGATAAATGAGAAGTTTACAAACTGATCAAAAATGGAGAAAGAATTTCTTTAAGTAATTTTTGAGGAGAAAAAGAGAATTGGCGAAAATAGACGATATGAATAAAGCAACAGCAAGAATAGAAGCTGCTCTTTATTCGGCGGGACGACCATTAAGAATAGAAGAATTAATTCGAGCTTCAGGCACAGAATCACGTACTAAAACACAAGAATGCCTCAACAACATTATGAAAAGGGCAAGAACCGCATTTAGAGCAATAGAAATAGCCATACTTCCAGATGGGTCTTATGTCTTTCAATTAAAACCAGAGTATAGTTCAACAGTAAAAAAATATGCATCAAAACCAATTTTACCAAATGCAACTTTAAAGACGTTATCCTACATTGCATACATGCAACCAATATCATCAAAACAACTTGTAGAAACAAGAGGTTCAGGGGTTTACGCGCATCTTAAAGAATTAAAGCAATTAGATTTTATCAGTAATCAAAATGTAGGAAGATTGAAGATTTACAGCACTACTGAAAAATTCCAAAAATATTTTGGAATTCAAGGAGACGTAGAAAATCTCAAACAAAGATTATTTTCAAAAATAAGAAAGACTGCAGCTAGATCACTTAAGAATACTACAAACTCTATCATAACAGAAATCAAATAGACATAATTTTTAGCATAAGCCTATTTCTTTGCGTTTTGTATAAATTAGAGTAAACAAGAAGAAATATGTGAGAAAATCTGTTGAGAACCTTGCAACCAGTAAAACAACTGGTGGAAGAAGACATCCATTGAGAATTAGACGCAAATATGAAACGGACAGATATCCAAATGAAGCTGTAAATGAAGTTCAAGTAACCATTACTAGGAGAATTCGAGGCAAAAATAAAAAAACAGCTTTAAAGTCAATAGATTTTGTAAATTTAGCAACTGAGGGTCCTAAAGTAAAGAAAACAAAAATTCTCAAAGTTTTAGAAAATGCTACAAATAATGATTATCAAAGAAGAGGCATC